>CAYTGX010000118.1:0-11978 GCA_964437385.1 uncultured Spirochaetaceae bacterium
TTTGGAGTTCGTCCCCTGGCCGGGGGATTCCTGTATGAAGGTGTACTGAGCGGAAAAATCGGAATCAGGGAAAGTCACCAAGGAGTCGGCCTTATTGAGCAGCTGGACAAGATCGGGGGTGCTGGCGGCAGCCTGCGCTCCTCCTGGACAAGGCCTCGCTATGGCTCCCGCAGATAGGGCGAGAAGCAGGCAAATCCGCGCTGCACGGGACTGAACTCTCATATGCTCCTCTTCATTCGGCCCGAATTGCAACCACAGGCTCGATCCGCTGTGCTGATCGGGCGGGACCCAGGGCGCCGAAAAGGGTGATCAGGGCAATCAGCATTGCGTCGACTCCCACGTTTTCAGGATACAGGATCCAGCTCAGGTGTCCGCGGTCCAGGAAGATGTCGAACCCGGAGGCGCCGCTCAGCTGGATCTGGGAAACAGCCGACAGCGCCAGAATGCTGCATGCAAGACCCGCAGCGACGCTGCACAAGGCGAGGAAAATCGCCTCGCAGAGAATTATGTTCCGCACCTGCGATCTCTGCACTCCAATAGCGCGCATCGTACCGATCTCCCTGGTGCGCTCATAGATGATCACCCGGTAAATGTTCAGAATGCCCACGGCAATGACAAGGGACAGGAGCGCAAGGATGCCATAGCTGACCACGGTCAGGGCCTTCAGCATCGTGCCGATCTCAGGCATGAAGGTCACAACCGGCACTGCCGTATAGCGGCCGTCCAAGGCCCTGGAAAGAGCCGCCGATATCCTGCCCGCCGCTCGATAGTCGTCCAGGTACAGGCCGAACGAGGCGCTGGAGTCAGGGTCTTTTCCGAGTGCGCGGTTGAGAACGCCTCGGTCCATGTACACGGTGTAGTATCCGAATATGCTCACCTCTCGAAATATGGCCTTCACTACGAGCGGCAGCGTGTTGAGTGCGCCCGCATCTCTGTTGACCTGCAGAATGATCTGGTCTCCCACCCGGACTCGGAGCAGCCGCGCGGTCACCTCAGAGATCAAAACCCCGCCCGGTTCCTTCATCTCTTCCGGCCTGCCGGACACAAACTGGAGCCCGCTGATCTTGGGGCCCTCGGTGGACCAATCCATGCCGATTACACGCCGGATCTGCACCGATTCACCGTTGGAAAACACGACCCCCTGCGACCCGAGGTGAGTCCGGTGGGAGATCGCTGCAGGATGGATTCCGGCCCGGGAAATCGCCTCCCCTATGAAACGGTCCTCGGCGGCAGCCGGGGTAACAGGTGCGGCGCCTTCCACCCTGCTGATGATGACGTGCCCGCCATAATAGCGGGCGCCGCGCGTGTTGATCTGGCTTGAAAGACCCGCAACAAGGCTCTGAACGGTGCAGACGAAGAAGAAGCCCGCAGAGGCGGAAAGCCCGAGCAGTATGAAGCGGCGGCTGTTGCGCGTGAAATTCCGAAACGCGATCTGAATCGTCATGCCTGCCATCACACCGTGTGAATGGCGCGAACGGGGGGAATCCGCAGCGCCAGACGAACCGGGTACACCCACGCGACCGTGCCGAGAATGAGCGAGGCGGCACACGACAGTACGATATTGCCGTTCGAGATGGCGACATGGAGTGAGGAGCCGCCGAATACGAGCGAAAGGATCTGGTTGTTGAATCGCAGACCTGCCTTGTCGAGGAGAGCTACCCCCAGGGAGCCGAGGAGAATCCCTGTGACACCCGAGATCAGGGTAAGGGCGAGCGTTTCGACGATGAACAGCCCTCGAATGAATCCGCGCCGAGCCCCGATTGCGCGCATCGTGCCGATCTCCCCGGTGCGCTCGAACACGGACATCACCAGGGAGTTCATGGTGAGAATGACAACGATCCCGCCCACCATGAAAAGACCGGTGTACAGCACAATCTGCATGAGGAAGACATAGAGCGCAACGGCGCCCGCGGTTCCCCGCCAGTCTCTCACTTGCACGGTGAGACCTGCGCCGGACAGATCTTTTCGCAGTGCATTGGCGACGCGGCCCTTGTCGGCGCCGGGCGCGGTCCTGACCAGTATGAAATTCCATGCGCCCTGGTGGCCGAGCGGGGAGATGTCCGCTGCCACTCCGGCGCGGTGCGCTTCCGACATCATTCTCTTGAGCTCGTCCAGGCTTACAGGAGCCGAGGACTGCTCGGTTTTTCCGTCCGCCGCGGAAGGGCTCGATTCGGATGAAAACAGCGAATCGATATCACCACTCGCGGCCCCTGGTGGCGGTGTGGCAGGCAGGCTGGTCCCCGCTGAAGGCCTGGCATCGGTTTGCGCGTAGCCGCAGAGCGCCCGCAGGATGCGGCCATCGACCATGATAACCTGTCCGAGAAACTCGCTGGAAGGCTGGTAGCGGATGACTCCGGCCAGAGTCACTTCCCTGATTGTAAATGTTTCATTTCCGAAGTAGGTGAGCTGCACTTTGTCGCCCGGCACCGGCGTGTGCCCCTGCGCAGCCGAGATTTTCGCCGCCCACTCCTCGGTGAGCACCACCCATCCCGAGCTTCCCGGCGCAGGAGGAGCGCCTGCGGCGAATTGCAGCCCTGCGAACAACGAGAAGTACTCATCGCCAATGACGCCGAGACCTAATCCATAGCCGCGCGCACCACCCGCTTCGACAAGGACCGGCGATGTCAGAACGTAAGCCGTACGGAGCACGCCAGGCTCGTGCGCGATGCGCGCGCCGACATCGGGTGCATTGACAAGCAGAGGGGCAGGCGCATAGTCACCGATGACGGGAACATCGGGACCGAACAGGCTGAATGACTGTTCACTGCGCTGGCTGACAGACAGGTCCGCGGTGAAGTTGTCCGCAAATGCGCGCTGGATGCCGCCAATCGAGCTTTCCAGGACGGAGTTGCTGAGAAAAAAAGAGGCCACACCCACCGCGATGAGGATGGCCACGACAAGGTTCCGGCCGCCGCGACGGAGAAGGTTGCGCAGCGCAATACGAAAAAGAATCATGAAAAGCTCGTGCGGGTCATGATATGCTCATAGGGTAACTTGTCATGAATCATATTTCAAGACAATCACGAGCCGCCATTCTTCTCTCTCTCACAGCGCTGCTCGCCGCGTGTGTCGGGGCCTCTCCTGCGCTCAAGTCGGCCCGCTCAAGCTCCAGCGCGGCCGCGTATTCCGCGCGAATTGCCTCTTTTATTTCCTCATGGGAATCGGCGGGCGGATCGCGCGCACGCCGGCCGCCTGGTTGGGACGCGGGAGCCCCGGCCGGTGCCGCAGTGAGCGCAGCCTGGTGGGGTTACCAGCAGACGGATGCCACTGACGCTCTCCAGGCCGCCGTGGACTCAGGGGCCAGGGTTGTCATCGTTCCTCGCATGGCAGGACCATGGATCCTTTCGCGCACGCTTGATCTTCGTTGCGGCGGGCTGGAGATTGCCCTCGAGCCCGGTGTCGTCATTCTGGCCGCAAAGGGGGCATTTCGAGGTGCCGGGGAATGTCTCATCCAGGCCTACGGGGCGACTGACTTCTCCCTCCTCGGCTACGGCGCCTCGATTCGAATGAGGAAGAATGACTACGGGAAGAGGCCGTACGAGCCCGCCGAATGGCGGCACGCAATATCGCTGCGCGGCGCCGCGCGGGCGCTTATCGCGGGGCTCCGCATTGAAAGCGCCGGGGGGGATGGGATTTACGCCGGCGTCGAGCGTCGCGGGTACGTGCACATCCCCTGCGAAGACCTTACGCTGCAGGACCTCGAGATCCTCGACAGCCATCGGCAGGGCGTGAGCGTCATCTCCGCGAGGCGCCTTCTGATAGAGGACAGTCTGATTTCGGGAAGCTCGGGCGTCATGCCCATGTCGGGCATCGATTTCGAACCAAACAGCGGCGATCCCGGCTTCCAGGATTGTGTTGTGCGGGGATGCCGGATCCAGAACAATTCGGGAGTCGGCGTTCTGTTCGTCCTGTCGAAGCTCGGAGCCGACGTCTCTCCCGTCTCCATCCGGATCGAGGATTGCAGCATCGACAATCCCACGGTGGCCGTCTGGCTGCGCGGGCTGGGCAATCACGTGCGCGGCACCCTCATCTTTGCGGGCACCTCTTTCCGAGGGTTTCAGTTTCTCAGGGGCTCTTCCTATTTTTCGGTCGTGAACGAGGGGGCCCGCTGACGGCCGCCCGGCGGCGCGGCCCTTCTTTCGATCGCTGACCGGCGTTTTTCAACACGTGGTACTCGACCTCTTCCATGAGCGTTCGGTTCACGGCAAGGAGATCCGCCAGAAACGCGGTGAGCATGGTCTGGAATCCGATGCCCAGGAGGATGGAGGCGAGAATCAGGGACTGAACGTGGCCTCCCCCGCGGCCCAAAACAAGAAATGCAAGGAAGCGAAGACCGACGATGACCCCGATTGCGAAGACTGTTCCCCCGACGGCCATGAAGAACCGGAATGGCCGGTAGACAACGAAAATACGAAGCATCGTGAGGATGGATTTCTTGATATAGCTGGGAATGCTCTTTACGAGCCGCGACGGGCGGATATCTCCATTCACCCGAACGGGCACCGAAGCGATCACCATGTTCTTGCGCCCCGCCTGGATGATCGTCTCCAGCGTGTACGTGTAGTCGTTGAAAACGTGCAGGCGCATTGCCGCCTCGCGGCTGACCGCCCGGAAACCCGAGGGGGCATCCTCCACAGATGTGCCGCTCACTCCGCGGACAACGGCGCTGCCGAGTCCCTGGAGAGCCTTCTTGATCAGGGAGAAATGCCGAATAGCCCCGATTGGCCGGGCGCCGACCACAATGTCCGCGCTCCCGTCGACGATCGGGGCAACAAGGGCAGGGATGTCAGCGGCGCAGTACTGGTTATCCGCATCCGTGTTCACGATGACGTCTGCGCCGAGCTCCAGGCTTGCCCTGAGACCCGCCATGTAGGCGCGGGCCAGCCCCTGGTTGCGCTTGAAGCTCACCACATGGTCCACGCCGCAGCGGCGCGCAGCCTCCACTGTATCATCCGTGCTCCCGTCGTTGACGATGAGCCACTCCACTGTGTCAAAGCCTTTTACCTTGCGGGGAAGCTCGGCCAGCGCAACAGAGAGACTCGCGGCCTCGTTGTAGCAGGGGATCTGGATGATGAGTTTCATGGGAATGCCTCGCCCTGGAGCCTCGCGACGGAGGCGGTTTCTATCTGCTTGAGTCGAAAAGGCGTCCTGATGGCTGCAAGAACCACTGGCGCCGAATCAGGGCTTCCCGACCGCAGGAGAACCAGGCAGACCGTTCCGCCTGCAGAGCCCTCGGAAATCTGCGGGGCCTTGCCACCCGGATAGCGCGAGAGCGAAAGAAAAAAGCCCCGGCAGGCCTCCAGCGCCCCTCCTCCGGCTGCCCCCAGGACTGAAACAATCGGTTCGCCCTCGTCCCATGCCTTGTCCACTTGAGCGCGATAAAGCCCGGTGAGAGCGAGGGGGTGGTCGGAAAGCTTGAAGAGGGAATGGGCATAGTCACTCATGCCTCGCGGCAGGACAGAGGACGAGAAAAATGCGGCAGTCACGAGCGCTCCGGCCCCCAGCAAGACCACAATGAGGGAGGGCGACGGCACTCCCCGTCGCTGGAAAAGGCGCCTGAAGACTCCCTGGCCGAGCTCAGCCGCGGCAGCGGCCAGGACGACTGCTACCGGCGCCAGGACAGATGTAAAGTAGCGGTTGATGAAGGGCTCCGCGGGCACGATAGGCCGGATACTCTTCACCGCGAAGGTGAGGCACACGAAAAAGCCGAAGGCTGCAGCGGCAAGCACCGCGACATCGCGTCCTTTGCGCCGAATGGCGTACCAGGCGGTTGCTGCCGCGAAGAGTGCAAACGGCACCTGCCAATAGAGCTGCAGGTACGGGCGCGCATACCTTTTGAACAGATCAGCCAGTCCCACGGCCCGCAGCGACTCATTATCTTCAAGGTGGCTGCGGGCAATTACCTGCAATTGCCCAAGCTTGAACGGGGTGAAAGCCGCATACAGCGCTGTCTCTGCAGCGAAGAATACTGCCAGCATGCCCACGAAGATCGCAATCTCGCGGAGCGGACGTCTGCGGGCGAGCATGACAATGACGAGGCCGGGGACAAAAAAGAGATTTGTCACGGTGGATTCGTACGCGGCGAAGAAAAAGACGCAGGCGCCCATGAGCGCGCCCAGCCCGGAGGCGTCTTGGCCTGCCTCCCCTATTTCCTCCCTGATTTCGGCACGTTCGAGATATGCAAGGAAACACAACAGTCCTGCGAGCACGTACGTGACGGAGAAAATCTCGGGGCGTACCTGGCTGCCTGCACGGACCATGTAGGGAAAGAGAATGAGAAAAAGCGCAGCCAGCACGCCGCATACCCGGCCGCGGACCCGGCGGCCGAGAAGGAAGGCAAGACCGGCCTGAATGGCGGCATTGAGCACGGGCAGCACGTAATACACATTCGGCTCTTCGCCAAAGAGACGCTGGGCAGCAGCAACCGGCAGAATCACGCCGAACCGGACCGTCCTGTGAATCAGCGGGGGATATGAAAGGCCGAAGGCGATCGCCTTGGCCGAGATCCAGTAATCTTTTTCATCGACTCCCGTGTGGATCATCATGAGAGTCGAAAGCCTGAAGAACACCGCAAATATGGCGATCGCGCAGAGGATCGCGAAGTCACCCCGCCGGAATGCGGGAACGTCGGAACCTGATTCTTTGTCCAACATCAACGCGCCTTTCCGACCAGCCGGTCGATGGTCTGCAGGTATTTCGCAATCACGATCCGTTCGTCGAAGCGATCCTCCGCGATCCTCCGCGACGCCGTCCCCATCGCGATCCGGGCGCCTTCGGAGAGCTCCGCCATGGCAACCATCTTGTCCGCCAGGTCTCGATGATCCCGGGGGCGGCAGTGGTAACCGTTGGCCCCATTGCGGACCGGCTCCCGGGTCCCGATTGAGTCAGCCGCGATGAGCGGCCGCCCCATGGCAGCGGCCTCCAGCAGGGAGCGTGGAATCCCTTCCCGGTAGTAGGACGGCAGAACGACACAGTCCGCCGCCGCAATGGAGGGCCGCACGTCGTCCACCGTTCCCGCCAGCTCGATGGTCCCCACGGAGGCCGCCGCGTCCAGAATGCGTGGATCGGCGGAGCGTGGATCGTCGTCATCACGCTTTCCAAGAAGAACAATGCGGGTCCCCGGCAGCCGCGCGCGCACGATGTGCGCAGCGGCAACAAGCTCCTCGACGCCTTTGGCCTTGAGGAGGCGGCCGATGAAGAGGAATGTGAAGCCTCCTGCGCCGCGCGGCCGCGGAGAGAAATGAGCAAGGTCGACGCCCGAGCCCGGGAGGAGAGCCGCGTGCCGTGGAGCCACCAGGCGGCGCTGGACAAACAAGCGCAGGTCATCCGGATTCTGGAAAAAGATCTGCTCCACCCGGCGAAAGGCGAATCTATACAGCGCCTCAATGACGCCCCGAAACGGGCCGGTGCTTTCGAAAGCGGCCCCGAGGCCCGTCACATTGTTGACCGCGGAGATTCCAAGAACACGTGCCGCGATAGAGCCATAGAGGTTGGGCTTGATCGTGTACTGGAGAACCGCGACAGGCTTCAGCCGCCGGTAAATGCGTATGAATGCCAGCAGGGCGGCAAGCTCCCGTACCGGATTGGTGCCGCGCGGGTCGATATGAATAGAGCGGTACGTGACGCCGGCGGAGACGATCCTGCGCGTGTACTCGTCCCGCGGGGCAAGAGCAACAACCTCGTACCCTCGCTGGCGCAGCGCTGCAATGAGCGGCATGCGGAAATTCCAGATGTACCAGCAGGTATTGTAAGAAATGACGATGCGGCCGCCCGATGCTCCCGGCATTCGCTCAGGTCTCCGTTTCTCTGCACAAGGGTGTGTAAACTTGATTCCCGGCCGCCAACCATATATCATGCCGGCGATGGAAAGCAAGAACGGTCAGGCAAAAGCCGGCTCCACCGGCATTTTCCGCAGCTTTTTCATGGAAAGGTCGTCGGAGCTCCGGATAGAGATTTTTCGTTCTGTCATCGTTTCCGGAGTGTCTTTCATTTTCGACTTTGGGCTGCTGTATGTCCTCACCGATATTGCGCACGTATTCTACCTCTTGTCTGCCACGATCAGCTACGGAATGGGGATGATTGTGAGCTACATTCTTTCCGTGCGGTGGGCATTCGGGAAACGATCGATGCAGAACAAGACGGCGGAGTTCCTCATCTTCATCATCATTGGCGTGATCGGGATGGGCCTGAACGCCCTCATTCTCTGGCTCTGGACAGGACTGCTGGGGCTGAACTACCTGCTGGGCAGGCTCGTGTCCGCCGTCATTGGATACGTATGGAAATTTGCCGCACGCAAGATCGCCCTGTTTCGCTGAAGAGAAATCCGACTCTTTTCTAGTCTGCCCCTGCGTGCGCTTCCCCGCGATATTCGACATACCACTGGGCAAACTGCCGGAGACCCTCTTCGATCCTGGTGCGCGGCCTCCAGTGAAAGTCCTTTTCCAGATCCGCAATCTCCGCGCACGTGGCCTGCACGTCGCCTTGCTGAATCGGGAGATAATTCTTTATCGCCTTCTTTCCGAGGATGGTTTCCAGCACCGCAATGAAGTCTGACAGACGCTCCGGCGCGCTGTTTCCCAGATTGTACAGCTTGTAAGGGGCACGGGAGGCCGAGGGATCCGCCGACCGCGGGTCCCACTGCGGGTCGGCAGGCGGCACCTTGTCGATGACACGGAGAATGCCTTCCACGACATCATCGATATAGGTGAAATCCCGGAGCATGTCCCCATTGTTGTAGACATCGATCGGCTCGCCTGACAGGATGGCCCGCGCGAACTTGAAGTAGGCCATGTCGGGTCTCCCCCAGGGGCCATAAACCGTAAAGAAACGAAGACCGGTCGTGGGGAGGCCGTAGAGGTGGCTGTAGGAATGCGCCATCAGCTCATTGGACCGCTTGGTTGCCGCGTACATGCTCATGGGATGGTCGGCGCGATCGTGCGTGGAGGAGGGCCGGGCCGCATCCAGCCCGTACACGGAGGATGAGGAGGCATACACGAGGTGGGGCGTACGGGCTTCGCGGCAGCATTCCAGGACGTTGAGGAAGCCCCGGATGTTCGACTCGACATAGGCCCGGGGATTGATCAGGCTGTAGCGCACGCCTGCCTGGGCAGCCAGATTGCACACGCGGTCGAAACGCCCGCGGGCAAACAGTTTCTCCATCCCTGTGGCGTCTTCCAGGGAGAGCCGGGTAAAAGTGAAACCGGCGAACCTGCTGCTCGGTATGACATCGCCCCAGGTTTCCGCCAGGGACGGGATACCCAGCTCGGAAAGTCGGGCCAGTTTGAGCGCCGGGTCGTAGTAATCGTTGAGGGAATCGATGCCGACCACCTCGTCTCCCCGGGCCAGAAGCCCGCGCGCAAGGTGGAATCCGATGAAGCCGGCAGCACCGGTGACAAGATGCCGCACGCTATCGGGCCCCGTAGTTTGTTTCGATCCACTGTCGGTAGGCGCCGCTTCGCACCCGCTCTATCCAGCCCGGGTTGCAGATGTACCAGTCTACCGTCCGCTCGAGGCCTTCGGAGAAGGACAAGGCCTGTGACCAGCCCAGCTCCCGCTTGATCTTCGAACAGTCTATGGCATAGCGGCGGTCATGGCCGGGCCTGTCCTTGACGTACGTAATAAGCCCCTCGAAGTCGCGCGCGTCACGGCCGGTCCGCCGCGATACTGCGGCCATGAGCTCGCGAAGAAGTCGAATGTTTTCCCATTCGCTTTCGCCCCCGACGTTGTACCTCTCCCCCAGGGCCCCCGCCCTCATGATCAGCCAGATGGCCGAGGCGTGATCCTCGACGTACAGCCAGTCCCGGACGTTCCGCCCGTCCCCATACACGGGAAGGCTCCTGCCCTCCATCATGTTCATGATCATGAGCGGGACGAGCTTTTCCGGAAACTGCCTGGGCCCGTAGTTGTTCGAACAGTTTGAAAGCGTAATGGGCAGACCGTATGTATGGAAGTAGGCACACACAAGATGATCACTGGCTGCCTTGCTGGCGGAGTACGGCGAGCGCGGGTCGTAGGGGCTTGTCTCCGTGAACTTTCCCGTCTCCCCGAGTGAACCATACACCTCGTCTGTGCTCACGTGGTGGAAAAGGACATCAGAACGATCCTTCCATGCCGCGCGGGCGGACTCCAGCAGATTGAACGTCCCCAGGACGTTCGTATCGAGGAAGTCCCGCGGAGCGAGTATCGACCTGTCCACGTGACTCTCTGCCGCCAGGTGGATCACCGCATCCGGCCTGTGGCGCTCGAAAACCGCATGCACGGCAGGGGCATCCCGGATGTCGACGCGCTCGAAGCAGTAGCGCTCGGCGCCCAGGCTTCCCGTAATGTCCGCAAGGCTTTCAAGGTTGCCCGCATAGGTCAGGGAATCGAGGTTCACGACCTTTCCCGGGAATCCAGCCGGTCCCAGCAGATAACGGATGAGATTCGAACCGATAAAACCTGCCCCACCGGTGACGAGGATTGTCTGGAACGTCCGCACCCTTCCTGCCTTTTTCATGAGAGCCCGCGAACGAGCTCTCGCAGGTAATCGCCGTACTCACTCGACCCATGCGCGGCCGCCGCCTTCTCCAGCTCGGACGGCCCGATCCATCCGTTTGCATGGGCGATTTCCTCGAGACACGCAATGCGGTAACCCTGTCGATGCTGGATGGCCTGGACGAACATGCTCGCCTCCAGAAGGCTTTCGCAGGTGCCCGTGTCCAGCCAGGCGAAGCCGCGGCCCAGCAGCTCGACGCGGAGCGCGCCGCGTGCAAGGTACGCACGGTTGACGTCCGTGATCTCCAGTTCCCCGCGCGCCGACGGCTTGATTTTTCGGGCGATGCTCACGACCTCGTTGTCGTAGAAGTACAAACCAGTGACGGCGTACCTGGATTTCGGCCGGGCCGGCTTTTCCTCGATTGAAACCGGACGGCCTGCCCCATCCAGCTCCACTATGCCGAAGCGCTCGGGATCCTTCACCTGATAGCCAAAGATGACTCCACCCGCGGTCAATGATGCCGCGGTCCTGAGCAGTCCGGTAAAGCTTTGACCGAAAAAGAGGTTGTCCCCAAGAATGAGCGCCACAGGATCGGGGCCAATGAAGTCAGCGCCGATGATGAAAGCCTGTGCGAGCCCTTCAGGCCGCTCCTGGGCGGCATAGGAAATGCTCATGCCCCACGACGAGCCGTCTCCCAGCAGCTCCCGAAACCGCGGCGTGTCCTCGGGTGTAGAGATGACGAGGACCTCCCGGATGCCGGCCAGCATCAGCACGGAAAGGGGATAGTAGATCATGGGCTTGTCGTAGATGGGGAGGAGCTGCTTCGAGATGACACGCGTTGCCGGATACAGCCGGGTACCCTTTCCCCCGGCCAGTACTATTCCTTTCATTCCTCCTCCTTCACTCGCAGGAAATCCCGAAGCGCCTCGCACACCACCGCCACGTCTTCCTCGGTATGGCAGAATGAGATCGGCAGGCTGAGCGTGGTTGCGTGTATCTCTTCGGAAATGGGACACGCTTCGTCGAAGACTCCCCTGAGAGCCGGCTGCCTGTTCGGGGACGTGGGATAGTGGATGTCGGTCTTGATGCCGCGTTCCAGGAGATAGCTCCTGAGCCGGTCTCTCTGCGGATGCCGTACGTTGAACACGTGATAGATGTCGAAAAAGCCTTCCTGGACCGCGGGGACCACATACCTCTCCCCGATTCCGCGCCGATACGCATCTGCCAGCGACCTCTTATGCGCGTTGATCTCGTCAAGCCTGCGAAGCTTGACCCTGAGGAATGCCGCCTGCACCTCGTCCAGTCGTGAATTGATCCCCTGGACTTCGTTCTGGTACCTGACGCGTGAACCGTAATTACCCAGGGACCGCACTCGCGCGGCAAGCTCGGGGTCATTCGTCGTTATTGCGCCCCCGTCTCCCAGGCATCCGAGGTTCTTGGTCGGGTAGAAGCTGAAGGCGTTGATCTCACCGAATGTTCCCGCGCGTCGACCCTTGTAAGCCGC
>CAYTGX010000119.1:0-11883 GCA_964437385.1 uncultured Spirochaetaceae bacterium
GGCATGGTCATGCCTGTCCGGCCCGCGGAACTCATCCAGGCGAACTTCAGGCACATCCAGGTCCGACCCGATTCATGGTTGGATGACGGAGTCCCGCTCTATAAGCTGAAAATTCTCGATACGCTGATCGATCATCTCTCCCGGGACAGAGGCGGCGCCGTTCAAGCGGGCCCGTTGACCAGGCAGGCGGCGGACAGCGCAGCCGTCGACACTCTCATTACCCGAATGGCGAGCGAGCTTCGACAGGGCGGCGCGCTGGACAATTCCTACCGCGGGCGCTTTTTGCCGGAGCCGGGGGCTTTCGTCGACCTTCTGGCCTGAACAGTTTTCTTGCCGGCGCCCGCGGCCCGCGTGGTGCCCTTCCGGGCGGCACCGGGCTTGGGTCCGCGAGTTTTCAGCGCTCCACGTTTTGCGGTGCTCTTCACGCTCTTTCCGGCGCTCTTCTTCACGGCCCGGGCGGGCTTGGCGGACGCCCGTGCCGGCTTTGCTCGTTTTGGCGCTGTCTTCTGCGGCGGCTTGACGACAACCTTGGCCGTCTTCACCGGCACGGCGGGCTCGGTCACGTGCAAAGAGACCAGGGAAGGGATTGCGCGGACTCCGGGCTCCGGCCGCTGCTCCTGCACGGTTTCCCTGAAAAATACGTTCCCCCTCTTTTCGCGTTCCACGGTCGTGAATGGTCCGTGACCGGGGAATACCCGGGTCTCAGGAGGAAGAACGGCAATTTTCCTCTGGATACTTTCCCTGAGTTTCTTGTCGCTTCCGCCGGGAAGGTCGGTGCGGCCCACACCGTCGAAAAAGAGCGTGTCCCCGGAAAAGAGGATCCCTTCTTTCTCCGCGTAAAAACAGACGCTGCCAGGGGTGTGCCCCGGGGTTTCCAGCACAGTGATGTCCATGTTGAAGAGGTGATCTCCGTCCTTCAGACGGACATCCGCCTTGGGGAGCTCCGAGGCGTCTCCGCCAAAGAAGCTCTCCTCGTCCAGCCCGAGGACCTCCAGGCTCTCCCGATGGGTCTCCATTCCGCCCGTGCCCAGGAATCTACGGTCCGCCGGATTGATGGCAATGGGGAGCTTGTAGCCGCGGATGGCGTACCCTTCCCGCAGTCTCCCGAGCGCCCCGACGTGGTCAACGTGTCCATGTGTCAGGGCTATCCCGACCGGAACCATGTTGAGGACGTCTACGCGCGCCGCGATCTCCGTCTCGTCCCCTCCTGGATCGATTATGATGCATTCCTTTTTTGTGCTGGAGTAGATGTAACAATTTGTTTTCCAGGCCCCTACGATAACTCTTTCCACCATGGTATATTCCAGCGTAAAGGATTGCGCGTGGTTTATCAATACTGGATATGACCTGGTACCTCATCCTCATCGCCGGAATCGCAATTCTGTTCTATGCCGCATTCCCCGCCATGGGCGCTTTTCTTGTCCGCAGTCAATGGCGGATGTTCAGAAACCGGGTCACAGCCGCATCGCGGTATCCCACCGCGAGCCCTACGACCACCGGAAGGGAACGATCCGCTTCAGTCGGATATTTCCGCTTCTTCGGCAGCCTGGAAGCCATCCAGGGAGACGACAGGATCTGGATTTCAAACGGGCGATTTTCTGTGGCCGCGGACCTGCGCGGGGTGCGTGTCTACCTGATTCCCGAGGCCGGGGGAAGCGCGGAGGAGGCTGCCGCGGGCCCCGGGGCGGAAAACGCCGAGCTTCGCAGCATGCCGTGGAGCCGGATCTTCTCACTCCCCGAAGGAACGCCTGTGTTCGTGGCCGGTTCGCTTTTCACCGAAGAAGGCCGGGGGGTGTTCCGGGATCACGGCCGCGACCGCCTCCTGGTCGTCATCCACGACTGCCCCCGGGAGAGCATTGTCCTTCGGGCTATTGGCAGCGGCAGGCAGCGCAATGAGTTCATGAACTCCTTCACGTTGCCCTCGGTTACCATAGGAGCGCTCCTGCTGGTCCTGCTGGCATTCTCCCTTCTTGCAATGCCCGACCTCAGGGTGATCGCGCTCGTCGCCCTCACGGCGGGCCTGGCACCGATTTCTCCCTTCCTTCCCCCCGGCTTTCCCCTGTACTTCGCATACAGGTCCTACTGGAAGAAGGCGCGGCTCATGCGGGCTCAGAGAGACGTGATCCGGCTTCCCCTGAGATATTTCCCTCCTTCCGCGGATGGACATCGCGGAAGGAGGGCGACCCTCCTTCCGGATATGGAGCCGTACCTGATGGTCAGGGGAATGATGGACGCCGCGCACGCAGAGGTGATCATCTCCGAGGGAGTGCCGATCACGCTGCCATCCGGCATCCGCAGGCTCGAAGTGTACCTGCCTCCGCGGAGACGCAGCCAGGCAGCAAGCTCGCCGCAGGAGTGTGTGGCGTTCGCCGCCTACCGCGAGGTCGGCGACGGCATCGAGCTCCTGAAACCGGAAGACCCGATGGCGGAGCAGGTGCTGGTGCCGGGAGATCCCGAGTCCATCTCTCGGGCAAGCGAGCGCACGGCACGGTGGTACGAGGCCGTCTCCGCGCTCCTGATCACGTTGAACATCGCGGTGAACGTCCCCATCGTTTTCCTGCTCCTCTCCCTGCTCATCCGTTGAGCCGCGTGGCGGAGAAGATATGGATGGCCTTTTTTTCCACGACGAACAGCTGCCCGTACAGCGAGGAGAGCACTGCCTGCGGCGCGGGCTCTTCCGAGATCAGAAAACCGCAGTGGAGCGCGACCAGCACTTTCGCCTGCAGGTAGTAATCGAAGAAATCGGTGCCGAAGTACACCTTGCCCCCTCCCCGCAGCCGGTCGTGCATCATTGCCAGGGTCTGCATGGTGAAAAAACGCCGCTTGCGGTGCCGGCTCTTCGGCCAGGGGTCGGGGAAATAGATATGGAACGCGTCGACGGAGGCGCACGGCAGGTCCCGCAGGAAAGTTTCAGCAGCAGCGTGCACGATCGACACATTGCGCTGCCCCCGCTTCGCCGCTTTCTCGCGTGCCTTGAGACACCGCTTCTGCTTGATATCCACGCCGATCAGAAGCGTGCCCGGCTTCTCCGCGGCGTATTCAGACAGGAAGTGGCCGTTTCCGCAGCCGATCTCGACTTCGCAGCCGCCCGACTGGGAGCTCACTTTTCCTCTTTCTCTTCCTTCTTCTTGGCGTAGTTGACCGTGATTGTGCGTCCCTTGAGCTCGCTGCCGGAAAGCAGAGCAATGGCATCACCGGCCTTGCCCGGCACGATGTCGACAAAGGAGTATTTCTCGAACACGCGCACCCCGCCGATATCACCGGCCTGGAGTTGGAGCTTTGCGGTGAACAGCTCGGTAAGGTCACGCGCGTAGACGCGGCGGTTCCGTCCGATGCTGACGAAGAGCTGGGTGAACTGCCCCTCGACCCCGGCGCCCGCCTTCGGGGGCCTCTGGCTCTCACTCTGCCTGCCCTGCCGGTCAGCGCCCGGCTGGGTCTCCATGGATCTCCCGGTCCGGCTGCCGGCGGGGGAAGCGCTTTCGACATTCCTGCCGAAGCGTCCGCGGGGTGTCCTGGGTGTTTCCGGCGCGCCGGCTCCCGCGCGCGCGGCCCTGCCCGAATCCGTCTGACCCGCGGGGGCGCGACCAGCCTGCGGTGTGACGACGGCGCGGGGCAAAGGCGCGACTGCCGCGGCTTCCGTCCTGCCGGGAAGAACGCCCGTTCCGGGAGGAAGAAGAGATTTCAAAAGTGAAGCCATGAAAAACGGCCTGAGCAGGAGCGGCACCTGCCTGCGTATGCGCGCGCGCAGCGCCGTCAGCTCCGCCGGATCCTCTGTCTTCATCCTGCGCAGCATCCTGTCAATGGCGCCGGTGAGCACCTCTTCGTCGTTGGGAATCTCTCCCCTGTTGATTTTCACGCCGATCGCCTCCTCGAGCCTGGCGAGCTCTTTCTCCTGCCCCCGGTCCACAAGTGCGACGACCACCGCCCCTTTTCGTATGCCGCCGGACTGTCGATTTCCCGCCGGGGGAATATCGAAGAACACGACGTGCGTCGGCGTGAGCTCTTCCAGCCCTGCCGCGGGCTGCGTGCCCGATGACAGGGGCACGAGCAGGACATCCAGCTCGCCGCGCGAAAACGCCCCAAGGGGCTTTCTGCGGTCCTCCTGCCAGCGGGCGCCGGTCTGGCCGGAGCCGCTGCCTGCCGCAAGGAGGCCGGCGCGGATTCCGCGCGGCTGGAGAACTTCGGCAATCCTGCGGCCGTCGAGGCGCGGGGAATGATAAACGAGGGCGGAGGGGATTCTTCTTCCCAGGATGATCCTGGCCAGGAGCTCTGCGCGAACCGCCCCTTCCGTCGGGATGTACAGGTGACCCGCGTCCGGTGACGATGATCCCGGGGATTGCGCCGCGTCCAGCACGACCGGGTGGCGGAGCATTCGGAGCAGCTCATTTTCCTCCGACAGGGCAGAACGGGAGAACAGTATGGTCTGCCGCCTGTCCGCAATCTTTGCGAAAATGAATTGCACGTCCTTGATGAAATCCGCCCGTGCATCGCCCTCAGGCTCTTCCACGATGATCGTCAGAAGCTCGTCGAATCCGAGGCTTCCCCGGCGGATGTGATCGATGACCCTCTCCACCGTGCCGACAACGATTGTCGCGCCTTTCTCCAGCCGTCTTTGCTCCCGGCGCGCGTCCTCGATCTCACCGAGGGGCACGAACGCGGGTGCGTCTCTCACGAATCGGGCGATGCGGGCGAAGGTGCGGGCAACATTGGCCACCTCGTCCGAGCTCGACGCCAGGATCACCGCCCGGGGCGCAAGTCCGGCCCCGCGTAAGCCGAGAATAAGGGGAAGAATGAACCCCACGGTCTTGCCCGAGCCCGGGGCAACCTGCGCGGCCACGTCCTTTCCCTTCAGGATGTAAGGGATCAGTCTTTCCTGGAAAGGAGACAGGGTGGAGAATCCCGCCTTTCGAAAGACCTGGAGAACATCGTCCTGTGATGGTATTCTAACGGGGTGCACCAATTTTTTCGAGGATAGTGGAATGAGGGGGGGGTGTCAAGGAAGACCGAAGGAAAGGATTGCACGGGGTACCGTGCAGGTGATCACATGAGAAAGACGCTGCTCCTCTGTTGCGCGGTTCTGGCCCTCGCGGCAACCACGCTTTCGGCCGATGTATTCCGCTTCGCGTACACTAAGGGGGAGAAATACCGCATCCTCTCGCAGGTCCACGAATCTGTGTACGTCAACGGGAAGTTCTCCCATGATGCGGACATCCTCAACAAGATCGCGGTTGCGGTCACGGATACGCGCGCGGATGCAGGCTATCACGATGTCCTCTTCCAGACCTCCGAGAGGTCCTACGGCTCCCGCGCAACCTACGAATGGAGCGAAGAGTATCCCTCCCGGTTCTGGCGCGACGGCCGCGGGACTTACACCATCGACCCTTCGTATTTCATGCCGGTTGTCCGGGACGTACCGCTTTTTCCCGAGGGAGACGTGCAGCAGGGCGGCACCTGGACGGCAAAGGGCAGCGAGGCGCACGATTTCCGGGCAAACTTCGGCATCCAGCAGCCGTTCCAGTTCCCGATCACCGCGAGCTACACCTACGCGGGCAGGGAAACGCGCGAGGGTATCGATTGCGCGGTCATCGCCATAGATTACGAGGTCTTCCACAAGGCCGACGCCCCGGGCGGCACGGTCCGGATGTATCCTACCCGCGTGGTCGGTGAATCGCATCAGAAATACTGGTGGGATCTCGCGGGACGACGACCCATATTCTACGAGGAACGCTTCGATTTTGTATTCTCTTTCAACACCGGCGACGATTTCGAGTTCCTGGGCAACGCGGACGGACGCCTCGTCCAGTCACAGCCGCTGGACCGGGCGCACGTGGCGCAGGACATCCAGAACCAGATCGATGCTCAGCATATCCCCGATGTGTCCGTGCAGCCTACCGACCAGGGAGTGAAGATCACCATGGAGAACGTGAACTTTCCTCCGAACTCGGACTCCCTCATGCCCGCAGAGCAGGATAAGCTTCGGCGCATCGCGGAGGTGCTGAAAAAATACCAGGACCGGGACATCGCGATCACCGGGCACACCGCCCGCGCGCCCGGCTACACGGAAGACGACTACCAGAAGCTCTCCGACCAGCGCGCACAGGCCGCGGCGAACTTCCTTCTCTCCATCGGCGCGCGCAGGGCCGAGCAGATCACCGCGCGAGGCATGGGCGCGAACGTCCCCCTGGGGGACAACTCCACGGAGGAGGGACGGAGAATGAACCGCCGGGTGGAGATCACGATTCTCGAGAACTGAAACCTGTCCGACCCTGTGGACCAGGGCCGCCGCCGAACACTGGAGTCGTTCCTATTGTTGACTTTTTCATTCGGGTATGTACCATGCACAGCAATGGAGGCCAGGGCATGAACATCTTCTATGAAAAGGACATCAAGCCGGAGTGGATACGGAGCAGGAAGGTGGCCGTGATCGGCTACGGCAGCCAGGGATTTGCCCACTCCAACAATCTGCGCGATTCGGGGGTCGAGGTCGTCGTCGGACTCCGCCCGGAGAGCCTTTCCGTCAAGAAAGCCGCCGAGGCCGGGCTGAAGGTGATGGAAACGGCCAAAGCGGTGCAATGGGCCGAAGTGGTGATGATGCTCATTCCCGATCATCTGCAGGGTGACGTCTATAAGACGGATGTGAAGCCCGGCCTGACCGCCGGCAAGACGCTGCTGTTCGCCCACGGTTTCAATATACACTTCGGTCAGATCGTCCCGCCCCCGGATGTAGACGTGGCCATGGTTGCACCCAAGGGACCCGGACACACGGTGCGGAGGCAGTTCGAGCTGGGCTTCGGCGTGCCCTGTCTTATCGCCATCGCACAGGACCCCGCGGGCAAAGCGCGGCAGACCGCGCTGGCCTACGCGCTTTCAATCGGCGGCGCAAAGGCCGGGGTCATTGAAACAAGCTTCCGCGAAGAAACGGAAACGGACCTCTTCGGAGAGCAGGCCGTCCTCTGCGGCGGCGTGACGCACCTGATGCAGGCCGGCTTCGAGACCCTGGTGGAGGCGGGCTACGCCCCTGAGATGGCCTATTTCGAATGCATCCACGAGATGAAGCTGATCGTGGACCTCATCTATGAAGGCGGTCTCTCCCTCATGCGCTACTCGGTCTCCGACACGGCGGAGTACGGCGACTACATGGTGGGCCCGCGCATCATCAACGACAAGACGAAAAAGGAAATGAAGAAGGTGCTCTCCGAAATCCAGAAAGGCGAGTTCGCCAAAAAGTGGATGGCGGAAAACAAGAGCGGCAGAAAGGATTTCCTGCGGATGCGGGAAGAGGGCGCCTCGCATCAGCTGGAGAAGGTGGGAGAAAAGCTCCGCTCCATGATGCCGTGGATTGCCAAGAACCGCCTGGTGGACAAGAGCAAGAACTAGGGCAGAGCCCCGCCCGGTCACTCCGGGCGCGCGTGCGCGCCTGCGGCTTCCCTAGGGCGGCAGGCGCGCTTCCCAGAATCCCTTACGTACAAGGAGCTTTTCACCGTCCCACTGCACGGTGCCCTCGTCCCTGAGCTTCAGAAGAAGCCGGGAGAGGGTCTCCGGCAGGGCGTCGATGGCTGCCGCCACGTCCCGCTTTGTCACATCGATCCTGTACTCTTCCCGCTCCCCGTACTGGTCGCGGAGGAAATGGAAGAACCGTTGCTCCACATCCAGGGCGGAGAGCCGGAAGATCTGGTCTGACAGGTAGCGCTGCTTGGCAAGAAGCATCGAAAGAAAATCGCGCCGGAAATCCTCCTGCTCCAGCAGGCAGTCGAATTGCTTCTTCGGCAGAAGGAAGACCTGCGCGTCAGAGGTGATTGCGCAGGCGCTGACGGGAAAACGATCCTGCTCGAAGAGCACGACCTCTCCGAAAATCTCCCCGGCGCGCACCAGCTTGATGACCACCTCCTTGCCTTCCGAGGAGGTCTTGAAAAGCTGGACGGCCCCCTGCGCCATCAAAAACATCGAGTGCCCTGTCTCCCCTTCCATGAAAAGCATTTCACGCTTGCGGAGGGTTCGGGGGATGCAGATCACGGCAATTGCCCGACGCCCGGCGGGCGAGATGGAGCGGAAGAACTCGGATTGCTCGAGCAGGCTCAGGACATCCATTCGGGCCGTCATTATACCGGGAGAGCAGGGACAAATCCACGGAATACCGTGGCGAGGAACAATCCACGGAATACCGTGGCGACTTGATCCACGTCAAGGACGGCAGTGCGCGGCGGGTGTAGTCTTTGAGCATGAGCACACGCACGATCATTACCATCGACGAAGCGAAGTGCAACGGCTGCGGCCTTTGCATTCCCAATTGCCCCGAGGGGGCGCTCCAGGTCATCGACGGAAAGGCACGGCTCGTGAGCGACCTTTTCTGCGACGGCCTCGGCGCCTGCGTCGGGTACTGCCCCGAGGGGGCAATCACTCTGGTGGAAAGGGAGGCCGAGCCCTACGACGAGCGCAAGGTGATGTCCAATATCGCGCGGCAGGGCGCCAACACGATCCATGCGCACCTGGCGCACCTCGATGCCCACGGTGAAAAGGAGCTGCTGAAGGAGGCACACGACTATATGAAAGAGCATCACATCCCTGTTCCCGAAGAGACGGTCCATGAAGCCCCCGCAGGCTGCCCCGGAAGACAAGGCGTGTCCTTCCCCGGCAAGAGCGCGCGCGTGGAAACCGAGGCACCTGCCGGTTCGGAGCTGGGAAACTGGCCCATCCAGCTGCACCTTCTTTCGCCCATGGCTCCGCCATTCAAAGGACGGGACGTTCTTCTCAGCGCGGATTGCGTGGCATATGCCATGGGAGGCTTCCATGCGTCCTTCCTGAAGGCCAAGTCCCTGGCCATCGCCTGCCCCAAGCTCGATGAGGGCAAGGAGATCTACCGGGAGAAGCTCACGGCACTCATCGAGCATGCGCAGATCAATACTCTCACCGTCGTCATGATGGAAGTGCCCTGCTGCCGCGGTCTGCTGGCCATTGCGCAGCAGGCCGTCGAGAAAGCGGTTCGCAAGATACCTCTGAAGGCAGCAATCGTTTCAATCAGCGACGGAACAGTACTTTCTGAGAAGTGGGTGTAAGGGCGCACGCGGCGGCGGGGTCCTGGCCCGCGGCGGGGCAGGTCCGCGGCGCATGCTGCGTGGCCCTTGTCCGCGGCGCGCGCCGGCGCGGCCGCTACTTCTTCGCTATGGCTACCAGGTCCCCGGTATCCGGTGCGTCGAACGCCGCAAGGGCGAAGCTTCCGTAGACCCTGGTGGAGGAAAAGCCGGCAGCCCCCAGCGCCTGTTCAATGGTAGCGCGGCGGAGCGCCCTCAGGGGCGTCGTGCGCGCCGTCTGGTTCCAGGCGCCGCCCCGCTTCTTCAGCGTGACAATGGTGAACTGGAAGGTTTCCCCCGCGTGTTCCGACGGAGGCGGAAAATCGCTCATCCGAAGAAACAGTGTTTCCCCCTCGGTGTCCTCCCGAGCCGCAAGCGGCATGAAGCGCTGCCGATCCCTGAGAAGCCGGTCGTAGTTCCTGTTCTGGATGACACACACGCCGCCCGGACGCAGAAGTGACGCAAAGTCCGACAGGGCTGCCGCAAGAGAAGAATCATCGACGAGGTGCGGGAGTGAATTGCCCAGGCACGTCAACGCGTCGAACGGACCTGTGAACCGCCTGGACAGCTCGCCGAACGCTGCTGCCTGCAGGTCCACTTTGACCCCTGCCGCGCGGGCGTTCTCACGGGCCCGACCGATCATTGCCGGACTCAGGTCCGCGCCCGCGCTCTGCAGTCCCTGCCGGGCGAACTCGATGGCGTGCACACCGGTGCCGCAGGCGGCATCCAGGACGCGTCGGACCCCGTTCTCCTCGAAGAGACGCGTGAAGAAGGCCGCTTCCCGCGCAATCCGCGCCTGCCAGGACACCATCCGGTCGTAGTCACCGCCCAGGCTGTCGTAGAACTCTCGTGCGTCCATCGTGCCCCCTCGATCGTGAGTCCGGATGCGCGCCCGCCTTTGACTCGCGCGGCCGCCCCATACTATCCTGCCACGCGAAGGAGCAGCAATGAGCAGCCTCGTGTGGGTGGAGCTGGACGGAAAAGCCCCTGAGCACAACCTGCGGCAGATTCGCGCGGGAAGCCGCCCGGGCGTTCTTGCCTGCGCTGTCGTAAAGGCAAATGCGTACGGACACGGCGTTGAGCAGATCGCCCCCCTCCTTCCCTCCGCCGAGTGGTTCGGCGTCAACTCACTCGAGGAAGGACTGCAGCTCCGATCCCTCGGCATCACCCGGCCCGTGATCCTCCTGGGCCATGTCCCGCTCTCCGACCTCGAGACCGCCGTGGAGGCGGATCTCAGCCTGACCGTGTACAATCGGGAGACAATCGAAAGACTCTCCTCGCGAAAGAGCGGGGCCCGACCGGCGCGCGTGCATATCAAGGTGGACACCGGCACGGCGCGCCAGGGCGTGCTGCCGGAAGACCTGGAGGCTTTCCTCTGCCTGGTCAAGGATGCGCGCGGGATCACCCTGGAGGGGGTTTCCACTCATTATGCCAACATCGAGGACACGCTGAACCATGAGTACGCTGAAATGCAGATCGGGCGATTCAACACGGCGCTTGCAGCAGTGGAGCGGCTCATGGGGCGCCCTCCTTTTATCCACACCGCATGCACGGCAGCAACGCTCCTTTTCGCATCGACCCATTTCACCATGCTCCGCTCGGGCATCGGTCTGTACGGCCTGTGGCCTTCCCGCGAGACGATGGTTTCCGCCCGGGAGAAGGGCGGGGCTGTCCCGGAGTTCCGGCCCGTCCTTTCCTGGAAGACCAGGATCGTACAGGTGAAGACACTCCCCGAAGGAAGCTACGTGGGATACGGCTGCACGTACCGTACCATGCGTCCCACGGTCCTCGGCGTCCTGCCCGTCGGGTATGCGGACGGCTACGACCGCGCGCTGGGCAACAGGGCGCACGTCCTCGTGCGGGGACGCCGCGCGCCGGTCATCGGGCGGATCTGCATGAATCTGTGCATGGCGGATTTGACGGACGTTCCCGGGGCACGTCTCGAGGACGAGGTTGTGCTCCTTGGCAGGTCCGGAGACGAGGCCATCAGCGCCGAGACAGTGGCGGAATGGGCGGGCACCATCAATTACGAGATCGTGAGCAGAATCAGCCCGCTCCTGCCGCGCAAGGTGGTTTGAGGAAGGCGGCCGCCAGCGGGCCGGCCTCTCACGTCTTCTTGCGGAAGTAATCCCCGTACAGCCTCTCCGCGCAGGCAGGGCAGATGCCGTGGCTGATGAGCGGCTGCACAGCAGGAGACACGTTCCCGACTATCTTGATCACCTTTTTGCACTCAGCACAGATGCAGATGAGCCCCTCACTCTTCTGCACTTTCTCCATTTTTTCCTCCCAGTGAAACGTCCCCTCGATTATTAGTCCACTGCCTGTATCTTGTCAAATGCAATCGTTTCCTCGAATACTCTCCTTTTTGCGCTGCAGGCAATGCCCGACAACAGGATGCTATTCACCAGCACCGGCCACTCAGCTGATTCTCAACTATTGGATCCTCCGCACGCATGAGTTCCCGTAGTCAGAGATATACAGCCGTTTGGACGAGTCCAGGGCCATTTGATAGACAAAGCCCAACGTGGCTAGAATGGCGGGACCTCCGTCACCCGTGCGTCCCTGGACCCCGGTTCCTGCGATTGTCGAGATGATGCCCGAAGGTGCGATCCTGCGGATTCGCCTGTTATCCGAGTCCGAGAAAAGCAGATTCCCCGAGCCGTCCATGAGTATGCCGGTCGGGAAAAACAGAGCCGCCAAGGTTGCCGGCCCGCCGTCGCCGGAAAAACTTCCGGCGGGCGCATTCCCATAGGGAATGATGTGTGGACCGATGCCGCAAATCGTCGTGATCTGGCCGCCAGCGTTCACTTTTCGG
>CAYTGX010000120.1:0-11615 GCA_964437385.1 uncultured Spirochaetaceae bacterium
CCGCGCGTCGATTTGCCAGGATTCGTGAAACTCTTTTTCGATGAGAGGCGCAATATTTGATCCGGCAGTGCCGGAGCCCGAACGGTTGAGCAGCCAGTCCGCACCCCAAAAATAACTCGCGCCTGAAGATTGCATTGCAAAAAGCCAAAGCGGCCACGCGATTGCGAATCCGAAACACGCGCTTCCCGCGACAAGGACAATGAAAAAACCGATTTTTCTGACCGCCTCGAGCCAGCTCTCGAGTCTCCTCCTCACGGCGCCTCTCACGGCGTCCCCAGGTCTGCGAGGGTTGTGCGGTACCCGTCCGCTTCCGAGGATCTGCCCAGGCCGTCCGCCGCTGTTATGAGCTCAGCCAGGGCCTTTCTCATGCCCGGTTTCGACCCGAGGGTGACGAACACGAGGTACGAGCGCTGGAAATAGTCGTATGCGGCCGCTGTATCCTTGCGCCGCGTCGCAATCAACCCCAGGGCGTAGAGGTCCTGGGCGATCCCCGGCGAGCTTTCGATCTTCTTGTCCAGGGTCAATGCCGCCTCCGCGCTTGTGGCTGCGTCTTCATAGCGTCCCTGCAGGGAATACACTGAGGCGATCATATAGTGGTCCGCCGCTGCCGAGTCGATGATCTTGTTGGCCGTGTTGATCTGCAGTGACGCGTTGAAATACCCCAGGGCCCCGGGGTAGTTGCCCAGCGCTTTCTGGGCAGTGCCCAGGTTGTGATTGAGCTGGGCGGTCTGCGCGGGAGTGCGGGAGCCCGCCGGCATCGCCAGCGCCTCCTCGAAAACCGCAAGCCCTTTCTGCGGGTCCCCCCTGGCGAGGTACAGCTCACCGAGACTGCTGGACGCCGCGAAAAAAAGCGAGGGCCTGGCCGTCCGTGAGCGCTCCCGGGCTTTCAGGAGAATATCTTCCGCCATGTCGAGGGAGCCCAGGGCAATGTAGGTTTTTCCGATTGCCACGTAGGACTGGGTAATGCCTTCCACGTTGTCGATGGAAGTGTTCTGGTTCAGCGACTGGGTGAAGAACTGCAGGGCAAGGTCGTACCGTCCCTGTCGGAAATATGCCTCGGCGTAGCCGCTGTTCTGCGCGGCCTGGTCTCTCACTGTCGTGACGGTGTCTGATTTCGACGGCGCCGACGAGCAGGAGATAGTCAGCGTGATGCAGAGGGCCAGGCCGATTCCCGCACGCAGATGTTTCTCGTTCATCAGAAGTTTTCGTCCCTGTAGCTGTTCAAAGGGGATGTCTGTTGCGGACGGGGAGGCACGCCGCCTTTGAGCAGCGGATTGTTCTTGGCTGCCTGCAGGACGTCGGTAGCCGTATCCAGGGTCGTGCTGCCTTTTTCCAGGATGCTCGAGACCTGGGGGCGGGAATCGGCTATGAGGCCGTGCAGCTCCGAGATGATTTGGTTCGTGTTCTTGAGCGCCGTGTCCACCTGGTTGAAGAGCTCGTTCGAGTCGTTGAGGAACGTGTCGATCGATCCCTTGGGATCCAGGAGGCGTTTCGCCAGCCCCTGTGTATTCTTCAAGTCGGCTGTCATGGACTTCAGGTTCTGCGAGATTTCGTCCAGATTTGTGGAGAGATCGCCAATAATACCGCGTGTCTTAACGGAGATATCCGCGAGGTTGTCGGCAATAATGGCAATCTTGTCCAGGAGCGTATCGATTTTGGAGCTCATATCGTCCACTGCGCGATTTACTTTCCCGGGTGTGACCGACAGGCTGTTCACCATGGTTCCCAGAGGGCCGCTTCTGCCCCCGATTGCGTCATCCACTGAGGTCGCCACACGCTTTATCTCTGCCACGGTCAGGCGCGCCTCGTCCAGCAGGGGATTGATCTTGGCGATGACCGATCCAATGACGTCCGCCCCCGTGGGAATCTCCACCAGGTTCTGTTCAACCAGCCGGCGGCCTTCATCGCTGTCCAGGGCCGGAATGAAAGCGCCCTCGGGCTGAGGGGGGAACTGGTTGCTGCCCGGGTGGAACCTGAGCGACACCCCCAGACCGATGGAGCTGGAGGTCAGCTCCAGCACGGAGTTGGGCTTCACCCTGTCATAGTATCTGTCCTGGATGTAGAAGCGGACGTCAACCTGGTTTTGCGTGTCGAGGGATATGCCCGAAATCCTTCCGATCTCGAAGCCCTTGAGCGTGATGGGCATGCCGGATGTCAAACCGTCCCCGGAAGGGAACAGGCTGGTGAAGTGGTAGTTCTTGGCGAACCACCGCTGATTGACAGCGATGGAGATGAGAATCACCGCGACACAGACAATCGCGACAAGCACGAAGATGCCTACGATCTGGTCCGCGAATCGGATCTTGAATTTCATTCGCTCACTCGATCCTATCCTTCCCGCACGTACGCTGTCAATTCTGGCCGTCCTTCGGATCCCCGTCCAGAAGCTCGAGCAGGTCGGTATCGTAGGACGCGATCTCTCCCAGGACCTGGGAGAGAATCGCGCGGGCACGCACATCACGCGTTCTCTTCACCTCGTCAAACTCGCCGGTCACCAGGACTTTGCCCGCATCCATGACCACGAGCCTGTCAGCGAGAGTGGCCGTCAGCTGCGGGTCATGGGTCACCGCGATGATGGTACTGCCGCGCGCCTTGAGATCACGGATCATGTGAGTGATCCTTTCGGTCATGCCGAAGTCGATTGAAAGGGTCGGCTCGTCCAGGAATACGAGAGAGGGTTCGGTGACCAGGGCGCGCAAAAAGGAGGCGATCTTTCTTTCTCCGCCGGAGAGAGCTGCGGGCCGCTGACCGGCCGATTCTTCCAGGCCGACCCTCTCCAGTGCGCGTACGACCCGCTTTGTGACATCGGCGTGCGAGATCCCCGGAAAATGAACCTCGAGGGGCAGGGCGAGATTTTCAAAAAGGGTCTTGTTCTCCCACAGTGCGCCGTCCTGGAAGACGAACCCGTTGGACTTGCGCAGCTCGCGGATTCCGCGCTCGGAAAGGAGGAAGATGTCCTGTCCCCGCAGGAGAACCTTGCCGGAGTCCGGGGGAATGAGGCCCGCCGCCACCTTCAGCAGGGTGCTCTTTCCGCAGCCTGACGGTCCCATGATCACCGTGCTCCGGCCTTCTGCAAACGCAACGTCCACCCCGCGAAGGGCCTCGAAGTCACCAAGCGTGAGCCGCACGTCGACCAGGCTGATTGCATCACCCATGCTGCCTCTTCCTCATACGTAGTAGATCAGCGTGATCAGGGCGTTTGCAAGAAAGCACATCACGAATCCCTGGCCGACTGCCTTGATGGCGGCGCGGGGTATTTCCGTGACTGACGAGCTCACCTTGAACCCCTGGAAGGTGGCCACCACGGAGATGATGACCCCGAAAACAAAGCTCTTGACCACCGTCGACACAATGTCGCGCAGCTGAATCGTTGCGAGAAGGGCACGGAAGTACTCGACGAACGGCACCGGCTTGATGAGCTGGGAGACGAGGAAAGACCCGAAGAGCCCGAAGAAATTGAAGTAGATCGTCAGCGCCATCACGGAGATCGTCACTCCGAGGACCCGGGGCACCACGAGGTACGAGACGGGATCGATGCCCACGGAGATGTACGCCTCGATCTCGTGCGAGACCACCATGTTGCCCAGCTCTGTGGCAATCGCGGTGCCTGACCGTGCGGTGATGATGAACGCAGTCAGGATCGGCCCCAGCTCCCGCGTGATCACGACGATGAGGATCGAATACAGAAGGCTCGTCTGGCCGAATCGGGGAAGGATGGTCCCGCCCTCCACGATGATGACGGCGCCGATGGACAGGGCTATCAGGGACACGATATTCAGTGCCTCGACGCCGGTGAACAGAATCTGCAGGACCAGGACCTTGAATGCCACCTGCCTGCGCCGGATAAAGAGGACCGTCTCCTTCAGGACCTGGAAAAGGAACCCCAGAGCATATGCGTAATCCCGCGTCTTCCTGTTGGCCCATCTGCCGAGGGTGGCGACCATCGCGGCGAGTATAGTTCAGGCCGCCGGGCGATGCAACGGAAGCGCGTCCAGAAAAGCGTCGGGAATTTCGCGGCCGCCTGCGCTGCGGCCGAGCGTTCGCTGAGGGATGTGCTCGCCGTGGAAATCCGAACCCCCCGTGACGATCATGCCGAGGCTGCGGCCCAGCCGCTCGAACCGCCTGCACTCCTTCAGCGGCTGGTTGGGATGCCAGGCTTCGATGCCGGAAACTCCCTGGTCCCTGCAGGCGGCCAGGTGGGCGCGCAAAGCGGGTCCGCGCAGGCCAAGGGAAATCGGGTGGGCAATCACCGCAACACCGCCGGCGGCCTTGATGAGCGAGGTTGCCTCACCGAGCCCGAGGCACTCGCGCGGCTCGTAAAACCGCATGCCCTTGCCGATGAGCTGCTTGAACGCGGCGTCGATCGAGTTGACGATCTTTTTCTTCACGAGGAGACGGGCAAAGTGGGCCCTGCTCACGATGTCGCCGCCTGCCACCCCGGCCAGCTCCTCCATGGAAAGCGGGATGCCCGCCTGCTGGAACTTCTCCACCATCCGGCCGTTGCGCCCGCGCCGGGCGGTCTGTATTCGGGCCAGGGCCGCTTCCAGGCCTTCGCGCTGCTCCCCCAGCGCAAGGCCCAGCAGGTGGAACTCTCCGGTGTCGGTCGCGATCTCGATTTCCACCCCGGCAATAATGAGCAGCCCCGTTCCCTCTGCCGCGCGGCGTGCGGCTTCTACGCCGGCCAGCGTGTCATGGTCCGTCAGCGCCAGGGCCGTGAGCCCCAGTGACAGGGCCAGCTCGACAAGCCGCTCCGGCGTGCAGGAGCCGTCGGACGCCGTGGAGTGCGTGTGGAGATCTATCATTTGACAGCACTATAACTCATTGCGTAATCTCAGGTCCATGGACCCGACCTTCCGTGCTCCCCGGGGTGTGGGAGGGCTGTACATCCCGCCGCCGGACAAATCGATTACGCACAGGGCGTTGATGCTCGCGGCCATTGCGTCAACGGCGAGCCGTGTCGGGAATCCTCTTGCCACGGGTGACTGCATTTCCACGCGCCGCTGCCTTGAATCCCTGGGAGCCGTGTTCGACGAGGTGGACGGCAGGTGGGAAGTGCGCGGTGTCGGTCTGCGCGGTTTCCACGAGCCGCGCCGCGCCCTGGACGCGGAAAACTCCGGCACGACCACGAGGGTGATCGCCGGTCTGCTTGCCGGCCAGCCGGTCTTTGCCGTGCTCACCGGTGACGACTCGCTGCTGGGCAGGCCCATGACACGCGTGGTGGAGCCTCTGCGGGCCATGGGTGCGAGGGTGGAGGGCAGGGAAGGCGGCAGGTTTGCTCCCCTCTGCTTTCTGCCCGGGCAAGGCGTTCTCGAGCCGCTCTCCTGGGACCTCCCGGTTGCAAGCGCCCAGGTAAAGAGCTGCCTTCTGCTCGCTGCGCTGCGTGCGGCAGGTCCAAGCAGGATCGGCGGGTTGATAGGCTCACGCGACCATACTGAGAGGATGCTCCGCGCGCTCGGAGTCCGCGTGGATGAGGTGGATGACGCCCTGCACCTGGAACCGGTGGACCAGCTGCCCGGATTCGACATAGAGATTCCAGGGGACATTTCCTCCGCGGCTTTTTTCGTCGCCGGTGCCCTCATTTCGGGCCGGGAGCTCAGCATCCGTGACTGCGGCGTCAATCCCACCCGCTGCGGCTTCCTGGAAGTGGCGCGGCGCATGGGTGCGACGGTTGAAATGCAGGAGGAGCGCACCTCCCTCGGAGAGCCTGTGGGCACGATCACAGTCGCGCCCGGAACCCTTCGGGGGACCCGCGTGACGGCCCGAGAGATTCCTGACCTGATCGACGAAGTGCCTCTCCTCGCTGTTCTCGGGCTCTTCGCACACGGCATGACCGAGGTAAGGGGCGCGCAGGAGCTGCGTTTCAAGGAGAGCGACCGCCTTGCCATGATTGCGCGCATGGCAGCCAGCCTGGGGGGAAAGGTGGAGCTTTTCGAAGACGGGTTCGCAGTCGAAGGCCCGCAGGCGCTCCGCGCGGGCCAGGTGGATCCCCGCGGTGACCATCGCATCGCCATGGCGGCAGCAGTCGCTGCGGTCGGCATCAGGGACGGTGTGCGGATCAGGGGTTTCGAATGCGCGCAGGTCTCGTATCCGGACTTCATCCGGGATTTTGCAGCGCTCGGAGGGGAGAGAGAGTGAGCTCCGCACTCTCGTTCACCATCGGGGGCGCGCGCACCGAGGTCGTGTTCAGCTCGCGCGTCGCGTTCGGCGAGCCGGCAGTCGCGGTTTTCGATGCGCACACCAGCGCCCTGTTCGGCGCCGGGACGGCGAACCCGGTCATACTCCCTGCCGGGGAATCGTCGAAGAGCTGGCCGAGCGTCCAGGCCGTTCTTGAAGAATGCACCGTGCGCGGCATGGGCCGGGACGGGGAGATTGCGGGGGTGGGAGGCGGCGTGGTCTGTGACGTCACAGCCTTTGCCGCCTCGCTGTACATGCGCGGATGCAGGCTTACCCTGGTGCCGACGACTCTTCTCGCGATGGTGGATGCCGCTCTCGGGGGCAAGACGGGCATAGACTTCCTGGGATACAAGAATCTCGTCGGCACATTCTATCCTGCCTCGCGCATCATTATTGCCCCGTCAGCCGTGCAGAGCCTTCCGGACCGTGAATATCTCTCAGGACTGGCGGAAGTCATCAAGACTGCGCTGATCGGTGACCCGGAGCTCCTCGCACTTCTGGAGGCCAGGCGGGCAGCCGTCGCGGCGCGCGAGCCGGGGGTCGTGGAAGAGATCATCCGCCGGAGCCTGATTGTCAAAGGCAGGATCGTGGAGGAAGACCCGACGGAATCGGGCATCCGCGCCCTCCTGAACCTCGGGCATACCTTTGGACACGCCCTGGAGACGGCCACTGGTTTCACCGGGTGGACGCACGGAGAGGCTGTTGCGTGGGGCATGGGAAGGGCTTTGGCCGCCGGCGTGCGCATGGGGATCACCGATCAAGGGTTCGCGCACCAGGTGGAGTCGCTCCTGCGGGGGTACGGATTCAGGCTGGAAGCGTCGGTCGGCTACGAAGCGCTCCGCCCCGGACTGCAGCATGACAAGAAGCGGCTCGGCGGCGCCCTCAGGCTCATCATCCCGTGCGCCGCGGGTGACGTGCGGATCCGGGACGCGGCAGACGAGGATCTTGTCGCTGTGCTGGCGGACGGGCTCAGGGAAAAAGGAGCGGGCGACTCATGAAAATCGACAAAAGCACATTCGACCGGCATGTGCGCTTTTTCGGTGAGGGAGCGGTGATCTTCCGCGAAGACGAGATAGGAACCGAGATGTTCGTCATCATCCAGGGCCAGGTGGAGATCCGCAAGTCCACGGGCACTTCCTCCAGCAAGATCCTGACCACGCTGCACAGCGGGGACATGTTCGGAGAGATGGCCGTGATCGAAAAACAGTCCCGCTCGGCAACGGCGGTGGCGGTGCAGCCGACGAAAGTTCTCGTGCTCAACGAAAAGCTCTACGAATCCATGGTCGGCACAAACCCCGATTTTGCCCGCAAGATGAACCGCGTCCTGTCGGAGAGGATCCGGAGGGCGGACGCGATCATCCAGAACATCATGACCACCAACAGGCAGAATCAGCTCTGGTCCGGGCTGGTCCAATACGCCCGGGAGCGCGGAGTCGCTACATTCAAGGGGAGCCGGGTCAATGGCGCCGAGTTCACCGTGTGGGCGGTCGAGCACCTCGGAATCAGCGAGAAGGATGTCCAGGCCCTGCTTGCCCAGCTCATCAAACGCGAGGCCCTCACTTTTTCAGCCCGGGGAAAGGACGAGATTCTCATCGAGCTGAAAGAGGGGATGGTTTTCCCGGAAGGGTAAAGATCAATCCGGCGCACTGACGTACCGTGCGCAAATGTCACGGGGTACCCCGGGTAACTGTACCCAGTGACATTTGTGACCGCGGGCCCGTTACTGCTCCAGCATGTCTGAAATGAGGTGATAGAGCTTCGAGGCTGTCTCCCTGTCCTCCGGTGAAAGAATGTCGCCCGGCTCGTCGGCGAGGTTTTCCAGGCTGGCAAGGGTTTCCGTGCGCGCCGTGAGAAGGCTCTTCTCCGCCTTGAACCAGTAGCTGCCCTTCCAGTCGGTGTACAGCGTAAGGAATCCGAGCCGCCTCGACTTCCTCTGCAGCGGACAGAGGCAGAGCAGGCGGGGCAGGTGGCTGCACAGCTCCCTTCCTTCGGAGGAGAAAGAGAAGGTCCTTCCTTCCGGCCACTCATCCCAGACACCCTCCTCGGTGTGCAGAAACGGCGCGAGTGAGAGAACGGTGCCCAGCTTCATGCCAGCGAAGATTTCGCGGCCCGACCAGACGATTGTTCCCCTCAGGTTTTTGAAGGTCGGAAGATTGGCCGGTGAGATTTCCTGCAGAACCGGCCTCAGGCTCTCCCATTCCATCGTCACCAGCTTCCTGCCCCCCTTGATCGTGCGGATCGGGAACGCGCGCGCCCCGATCCTGATCTGGTTCGTAAAATCGCGCGGTTTTTCCTTTTCCGCAGGCGCGGCCACGCCGCGGACAAACGCCGAATGCAGGACGGGGGAAATCCGCGCCAGCATGGGCTTTTTCAGCGGCGACACTGAGCGAGCGTACATTCGGGAGGTGCGCACGACCTCCCCTGCCACGATGTAGGGCGGATTTTCTCGAAACATCAGGGAGCCCGGGTGGATCTGTATGCGGTCCGCCGTGAGGCTGCGGTAGATACCCTTGCCGGTCCGCTCGCAGACGAACTGGATCAGGCCGCGAGCAACCGCGCACAGGAAATCGTCCCACGAGCCGCCGGAGCCGATCGGCACGCCCATTGCGCTCACGATCTCTTCAAGCTGGCCCCTGATGTTGGCTATCTCGTTCATCGTCCGCAGGTCGAGATAGTAGTTTTCGCAGAACCGGCCCTTGTTCCCCGAGCGCAGGAACGCCTCGAAGATCCGCTGATAGGAGACGAAATCTCCCAGGGGGTCGCGAAAGGTGTGATGTGCCCGCCGCGCTTCCAGCTCCTCGCCCGCCGGGAGCAGGAAGGGGGAGTTCACGGAGAGGAATGTGGCGGCGATGATGACCTCCGCCAGGACCGAGGGGTATGCGCGAACAGCTTCGACGATCATGCGCGCATGCTTGGGAAGAATGGGGAACTTGCACATCATGGTGCCGATTTCCGTGAGGCCGCGCTCCTCGTTCAGCGCATCCAGCAGGCGGAGCGTCTCCACCGCCGCACGGATGCCGTCCTGCCCCGGAGGGGAAAGGAAGTCGAAGGATTCGAACTCGCGGATGCCCAGCTCCGCCATGCGCAGCACGACTTCCGAAAGGTCGGTGCGCAGAATTTCTTCCATCGTGTACATCGGCCGGGCTTCATAGTCCTTGTGCGTAAAGAGCCGATGGCAGATCCCGGGGGCCGTGCGGCCCGCCCGGCCGCGGCGCTGATTGCAGGAGGCCTTCGAGACAGGAACCTCGATCAAGGACTCCGTGAAGGTGCGCGGGCTGTAGAAATTCACTTTTCCCAGGCCGGAGTCGATGACATGCACCACTCCGTCTATCGTGATGCTTGTTTCGGCGATGTTGGTTGAGACAATGACTTTCCGCTTGCCGGGGAACTCGAGGAAGACGCGCCCCTGGTCCTCGTGGGAAAGCCGCGCGTACAGGGGGAGAAGGGTCAGCTCACCGTCCTTGTCCAGCTCCGCAAGCATCTGGACACAATCCTTGATTGCCAGCTCACCCGGCAGGAAGATCAGGATATCCCCTTTTTCCTTGTTCCGCATGATCTGCGAAACGATGTCGCGGATCCTGAGCTGCAGGCTTTCGTTATCTCCCTCGATCTCCGGCGGGGTGTAGCGGAGCTCGACAGGGAACATGGGGGCATCGATGCCCACGATGGGGCATCCATCGAAGTATTCCGAAAACACCTCCACGTTGATCGTTGCCGAGGACACGATGACCCGGAAGTCCGGTCGGGCTTCCAGGATGCTTTTCAGCATTCCGAGAATGAAATCTATGTTGAGACTGCGCTCGTGCGCCTCGTCGACCATGAGAACTCCATATCGGGAGAGGAGCCGGTCCCCCTTCAGCTCTTGAAGCAGAATGCCGTCCGTCATGATCTTGATAACCGTTCGCAGGTCGGTCCGGTCTTCGAATCGCATTGTGTAACCGATCGTGTCCGGAATGGTCTTTCCCATCTGGCGCGCGATGAACTCTGACACGGATACCGCGGCAATCCGCCTGGGCTGGGTCACTCCCACGATGCCCTTCCGCGTGTACCCGGCTTCGTGCAGAATCAGGGGAATCTGGGTCGTCTTGCCGGACCCCGTGGGGCTCTCCACGACGATCACCTGGTGGCTTTCGAGTGCGGCCAGGATTTTCTCTCTCTGCTGGTAGACCGGCAGCTGGTAGGGGTCCATTCTTGTGTTGCCTCACTTGTCCGCATGTTGGCCGGAACAGTACACTATAGTACGGAGGGAAGGAGGACGGCTATCCTCACACCGGGTAAAAAGGGAGCGCGCACCGAGCGCTTCGACCAGGAAGTCGCATCCTTCGTGCGCACAATTCCAGTCATGCTTCCCCGGGAGATCGAGACCCATGTGGCCGCCTGCGGCTATGTAGGCCAGGGTAAAGCAGTCCGCGCAATCGCCCTGGGAGCGTATCGGCACGTCAGCCGCCTGCGCAGGGTGTGGCTCGAAGGGGCGCACAGGGAGAACCTGCCTCCCAAGACCACAATGCTGTTTGTCGGACCGACTGGCTGCGGCAAGACCTACCTCGTGGAAATTCTCTTCCGTGACATCCTGCGCCTTCCGACGGTCGTGATCGACATGACGGGTTTTTCCGAAACCGGTTATGTCGGACAAGATGTAAACTCGATCCTTACCCGCCTTCTCTATGCGGCGGATATGAGTCTTGCATACGCGGCAATCGGGATCGTCTGCCTGGACGAGTTCGACAAGCTGGCCTCGGGTCAGAACAGCGCGGTCTTCTCAGGGGCGGGCACGACAAAGGACGTTTCGGGGCTCGGCGTGCAGCGTGAGCTTTTGAAAATGCTGGAATCCATCGAGATACCGGTGCCGCTGGAATACACGCACTCGGACTACGCGCCAAAGGCCATGATGTCAACTCAGGATGTCGGTTTCGTCGCCTGCGGGGCATTCTCCGGACTGAAGGGCATGATCGAGCAGACGGGAACCGAGCACATCGGGTTCGGCCGCGCCCCCCTTTCCGGCGAGCAGGAGAGAATCGCGGTCTCCTACACGGAAGAAGACGTGATGCTTGCGCGCAACTTCATGAGCTACGGCTTCCTCCCTGAGCTCATTGGAAGGTTCCGCAGGATCGTCCCTTTCGAAGCCCTCACGCGGGAGCAGCTCGCGTTGATCCTCCGCTCGACCCTCCTGCCACAGTACACCAACGAGTTCTTGCTGGAAGGGAAAGAGCTCATGGTCTCGGACAGCGTCCTCGACCGGATCGTGGCGGAGAGCGTCAAGAAAGAGACAGGCGCGCGCGCCCTCGAGGCGAGCTTCATGCGCTACCTGGAGGATGCCGCGTTCGAGGCGTTCTCTGAGCCCGCCGCACGCAAAGTATCCTTGAGCGTGCGGGGGAGTGAAATTGTCCACGACATCTCCTGATCAGCGTGCCGGCCCGCCCGGCGTCTCCGGACTGGACGAC
>CAYTGX010000121.1:0-11594 GCA_964437385.1 uncultured Spirochaetaceae bacterium
GCAGGGGCAGGATTTGAACCTGCGACCTCCGGGTTATGAGGCCGTCCTTTTGCCCCCTCAGTCGGTAGTTTTCCTGACTTCGAATGGAACTACACCATTCTTCCCGCGTCTTTTTAATTTGAAGCGATTACTTTGTCTCGGTTCTTCAAAAGACGGGAACAGGCGGCACTTTTCAGCGGAATACGCATTTGACAAGCCTTCGGAACTTATGACAGAATTACTCTGTTAAGTGCTGCTCCATTTCCCGGTATGAGAAGAGGGAGGGGAAATGTCCGAGAGGAACACGCTTCTCATGGCGATCGATCTTGGGACTACGTTTATCAAAGCCGGGGTCTACAGCCCGGAGGGCCGTCTGATCGGACAGGCCAGCGCCGATGTCAAGAGCGAAGTGCCCTTCGCGGGCGCCTTCATCCAGAGAGGCGACGACATCCTTGAGTCTGTCGTGAAATGCATGAAGACCGTGGGCTCCGAGCTGGGCTCCCGGGCGGCGGACATCGAAGCAATTGCGTTCACCGGCCAGATGTCGGGCTTTATGGGCGTTGACAAGAACTGGGACGACGTAACCACGTGGTCCTGCTCCATGGACAGCCGCTACATGCCGTACGCGGAGCGCCAGATCATGGACCTGGGGCAAGATTTCCTTGAAATCTGCGGAACGAGCGCACCCCAGATGGCTCCGAAGTTCGAATGGTTCAAGACGGAGTTCCCAGAGCCGGCCCGCAGGATCGCCAAGTACGTGATGATCAGCGGCTACGTTATCGGAAAGCTCGGCGAATGCCCCATCGAGGACGCCGCGATCGCCAAGTCCTACACGCAGTGGACCGGTCTTGCCGATCTGAGGAACGCAGCCTGGTCGGACAAGCTGTGCAGCGCGGTCAAGATGAAGAGGGATCACCTGCCGCGCATCGTCGGCGCCACGCACATCTGTGGCACGCTGTCCAAGAAGATGGCCGGATTGACCGGCCTGAAATCCGGCATCCCTCTGGCGTCTGGAGCAGGAGACAAGATCGCCGGGTGCACGGGGGCGGACGTGCTAGGCAGCGGAGAGATGATCTTCGAGGCCTCATCCTACGGCGCCCTCACCTGCTGCATGGACGAATACAAGGTGGACTCCCTGAGTAGGCGGTTCGACGTCGTGCCCTCCGCCATCGACGGCCAGTTCTACGCCATGAACTTTATCATCGGCTCCGGCGTCACCCTCGATTGGTTCAAGAAGATCTTCGGTGGCAACGGCGAACAATCCGGGGGCAGCTTCTACGAGGCGATCGACCGGCAGGTGGAGCAGATCAAGCCAGGGTGCAACGGCCTCATGGCTATCGGCCTGCTGGGCGGAAGCGCACAGCCTCTCGACGGAGACCTGCGGGGAATGTGGATGGGCTTTGACTGGAGCCATAAGAAGGAGCACTTCTACCGGGCGCTGCTGGAAAGCTTCTGCTATAACTTCTGTCTGGTCGCGGAGCGGCTAGAGGAAATGTACCCGAGTTGTCGCGGCACCAAGGTCAAGATCATCGGCGGCGGGGCAAAATCTCGCGTGTGGACGCAAATGAACGCGGACGTGCTCGGCAGGACCTATCAGGCCCTGAACAGGGAAGACGTCGCGCTGTGGGGCGCAGCCATCATGGCAGGCAAGGCCATCGGGCTCTTCAGGGACCTGAGGGAGCCGGCGCGCAAGCACGTTGCGGTGGTCCGCGAGTACCAGACCAATAAAGAGATGAACTCCGCGTACCGCCCGTTTGTCTCCCTGTACGGCCAATATACGAAGGAGCTTCATCGTTTCTACAAGAGGGTCCAGGAGACAAACAGCGCGCCGCAGTGAGACGGGGACGACGCAGAACACGCCCGTAAGGACAGCATTTGCATTCCTTCCTCTTCAAGGTTCGAAACCCCGCGCCGTGATATAGCGGACGCGCTTCCCGGTGATCTTCTCCCTCTCGTCGATGATCTCCTCGTCAGGGGGTCTTGGCCCGTTGTAGTCGACGAGGGCGGTGGAGCCGTCCCGCACGATGATGCCACAGTCTCATTGATCGCAGACTTCGTAATTGCCGCTGCGAAAGTGGAAATCCATCGTCGTAGAGCTTCGTCACGCGCGAGAGGTTGCCCTGTTGCCCTCGTACACGACCTCGTTGATTATGCCATTCCCCTTCAGCATCAGGCCAGCGCGAGTTCCAGGATCCTTTGCACGTCCTGGGCGTCCAGTTTCTTGATGTTGCCCTTCTTTTCGCTTTTCTCGGCCATCTCGTGGAACCTCTCGGAGCCGATCTTCACCTCCGACAGTTTCGTCGGCAGACCGAGGCTCCCGAAATACTGCTCCATGCGGGAAATACCTTCCAGCGCCGTGCGCTCCGGCGCGCCGAAATCCTGCTCGACGTTCCAGACCCGGACGGCGAACTGCACGAACCGCTCGAGGGCATGCTTGTGTACGTACCGTGCCCAGGCGGGAAGCACGATGGCGAGGCCCGCCCCGTGGGTCATGTCGTAGACCGCGCTCAGCTCGTGCTCGACGGCATGGGAGGACCAGTCCCCGGCGCGGCCGGTGCTGAGAAGGTCGTTGTGGGCGACGGACCCAGCCCACATGATCTCGGCCCGCGCGTCGTAGTTGCGCGGTTCCTTCATCACGATGCGGCCGTTCTCGATGACCGTCTTCATGGTCGCTTCGCAAAGCCGATCGGTGAAATCCACGTTCTTCACGATGGTGAAATAGCGCTCGATCACGTGCGACATGATGTCGACGATGCCGCACGCGGTCTGGAACGGAGGCAGATCAAGGGTAAGCTCGGGGTCCAGGATCGCGAAAACGGGCCTGATGATCTCATAATTCGCATAGACCGCGTCACGCTTCAGCGGATAGGCGCCCTCGTCGTTTGTTATAACGGAGTACTGGCTGGTCTCGCTTCCCGCGGCGGGAATGGTCAGGATGACCCCGACCGGCAGGGCCTTTTTCGGGGGAATCTGCTTGCTGGAAAAGTCCCACACGTCGCCCTCATAGGGCACGCCGACGGCGATGGCCTTTGCGCTGTCAATGACGCTTCCGCCGCCCACGGCAAGAATGAAATCGACCTTGTGCTCTCTGCAGAAGGAGATCCCCCTCCGAACGAAGCTGAGACGCGGGTTCGGCGTGACACCGGCCAGCTCGACGAAGCCGATGCCTTCCTTTTCGAGCGCAGAGACGATGGTCCGGTGGAGACCGGATTTCTTGATGCTCCCCTGGCCGTAGAGGAACAGCGCCTTTTTCGCGCCGCGCGCCTTGATCTCCCTTCCCGTCTCTGCTTCCTTTCCCCGTCCGAAAATGACTGCCGTGTGCCCTCTGAAAACGAAGTCTTCCATCTCTTTATTCCCTTCTTCCCGTGCTGGGCGGGTACGCTGCCAGCCACGGCACGATGTCGTTGTTGATATCCGGACCGAAGAACTTGAAGAGCTCCAGGTCCGTCTTTCCGGTGTTTTCATACAGGACACCAGCCACGGCGGCGGCGTGGGTGACCAGGAGCTCATCCCGGTCGAATACCTGCCCGGCAATGTCCAGGCCCCCGGCGCGTCCGGTTCCCCGCCACACGAAGATATTGTAGACACCCTTTTCCGTGCTGGAGAACTTCGCCCCCGGTTTCAGGACGAGCCTCTTTCCGCTAAAGCGTGTCGTATTGTAGTAGATCCACTCCTCGCTCACGCCGTCAGCGGCGACGCCTGTCGCCACGGGCGGGGTATGGTGGTGCTCGTAGAAGTACGGATCCCCGTTTTCCTTCCAGAGAAGCTGGTCGAGCGCGGCCCGCTCTCCTTTCTCCTTGTACTCCTCGGGTGAAATATCCTTGGAGAGCAGATTCTTCGACACTTCCCAACCGTCGACCCTGGCCTGCAGCACCCCCATGACATCCGAGGACTCCTGCAACTCCATGGTAAGCGCCGTCCCGGGCGCGTGCAGGAGCCCGGCAGGGAGATGAAAACCGTCGCCAAGGACATTCGCATAGGCCCGGGAGTGCATCAGGATACTGTCGTCGTTCCACTCCTTGAGATACGGAAGGAGAACCTCGTACTGCTTTCCCTGTTCCACGATGGAGGGGTGCACGCCGAAAAATGTCTCCGGATGCGGGCCGAGATCGACGCCCTTCGGAAAATAGTAGGCCTCTTCCTTCGGGGTGCGCCCGAGCTTTTCCGCGTCCGCCCGGACCTGGTGATAGTGGAAGAAGATCCTGCACCCGTAGTCGAAGAGCTTCGCCAGCCTGCCCAGATTGGCATGGTCCCGCGAATACTCTTTTCCCATGATCGCGTTCTTGCAGGCCGCGACAGCGTCGCGGAGGAGGACCTCGGCACCCGCGCATGCGATCTGGGAGAGGCCTTCATCCTTCTCTTTGACCTCGTTGTCTGCCTCGGTCTCCGAGCCGAGCCAGCGCTCGCAGATGAAACCGCGCTTCCCGACGGCATATTGGTTTTTTTTCAGCCCCAGCCGCTTTCCCGGGGTCAGAAAGGTGCGCGCGACCCACGCGGGCTTCATGCGCATCAGTCCCGCGCCCTTCTCCAGCTCCTTCATCACGATCTGTTCAATCTCGTTCTGCTTCATTGTGCTTTCTTCCCCTCGATTATTTCTGTGCGCCGCGGCCGAACGCCACGGCCTCATCCGTCGCCGTTTACCTTCGCTCAAACGGCGACATCCTGCGTTCCCGTGATCTCGGCGAAGAACCGCCAGCCACGAGCGTGCAGGCCCAGGTTGAGCACCTGATGGTGCGTTCCGCCGCTCTTCAGCCATGCATCCATGGCTTTCTTGATGCCCGATTCAGGCTTGAAGAAAAAATTTGGCAGCTCCGCAACGACTTTCCGGGGATCATTTATCAGCTTTTTCATTTCGGGCGGATACCTATGCGGAAGCCAGTTTCTGCGCTTCTGCGTCGATGGACGCCAGCTCTTCCCGGGAGTCGAGCACCTCGAATTCCACCGCCACGTGATGGACTGCCTGGGGGGCGAGGGTCATCAGCTCGCCCCGGCTGCGCGCCGCCGCCCGGCCGACGGGATTGGCCGTGCCGGGCTCGAGCCCGCATACGTAGCAGTCGGTGCCGATCATCTTCCATTCGGTGAGCTTCGGAAGCGGCTTTTTGTCGTATCGCAACACGACGCCCATCGGCGCGCCGCCGACCGAAGGGTTGATCAGGGCAACGAATGTTCGCCCTTTGCCGTCGGTTGCCACATCGTGAAAGAACACCTTCTCCTTGTACCCTTGAATCGGAACGGAAAATCCTCGGCACTCGGCAACGCCATTGTCCGCCGCGGCCTCATCGTCTCTCGGCACCGTGGAGATGATGGGGGCAACGACGCGGCAGGTTTCCGAGAGGAGAGGAAACCCGAAGTTGAAGTGGTAGAGCATCTGGAGAGGCTGCGCCGAGAAACCGAGATTCTCGATCGTATCTTCAATCCTGATGCTCTTCGCACCAAGCATCGTGATGATCGTCCGCGTGAGGGCGAGGTTCTCTCCCATCACCGATGCTTCCCGCATTCTGCCGCCCACGGTAATCCGGTAGTCGTCACCGTCCCACTCTTCGGAGACACGGAGGTTTTCCGCACCGGTGTTGCCGATACGACCGTGCAGCCCGAGCGCTTCGCCCTGGTCGGTGCAGGGGGCTCCGCTGTAGGTGATCCCGCAGGTGGACAGGAGCCCGCCGAAGAAGGTGCGCAGCCAGCGAAGGCCCGGTTCCTCGTAGTAGGCAGGGGCTGTCACACCCGTTGAAGAGGAGAAGTGCAGCGGAATGCCGTTGAACCGGCAGTCGTAGATGTCCATCGCCCTGCCGGGGAGCACGTTGAAAGAGAGGCCGGAACCGGTAGTGAGCGCAACACCGTGCACACCGTCCGCTTTCCCGTCGGAATATTCAAACGGAACGGCTCCCGCAACCGCAGCGATGTTCGACAGGTATTTTCGCAGTTCCGACTTTGTCCATTCTTTTCCAAGAAAATGTGCCATTGTCTTGTTTCCTATCTGCGCGGCAAGACTCAACTCGCCGCGGCGTTCTCTTTCGCAGCCTTTCTGGCGAGCGCCATGGATTCCTGGACCTTCCTGCGGGCCGCGATCATCCGGGCCACCTCGTCGACGGATGCACCGATCAGGACCACCAGGCCGAGAACCAGGGACTCCAACTGCGTGGATACGCCGGCGATGTTGATCGCGTTGTAGAGGACACGGACAATGGCCACGCCGAGGATGACCCCGACGATCGACCCCTCGCCTCCGCGGAGGCTGACGCCGCCGACCACGCACCCTGCTATCGCGTACAACTCGTACATGCTGCCCAGCGAGGAGGGCTGGACGGAGTTCAGGTCCAGGGAGAACAGGATGCCGCCGAAAGCGGCGAATGCCGACGAGAGGACGTAGGAGACGATGATTGTATTGTGGGTGTGCACGCCGCTGAAGCGCGCCGCGCTCTCGTTGCGCCCGGTGGCCTTGAGGTGCTGCCCGTAGACGCTCTTGTTGAGCACGATGGCCAACACGATGGCCAGCACGACGAGGAGCAGGAATGGCATTGGCAGCGACCAGTTCACGATGAAGTGCGGCGGGGTCACGCCCTTGGGCCAGAAGGCCGCCGGGATGCTGCCGTTGTCCAGGAACCGTAGGCCGCTGAAGCCGGTCCCGTACCCCACCGTCCGGTCGCCCGTGATGAACCGGGAGAGGCCGCGGTAGAGGAACAGCCCGCAGAGCGTCACGACGAAGGGCTCGAGGCGTATCTTCGTGATCAGGAGCCCGTGGAACAGGCCAATGGCCGCACCCATCGCTATCACGATGATGACCGACAGGTACACCGGGGTTCCCATCTTGGTCATCAGGAGGGTAGCCAGGGATCCGGCGAGCCCCACCACCGAACCGATCGACAGGTCGATGCCCCCGGTGATGATGACGAACGCGGTGCCGAGGCTCAGGATGCCGAAAAGCCCGGTCCACCGAAGGATGTTCCCCACGTTGTAGGGGCTGAGAAACGAGATATTGATCACCGTGGTGACCACGATGATGGCCACCAGCAGCAGCCCGACCCCCCCGACGCGGCGCAGGCTCTTCATGTAGCGGTTAGCGGAAATGTTGTTCATACGGCGGCTCTCTCGGTGGCAAGTTTGATGACGTCCTCTTCACTGCACTGACGTGGATCCAGTTCTCCGGTGACTCGTCCTTCGCTCATCACGACGATCCGGTCGGCGATGCCGAGGACCTCCTGCATTTCGCTGGACGCCGCCAGGATGGCGACGCCCTCCGCGGCCAGCCCCTCCAGGAGCTTGTAGATTTCAGCCTTCGCGTTGACGTCGATGCCCCTGGTCGGCTCGTCCAGCAGCAGCACCTTCGGCTCCATGGACAGCCACTTGGCGAGCACCACCTTCTGCTGGTTCCCGCCCGACAGCGACCCGGCCGTCTGCGCCGTCGTGTAGAGACGGATGTCGAGCCTCTTGACCATCCTGTCGACGAGGACCTTCACCCGCTGGCGGTCGACGATGCCGCTGTTGGAAAGACGGTCCGTGAGACCCGGAAGGGCGATATTGTTGTCCACTTCCATTTCGACTATCAGGCCGTTGAGCTTTCGATCTTCGGGCAACAGCATCATGCCGGTGCGGATGGCATCCAGCGGCTTCGTGACCGGGGTTTCCTGTCCGTCGATGAAGACCTTGCCGCCCCACGGCTTGTCCACCCCGAAGATGGCCTGCAGGAGCTCCGTTCGCCCCGCGCCGACCAGGCCGGAGAGGACGACGATCTCTCCCGCCCGTATGCGGAGGTTGATGGGCGCGGCGGCCCGCTTGGGCACCAAGAAGTCACGCAGCTCCAGGCGGACCTTTTCCCCGACCGTGTGGTCCTTCTGGTACAGCTTGCTGATGGTGCGCCCGACCATCAGCCGGATCATCGCCTCCCGGCTGACCTCTTCCTTTTCCAGGCTGCCGGAGAGCTTGCCGTCGCGCAGCACGATGACCCGGTCGGCGACCTCCGTGACCTCGCCCAGGCGGTGGGAGATGTAGATGCAGCTCACCCCGTGGGAGCTCAGGTCCCGGATGACCTGGAACAGGTGCCGGGTCTCGTGCTCGGAGAGACTGCTGGTCGGCTCGTCAAACATGATGATTTTCGCATCGATCGACAGCGCCTTGGAGATCTCCACGAGCTGCTGTGCCCCGATGGGGAGTTCTTTCAGGACGGTCGTGGCCGGGACCTTCAGTCCCACTTTTTCGAGAACCCTCCCTGCATCGGCGTTGAGCTTCTTCTCGTCGAGCAGCCGCAGACCTTTTCTTTTCGGCTCCCGGCCGAGGAAGACGTTCCCGGCCACCGTCAGGTTGTTGCAGAGATTGAGCTCCTGGTGCACCAGGGCGATTCCCAGCGCCGTCGCCTTTTCCACCGAGTCGATGGTCACCGCCTGGCCGTCCAGCCTGATTTCACCGTGATCGGGGAAATAGACGCCGGCGAGGATCTTCATCAGCGTGCTCTTGCCGGCCCCGTTCTCGCCGACGATGGCCAGCACCTCCCCGCGCCGGAGCTCAATGCTCACGTCGTCCAGGGCGCGGACGCCCGGGAAGGTCTTGGAGATGCCCTTGACCTCGAGGATGCGCACGCCGCTCTCCGCGGCACCGCCCGGGGTCCCGGCCCTGGCGGGCGAGGTTCCCTTCTCGTGTCTTGTTCCTTCGACATCATGCACTGTGGGCCTACCTGGAATCCGAGGATCGCGCTCCGTCACACGCCGGTGCTCATGGAAAAGGAGAACCGGCCGGATTGCCGGCCGGTTCCCCGTCAAAACAGATGTTCGTGCAGATCAGATGTCTGAAAGCGGACCTGCTAATTCTGGGAAGTCGCCTTCAGGTACGCGGCTCCGCTGGACACTTGCTGCTTGTACCTCGCCCACACCGAGTCGATGTTCTTCTGCGTGATCTTGATGGCCGGCACGTCCACGAGCTTGTCCGCCGGGATCTTGGCATCCTGGTGGCGGGCAACCTTCGCAAGAATCGTAATGGACTGCACCGCGTACTGAAAGGGATCCTGCCCGAACGCCGCGTACGCGTTGCCGTCCTTGACCGCCTGGAGAAGCTCGGGCTCCATGTCGAAGCCCATCATCTTCATCTTCTTGAAGAGCTTCGCGTCGGACAGCGCGCTGAGGACGGCCGGCGAGCTGTAGCTCCACATGCCGACCATGAGCTTCATCTGGGGGAACTTCAGGATGGCGTCTTCCGCGTTGGACTTCGCCATCGACTGGTCGCCGCCGTCGGTCCGCGTGTCGAGCAGCGTCCACTTGCCGCCGCCCATCGCGATGTTGGGGGTGTTGGCAGTCATCTCGCCGGGGTACTGCGGCGCGTAGGCCTTGCCGTTCAACTCGTCGATCATCCCTTGGCGCCGTTCGATGGCGTTCTGCGCGTCCATGCGGCCGACGATGATCGCGAAGGCGCCGCCGTTGGGAAGGACCTCCGTGACGGCCTTGCCGGCCATACGCCCGGTCGCGTAGTTGCTCATGCCGACGTAAGCGAGCCGATCGCTGTTCGGTGCGTCGCTGTCGAACATGACCATCGGCACCTTCTTCATGACGTCGTTCAGGAATGGCGTCGCGTTGTCGGGGTCAACGACGCTTATGGCGATCCCGTCGACGCCGCGGGCGACCTCTGTTTCGATAAAACGCTTCTGCTCTTCGGCAAGCCCCTGCGGGGGCTCCAGGAAGTCGATGTCGATGTTGAGGTCCTTTTCCAGTCCTTTCACTGCCGCCGCGGAATAGGTCCAGAAGTTGTACGGTCCGTTCGTGATGTACGCGATGCGCAGCTTCTTGTCAGCTCCGCTCGCCCACACAGCACTGAAAATCAACAGTGCGGCTACCAAAATCGCCAGAACTCTTGACTTCATTCCCGCCTCCTCTTTGGGGTTTCTTGATTGAAACACAGGTATTGAATCCGTGACCCTCTGGCATAATAAACCTCAAGACCCTGTTGTCAAGAACTATTTTTGCTCTTGCTCAAACCTCGAATATTTGCCCGAAAGTCTTGTCAGCCATGTTTTGCCTCCAATGAGGCCGATGCCCGAATACTCGCTATCCACTCACCTCCTCAGGCAGCAGAGATGAGTTGGACGTAATGCGTTTATAGTTGGTGCGCTCCCAGATCTTGGCCCACATCAGCTCGAAACGTGGAAAGCCGAATGCAGACGCACATTTGCGCCTTATTTGAGTACGCAATTCCCAAAGAGCAGACATAGGATTTGTGGATGTATCGCCCGTTCTAAAACTCAAGTAAGTACAAGGGCATCTCCTGACACACCTGCTTCCCGAGGTGACACTGGAGTAATCCGCCTCCGCTCTCTGAGCCATCCCACCCTCAATTTCCCAGGGCTCAAAACACTTATCTTGGGATGCGCTACCGTACAGAAGCCCCTGATTTTTATTACTACCTTTGCTCAAATGAAGAAGACAGTTTGGAAAGTCATCGTTCTAACACTTGTGCTCGCAGCCGGCGCGCGATGTATTGTTTGTGGAGGCCAAAGCCATGAAGAAGTCTAAAGCGATTCTTACGGTTTTGTCGCTTCTTATAGTCTTGTCTGCCCTTCTTTTGAGTTGCAGCCTGCAATCCAACTCGCAGTCTATCCAGAAGCCCAAGACTGTTTACAATGTGTCTGGCGAGGTCGCCTTCTACGTCTCTAATATCAACAACTCATTTACTCGTTCTACAACTCCGCAAGACATCTCCGTTTCAGGCGATACAGTCTCTCAGTCTCTTAACTCTGATGGGTCGGTAAGCGTCAATGCTCACTCGTCCTCCTATGCAGACAGTGGTATCCATCTGCCGGTAGGCACAATATCCTCCTTCAATGGCTTGTCGCTTACTGTATCTGGTACTGCGCCGGTCACCGTAAACCTCTGGTTTGACATGGATAATAATGGCGAGTTCTTTGTGTGGAGTGGAAACACTTACACGGGAGCTGGACTTGATGGCTATGCCTCCGGTCCGTCCTCATCCTCTTCGGTCACGGTTGATTCCACTTCGAGTTTCTATTTCATGGCGCCCAACTCTACGTCTGGCAGTACCCATATTCTTGCTGGCCATACCTATACTCTTGCCCAGCTAAAAGCTGGTGCCGCCTCTGGAATTTCAGGATCAACTCCAGTTGCCGTCTGGATTGGCGTGGCAAGTACTGGTACTCCTCTGTCTTCCACTCTCCAGTCTCTAACGATCAATCCATAATTCACGCTTCGGGCGGACCTCTATCGTAATGAGTTTTATTGTTCTACGCATAGTTGGCATCTTGATAATCGAAGCTTTCCCAGGCTTCGCATTAGTAACGGCGATTCAAAAAGGGAATTTGTTGTCAGCTACAGGCAAACCTTGGGGAATTCCCGCACCGTTCTTTTGGTTTGTTACAGCTGTTGGCTTTGTGATCCTGTTTCAACTCTTCTATCTCGATATTTCCTACGGGATAGGATCTGTAAAGCGCATAGTTGACAGAACCGGCAAAAGCGACAAATGAAAGGCTAATTCGCTATCGGCATGCCTTTCTCGGATGAGATGGTGCGCGCGGCCTGGAGCCGGTGCAGGTCCGTTGACGGGGTTTCCGCTCACTCTGACGCTTTTTCGAGCAGTCGATAGCCGTCGGCATATGAGGGGTACTGTTCGAAGAAGTTACGTAT
>CAYTGX010000122.1:0-11387 GCA_964437385.1 uncultured Spirochaetaceae bacterium
TTAGTGCGAGGATCAGTTACTCCTTCAGTCTCTGGTTGTAGAACTTTTCTGCAACCTGAAGAAGCTTTTCTTTTTCATTCATCGTGGGATCATCCAGGACTGCCTGCAGGAGCTCTTCGAGTATGATTCCCACCTCAGGCCCGGGCGGAAGGCCAAGGCGTGACATGATGTCGATCCCGTCCGCGGCCATCTGGCGCACCGTGAAGGCGCGTCCAGCCTCGAGCACCGAGGACACCCGGGCAGCGAAGGCAGCGAGCCCCTCGGGAAACCTCTGCGCGTTCTCCCTGCACATCCCGATCTGATCCGCCCGGCGCAGGGCGATGATGTCCTTGACTTTGGCCTCGCCGACCCGTGCGATCAGCCGGCGCACCGCGGCATCCGACCATTCCTCCTGGTAGTTGAACATGTGGTGGGCCACAAGGTGCGCGACATCCTTCACTACCGCATTCGGAAGCTTCAGGCGTGAAAGAATCTCCTCTGTCATCGCAGACGAAACGCGCTCGTGCTCGTAAAAAGTGGGTTTTCCTTCAGAATCCACAGCCCGGACGCGGGGCTTTCCAACGTCGTGGAGCAGGGCAGCCATGCGAAGCAGCAAAGATTCGGAAGGCGCAGCGTCGCAGGCATAAAGGGCGTGGGTGAACACATCATAGCAGTGAAGGCTCCCCTGGGTGACGCCGACACCTTCCAGCAGCTCTGGAAGGATCACCCCGAGGATGCCGGTATCCTTCATGAGAAGGAGGCCTGTCGAGGGAACGGGTGCCTGGAGTGTCTTGAGGAGCTCATCGCGCACTCTTTCCGCGGAAACGCGCGCCAGTATGTCCAGTGCGCCGGTGATTGCGTCGCGCGTCGGCTTGTCTATGTCAAAGGAGAGCTGGGCGGCGATCCGGCACGCCCGCAGCGGGCGAAGCCCGTCTTCCCTGAATCGCTCCGCCGGTTCCCCGATCGCTCGAATAAGGCGGCGTTGCAGATCCTTCTCTCCCTCGTGGGGATCATTCAGGCGGTCGGCAATCAGATCGTACGCCATTGCGTTGATGGTAAAGTCGCGCCGCGCAAGGTCGTCGAATATCGAAGGCTGGAAGGCGACGGTGTCAGGTCTTCTTCCGTCGCTGTACGCGGCCTCCGAGCGAAAGGTCGTTACCTCGAAGGTCATTCCCTTGAAAAGAACCGTCACTGTTCCGTGCTTGATTCCCGTGGGGATGACCCTGCGGAACAAGGACACCACCTGCGCAGGAAGCGCATCAGTGGCGATGTCGAAGTCCGAGTGCGCGCGGCCCATCAGGATGTCGCGGACGGCACCGCCGACGAGGTGGCATTGGAAGCCGGCCGTCTTGAATACCTGGGCCAGATCTCGAACAGTCCTGGGAACGCGCATGACGCGAACCAGTATTCAAGGTCAGGCGGCGGAATGTCAAGAAATAGCGAGCCAGTGCGCGGTCAAAATGAGCGCCGCGCAATGCACACGCATGTTTCCAACCAGGCCCTTCATTCTGTGTAAAAAAAAACCGCCTCGACGCGCGCGCCGAAGCGGTCCCGTGTGAACGGCTTTTTCCTACTTGAAGAGCTGGAGAACCGACTGGGGCCGTGTATTGGCCTGGGCGAGCATTGCGGTGGATGACTGCACAAGGATCTGGTCCTTGACGAACTCCACCATCGCAGAAGCCATATCGGTGTCGCGGATCAATGACTCCGCGGCCTGCAGGTTCTCTGCACCGATCGACAGGCCCTTCATTGCATATTCGAGCCTGTTCTGGTACGCGCCGAGATCCGCCCTCTGCTTGTTGACGAGCCGCAGGGCGTGGTCCAGGACGCCAATGGCCGCGTTGGCGTGGTCAGGGGAGGACAGGGAGATGAAGGTCGCCGAGTTGGGCGTCCCGCTGGTGCCCTGTATGCCGAGACCCTGTGAGGTCATCGTGCCGATGATCACGCGAACCCGCTGGTCCATGTTGGCTCCGATGTGCAGCCACATGCTGGCGGTGATTACGTTCTCTCCCGTCGCCCTCGCAAACCTGCCGGTGAGCATGTTCATCCCGTTGAATTGCGCGTGAGAGGCGATCCGATTGACCTCGCTGACAAGCTGAGACACTTCGACCTGGATCTGCATCCGGTCCTCGTTCGAGTAGATGCCGTTGGAAGCCTGGACGGCCAGTTCACGCATCCTCTGCAGGATATCCTGGCTTTCCTGGAGATATCCTTCGGCAGTCTGGATGAACGAGATGCCGTTCTGCGAGTTGGCCTCTGCCTGCCGCAGGCCCCGGATCTGCGACCGCATCTTTTCGGACACGGCCAGCCCCGACGCGTCATCACCCGCGCGGTTTATCCTCAGTCCCGAGGACAGCTTCTCCATGTCCTTGTCCGACGCTATCCCGTTGAACTTGAGGTTCCGTTCGCTGAAGATGGCGCTCATGTTGTGATTGATGATCATCGAATCCTCCTTGAACGTGTATGCCGGACTTCCTTGTCCGGGTCTGATTCACTTTCAATGTTCGACAGATTACAAAACTCCTTGAGGGTTTTCGTGACTTCCGCGCGCCGCCTCCGGCGGATTTGCATCGTTGCGCAGGGAAACAGAAACGGTTACTGTGACCCAATGGGTCGTGCAGCCGGGGCGGAGCGGGGCGTGAAACGGGGGTTGTTGCTGATCGGCGGCGCGGGTCCGGGGAAGGACGCCCTGGCCCTTGTGGCGCGGGGCATGGACCTGATCGTGGCGGCGGACTCGGGTCTCGAGCCGGCACTCGCCGCGGGTCTCTCCCCGGACCTTGTCGTCGGTGATATGGACTCACTGTCCAATGTTTCGCTTCTGGACCGGTTCCCCCCCTCGCACGTCCTCACATTCCCCCGGGACAAGGATGAGACCGACACTGAAATAGGGCTTCGCATCATGAAGGAGCGGGGGTGCCTGGATATCACACTTGCCGGGGGGGGAAGCGGAAGGATCGACCACCTTCTCGGGATCGCCGCGCTTTTCGACCGCGCAGCGCCGCCTGCGCGCTGGTTGACGGACTACGAAGAAGTGCGCCTCGTCGAGCGCGAGGCGCAGTTCGGCGGCTGGCAGGGATGCACGGTTTCGATCTTCCCGATCGGCAGGCGTGCAGCCAGGATGCGCTCGGAGGGCCTGCAGTGGCCGCTTGACGGGCTGGTGTTCCGGCGCGGCTTTGGGGGAATCAGCAACCGCGCAATCGCCGCCCGTGTCCGTATCACGGTCGGTGTCGGCAGACTCCTCGTGATACGATCCCTTCTCAGCGACGCAGGACACCGCATCGCGTTCAATGACAAGGACCTATGATGCTGGAAAAAACCCGTCTCGAAGAGCTTTCCCTGGAGCTGCCTGAAAAGGAGAGAAAAGAGCTTCTCGAGCGCATCGGGAAACGCATGGAGCGTGACGAAGGGGAGGAGGCTGTTCCCGTCGAGCTGAAGCCTGACGAACGGGAAAAGATCATCACCTATGAGATAAATAAGGCCACAGCATGGATCCGCTTTCTGCTGTGGCTGAGGACATTCCTTTCGGGAAGGCCCCGGGAGGAAGTCTACCTTGACATCCGCCTGCGCACTCTCAAATCGCACATCAGGGCCGTGAGCCCCGGGATTGCCGGATTCGAGACACGGGACCTTGCTCCCAAATTCGCCAGAAAACTTTATGACGTATACGTCAAAGTTCAGGCGCTTGCCGGCATCTATCATGCGCTGGGTACGGACAAGGCGGTGAAGGGTGGTGCGTACGCCTGGTACGTGGAGCAACGGTGGGCGGACGCCAAGAGCACGGTCTACGAGTTCATTGGAATCGAGGAAATGGAGGATATTTTCGCCCAGACAAGCCAGACCGAGGAAATAAAGAAGAAGCTGGCTCTTCGTCTCAACGAGTATGTACGCTCGATTCCGGAGAGCTTCATTCTGCAGCTCGAAGAGCAGTCAAAACTCCACCTCTATCTGGACCGCCTCGTCTCCTTCCCGTTTTCGGCCTTTTTCCGCTACTTCAATCACACGCTGATGGACACGGTGGAGGCCCCGGAGCCGGTGTTCGAACATGCGCCGGTCATGCTCATGCTGGATCTCCTGGAAAAGCTTCACGTGGCATTCAGCCTTTTCCGGCTTTCCGCGCCTGAATACCTGTACGCCGACGAGCCTGTCGCGTACTACATGCTGGTACGCGCGGGGATGAAGCCGGGGGAGGGAACGGACGTGGCACGGATCGAGCCGGAGCTCACGCGCCTGCGGACTGATGTCACCCTTCTGGCCAAGGAGATAGATTCATTCGAGGCCGCTGTACCCCTCCTGGACCTCCTCCGCTATTTCCGCGGCGATCCCTGGTTTCAGCTCGTGTTCAATCCCCCGCGGCTCTACCTGAGAAGCCTTTATTTCTCCGCTCTCAAGCTCCGTCTCGGTCAGGAGCTCGAAGGAAGGCTGGGCTCGATCAAGGAGAGGGTGATCGACAGGAAAGTCCGGGACGTCCTGAAGGGCCAGCGTCTTGTGGAGTTCAATTACTACAGGGAAAATCCGGACTTCAATTTCCGCAAGCTCGATCTCCCGTATTTCACGGGTATCAGAAGCCTGTCCGTCGTGTACAACTACATTCTCCAGCAGTTCAAGGGATCTGTGCAGGAAGCGGCGCAGATCGTAGCGGGCACGGCGCTCGCCAGCAACCGGATACTGCAGAACCGGCTCACGCAGAACGTATCAGGCCTCGAGGATCTTGAAGCCCGTATTGTGCTCTTCGATCAATCCCTTTCTCCGGACGAAGAAGACGGCAAACAGCTCGGGAGGTACCGCTTCAGCGTCGCCACGGACCTGCTTCTGCAGAAGAGCTACCGCGTGTTTGTCATGCAGAAAGACCGCGAGGCCAGAGACTTGATCGACAAGGCCCGCGAGTACTTTACCGGCATACGGAGGATATTCGACGAAATCCGCACGAGCACATTCGAGAACACCCGCTCGCTCATGAAAACGCTGCACATGTACAAGGGGAGGAATCAGACCCTCGGTCAGATCCTGAACGCGCGCGCGGAGGCCCTCGGGGCGTTTCTTCGTCTGCTCGATCAGCTGCTGGAGTTCGAGAAAGGCTCCTGAGACACCCGCTCCCGCAGACGGCGCGTGGTTTCACGCGGGTCCTCGACCAGAACGCGCCGCCCCGCAATAAGGTCTGCGATCCCCGTCTCCCGGGGATAGCGCGGTATGATGTGCAAGTGCAAATGACTTATCGATGCACCGGCGGCCGCGCCCATGTTGTAGCCGATGTTGTAGGCGTGCGGCGCACAGGTCGCGTCCAGCAGGCCCAGAAGCCAGCGCTGCAGCTGCCACAGTCTCTGCTCTTCCACCGAGGTAAGCTCACGGACGTCTTCGACATGGCGCAGCGGATAGAGGAGAAGATGGCCGGGGTTGTACGGGTAGAGATTGACTGAGGCAATGAACAGCTCGTCCCGCCAGATACTCAGGTCTGCAACGTCGGAACTCTGGTCCCGCGTCAGGCAGAAGATGCAGCCCGGCGGCTGCCGGCCTTTCACGTAGGCCATTTTGTCGAAGTTGAAGAAATACCCCCCTTCTTCCACGCGGCTACTCCACGGCCGGGAGCTTGTCCAGCATGTCGAGGGTCTGCAGATCCTTGGCTGTCAGGTTTTCCGCTTTGACCAGGAAAAGGAACTTGATGAGGGAAGGGTACTTGCTCAGCAGTTCGCCATAGCGAGTAAGAAGAGCAAGGTTCGTTTCCTGGCGCTGGAGGGCGCTTTTCTGCGCGGCCTCCTCCGCCGCCAGCCGCGGGGCCATTCCAGAAAGGGCGGTTTGCTTCAACTGTACCAGGCTGAGATATGCGCTCTTCAGTTTTGCATAGAGCTCCGGGTCCGGCATGCGGAGGACCGCGGAGGCGAGAGAGATGAATTGAATCTGCGGGAATTTTGACGGGAGCTCCCGGCTCACCGCGTCGGCAAAATCCGCCGCACCGGAAATGCTGTCTGCCTGTCCGCTGCCATCCCCGCTTCCGGCAATGCGCAATGATATATCGACCGCCTGCCGCTGCAGCTCAGTCCGGAGTTGCTGGTGCCAGCCGGCAATCGTCTCCTGCCGCAGCCCCTCCTTCTCCACCAGCTCAGGGAGAGCGTCCGGTCGTATCCTGTAGGACACCGAAATGGTGAACTCGATCGTGAAGTCCGGTTTTTCAGGGACGAGGGAGGAATATGCGTCCGCGGACGGCAGGGTTTCCCGCACGGTCAGATCGGCGCGCTCGGTGGTAACGGGAATGCTGTAGAGCGTGAGGGAGCGGGGCAGGAGGCGCTGAAGGCGCCACGAAAATCCGGCGGGGTCTATGGCGGCTTTTTCGAAGCCGCGGGAGCGGATGAATACCACTCCCCATGCGTCCGGGCCGAGGGAGAGCTGAAGCCATCCGGCGAAAAAACCAACCACGATCAGCACTACGAGAAACGCCGCCGGAATGTACCAGTGATTGCGCAATACCCTTTCCCGTCCGTCCTGTACTGTTCTATACTATCACTATGCTTCGCATGAAAGCATATCTCTTTCTCTCGCGGCTGTCCAGTTTTACAGGCCGGGCCGTGGCATTCTTCTTCATCGTTTCGATTCTCCTGCTCTTCTTTTACCTGATAGGCAACTACCAGGATTTTCTCGACTCCACCCAGATATTCCTTCTCTCTCTTCTGCACGTGTCCCTGGGCCTGCAATTGGCGTGCGGCGTGTGGCTTGCGGGATTCCTGGTGTACCGCAACAAGCACGAACACCGCCGGTCCCTCCTTCGGTGGATCCTGCTGATTCTCTCCTTCGTCTGCTGCGCCGGACTCCTGGTGGCTCTCAGCTACGTGCAGCAATGGCTGCAATCCTGAAAAGTGGGTATACTCTCCGCCATGGTTCCCTTCGACCTCGAGACCCCCGCCGCCATACATTTCGGCATAGGTGCGATTGACAAGCTTCCCAGGGTGGTCGGCGGCCCGGCGGTCAGGGTCCTTGTTGTGTCGGGCAGGCGATGGTTTTCCGAATCAGGCTGGCAGGAACGCTTTGCAGAAGCGCTGCGCGGCTGCGCGGTGGGTCGGCTCTGCTGCGAGGAAGGGGAGCCGAGCGCCCGTTCGCTCACTGCAGCGGCTGCCCAGGCGGCCGGATTCAGACCTGAGGTCCTGGTGGCTGTCGGCGGGGGTTCGGTCCTCGACACGGCAAAGGCACTTTCGGCGCTTGTGCGCTTTCCTGCACCTGCCGAGCACTACCTCGAAGGGATGGAGGGCGCCGTGCCGGTTCCCGGCCCGGGGATCCCCTGGGTGGCGGTGCCCACGACGGCGGGAACAGGTGCAGAGGTGACCAAGAACGCCGTGGTCAAGTCCGAGGCCCAGGGCGTGAAGAGAAGCATGCGCTCTCCCTTCCTGCTCGCAAAAGCCGTCATCGTGGATCCCCAACTTACTTTCTCTCTCCCCCTCGCAACCACGGGCGCCTCCGGACTGGACGCTCTGACCCAGCTCGTAGAGGCCTATGTGTCGCGCGGAACCAACCCGTACGTGCAGTCGATCGTTGAAGGCGCATTCATGCCGATGCTGGATGCCCTGGTCAAGCTTCCGCAGAATCCCGCGGACCCCACCCTGCGCTCGCAGGCTTCATTCGGAGCCCTGGTGAGCGGCATCGCACTGGCAAACGGGGGACTTGGTGCCGCGCACGGGTTTGCGGCAGCAGTGGGAGGCCTGTTCGATATCCCCCACGGTCTGGCCTGCGCCGTCTTCCTGCCCCACGTTCTTGCCGCCAATGCGCAATTGATACGGGGCGCACTTGCCCGTCTGGCAGACAGGAGTGGTGCACCTATTTCAGGCGCGGATACCGTGACCTGGCTCGGTGAGCAGGTAAAGGAACTGCTCGCGGCCTACGGTCTGCCCCCCGATCTGCGGCGGTTCAAGATTCCCGCCGGAAGAATCGCGGAGCTCGCGGAGAAATCCACCGGCACGAGCATGCGGAACAATCCGCGAGAGCTTTCCAGGGACGAGCGGATGGAAATACTGGAACGCGTCATATGATGCGGAACCGACTTTCGATTGGAAGGGCAGGGGCATGACCAGGGCGGTGAGGGGCGCGATCCAGGTCGTGGAGAACTCCCGGCGTGCCATCGAAAACAGCACGGTGAAGCTCGTCAAAGAAGTTCTGCGGGCAAACGCCATTGAAGAACAGCAGATCGTCAGCATCATATTCTCCGTTACGGAGGACCTGAGAGCGGCGAATCCTGCCACGAGCATTCGCACGGTAGGATTCGCCAGCACCCCGCTTTTCTGCACGCAGGAGCCCCGCGTGGACGGGGGCATGGAGCGGGTCATTCGCGTGCTGGTCACGTTCGAGTCGCCGGAGCGCAATGCCACGGTTCCCGTCTACCTGGACGGCGCCGAGGCGCTTCGAGCGGACCTCGGCCGCGGAAACAGAAAATGAGCAAGCCAGTCTCCGTGTGGCACGTGGCCAGGGAATATGCGGGGGTGGCCGAGGCCGGCGGGGTCAAGGATGTTGTGCGGGGCCTTGCCGAGGCCCATGCGCGGGCCGGGGCGGAAACGAGCGTCGTGATACCCCAGTATGGGTTCCTGCCGGACGAGCTCACGAGCGGAGAGCCGATTGCCTCCTTTACCCTCGCCATGCCAGACCAGGACCGGTCGAATGCTTTTTTTGAAGAAACGATAAGAATCTTCGCCGCCCGCCTGGAGGGAGTCCGTCTCCTGTTTGTCCAGGCCCCGCGATTTGCCGACAAACGGAATGTGTACGTGTACACTGCTGAAGACGAAGCAGGCAATCATCTGCGGAAAAAAGGGACCGGTCACTGGGATTTTCACCAGATGAACCTGGTCCTCCAGAAGGCGGCCCTCGAGACAGCGATTGCCCTCGAAGAATTGCCGCAGGTTTTCCACTGCCATGACGGTCACACCGCCTTTCTGCCGGCATTGGTGCGTGAAGACCCGCGCTACGCGGAGCCACTTGCCGGCGCGGGCACGCTGCTCACGATCCACAATGCGGGCGAGGGGTATCACCAGGAGGTGTGGGATAAAGGGTTTGCCCGCCTTCTCACCGGCCTTCCGGACAGAGTGCTGGAGAAGGGCCTGATCAAGGATACGGTGGATCCCATCCTCCTTGCCGGCTCTTACGCCCCCCTCGTGACTGTTTCTGAGCAATATGCAATTGAGCTCCTGGACGAACGCGGCCAGGAAATGAGCGGAGGGCTGGGCCGCGCTCTGCGGGAAAAGGGAATCCCCCTGGACGGCATCACAAACGGGGTGGATCCCGGACCGTGGGATCCGCGTTATCCTGAAAAGACCGGCCTTCGGTATCGCTTTGATCCTCTCACCGGTGACCTCGAGGGAAAAAGGGCCTGCAGAAAGGAGCTGACCGCAGCCCTGGGGATGAGCAATGCCTCCCAATCCGCTGAGAGACCGCTCTATGCTTTCGTGGGGCGGCTGACAGGGCAGAAGGGGATCGATGTGCTCTTCCAGGCCATTCAAAAGCTTCTTTCCGACGGAAGCGATTGTTGGTTCGTGGTGCTGGGAGAAGGGGAAAAGGAAAAGGAGGCCATGCTCTCCTGGCTGGCCTCGGACGCCTCTTCCCGCGGCCGGCTGGTATTCGTCAAGCGCTATGACCCGCGCCTTGCAACCCTGATATACGCAGCAAGCGATTTCCTGCTTGTGCCCTCGACATATGAGCCGTGCGGGCTCACGGATTTCATCGCGCAGCTCATGGGGAGTATCCCCATCGTGCATCGGGTGGGCGGGCTGGTAAAGGTACGGGACGGGGAGACCGGGTTCTCCTACGACGAGCAGAGCGGCCCGGCACTCGCCGCGGCCGTGGACAGGTCCGCTGCGCTCTTCCTGGAGAACCCGCAGCTGCTCGAGCAGATCCGCAGGACGGCCTTCGGCGAAATCTTCTCTGCTCACACGTGGGACCGGGTGCTTGCGCGCGGCTATGGGCCTCTCTATGAAAGGGCTGCGGAAGACGTATGGACGCGGAGATAAGCCTCAAGACCTCGGTGGATGTTGCCAGGATTCGCAGGGCGTGCCGGGTTGCGGAAAAGAGTCTCCGCTATCTTGCCCCCTGCGTCCGTCCGGGCATTTCAACCGTTGAGCTGGACAGGCTGGCGGGCAGGTTCCTGGACGAATGCGGCGCGGTGCCCGCCCTTCGCGGGTACAAGGGCTTTCCAGGGTGCATCTGCGCCTCTGTGAACAATGTAGCGGCGCACGGCATACCCTCGAACAGGGAGCTGGAATCCGGGGACATTCTTTCGATCGATATTACCGTGAGCGTGGAAGGGTGGCACGGGGACGCCGCATGGACCTTCCTCGTGGGAGAAGCCACCCCTGATTGCCGCCGGCTCCAGAAGGCATCCTGGAGGGCCAGCCTTGCCGGAATCCGCGCCGCGGTTGCCGGCAACAGGATCGGTGACGTGGGGGCTGCCATCCAGGAAGCCGCCAGGAGATTCGGGTGCTCGGTGATCGAGGATTACGTCGGCCATGGCATCGGCAGGGCAATGCACGAGGATCCGATGGTGCTCAACTTCGGCACCGCCGACACGGGGCTGCGCATTGTGCCGGGAATGGTCTTTACGATTGAACCGATGCTCAACCTGGGAGGCAGGGACGTGCGGCTGTCCATTGACGGCTGGACCCTTGTAACCGCGGACGGCAGCCTTTCCGCCCAGTTCGAGCACACCGTGGCGGTCTTTCGAGACTACACGGAAGTGCTCACCTATTCGCACGGCAACATATTCGACTCTCTTGACTTTCCCCCGGTGCTGGCATAGCGGCAGGCCTGAGGGCGGCGCGGTGCCTCGCAGGCGATGCCCCGTTAGCGACCAGGGCACGTCTGCTTGATTTTCGGCTCGCCGCACGCGACATTGGAGACAGGGAGGGGAGACTCGGCGCTGAACTGCGCCACGGAGGCGGGCCATGGTCGATCCGATCTCATCCAATAACCCAACAGTGAACAGAATCTCCACCCCGAGTCAGGCACCGATAGAGCAGCCTGCGCAACCGGAAGCCACGCCGGTCAAGGCTGACTTACCCCCCAAGACCGATACCGTAGAACTGTCGCAGCAGGCGCAGGCACAGCTTCTTCGACAGCAGGGGATCAGCATTCCTCAGATCGCGTTGCAGCTAAAGCTGGACGTCAAAACTGTCACGAGCTTCTTCCCGCAGACGAGCTGATCTCAGCTCACGGCCTTATCGCGCTCCTCTGAAAAGACTCGCACGAGCTGTCGGTGGGGTTTGATTCCGTCCCTTGACACCAGAAAAGAGTGAAGATACTGTTTCTCCCGAGGTAGCAAGCTGATATGAGACTGCTGAGAGATAAGTAAAACTATACAGAATAAGGACTTAACGCCACCTTAGCTCAACTGGCAGAGCACGTGATTTGTAATCTCGAGGTTCTCGGTTCAAGTCCGAGAGGTGGCT
>CAYTGX010000123.1:0-11087 GCA_964437385.1 uncultured Spirochaetaceae bacterium
CTGGGGTGCAAGGGGTCGGCGATTCAAATCCGCCCAGCCCGATTTTCTTTTCAGTCAACGGGCTGGCGATTCGACCGATCATAAACACTCAACGACAAAGGCTGCACTGACACGGGACTGACACCCGGGCAGGTAGGCCTTGCGTAGAGCATCACACTTCACGGTGTATCCTTCTACGGAGCAATGATCTTGACACACACCGGCGTCGGCACTTCGACGACGGTGCCGGTGGCCTGGAGGCCGCCCGTCTTCGGGTTCATTCGGAAAGGAACGAGGTTGCTCGAGCTCTGGTTGGCCGCGATCAGGAAGGTCCCCGTCGGGTCAATGCCGAAGCTTCTTGGATTCTTGCCCTGCGTGGGTTCGTGCCCGACATAATCGAGTTTTCCGGTCTGCCCGTTGACCTTGTAGATCACAATACTGTCATGCCCGCGGTTGGAGCCGTAGAGCCAGGCGCCGGAGGGAGTGATCTGCAGGTCGGCGCAGGAGTTCGGCCCGCTGTAGCCGGCCGGAAGAGTGGGAACGATCTGCAGCTCTTTCATCTCGGCGGTTATCGCGTTGAAGGAATACGCGGCGATCGTGCAGTCCAGCTCATTGATGAGATACACGAACCTGCCGTTGGGGTGGAAGGCAACGTGGCGGGGTCCCGCTCCGGGTTTCGACGCCGTCCAGGGGTGGCTGGCGGGCTTCAGCTTGCCGTGCTCTGCGTCGACTCGGTAGACCACGACCTTGTCCAGGCCGAGGTCCGGCACCAGGGCGAAAATGCCTGTGGGATCGAGGACGGTGGAGTGGGCGTGCGGGCCCTTCTGCCGCTTCGGATCCACGCTCGACCCGACGTGCTGGACGAAGTCGCTCGCCTTTTCCAGGCTGCCGTCCCGGGCCACGGAGAAGACGCACACGCTGCCGCTCATGAAGTTGGCCGCAAACACGAGGCGTCCGTCCATGGACATGATGACGTGGCAGGGGTCGGTGCCTCTGGTCGGCTTCTTGTTGATAAAGGTCAACCCCCCTGTGGCGGAATCCACCGAAAATGAGCTGAGGGTGCCGGTAGCCTCGTTTTCGAACGTCTTGAGCTCGTTGACCGCGTACAGGAAGCGCTGCGCGGGATCGAGGGTAAGATAGGAGGGGTTGGTCACGCCGGTCGTCGTTCCGGTGTGTGCTAACTGACCTGTTGACGGATCCAGATCGTAGCAGTAGATCCCCTTGCCCTTTCCCTGAAAGGTCTCCCCGGTCCCGAACAGGATGGGATCCGTGTACGTGCCCACGTACACCCTCATCTTCACCATCGCCCTCACTCCCTCCTGCGGCGTCCCGCCGCGCTGACGCGTCTCATGCTGAAGGCCATCATGCCGAAAGCCATCCCCCGTCCACGGGGAGCGTGTGTCCGTGCACGAAGTCGGATGCCGGGGATGCGAGGAACAGCACCGGGCCCATGATGTCTTCCAGCTGTCCCAGCCGTTTCATCGGGATGCGGCTCAGCACCCAGTCCCGGTTGGCGGTGTTGCTCAGGAACTCCTCGGAGATGCTCGTCACGGTGAAAGCCGGCGCAATGCCGTTCACGTTCACGCCTCGCGGGCCCCACTCTATGGCGAGAGACCGGGTGAGTTGGTTGACGGCTCCCTTGCTCGGCGCGTAGGCGGGGTCCTTCGCCCTTCCTTGGAATCCCCTTACGGAGGAGATGTTGATGATCTTGCCCTTGCCCTGACGGAGCATGGCGCTGCCGAAATGTTTGCAGCAGAGGAACACCGACCGGAGGTTCACGCTCATAACCTGGTCCCATTTATCGGTGTCGAACTCTTCGGTGGGGGCCAGGTGTACCGTGCCCTGACTGTTGACAAGGATGTCGATCCTGCCGAGCTCCGCGAGGATCTGTTTCAGCGCATCCGCAACGTTTTTCTCCACCGTGACGTCCGCGGCAATGGCTTTGCCTCTTCTGCCCAGGGAACCGATGGCCTCCGCGGTTTCCCGCAAGCCCGCCGGGCCGCGTCCAATCACGCAGACGTCAGCGCCGGCGCCGCCGAGGGCGAAGGCCATCGCCTGGCCCAGTCCCTTCGTTCCGCCGACCACCAGGGCGACCTTCCCCGACAGGTCAAACAGGCCGCGCACGTCCGGAGCGGCGCGCATGATTCGGTCCATGTCCGTCATGTCATTCCTCACTTCCACGATGTCGACCAGGCCGTCTTCTCCGCGAGGTATGCGCCCCATGAGGGTGCGGTGCCCGGAGCGCGACGCTCCTTTGCAGGCCTCGGTCTGTGCAGTTTAAAGGATCACGCACCGATCCACTACCTTGTCCTACGGAGCCATGTCGCCGTAGGTGACGAGATTTTTGTAAACGCCGATGTCTCCACCGGAGATGACGAAGAGCCGCCCGCTAGCCAGGGGCACCAGGGCGCGCGAGTATCCTCGCCCGATGGTCCCAGCTGCCCGGGTCCAACTCCCCGTTCCGTTGCCGGTGTTTTCGTAGATGGTGTCACTGCCATAGGAAGTGGCGACGATCTTGCCGTCAGCCATCACGGCAACATAGGGCGCCCCACCGTTCCCAAATGCCGTTCCCTCGTCCGCGGGCGTCCAGCTCTCCGGGTTGGCTGAGGTCTTGAAGTACGACTTGCCCGTGTCCACTACCTCGTAGGTCATGATGTAATTTCCGTCGGCCATCTGTGCGACGGTTGCCATACCGGGACGCAATCTTCGCGCAGACAAGGCGACATCATTTACAGCCGCGCTCCAGGACACGCCGTCGGCGGAGGTCTTGTGCACGAGCTTCTGGCTATAAGACGGATCGGTCTCATCAGAGTAGTAGCAAATCAGCCTGTCATTGGCGACCATCAGAAAAGGTTCCCAGACCGGATCGAAATCACCGGAGGGATCAGCCCGACCGCCGCTGGCGACAGAGCTCACAAAGGTCCAGGTTCTCAGGGCATCGGTGCTCTTGTAGATGTCGATTTTGGTCTCGGACAAATCCGAGGGAATTGAATTGCCCGCGCAGAGCACGGTCCCCGCCGACAGATTTCCAACGGCCGCGGGCAGTTCGTAAAGGAATGGCTGATAGCGCATGCCCCATCCGTTGACTTGGTCCGTGACGTCGGAGATCTTTTTCCACTTTTTTCCGGAGTCTTTGCTTTCATAGATGGGGAACGCCGGCCTTCCATTCACGTAGCATTCGAAAGTCGCGTACATCCGATTGTGGTACGAACCGTTGCCGCGGAGCTGAATCGCGCGCGCGTAAAGAGCACCCGGCATTGGATTGCCCGTGGCAGGCGCGTACAAAGTGAGCGGGCCGTAGCCCGTCTGTCCACGGCTTGCGCATCCAATCACCGCGAGCAGAGTTGTGGCAACAACTATCGCAACGCATGCAGCAGACCTTCGCATCTTTTTCCCTCGGCTCGTTTCAGCGTATCTTCGACACGCGTGTCTCCGCAAGTCCGCATATACGTGTGTCGAGCGAAGGTCGACGAGGCGGGATCGACGCTCAGGCACGGCGACCGCTGCTTTGAGTGGCGAAGATGGCAGTATCACCGGTCGCCCGAGGAAGGGGCATCAGGCGAACTCCCACGGCGAGTGCCCCCACATGCTCGCAACTGATCGAGTGTGAGCCGCCCTGACGAAGACAGGTCAGGGCGTAGCGCAACAGGAGACTGCGGAACGACTCTGCGCGTTCAAATTCCAAGGGGTCGGAGGTTCAAATCCGTCCAGCCCCGATTTTCTATTATGTCATTGCCAAACCCCGAAGAGATACACGTTTGAATTGATGTGGAATTGGTTGCCCGCGACATAGGAAGTGCCGCCATTCCCACCGTCAAGATTGTTGGCCATCGTTTGCATTGTGTTCCACCCCGTAAACATGAATCCCGTCCAGGTGAGCGGGGGAGCTCCGACATTGCCGAGGACCGTGACCAGGGCGTTGGCGGCATATGCAGTGTTATCCACCGGAGGGTTCCCATATGTATTCACGGTGAAGTTGAAGTACGTCACCTTATAGGGCGGACCTCCGGCTGGAGGACTCGGGATACTATTGCTTCCTGAACCCATCCCGCCGCTGGTATACGTCGTATTTGAACACGATACGGCGAGGAACGCCATGAGCAGAATTGCCAGGAATCCCAACAGGCGTGACCCTCGTCCCGTGATTTCATTCAGCTTCATCTGTTACCCCCGCTTGAATATACGGTGGAGGTGATTCCGTAGATTGGTCGCGATCGAAACTCTCTGGATCACCGCGGTTGAAAGCGCATTCCTTCCGCAGCAAGCTGCCCGGACGCACGGCCGCAGCAACGATGCGGAAGATTGACACGTGGAAGGAGCGGGCTTACAATCATGATGCGAGCAAGTGCTCGAAGGAGGATTTTGATGAGCTTCAGGCATCTGATGCGAGTTTTGTTGTGGTCCGTGCTTCTGGTCGCCTTGACCGCTGGCACGGCCTTTGCCCAGAAAATCCAGTTCAAGACGAGTCCTTCAGGGTTCGTCGAGCCGGTCTGGCCTGCATACACAAAGCAGACCAAGCTGACGTTCTGGACCTGGATTACCAACGCGGACAAATGGGCCGCGTTGTTCACCAAGGCGTATCCCAGTATCACGGTAAACGCTTCGAACGTGGGACAGGGGCAGCCACAATACACCAAGCTGGTGACCGCCATCCAGGCGGGCGTCGGCGCGCCGGACGTCGTTCTCATCGAGCTCCAGTTCCTTCCCCAATTCATCAACACCGGAGGGCTCACCGACCTCACCAAGTATGGTGCCGGGTACGCGCCGCTCTATCCGGAGTGGGTCTGGTCGCAGGTCAACTACCGGGGAAAGCTCTATGCAATACCCGAAGACATCGGCCCCATGGGCGTGTTCTACCGAAAGGATCTCTTCGACAAGTACAGTATTGCGGTGCCCAAGACATGGGACGAGTACGCGACGGCCGCCGCAAAGCTCCACGCGGCGGATCCGAATGTTTCAATGACCTTCTTCAATATCAACGACGGCGGATGGATCACCGCAGCCATGTGGCAGGCCGGTGTATTTCCTTTCAAAGACACCCCGCAGGGCTGGGTGATCAATTTCACCTCACCGGAGGCCATGAAGTTCGCCACCTACTGGGACAACCTGGTCAAGAAGGGCCTTGCGCGCGTTCAGGGCGGCTGGACTCCTGAGTGGACGGCGGACATTGCCGCAGGCAAGTATGCAACACTCCTGGGCGCGTCGTGGTCCCCCGCGTACGAGATGGAGCCTTATATCAAAGACAAGGCCCAGCAGTGGAGGGCGGCGGCAATGCCCCTGTGGGACGCCAAGCATCCGATCAACTCCAACTGGGGTGGCTCCACGAACGCCGTTCCCAAGCAGTCGAAGAACCCGGACGCCGCGGCGCTTCTTGCTGCCTGGCTCGACCTCAGCAAAGAGGGAGTCGAGCTTTCCGCCACCGATCAGAACCTGGGAGGGTGCGGTCTTTTCCCGGCAGCGATCCACTACAGCAAAATCGACTCCTTTGCCGCGAAGAACGCCTTCCTCGGCGGCACGCAGCCCAACCTCCTCTTCGAGAGCCTGAATCCGCTGGTGGACAAATCGTTCCAGTTCAGTCCGTGGTCGAGCTTCGTGTACAACGAGCTGACGGTCGAGTTCACCAAGCTGTTCAATGGCGGGCAGACGGTCACGGAAACCCTTGCCAACGTCCAGAAGAACACCGTGGAATTCGCCAAGGCACAAGGATTCAAGGTGGTTCAGTAATCTCCTGCGATTGTGCGTTGCGCCGCCGGTCGGGATTCGACGATCGGCGGCGCACTTTCAACATCAGGGAAGAGAAAAGATGAAGCGAAACCGCGCGGTGCCCTATCTCATGCTTTCACCCTTTTTTCTCCTTTATGTCGTCTTCTTCGTTTATTCTCTCTGCTACGCTTTCTACCTGAGCCTCTTTGCCAGCCAGGCCGGAGAAACTTTTTTTGTCGGTCTCCAGAATTACATCCAGGCGCTCCATGACAAGGCCTTCTGGAGCTCGATCGCCCTCGTCGTTGCGTTTGCCCTCATGCAGGCAGTGACAATTCTGCTGGTTGCGTTGGTTCTGGCCCTGCTTCTGGACAGCCCTGCCGTGAAGGGGAAGGCGCTCTTCCGCCTGATCTACTTCCTTCCCTATGCGGTGCCGGGCGTGATCGCGACGATCATGTGGGGATTTCTCTATTCTCCACAGCTTGACCCCATCCTGAAGCTCGTGGCCAGTTTGCGCGGCGGCAAGCCGGTCGACCTGCTCAATACCAGGAACCTGCTGTACGGAATACTGAACATTGCCACCTGGGAGTGGACAGGGTACAACATGACCCTTTATTTTGCGGGATTGACCGCGCTTCCCCTTGAAATCTACGACGCCGCAAAGATCGATGGGTGCAGCGAGATACAAACTGCCCTCCGCATCAAGATTCCTCTCCTGCGGTCGATCATCGTCTTCACCTCCGTACTGTCGATGATCGGGTCCTTGCAGCTGTTCAACGAGCCTCTTCTGCTAGGCAGCCTGACGACAATTCCGTCGAGCTATACGCCGAACCTCTACATCTACAACATGGCTTTCAGGTTCAGCAATTTCCACTATTCCGCGACACTGTCCTTTTCCCTGGCGCTGATCACTCTTGCCGCTTCTCTTCTTTTCCTGTTCCTGACCGGCGTTGTCCGCTTTCGGCGTCCTTCCCCTGCCATGAGGAGCGGCTCAGCTCCATGAGTACCAAACCCGTCGCCTCCAGCACCACGCAATTGCAGAGGTACCATCACCGCCGGGGTCAGGGGTCGGGGCGTATCGTCTCAGGCGTGGGGGTCATGATCTTCATGCTGCTTCTGGGCGCTTACTTTCTCTTTCCGTTGTTGTGGCTGCTCGTGGCATCCACCAAGTCGACGACAGAGCTTTTCTCCACTCCCATGCTGGGGCTGGCGAAAGAGGTTCACTTCTGGAACAACCTCCGGGACCTGACGCTGGAGAACAATGGTCTGTACTGGCGCTGGTACCTGAACTCGATCGTGTACTCGACCGCGGTGGCCTCCGGCGCGACCCTGATCAGCGCGCTTGCCGGCTATGCGCTGGCGAAGTACAACTTCGTGTTCAAGCAGACCGCGTTCATGCTCGTCCTCATTTCCCTTCTCGTCCCGGGAGCTGCCCTCAGCGTCCCCATTTTCCTCCTGGTGCGCGCAAGCGGCATGGTCAACACCTATTTCGCAGTCATCGTCCCCCTGCTGATAAGCCCGTTCGGCGTCTACTTCATGAATGTCTACATAGGGGAATCGATGCCGACCGAGCTCATCAATTCCGGGCGGGTGGATGGTGCATCCGAGTTTCAGATCTTCCTGCGGATCGCCATGCCGATCATACGGCCGGGTCTCCTGACCCTTTTTCTCATCGCGTTCATCGGCGCCTGGAACAACTTTTTCCTGCCGCTGCTGGTCGTGAGCGACCCGAATCTCCTGCCCCTTACGCTCGGAATAAACATCTGGGTATCGACTATCTCCGCATCCACCAACAAGATTCCGCCCTACCCGTTCATCATGATGGGTTCCCTGCTGTCCGTGCTTCCCATGGTCGTACTGTTCCCCGTTCTACGGAAGCAGATTGCAGCAGGGTTGATCACGGGCGGCCTGAAGATGTGAGGAACGGCGGGAACGCCATATGTCAGTTTGGGAGGCACTTTGATGGACAAGGATTTTCTCTGGATCACCGCGGTTGAAAGCGCTTTTCTTCCGCAGGCACGGCATGTCAACGAGCGCCCGCTCGACGAGTATGAGCTGGCTCAACACTACCAGTACTGGGAGCAGGATATCGATCTCGCAAAGAGCGTCGGCGCCCATGCCATGCGCTACAGCATCCCCTGGTATAAAGTAAATCCACAGCCTGGGAAATACGACTGGAGCTGGATCGACCGTGTGCTGGATCGCCTCGTCAAAAAGAACGGCATGAAGCTCATGGCGGACATCAACCACTACAATTCCCCCCTGTGGCTGGACAACGAGTATCTCAACGCCTCCTTTCCTGACAGGTTCGCCGAGTATGCAATGGAGTTCGCGCGCAGATACAAACAGCTTGTGCACTCCTACGTGCCATACAATGAACCTGTCGTCAACGCGTCGTTCAGCGGCGAAAACGGGGAGTGGGCCCCTTATCTTCACGGGAACGACGGTTTCCTGAAGATCCTTACGAGCCTGGCAAAGGCGGTCGTGCGGGCCCGGCAAGAGATAAGGAGCGTCGACTCCGGGGCTGTCTTCGTGGAAGTCGAGGGGGTCGTCTCGTGCGAAGCCCTGGAGCGGGAGCTCGTTGAAACAGCACGAATAAAGACGGACCGGCGAACGGCTCTCTACGACCTCATCACCGGCCGCGTGGACGAGCGCCACCCGCTTTTTTCCTACCTGACGAGCAACGGCATGAGCGATCACGACTTGAATTGGTTTCACGACAACAAGGTGGAGATAGGAATCGTCGGGCTGAATTATTACCCCCAGATCTCCCACATCGAGCTCGATCGAAACGGAGAGAATTGGGTCGAGATACCGATCGCAGATTCCCTGAAGCACCTGGAAAACATTTTCCGGGAATACTACAAGAAGTACAACGCACCAATGATTCTGTCGGAGACGGGCTACTTCGGAGGGGACGAGGGAAAGATCCAGTGGCTGGAGACGTCGGCAGAGCTTATCCGCAGGCTGCGGAAGGAGGGCCTCCCGATCGTCGGCTACGACTGGTGGTTCCTGCTGGACAGCATAGGATGGGACTACAAGTGGGGCGAGGGCCCTGCAGCGGACTACCTCGGGTTCTTCCACCATCGCGGCCAAAAGCAGCCCAGGAAAGACGATGGGCTATTCGCCCTGCAGCCTGAACCGAACGGCAACCTGAAGCGCGTACGCAACAGGGTGGCGGATGTGTTCAAGCGACTGGCAGAGCAGGACATGTCGTAAGGACGGGCGAGATCGAGACCGCGCACGATCCCTACAACGCGATCATCACTGCTGTTGACCCGCCCGCGGAACTGCCCGCCATGGGGCCGCTTGCCGGGCGAACGCTGCTCGTCAAGGACCTGATTGACACTGCAGGGATCCGCACAACGTACGGCTCGCGTCTTTATGCCGAGCACATCCCCCTCCGAAATGCGACCGTGGTGGAGCGCGCCGTGCGCGCGGGGGCAATCGTCGTGGGCAAGGCGAACCTGCCGGAGTTCGCCTGGAGCGTCCTCGGGCAGAACCAGTGGTACGGAACGGTGCACAATCCGCTCCACCCGGGAAAGACAACCGGCGGCTCGAGCGCCGGAAACGCGGCGGCAATTGCGGCAGGTCTTGTCGATCTCGGGATCGGCTCCGATACGGGCTGCTCGATCCGTCTCCCATCGGCTGCCTGCGGCACTGTCGGCCTGAAGTCGCGCTGGGGGTTAATCCCGAAGGACGGCGTCTTTCCGCTCGCTCCGACGCTCGACACGGTCGGGCCCATGGCGCGGACGGTTGCCGACGTGGCCCTGCTCTGGTCCGTGCTCGCAGGACGCCCGGTTCCCCAGCCGTTGCTCCGTGGTCTCGTAGTCGGGCTGATGCGGCAGCCACCCCAGCTCGGGGACGGCCGACCGACCGAGACGAGCGACCTTGCCGAGCAGTGGGTTGCCGACCTGGAGCGGCTTGGCGCACGGGTGGTCGAGGCGAGGGTCCCGGACGCCACCGCCGACACGAGGCCGCAGTTCCTCCACGAGGCGAAACAGTCGCACGCGGCCACGTTTCCGAAGCGCAGGGACGAGTACTCCGACCTCATGCGCGAGAAGCTCGAAGCTGCCCTGAAGGTGGACCCAGGCGAAGTCGACGCCGCGTACTCGGCAATCGAGGAATGGCGCCGCTACAAGCCGGATGTAGATCTCTATGTGAGTCCGTGCTATGCGGTCGAACTTCCCTCCGAGAACGCGAAGGAGCCGGAGATCCGGCTGCCTCTCTCTTCGTTCATGCGCTGGGTCAATCTGACCGGCTGGGCGGGCCTCGCGATTGGGAACCTGCAGCTCGTCGCGCCTTGCGACGAGCTGGTGCTTGCAGCCGGACTGGCCTTTGAACGCGGCTGACCCCCGGCAGTCTGGACCCCTGCGAAACCCCCGGCAGCTGCTATCGGTCTTCGCTCATTCGGTTCGTTCCACGTCGGCAGTGAAAACAGGGTCATGTGTAGGGGCCGCAACCGCCGGACCCGGCTCCGGCGTCACCGTCAATTTGAACCGGGCGTGCGGTGTCACTGTGTTCAGAGTCCCGTCCAGATTGCCGTCCAGGACCATCGCGCCGACATTCTGTATGGCGCCATTCACCGGCTGAATCCATACGACGTAGACTGTGGCGTCCGCTGCCACCTTCGATGGTGTGGCCAGGTGTTTGACGCGGATGTCGACTATCGTATTACCATTGTCTCCCTTTGTCGCTTTCACCGTCCCCTGGCTTGCGGGAACTGCGGCGGCCGAATGCATGGGTTGCGGGTTTGATGCGCACCCGATCAGCATGACGGCAAGCACAGCGAGTATCGGCATGGCGACCGACACAACGATGCGGTGAGTAGTCGAATCTCGTGATCTCATGAATTTTCTCCCTTGCATAGTTAAGATGATACTGATTCGGCAATTACCTTCTGTGCGCTACCGTACCCATTCCGGCCGAAGACGGGGCCGGCCGCGAGCTTGAAGATGAAATTGCCGGGATGCACGACGGTTTCGCGCATGCAACCGTGAATCGGAGGCGTAGCCCAGAACCGTAAAACCAGCGCCTTCATGGAGGCCCTCCGATCCTTTTTCGATGTTCTGCACCAATGGCAAACCTGTCAGTAGCAAAAATATAGAATTTGGCATATGTTTGCGCAATTTAATTGACGTATATTCGGCCCAAAACCATGGAATTTGATTTGACAAATCCAAATGGCACGCCTATAATTCCGCAATCAAAACGCAAGAGAGAGCAATATTTGCGGCAAATTGTAGTCGATCTATTGTGATCCTCAAGGCGTCAATTCATTCTGACCGCGGGACGTGGTCAAAGAGGAGGTTCGAGGTGCTCAAGAAATTGTTCCTTGCAGCGCTGATCGCGCTGGCTCTGGCAGGGACTGTCTCCGCCCAGGGAAAGGTGTACAAGGTTGCCTTTGT
>CAYTGX010000124.1:0-11039 GCA_964437385.1 uncultured Spirochaetaceae bacterium
GCATCGCGGAGGTGCTTCCCGCTCTGAGAGGCAGTCTTTTTTTGCCCGCAGCGAAACGGTTCATCCTTGCGGCAAGCTACGTGGCAACTTCAGAAGCGGCAGAGACCACACAGGGCAGCGGAGCGAAGCGACTGGGCCTGGACCAGCTGCGTGCGCTGAAGACGAACGACACCTCTTGGGCTGACGCTCATCTGGCCTGCCACCTGCTCGGTACCATGGCGGTGGCCGCGACAAAGGTCCTGAGAGAAGAGAACCTCGCGGACGCGTTGTATGCCACCACCTGCATGCTTCACACATGGAAGGCTCCAGGATGGATCGACGGGAAGCCCTATGTGGACGCGTCGTACACATGCATGTGTCCTGCCATCGAGATCGCCGAGCTCGGCTATGAGTGCGTGGTCGCAGTCTCACCGGAAACAGGGCCATTCTACCGCGACATCTACCAGGCCTGTCGGCCTGGGCGGACGGGCTCCAGAGGGCCTTTGACCTCGGAAGAAGCGCGGGACTCCGCTTCGTGGATGGGACTGCCTTGACTGCGCTCGAGCACCGATCATGAATCTTGCAGCGCTCCTGCGCCCCTTCATACGGAACTCATTGCGTCTTGCATTCGACCTGCGCGCCTGGCGCGCGGGATTTATTGCGCTGCGAGCTCCTTCACTGGTGATCGCGGCATTCTCGTGCGCGCTGGGTGTGCTGCTTGCCTACCGCGACGGCCGCGGAGATCTCCTGAACGCAATCTGCGTGGTGGTCGCCGGGCTCGCGCTGCAGGCGGGGGTGAACCTGGTCAACGATTTCTTCGAGTTTCGCCAGAACAGGGTAGGAGACAAGGTCGCCCATCTCGGATTTACAAAGCCCGAGCGCGAGCTGCTGGAGTGGCTCATATTCCTCGTCGGGCTGGCATTTTTCGGGTTTACCGGGCTTGTCGGATTGTTCCTTGCATGGCGGAGTGGATGGGCTCTGCTCATCCTGGGTTTTTTCGGATTCGCCGGCGGTTTTTTCTATACCGGGGAGCCGCTGAACTACAAGCGCCGCGGGCTCGCCGTGGTGATCGTCTTTTTCCTCATGGGTGTGTTCATGGTCGCCGGCGCCTACTCCGCTGTTTCGGGGGTCTTCTCATGGAGAGTCGTCGTGGTTTCGATTCCCGTGAGCCTCCTTGTTTCCCTTATCCTCCTGGCAAACGAGCTTCGGGATTTTGAATCGGACAATCGGTATGCCCTGCAGACCCTCGCCGTGCGTATCGGCTACAGGCGGGCCATATGCGTCTATTGCGTGCTCCTTGTCTGCGCGTACGCAAGCCCCTGGTTTCTCCTGCTGGGAGGCCTGTATCCGCCCCCCTGGCTGATTTATCTTGCGCTGCCCTTCACTGTGCCTCCGTTCCTCTTCATGCCCCGGGCCCCTGAAAAAAGGAAGCCGATCATCCCTCTCGTGATGCTTCACCATCTCGTTTTTGGTCTTCTTTTCTGCGTCACGCTGTTTGTGCCCGGACGCGGATGAAGATGCGCCATTGCCGGCATGAGGCGGTCGCGAACACTGTCAGTATTGACAATTCCGCTCACCTTAGTAGGATGAGGTGACTCTGAAGAGGACACACATGCCAGACATTACCCGCATCCTCGTCGTAGGCGGAGGGTACGGCGGAGTTGAAGCCGCCAAGGTACTCGCGCACAGGATAGGGATGCGCCGCGACATCGACATCACGCTGATCGACAAGAACGCGGATCATACTCTCATGACCGAGCTGCACGAGGTCGCGGGCGGCCGCGTGGACCCTGCATCCGTTCAGATCAGCTTCAGGAAGATCTTCGGGGCCCGGCCCGTCACCGTCGTGACAGACCGGATACGCACCATCGACTTCGAGGCGCGTCGGGCACTTTCCGACGGGGCGCAGTATGGGTTCGACTACCTGGTGCTGGGCGTGGGAGGCGAGCCGGAGTATTACGGCATCCCGGGTATAAAGGAACATTCCTTCGCAATCTGGTCATTCGAAGACGCGATGAAGATTCGCCGCCATATCGAGGACGTCTTTCGCAGGGCGGCCGTGGAGCCGGACCCCGCGACGCGGGCGGAGCTCCTGACCTTCGTCATTGCGGGGGCCGGCTTTACAGGCATCGAGCTTGCAGGAGAGCTCAAGGACCAGCGGCGCGTGCTCTGCCGCGCGCACCACATCGATGAGAAGGACGTCCGCATCATCGTGGTAGAGGCGCTTGACGCCATCATACCGAATCTTCCTCAGAAGCTGCAGCACAAGGCGGCGCGCTACCTGGAGAAACGGGGGGTGCAGATCATGCTGCGCTCCCCGATTGTCGGGGCGGATCAGACCGGGGTCCTCCTTGCAGGGAACAGGTCCATCGCAACCCGGACATTTGTCTGGACCTGTGGAATTCAGGGCTGCGAGTTTGCAGGCAACCTTGCGCTCACAAAAGGAAAATGCGCAAACCGCATGTGCCGGTTCGCCACAACACAGGGCACATGCGGCGTGAAAAACTGCACTTTTTCCAAGGATCGCTACGTCGAGGGCAAAAGGGGCCGATTGCTCGCAAATGAATACATGCAGTCTGTCGACTACCCGAATGTCTACATCGTTGGAGACGTCGCGTGGCACCTGGAAGGCAGGAGGGTCAACCCCCAGATCGTGGAGGCCGCCGTACAGACCGCGCAGACAGCGGCGCACAATATCATCGCGCAAGTCACCAACGGCCAGATGAAGACCTTTCGCTCCCGCTACCATGGAATCATGGTTTCTCTTGGGGCGTACTCAGGCGTTGCACATGTCATGGGCTTCTCCCTGTCCGGCATCTTTGCAATAGCGGTGAAACACCTCATCAACGTGGTGCACCTGTTCGGCACGGCGGGCGTCAACCAGGTGTGGGAGTACGTCAAGCACGAGTTCCTTGACGTGAAGAACGAGCGGTCATTCATCGGCGGACTGGCCTCGTACAAGGTGCGGGGCTACTGGCCCCTCCTGCTGAGGCTCTGGCTCGGATTTATGTGGGTCGTGGAGTCGACGAACAAGATCACGCAGGGTTGGCTCGACTTTTCAAGCGGCAAGAGCCAGACAGGCTGGATGTTTTCCAAGGGAGTTGTCCAGGCGGGTCTTCACGTTCCGGATGCTACCACGGCCGCCTCTGCAGCCACATCAGCGGCGGGGGCAGCCGGAGCAGCGGCGGGCGCTGCTGCAGGCGCTGCGGCCGTGGACGTCACCACCGCGGCCTCGAGTGCAGCCGGTGCCGCTGGTGCGGCGGCCGCCGCAGGCGCGGCTGCTGCCCCTGTGGTCCACGGACCCTGGCTGGACACCACAAAGACCATCCTGGATCCCGGCTCGGGCCTCGTCACCTGGTTCCGAAGGACTTTCATGGACGGGATCTTCGCGTACCTGCCGTATTCATGGTTTCAAGTGATGATCGTCCTTGCAGAGCTGCTCATCGGCCTTGCCCTCTTCGGCGGACTGTTCACTTGGTGGGCGGCGGTTATTTCGATCGGGATGTGCCTGATCTTCACTCTCTCCGGCATGTTCGCGTGGAACCAGATCTGGTTTCTTTTCGCCGGCATTCTCATGATGGGCGGCGCAGGCAGGGCGTTCGGGCTCGACACCTGGGTCGTGCCCTTTTTCAAGAGGTGGTGGAACGGGACCCGGTTTGCCAGAAGGACTCGTTTCTACGCGGACGAGCCGACAAAATAGCAAATGAGGCCCTTTTGGGACGGGCAGCCGGAACTGGCGCGGGAGCTTGACTGTGTGCGGGAGACCATCCTCGCCCACGCCGCCACGGACGATACGGAGGTGCACGGCGCCGTACGCCAGATGCTGGACGCCAACGGCAAGATGCTTCGCCCGGCATTCGTCCTTTTGTCCTCGCGATTCGGTACCCCTGATGCCGCCAGGATGCTCCGCATCAGCGCGGCGGTCGAGATGCTGCACATGGCAACGCTCGTGCACGACGACATTATAGACGGCGCCCCCACCCGCCGGGGGGTCGCCACGCTGCATGTCCTTCACGGGCCGCGTAAAGCAGTGCTGGTCGGCGACTGGCTGTTTGCGTCGTGTTTTTCCCTGATTGCGGACATTGCAAAGGTGGACAACGCGCAGGCGCTCTCCCGGATCGTTGCGCGGATCTGCGGCGGCGAGATCAGCCAGTCATCCGACCGCTATGACACCGGCACGAGCATCCGCAGGTATCTTCGGAGGATCGCGGGAAAGACCGCGGCGCTGTTCTCCCTTTCCTTTTATGTCGGCGCGCATGAAAGCGGCTGCAGCGCCGCGGTGTGCAGCACGTTCAGGAGACTCGGTTACTGCCTGGGAATGGGCTTCCAGATCATCGATGATATCCTGGATTTCGAGCGGGCCGGCGGAGAAATCGGCAAGCCGACCGGAAGCGACATTTCGCAGGGCATTTACACCCTGCCCGCGATCATTGCCCTGCGCGGTGATGATGACAGGCTGGCTGCGGCGCTCTCTCGGCGGCCCCGGGGGCGGCGTGCGCTCTCCCGCGCGGCGCGCCTCATCGAAGAACGAGGCGGGTTCGAGGGGGCGCGACTCCGTGCCCTGCAATACACGGAAAGGTCGCTGCGGGAAATCCGGCGGCTGCCGCCCAATCCTTCAATCGACACGCTGGTCGGAGTCACGGAAAAGCTGCTTCATCGCCGGTACTAGGCCCTAGCCTGAGCCCGCACTTTATGATTATATTCTCCCCAGGGGGAAAGCGGAGGTGCCCTGGCGCTATCTTGATGACCGGGCTATAGCGGATGTCGCGTTCTCGGCAAGCGGAGAAACGCTGGAGGAGCTGTTCCATTCGTCCGTGGATGCGCTGGTCAATACGATGGTCCTTGATCTCTTTTCCATTTCTCCTCGAGAGGAAAGAGAGATCCAGTTGTCGGCGGATGGAATCGGAATGCTCCTCTTCGAGCTCCTGCAGTGGGTGATTATTTCCAAAGACACCGAAGGACTGCTGATGAGGATTGAGTCGGTGCGGATTGCCGAAGGCTCGGGGCTTGGTCTTTCCGCGGCGTCCCTGTCCGCGGTGCTCAGAGGCGAGCGGATAGATCCCATGAAGCACAAGCTGGCCGCGGACGTGAAATCGGTCAGTCTCTATCGCTACAGGGTGGAGGCCGTGCAGGACGGCTGGGAGGCGGAAGTAGTCCTGGACGCCTGACGGGAAACGCCGTCAGGAACGGCCGCCACCATTGATGGCCGCCGCGCAATCCTGTATGGTGGCCGTGGAAATGAGCAATACTCTGGCAAAAGTGCTCATCGTCGGGATCCCGTTTCTGCTTTCGCTTTCCTGGGCCGGGTATTGGATCCTGAGATTGCGCCGTCACAGGCGCGTTCGTCGGCCTTGACGCGGCTCAACCCGCCGCCACTACTGTAACCGGAAAGGCGCTCTCCAGGATGGATCCCGCGGACTCTCAACTGCTCATCGTCAAGGACCTGTCCTTTCGCTACCCCGGGGTGGGTACGGAAATCGCCCCGCCTGTGCATGACGGCTTCAGTCTGAGCATCCGGGCGGGTTCCGTGAGCGTGCTTTTCGGGGCGGCGGATGCGGGCAAGACAACCTTTGCGCGCATCATCGCGGGACTCGTGCCGCGGTTTTCAGGGGGTTCGCTGCAGGGAACCCTTCTCCTTGACGGTCTGAACATACGAGAATCCCTGCCGTTCGAGCTCATGGAGAAAGTCGGACTCGTCTCCCAGGATTCCGACGAACAGATATTCACGACCCGCTGCGACACCGAGCTTGCATTCGCCCTCGAATCCCTCGGCGTGCCCCGGCCGCAGATTGTCGAGCGCGTCGATCGGTGTCTTCAGCAAATGGGTCTCTCCGCATTCAAGGAAAGAAACCCTTCTACTCTCTCTGGAGGGGAGAAAAAAAGGCTTCTCCTGGCCTGCCTCTCCGCGATTGGCCCTGCGCTCTGGATCCTCGACGAGTCGCTGGAAGAGCTGGACCACGCCTGGAAGGCTGCGGCCCTTGACTCCCTTGCGGAAAGGGGAAGAACCGTCCTTGCGCTTGCTTCGCGATGGTCGCCGATTCTCGCCGGCAAGGCCTCTTTTTTCGCGCTCCTTTCGCAGGGCCGGATTGTTTCGTCGGCGGACCGCGGAGACGCCCCCGAATTCCATGGCGCCCTGTTCCATGACGGCATCCTCCCGCGGCATGAAAAGCCGCGCCGTCGCCACACCCCCGCTCATGTCCTGCTCAAGGCGGAAGGAGTGCGCTTTCGCTTTCCGGGTCAGGACGGCTTCTCACTGGCCATCGATTCTCTTGAATTGCACGCCGGCGAGCTCTGCGCGCTCCTGGGAGACAACGGATCGGGCAAGACCACTCTTGGGAAGATCCTCTGCGGACTCCTGATTCCCCACGCGGGGGGCATCTTCCTGCCAGCGAGCGGGGGGGTTCAGCCCGCCTCTCCACATGAGCTCAACGCGAGGGTGGGTTACCTGTTTCAAAATCCGGACCACCAGATCTATCTCCCTACGGTCCGCGACGAGCTTTCCCTCGGCCTTCGGCGGCAGGGCCTGGACAGGGCTGAGATCGATCGGAAAATCGAAGAAGCCGTCGAGCTCTTTTCACTTCCGGACCCAGCCTCCCCTCCCGCGCTCATGAGCTACGGCGGCCGCAGGAGGCTGCAGGCGGCCATCTCATATCTCCTGCCCCGCGAGATACTTGTCCTCGACGAAATCGATTCGGGGCTTTCCTGTCGGGAAGTAGAGAGCCTGCTCGACGCCCTGGTTCCACGGGCGCCGGGCATCGTTTTCATCACGCATGATATGTCCTTGGCGGCGTCGTTGGCCGACCGGATTCTTGTGATGGAAGCCGGAAAGTTGAGCCGTGATTTCCGGCCATCCCTCTCTCCGGAGCCGGTATCATGACCGTGGATTTTTTCCGCCCGGGGCACAGCTTCCTTCACCGTTTCGATCCGCGGGCGAAGCTTCTTTTGCTCCTGCCGCTCTTTTCATGCTTCTTCCTCCCGGGACCTGTCTGGCTGCCTGCCGCGTACGTGGGAGCCCTCGCGCTTGCAATAGTAGTGTGGCTTGGCCCACATGAGCTGGCGGCACCGCTGCGTGCCGTCGCCCCCATTCTTCTCCTGATCTGCCTGCTCACGCCTCCTTTTCATCCGCACGGCAGGCCGCTGGTGCGCCTCCTTTCCCTGACCCTCATCACTTCCGAAGGGCTGGAAGAGACAATTCTGCTTTTCATGCGTTTCACTGGCATTACACTGGCGTCTTTCATGGTGTTCAGGACGCTGGACCTGAATGACTTCGTTCTGAGCTTGCGCTGGTTCGGTCTTCCGTTCAGCCTTTGCCTGGTCCTGATCGTCACCCTCCGCTACATTCCTTCCCTCGGCGAGACGTGGCGGAATGTGCGTGACGCCCATAAACTGAGGAGCGGTCCGTCACAGCCCGGAAAGCGAAGCAGGCCGCGCGGCTGGATGCCGCTGTTCACCTCGATACTCATCGAGGCGATAAAGGGAATTCCGTCCCTGGCAATGGCGCTTGAAAGCCGGGGATTCGGCAGGAAGACGCTCCGCACGTCATATGCCGTTTTGCCGGCTGCAAATCGATTCGCCTCTGATCTCGCCATCGTTGTGGCCGTGTCGGCAGTCCTCATTGTCCCGGCGTTTCTTCTGAAGGCTTGAAAAAGCTTTTCATTCCCGCAGGATTTGTTCTATACTCGCGGGCGAAGGAGACTCGAATGTCTACTGACCGGCCGGTTATGTCCCCCGCGTTCCGCGTAGCGTCCGTGGCCGTCCTCGCGGCGGTCACGACGGTTTTTACATATATCAAGCTCCCTTTTGCTCCTACGCGCGGCTACTACAATCTTGGCGACGTGGCGATCGCGTTTTGTGCAATTACCCTCGGTCCGGTGACCGCGATGATTGCCGGTGGGATTGGGACTGCCCTCGCGGATCTATTGGGCGGATATCCGCAATGGGCCCCCATATCGCTCGTCGTGCACGGGCTGGAAGGTCTTGTGATCGGGCTCATTGTGAGCATGCGGCGGGATAACATGCTTGTCCAGGCGCTCGGAGGCGTTGTCGGCATATTGGTGATGGCAGGCGGGTACTTTGCCGCAGAGTCGACGATCATGGGAATGGGGCTTGGACCGGCTTTCGCGGAAGCCCCGGGGAATATCGTCCAGAGCGCCGCAGGCGTCATCCTCGGCATTCCGCTTGCTTTTGCAGTGTCCCGTGCGTACCCGCCCGTGAAGCAATGGAGATGGTAGGGACAATCGCCGCTGCGGCCGCGGAGGTGCGGGAACGCATCAGCGCAGCTGCGCAAAGGGCGGGACGGGACCGGTCCAGTATCAGGCTCATGGCCGTGACCAAGGGCTTTCCGCAGCAGGTCGTCCTGGATGCGCGTGCGGCAGGCCTCTCGCTGTTCGGGGAGAACCGCGTACAGGAAGCCGAGCAGAAATACCTCGACCAGGCCGCTGGCCTGGAGCTTCATCTCATCGGCCACCTGCAGAGAAACAAGGCACGGGCGGCATCGGGACTGTTCGCATGCGTGCAGTCCATTGACAAGGTAGAGACCGCGGAGGCCCTCGATGCCCGGTGTGAAGAGCGCGGCAGGACCATGGACATTCTGCTGGAGCTCAATACCAGCGGCGAGCCTGCAAAGTCCGGTTTTCTCTCCCGCCAGGCGCTGCAGGAGGGATTGGAGACGATCGGAAGGCTGTCCCATCTCCGGGTGAGGGGCTTGATGACCGTCGGTCCCCTCAGCGACGATGCCCGGAGAATCCGGGCTTCATTTGCCGCTCTCCGTTCCGTGTTCGACGAGATACGGGCCGGAGGAGGGCCGTCTTTTTTCGACACGCTGTCCATGGGCATGTCGGGCGATTTCGAGATCGCCATTGAAGAAGGGGCGACCCTGGTAAGGGTCGGAGCCGCCCTTTTCGGCCGCAGGACGCAGAAGTGAGCTGCAGCAAAATCCACGGAGTACCGTGGCGCACCAGGATCCACGGAGTACGAGAGTACCCGTTCGGAGAATACCCCGTACCGTGGCGCAGCAAAATTCGCGAACTGGACGGAGTACCGTGCACGGTACCGCGGCGCAGTCGCCCGCGCGTTGCGGTGCTGTGCGTAATCCTGCTTGCCGTGTGTGGCGCGGCGGCTTCCGCAGAGGATCATGTTCCCCAGCCTTTTGCACCCGGCGAGGTTGCCCCCTGGTTGAAGGATATCTGGCGGGCAGAAGCCATCACCGTCGGTTCATTTCCCTTTTCGCTGTTCGTTACACTCGAAGTATATGACACCTACCGCTATTTCACCCGGGGATTCAATCCGAGCTACGCGCCATGGCCCCTCGGTTCCAGTGCCACAACGTATTCGACACAGGAGACCGCGTGGCTCGCCGTCTCGGCGGTGTCATTGTCGCTGGTAATCTCCGGAATTGACTTCCTCATCGGGCGGGCGAATGAGTCAGCCGCACGCCATTGAGGCGAGGGTCGAGCGCCCGCAGGACGTGGGGATCAGGCTGGACGTGTTCATCACGGAGTGTCTCGGGCTTTTCACGCGGAGCCAGGCACGATCCCGCGTCGTCAGCCTCGCCGTGAACGGAGCCCCGGCGCGCATGGGCCGGAAGTTGAAGCTCGGTGATGTCGTGCTTCTTTCCTATGCCGACCCTCCGGCCTCTGATCTCGCACCGGAAGACCTGCCTCTCTCGGTCCTGTTCGAAAACGATGATGTGATCGTGATCGACAAGCAGCAGGGGCTTGTCGTACACCCGGGCAGCGGCAACCGATCGGGAACCCTTGTGAACGCCGTTTTGTTCCACTCCCGGCATCTCGCGGCCGGTTTCCCGCCGGGGGATCCGCGTCCCGGAATTGTGCACAGGCTTGACAAGGAAACGTCCGGCGTCATCATCGTGGCAAAGAGCGCAGCGGCCCATCACTTCCTGGCCGGGCAGTTCCAGGATCGCACCGTGCGCAAACGTTATCTCGCGGTCGTGCAGGGGAGGATGCCCCTGGACAACGGACGAATCGAGACCCGGCTTGCGCGCGACCCGCGCAACAGGAAGCGATTCACGTGCGTGCTCTCGGGCGGAAGGCTCGCCGTCACCCGGTACCGCGTCCTGCAGGAGTTCGCCGCAGGCAAGGACCTGTACACCTATGTCCTTCTTGCGCCGCGGACCGGGCGGACGCATCAGCTTCGCGTCCACATGCGCCATGTCGGGTGTCCCATCCTCGGCGATTCCCTGTACGGCCGCCATGACGCGCGGTTTCCCGGCGCATCTCTGTCGCTCCATGCGCGCAGCCTGTCCATACGACTTCCCGGAGACGCCGAGCCGCGCACATTCAGCGCGCCTGTTCCGTCGAGATTCCGCTCCCTGCTGACCGAGCTTCAGAGCTTTTCCCCGAGGAACGGATTGTAGAGCTTTTCGATTCCAATCTTGGACGGAGGGCCGTGACCGGGGAAGAGCAGCATCTCGTCTCCCATCGGCAGCAGCTTCCCGCGCACCGTCTCCAGCAGAAGACCGCGGGCGTAGCCGTCCCGGGTGCTCCCGATTCCGCCGGCGGAAAGGATGTCGCCCGTGAAAAGCATGTGGCCGATGCGGAACGACAACGAATCGATCGAATGCCCCGGCGTCTCGAGCACATGTACGGTGAACTCCCCGAGGGTGAGCACATCCCCTTCCTGGATGTGACGGGCGGGAAAATCCAGCACGCTTGGCTGGTTGGCATAGATCACCGCGTCATACACTTTGAGCAGTGCACGGATGCCGTTTATGTGAGCGTTGTGGGCGTGGGTGACCAGGATCGACCTGACATACAGTTTATTGCCTTCGACTGTCTGGAGAAGAGGCGCATCGAAAGCGCCCGGATCTATCAGGACCGCGTCCCCGCCGCTGTCCGGCCCGACAAGGTACGTATTGGAGAACCCCGTGCTGGAAAAAAGGGAAAAAAACCTCACGCCATCGGCTCCAGGAACGTGGCCTCATTGATGTTGGAGGAACGAAAATCCACGGCGGTTCGGTGGACTTCGTCGAATGTTGTCCGTGTGAGGTTGCAGTCTTTCATGCTGACCTCCTGCATGAGGGAGCCCACGAACCGGGATCC
>CAYTGX010000125.1:0-11009 GCA_964437385.1 uncultured Spirochaetaceae bacterium
CTATACCCCTCTTTCCTTCATGATGCTCAATTCTTTCACGAGCTTGGACAGGTAGCTCCGCTGGATTGCGAGAGCTTTGGCCGTCCTGGTCTGGTGCCATCCGTTGGATTCCAGAGCCTTTGTGATAAAGTGTTTTTTGAATATGTTCAATGCCTCTCGGAGCGATCTTTCCGAATACGCCTCGCTGCCGGGAGCGCTCCCCGCGTTGAGAGCCAGTGATTCGGCCTGTATGCGGTCGTCCCGGGAGAAAACGACGGCTCTTTCGACTGCGTTTTCCAGCTCCCGCACGTTGCCCGGCCAGGAGTAGGAAAGCAGCTGTTCCATTGCGTCATCGCTGAATCCGGTCAGCTGTTTCTTCGTTTCACGGGAGTGCTTGCGGAGAAAAAACTCCGCCAGCCTCGGGATATCTTCCTTCCGCTCCCGAAGGGGTGGTATGTGGATGGGCAGAACGTTCAGCCGGTAGAAGAGGTCCGCCCTGAACTTTCCCGCGGCGACCTCTCCTTCCAGCTCGTGGTTGGTCGCGGCGATGATGCGCACGTTCACCTGCAGGGAATAGCTGGAGCCTACTCTCTCGAAAGTCCTGCTCTGAATGACCCGCAGGAGCTTCCCCTGGAGGGAGAGAGGCATGTCGGCGATCTCGTCAAGGAAAAGGGTGCCGCCGTCCGCCAGCTCGAATCTGCCTCTGCGATCCGCTATTGCATCGGTAAAAGCCCCCTTGACGTGGCCGAAAAGCTCGCTTTCCAGGAGCGCTTCAGGAATGGCCGCGCAGTTCACACGTATGAACGGCTTGCCGCTGCGGGGACTGGCAAGATGGATCTGCTCGGCAAACAGCTCTTTGCCCGTACCGCTTTCCCCCAGCAGGAGGACCGAGGAATCGGTTTCCGCGGCCTTGCGGGCTATGGCGAGCTTCTCCTTGATGATCTTGCTCTCCCCGATGAACGTATGCCAGCCTTGGTCCGCCTGGACTTTATCCTGAAGGACACTGAGCTCGTTTTTCACCTTCTGGAAAGAGCGCGCGTTCTGCAGGGCAATGGCGGCCTGGGTGGAGAAAATCTCGAGCCACTGGAGGTCTTCCTCCGTGAAGCTCTTTCCGCCCCGCTTGTTGATGATCTCGATGACCCCCACGAGCTTGTCCTTCACCCTCATGGGAACGGCGAGGATGGATCTCGTGGGAAAGCCGATTTTCTGCGAGATGTCAGGGTAGTACCGGGCGTCGTTTTGGACGTCATTCACGATGAGGGAGGTGTTTTTTTCAGCCACCCATCCGGCAATTCCTTCGCCCATGTTCACCGAGTACTGCTTGAGGCTCGGTCCCTTGGGACCGAGGGCGATCTCGAAATACAGCTTGTTGTTTTCCGGATTGAGCAGCATGAGAGAGGAGGCTTCCCCTTCGGTCAGCTCGGTCGCGGATTCGACAATCTGCGTGAGAAGGCCCCGGATGTCCGCGTAGGCCGAGTTGATCCTCGCGTAAATGTCGAAAAGGACTTCCAGCTTCTCACGGTCTGCGGCGAATCTCAACATTCTGCTGGTCGCCCCATGCCCCGACCGGGGCCTATCCCTTGATCTTGTTCTTCAGCATGTCGCCCAGCGACACGGTGTCCTGCTTCGACTCGTCGTGGATGTACTTGTCCATCTCTTCGCGCTGCACCCGCTTGACGTAGTCTCTCAGGGAGAGGGAGAGCTTCTGCTTGGCCGGGCTGCACTCTGTGACCACTGCCTGGACCGGATCCCCCACCTTGTACTTTGCCATGGCGGCATCCAGGGGCTCCACCCGGTCATCCACGATGTTCATCTTGTGCACGAGACCTTCGATGCCTCCCTGCACTTTCACGAAGAATCCAAAATCCGTGATGCTGGTGATTTCCCCCGTGATGACGCTGCCGCGCGGGTACGCCCGGGCTATGGACTCCCATGGGTCCTCTGAAAGCTGCTTCACGCCCAGCTGCACCTTGGCCCGCTCTTTGTCAATGCCGATGACCATGACTTCTATCTCTTCCTCCATCTTGGCAAAGGAAGAGGCGTTCCTGATCTTCTTGGTCCACGACATGTCGTCCACGTGCATCACCCCGTCAATGCCCTCTTCGATCTCGAAGAACAGGGCGTAGGGGCTCGCGCGGACAACCTTGCGCGTCAGGCGCATGCCCACCGGGTATCTCTGGTCTATGTCGTCCCAGGGATTGGGAAGCACCTGCTTGAGGCCCAGGGAGAGCTTTCCCTGCTGGATGTCGTAGTTGAGGATCTTGGTTTCCACCACGTCGCCGACCTTCAGCACCTCGCGGGGATGTTTGACCTTGCGCACCCATGAAAGCTCGGAAATATGCGCGAGGCCTTCGATGCCTTCCTCGATCTCTATGAATGCCCCGAAATCAGCCAGTTTCGTGACCTTGCCTTTGACTACGTCTCCGATGTGGTACTTCTCCTCGAAGTGGTTCCACGGGTCTTCAGTGAAGTGCTTGAGGCTGAGGTTGATCCTGCCTTCCTGGGGTTCCAGGCGGATCACTTTGAGCTGGATTGATTCCCCGAGCTTCACGAAGTCCTTGGGCCGGGTGACGTGGCCCCAGCTCATGTCGTTGATATGGAGCAGGCCGTCGAATCCGCCCAGGTCCACGAAAGCCCCGAAGGAAGTGAAACTTTTCACGATCCCTTCCACGGTGTCACCGATCTTGACCCCGCCGAAGAAGGTGTCACGTCGCTTCCTTATGTCCTCTTCCATCCAGTCACGGCGGGAGACGACGATATTCGTCTTGCCCTTCGCGTACAGGCGGTCGATGTAGAAAGACGACTTTACCCCGACATAGTCGGAGTTCTCGCTGGGCCGCTTCACGTCGACCTTGGACAGGGGAAGGAACGCGCGGATCTCGTTGCCCAGGTCCACCTCGTATCCGCCTTTGATCTTGTGCACGATGGTGCCCTGCACAGGCTTGTGGTCGTCGAATGCGATTCTCAGGTCTTTCCAGAAAATCTTCTCATCCGCCTTGCGCTTGGAAACGATGACCTGGCCTTCCCGGCCTTCCTTGCGCACCAGAATGACGTAGACGGTCTCCCCCACCTGCGGCGGCGTGTCGAACTCATTGCTGGAAATCTTGCCCTCTGACTTGTAGCCTACATCGATGTAGACGTAGTCGCCGTCCACTTCAATGACCCGGCCAGGTATCATCTGGCCTTCCTCTATCGGCTGGAGGGACTGAACATACTGCTCCTGGAGCTGGTTCTCTGCTTCCGGAGCGAGTTTCTTCTTGTCTTCTGTGCTCATAGTCGGCGTGTATCTCCCGGATTATTTCTGCTCACGAGAATTGCTGACCTCACTCTCTCACAAACTTGATCTATGGTCAAGAGCGAGGTGTCAATGTGCAGCGCGTCAACGGCGGCCGCGAGCCTGCCCGCAGGCTTGTTGCGGTCCGCCAGGTCCCGCTCGGTGATCGTTTTTTCGATCTCGGCAAGGGGGAGGGAGCTGGTTCCCTGTTCGTGGCGCCGCGCCGCCCGGGTGGTGACATCGGCGTCCAGGAAGACCTTGAGCTCTGCATCCGGGAAAACGACCGTCCCGATGTCCCTGCCCTCCACCACCGCGTCACCCTGCGCGGCGATCTCCCGCAGCCTGAGGTTCACTATCTCACGCACCTGGGGAATAGCCGAATGGGGCGCGACCCACGCGTCCACCTCATCCGAGCGGATCCTGTCTTCCACGTTGCAGCCGTCCAGGTCAAGGTGCCCGTCCCGGAGCTCCAGCCTGCACCGCCGCGCAACAGCGATGACCGCGGCAGGGTCATCCGGCGCGGTTTCCGCGTCCAGCACCGCCAGGGTGATTGCCCGATAGAAGCTTCCGGAAGAAATATAGAGAAATCCGACCGCCTCGGCGCACTTGCGCGCCACCGTGCTCTTGCCGACCCCCGCAGGCCCGTCAATCGCTACTACCATGGTCGAAAAACCATCGGACCTCTCTTTCCGTCAGCCTGCGAAAATGACCGGGAGGTATGCCGCGAAGGGTGATGGGTCCGATGCGGAGCCTGTGGACCCTCTTGAGTCGGATGTTGCGGCTGGTGAAAACGTTCCGAAGCTCCCTGTTCTTTCCCTCGGTAAGGGTGATGATCGCTGAATGCGGTCCTCGGAGGACAAAGCTCTTGCACCTGTAGGTGATGTCTCCGACCCTCATGCCTTTGGTGTATTGGCGGAGGAAATCCTCCTCCACCGCCTTCCCGGTCTCCACAAGGTATTCCTTCTCCACCTGGGCCCGCGGATGTGAGACGATTTTCGTGAATTCACCGTCATTGGTGTACAGAATCAGCCCGGTGGAAAGGAAGTCGAGCCTGCCCACGTGGAAAAGCCGTTCCCGGATTGCAGAGGAGAAGAGCTGGCTCACGAGCGGCCTTCCCTCCGGATCGGAGTTGGCGCAGATGTAGCCGCGCGGCTTGTGGACCGCAAGGTAGATCCTTTTCGATGAGGGGGTCACCTTTTTTCCATCAAGAGTGACCACGTCTTTGAGAAAGACCTTTTCTCCCATCCTGATCACGGGTACGCCGTTCAGCGTGACCCTTCCGTGCTGGATCATGGTTTCGCAGCTGCGCCGGGAGCCCAGGCCGCAGCGTGAGAGATAGACCTGAAGCCGGATGCCGGTGTCCGCGCTACTCCTGCTCAAAGCGCTCCCTCTCCAGCCCGTCCAGCTTGGGAAGATCCGAGATGGTGTTCAGCCGAAAAGCCTTGAGAAACTCCCGCGTGGTGCCGTACTGCACCGGTTTCCCCGGGACGTCCTTCTTGCCGACCTCCCGGATGAAATTCCTGCTCAGAAGGAGCTTGATCATGCCGTCCGCCGCCACACCGCGGATACTCTCTATCTCCGCGCGCGTGATGGGTTGTGAGTATGCCACGATGGCGATGGTTTCCAGTGCCGCCTTGGAAAGGCGGTTCTCCGCGCTCTTGCCATAGCGTTCCCGAAGCTGTTCCCAGAGATCCTTCCTCGGCGCAAAGGCGAAACCTCCGCCGATCTCCACTATTTCCAGGCCGTGCCCGTCGCTCTCCAGCACGGCGCGGAGCTGGGAGATGGCTTCCAGCGCGGCCTCCTGGGGGAGCCCCGTAATCGTGGCAAGCTTGCGCAGCTCCACGGGGTCGCTTTCCAGAAGGAGAACTGCCTCCACGAGGGCCGCTTCCTTACTCAGTTCCATGGCCGTCCGTTCCCTCCGTGGCAGGAACAATCGTCCCGGTTCCTCGATCAAGCTCCGGTTGCTCGGTCCGCCGCGCGCGGATCCGGATATCGCCGAAGAGCCGATTCTGGAGCACCTGGATTCTTCGTTCCTTCACCAGCTCCAGCACCGCCCAGAAGGAGCAGACAATCTCCAGGATGGTCCTCTTTTTCACGAGGTCGGTGAACATGAGCTCGTCACGCTCCTCCAGCATTTCGGCGATCAGCGTGATTTTCTCATTGACGCTGACCTCTTCATAGAGGTCGATGATCCTCTCTGAAGAAAGGTTCGAGAGAAGGGAGGAGAAGGTCTGCAGGAGGTCCCAGACGCTCACCTGCTCCCAGATCCCTTCATCCGCGAAGGGAAGTATCCGCTGGGAGCGCGTGCGCTCGATGATCCACTCCACCTCCCCTTCCTTGTCCGCCATGAGGTCGGAGAGCTTTCGGAACTTCTGATACTCGATGAGCTTTTCCACCAGGTCCTTGCGGGGATCATCCAGCTCGTCGTCCATGCTGAGTTCCACGGGCAGCAGCATCTTGCTTTTGATGTACAGGAGCGTGGCTGCCATGAGGTAAAACTCGGTCATGGTGTCCAGGTCCACCTTGGTGGCAAAGCTCAGGAATGAAAGATATTGCTCGGTAATGGAGGCGATGGGGATGTCGTAGATGTTGACCTCGGATTTCCTGATGAGAAAGAGAAGCAGATCCAGGGGACCGTCGAAATCTCCCAGGTGAAAATGCTGTTTCTCGCTCACGTTCTTGCTCACATCAGACACGGTTACGAGACATGACTCCCTTCGATTGAGGTTTGGGAAAACCCGAAATCTGCGCCGCGCGTACGCTTCTCTATGCGAGAGAAGATTATACTAGCCCGATGGATAAAGGTAAACACCCCCGGCGTCAGTCTCGTCGATTCCCGAGCGCAAAAGAGCGAGAGATTCGGCAAAGCGAATGCCGGTGCGCGGATCTCGAAGCCGCGGAGAGAGCGCGAGCAGGGGGACGAGCACGAACATCCGCTCCGTCATGCGCGGATGGGGGATTGTCAGGGTCGGGCTGTCCAGGACGAGATCCCCGTACAGAAGAATGTCCAGGTCCAGCGTGCGCGGTCCCATTCGCAGCTCTTTTGTACGATCCCGTCCCATCTCATTTTCTATGCGATGCAGATGGTCCAGCATGACGTTCGGTCCGATCCCCCATGCCAGACGGCCCACCGCGTTGAGGTAGAGAGGCTGGTCCACGACGTACATGGGCCTGGTCTCATAGAGGGGTGAAAGCTCTACCAGATCCGCATCGGGGTACTCCACGGATTTCGCATCGGGGTACGCCGCGGATTTCGCGGGGTCCCGCAATGCATTCAGGCACAGGTCTGTGAGCATGGCCCATGCCTTCCGCAGCGCTGCTTCCCTGTCTCCCAGGTTGGATCCAAGCGCGATGTAATAGTCTGAGGTGCGCGGTGAGCCGCGCCGAGTGCGGGTACTCATGCGGTTTGGGACGGCGGGCTAGAAAAGCTCCTTTTTTCCGTCCTGCTCCTCAGGCTCCCCTTCGGTCTCCGCCTCCCCATGCAGGACTGCTGCAGGTTCCGGCTTGGCGGGCCGCGCCGGAGAGGCGGCCTCTGTTTCCGTCACGGTGGGGGCGGCAGCTCCGACCTTCGGAAAGAAGATCGCGCGCACTTTTTTCTCGATATCCGCATAGACCGCGGGGTTCGATTCGAGGAAAGTCCGGGCGTTCTCTGCTCCCTGCCCGATCCTCTCCTTTCCGTAGGAATACCAGCTCCCTGCCTTTTCGATGAGGTTTGTCTGCAGGGCGGCTTCGAGCATGCTGCCCACCGCCGAAATGCCCTTTCCGAACATGATGTCCATTTCGGCCTTGCGGAACGGGGGCGCGATTTTGTTCTTCACCACTTTGACCCGAACCTTGTTTCCGACCACTTCCTCATTGCCGCGCGCAATGCTCTCTACTTTGCGCACTTCCAGCCGCAGGGTGGAATAGAACTTCAAGGCGAATCCCCCCGTCGTGGTTTCTGGATTCCCGAACATGACACCTATTTTCATGCGGATCTGGTTGATGAATATGAGGCAGGTCCTTGTCTTGGAGATGGTGGCGGTGAGCTTTCGGAGTGCCTGGCTCATGAGGCGCGCCTGGAGCCCCATATGGGAGTCTCCCATCTCGCCTTCGATCTCGGCGCGCGGTGTCAACGCCGCAACGGAGTCCACGACGATGATGTCCATGGCGGCAGAGCGTACCAGGGCTTCTACGATCTCCAGTGCCTGTTCCCCTGTATCCGGCTGGGACACCCACAGCTCGTCGACGTTTACTCCGAGGTTTTTGGCGTACACCGGGTCGAGGGCATGTTCCGCATCCACGAAAGCGGCAATGCCGCCCTGTTTCTGGGATTCCGCGATGGCGTGAAGGGCAAGAGTGGTTTTTCCCGAGGACTCGGGTCCGTAGATCTCAATGACCCTTCCCCGCGGATAGCCGCCGATGCCGATGGCTGCGTCAAGGAGGATGGAACCGGAGGGGATGACGTCCACGTCCACTCTGCCCGTGTTCTCCCCCAGCTTCATGAGGGATCCTTTGCCGAATTGCTTCTCTATCTGGAGCCGCGCTGCGTCCAAGGCACGGATCTTTTCCTCCTGAACGGCGGACTTTTTTTCTGTGGCAGGGATCTCTTTCTTCGCCATTCTTTCTCAGCCTCGCTTCCTTTTCATACATACATACGGCCGGAACTTCTTGCCGATTGGGCCGTGAATCCGATAAGTATAGCCGGAAGCCCTTGGATGTCCAGTAGAGCCGTCATTTCCACCCTGTTCGTCCTTGTTGCGGTTACCGCGTGCGCCGCGGACTGGGGGACTCTTGCGGCGGACAGCGACAGGAGGCTGGATTCAGCGCTCCTGTCGGCGCTGCAAAGCGAAGACTTCGACACGAAGGCGATTATCTGCATTGGCGTCGGACAACGGGCTGACCCTTTCGCCGGGGACATTCTCACGGCGCTGCTGGAAAGCAATGCCGGGAAGGTCAGCGACAGGATTGAGCTCCTTCTCCGCATGCTGCTCCAGGGGCTTTTCGACCAGTCGAAGGGGAAGAAATGGATTTCCGACAGGATAGCGGCCAACCGGGATGCCCTGGATTTCATGGCAGGGCGGATGGCGCAGTGGCGAGACCCTCAGCTTGCGGGAGCCCTGGTGCGCATCCTTCCTGCCCTGGACACGCCAGGAGCTCTTCCCGGTCTCGCCCAGGCGGGATCGAGGGTCGTGAGCTCGCTGGAGACCGGCAAAGGCATGATTCTCTCCCAGGACCTTGCGCTTGCCCTGGACTTTCTGACCGCTGTGGAGGCGACACGCCGCGTCGACTTCCTCGAGCAATGCACGGCAATTGCGCGGCTGTCTCGCGAGAAGCTCGTTGTGGACAGGGCGCGGGAGGCTGCGCGGGTGATCTCTGCTGCGCAAAATCCACGGGGTACCGTGACGCAGTACGGGAGTACCCGTTCGGCCAGTACGCCGTAGCCGCAGCCGCGTGGACTCCTGACTGCATTTCTGGTAGATTGCGTCAATGCGCGGCCGACTGAAGGTTTTCTCTACGCGGGCCCTGGCGGGGTACACCCGACGGGTATGCGAGGATCTGCACAAGTATCCGCGGTTCCAGGAGGAGGCCGGAGAGACCGACATCCACGGCGAAATCTCGATTTCAAAGTTTGCCGACGGGGAGATGGAAGCTGAAATCGGCACCTCTGTCCGCGGCTGTGACGTTTTCCTGTTCGCGGGCGGCGGCCGCAATGAACAGCGTCTTTCGGCGGAAGAGGTCAAGGTGGAGACCTACCACGCGGTGGATGCGCTCCGCCGGGCGCAGGCGCAGCGCATCACCGTGTTCGAACCGTTTTGCGGCCCCGGGAGGTCGGACCGCCTGACACGAAGGAACTCGGTCGGGCTGTGGCTGCATTTCAAGATCCTCCTGAGCCTCGGGATCGATCACTACATCACGTTCCAGCTTCACTCCGAAAAATCCAAGACATTCATCGATCCGGCGCTTTGCGCGGTGGACGACATTCCTGCCCGCGCCCTGCTCAAGAGGTATCTGTGCGACAATTTCATCATGACCAGGGAAAAGCTGCACAATGAAGTCAAGAATCAGTGGCTCTTCTGCTCGGTGGATGCGGGTGGCGAGGGCCTGGCCAAGAGGTTCGCTGCTTCATTTGGAACGAGGATCGTCATTTCGCACAAACAGCGCGACTATACCGCGGCGAACACAGTTGAATCCATCAGCATCCTCACCGCCGCGCCCATCGAGGGCAAGACGCTCTGGATAATCGACGATATGATCGACACGGGTGACTCCATGACCAAGCTGGTGCGCGAGCTGGCCGGCCGTTCGCCCGCGGCTCTCAACATCGCCATCGTGCATCCCGTGTTTTCTCCGCCCGCACTCGAGCGGCTCGGAGAACTGTGTGACGAGAAGCTCATCGGCACGATCGTGGTGACGGATACAATCCCCTGCACGCCGGAAATCCGGCGCAGGCTGCCATGCCTCCGCGTGGTCTCCTCCACCCACCTGGCCTCGGAGATCGTCTATCGGTTGAACAGCGAGCTCCCCCTGTCTTCCCTTCTGGCCCAGTTCAATGCGGACGACTACCTGAAGGAGTAGCGGCGGCCCTGGCGGCGGAGGAATCCTTCTTCGACAAGCTGGGTGAGGGCACGGCCAAGGCGTTCGTCGGCGCCTCCCGGCTCGCGAGCGATCTGCGCCTGCGTGACCGGGCCGCGCTCCAGTATGGCCGAAAGGATCTTTCCCCTCAACTGCCGCACGGATCCCTCGAATGCCGCCTGCGTGCGGTAGCGGGCGCTCCGCAGGTTCGCGTTCGGGCCGGCCTTCCCCAGCATGGCGCCGTAGTCCATCAGCGCGTAATACCACTCGCGAGGATTCTCCCTGTCCAGGGAGCTCTCTACGAGCGGCATGAGCATGGCGTCTGTGACCTGCCGTTTCCGGGGGAAGAACACATGAATGAAGACCCTTCGCACATTGGTCTCGATGAATGGGAGCGGCGTATTGAAGCTGTACACGAGAACGGCAGAGGCGGTTGCGCGGCCGATGCCCGGCAGCTCGACCAGCGATTCCACTGTCCGCGGCATCTTTCCGTGATACGTCTCCGTGATGATGCGCGCCGACTCTCGCAGCGCAAGGGCCCTGCGGTTGTAGCCGAGGCCCTTCCAGGCAGACAGAACCTTCGCTACGCTCGCCTCGGCAAGCGCGCGAAAGCCGGGGAAAGCGCGTATAAACTCTGTATACTTTGCCACGACCCTTTCCACGCTGGTCTGCTGCAGCATGACTTCTGAAACGAGTATCCGATAGGGCGCCCGGGTGTTTCTCCAGGGCATTTGACGCTTGTTCTTTCGGTAGTAGGTCCAGATGAGCCGGCGAAATTCGCCGAACGAGGGCCTCAGAACTTTCTCTCCGAGTCCAGCATGATGGTGACAGGTCCGATGTTCGTATAGGTGACCTCCATGGAGGTCTGGAACTCCCCGGAAGCCACCGGCACGCCGCTGGCTTCTATCAGGGACAGCGCCTGCTCGTAAAGGGTTCGTGCGCTGCCCGGGTCTGCAGCTTCAGTGTAGGAAGGCCGTCTCCCCTCCCTCGCATCTCCATACAAGGTAAACTGGGATACCAGGAGAATGCTCCCGCCGGCGTCCCGCACGGAAAGGTTCATTTTGCCCTGGGAATCGTTGAATATCCTCAGATTGACGATCTTGTCGCAGAGGGAGACTGCGTCTTTCTGCGAATCGTTTCTGCCTACGCCAAGATAGACAAGGAGGCCGGTCTCGATCCTTCCCTTCAGCTTCCCGTCGAC
>CAYTGX010000126.1:0-10879 GCA_964437385.1 uncultured Spirochaetaceae bacterium
CGCACAGTCCAAGCGGGTAGATATGGTAAAAGACGGAAGCCTGCGCCCAGTGTGCCGCGGACATTGCTGGCGGACCTTAGAGGCGTCCCAAAGCCCACTGGATTCCGCGGGCAAGGAAACGGAGGTATGCGGGATCAGCAAGCACTTCGCTGCGGTGCCCCGGCGTGAAGCAGAAGACCCGGCCCTTTCCGCACGCATGCGCCCACGCGGCAGTGGAGGTGCCATAGTCCGATGCAGCGACCTCGAGAAGCCGCGTTGTCTCGGTGGAGTTCACGCGGACAAAGTACATCTCGTCCCGCACGGAAAACTCCCGAAAGCCTTCCAGCAGGACGTGGTGCGCACCCAGCGGGCGCACCTGGAACTCTGGAAGCTCTTCAGGATGGTAGGTGAAGCCCCCCTGGAGGATCCGGCTGTAGGTGCCTTTGTGTCCGTAGGCCAGGCCGGCGTGCAGCCCGACGAGACCTCCCCCTGCTGCAACGAAATCCGCGATGGCCCGCTCGTGGCCTTCGGTATTCCAGACCGCCTTTGACTCCGGCGGAGCAACCCGGCCTTCACGCGCCATGACGAGCAGGGAGTATTGCGAAAGCCTGTCCCACGGCACGGCCGCGGGATCGGTGTAGAAATCGATCGAGGAGCCCGGTCCCTGCACGGCCGTCTCAAGGGCGGCACGCATGGGAGCCGCCTCGTGGTAGAAATCTCCAATCAGCGCGGCAACGCGGTTTTCGATCATAACGCTGTATGATGCACGCCTTCCCATTTCGTGTCGAGGTGCCTCCCGGGAATCCGTGCTTTGCCTCGACACGTATGGTACACTATAGAGGGGCCCTTGAGATGAAACGGCTCATCGCGTTGTTCGGTTTGATTCTGGCGGCAGACTCACTTTGCGCTCAGCCGGCGGCTTTCGCCGTTCCTGAGAGAGAGAAAGATCTGACAAGCGCAGACCAGACCGTGACCGTCGTCTTTGGGGCTGTAGGGCTCGTTGCCGCGGTCGTGACAGCGCCGTTCGTAATCGCCTACGGCGGTCAAGCTCGAATCGGCCCTTTCAGGACTCCTTACTGGGCTCTTGATGCTGCAGGGGCATTGATTGCACTTGCGGCTTTGAACTTCACGTTTAATGAAATCTACCACATCGACCCTGATAGGAGCCTTATCAGCATCTTTGGAATTGCAATCGGCAGGTTCTAGAAGGCCCCCGCCCTGCCGCGGCTCGTCTCAGGGCCGCCCGCCCGAAGGAGTAATGGATGTTCAGGCACTGACGTCGGCGCCACCTTTCGATTGCGGCTCTGCCACTCACCTTTTTCCTTGTGGAATTTGTCGATGAGCTGATCGGAGGAGCGAAAGAAGCGACATGGCCGCTGCTGCGGACTGACTTCGCTCTTTCCTATGTACAGATCGGGCTCATCATGAGCGTTCCTGCAATCATCGCGGACCTGGTGGAACCCGCACTGGGGATTCTGGCTGATATCTGGCGTCGACGAGTCCTGATACTTGCAGGCGGGGTAATCTTCTGCGTCTCCGCGGCCCTCACCGGTATCAGCCACAAATTCTGGCTCCTCCTTCTTTCGTTCATCCTCTTCTATCCAGCCTCCGGCTCGTTTGTGAATGTGTCACAGATCATCCTCATGGATTCCGAGCCGCTGCGCAGGGAGCAGAACATGGCCCGCTGGACTTTCGCAGGCTCAATCGGGATGGCGGCGGGACCCCTCCTGGCAGGAGTTTCGTCCGCCCTCGGGGCGAGCTGGCGCGGCGCGTTCCTGTTTTCCACGGCGCTTTCCGCGGTGATCATGGTACGCGTCTGGCGTTCCCGGTTTCCTGCGGAATCGTCGCGGGCAGAGGACAAGGGTTGGCCGGCCTTCCGGGATGGACTTCGCGGCGCGGGGAAAGCCCTGCTCCGCGCCGCGCTTCTCCGCTGGCTGGCGCTCCTGCGGTTTTCCGATCTGATGCTGGATGTTCTGTTCGGCTTCCTGGCGCTGTACTTCGTGGACGTGGTCGGGGTTCCTGCGGTAGAGGCCGTCCTGGCTCTGACGTTGTGGACCGTTTCCGGTCTGGTCGGAGACTTCCTGGTGATTCCGATTCTGGAGCGGGTCCCTGCGCTGCCGTACCTTCGCGCCACAGCGGTCGCGATGATCACGGCATTCGCTCTTTTCCTCCTGGCGGCACCCCTGGGGATCAAGCTGGCGCTTCTTGGGCTGATCGGGCTTCTCAAGTCAGGATGGTACGCGATTCTCGAAGCCCGCCTTTTCTCCTCCCTGCCGGGACAGGCGGGGACCGCGCTGGCAGTGAGCAATGTGGCAGGGCTGGTCGGCAGCCTGATTCCACTCGGACTGGGCGCCGTGGCAGAGGCGGCCGGATTGAAGGTCATGATGTGGCTGTTGCTGGCAGGCCCGGTCATGCTGCTCCTCCTGCTGCCGCGGGAAAGGCATCAGCAGGGAGGGCACCGGGGGAACGAATAGCCCGGCGGGAGTCCCGACGCGGATCTTCAGACCGCGTCGAAGGAGACTTTCTGCCTGATGGCCCCCAGGTGATAGGCCACGTGGGCCAGGGCGCCGATCACTCCGCCCATCGACTCCTTGCTGGAGCTCGCATAGAGCTCGATATCCCTCCGCATGTCCTGGTAGCTGACCCGGAGCGCGTCCAGCATGCGCGCCCATTGCGCGTCATCCACGCTGCCCGTGCTCCAGCTTTCATTCCAGTTGTGCGTCGTCCGATCTCCCTCGATCCACCGGGCGGATGCGTCCAGCCCGAAAATGACGTGCCGCACATGGGCCGCGATGCTGGTTTTTCCGCGTATGCGGGACGCATCCGAGGCGGCGAGCCTGCCAAGGGTGCCGAACAGACCCGCATCGCTGCGATTGTCCGTGAAATAGCTCCACCGTTCCTTCGGACCTTCGAATGCCTCCCGGAGCACGTCGAGGATTTGTCCGACTACCTCGTTCACATCGATCGCAGCCATGAATACCTCCCTCGGTCCTGCGCTGGAGAGCTATTTTTGATGAAACTTCTTTTCGTACTCGTTGATCAGCTGTACTTTCGGGGCCGAGCCGCCTCCCTCGAACTCGGACCTGAGCCAGGCATCCACCACCGTCTTTGCCAGCTCGGGGCCGATGACGCGGGCGCCCATCGTCAGGATCTGGGCGTTGTTGCTCTTACGGGCGCGCTCAGCGGAATAAGCATCGTGGCAGGTGGCTGCCCTGATTCCGGGAACCTTGTTGGCAGTTATCGCCATGCCCAGGCCTGTCCCGCACATGAGGATGCCGCGTTCGTGCGTGCCTTCGGAAATGGCCACCGCCACTTTCACGGCGATGTCCGGATAGAGCGAAGGGCGGGTATCGAAAACCCCGTAGTCCGTCACATCGATATGGAGCGTCTGGAGATGACCCTTGATGATTTCTTTCAGCCCGTAGGCGGCATCGTCCGCCCCCAAAGCAATTGTCATGCATTTGCTCCTCTTTCACGCCAGAGCTCGATGATGGCCGGCTGCGCATACCGGCCCTTCCCGGCAGCCTGGCCGGCGACATAAACCTCGTGCGCCGCCGCGGTCATGGGGATGGGAACCCGGCTCTCGGTAGCCAGCGCCCTCGCGTAGCCGAGGTCTTTTTCGATCATGTCGATGGTGCCTCCCGGCGTGTAGTCGCGCGCAACAATTGCAGCCGCACTGACGTCGAGCACCTTCGATCCTGCCCATCCCTCGCGAATCGAATCGTAGAGCTGCTGCGGATCCACCCCGTTTTGTGCCGCCAGCGCAAAGCCCTCTGCGATCACCGCGAATGTCGATCCGACAATCATATTGTTCACGAGCTTTGCCACTCCGCCAGCTCCTACTTCGCCGACGCGGACAATCGATTTCCCCACCGAAGAGAGAATCGGCACGCACCTCTCGAATGTCACCTGCGAGGCGCCCACCATTATCGCCAGGGTCCCTGCCCTGGCTCCGGCCTCACCGCCGCTCACCGGGGCATCCGCAAATGCGATTCCCTTTTCCGCCAGGCGCGCCGCAATCCGGCGTGAAACAGACGGCAGGCTCGTGCTGAGATCCATCACGATTGATCCTGCCGAAAGGGTGTCCACCAGCCCACCCCTGCCAAGAGTCACCTCCTCCACAACAGCCGCGCTGGGAAGAGACAGGCACACTGCCGCGCACTTCCCGGCAAGCTCGGCAATCGTGGCTGCCTGTGTGACACCTGCCATGCCGTAAAATCGCGACTCGTCAACGTCGTAGCCGATCACCGGAAAACTCTTCGCGAGATTCACCGCCATCGGACGACCCATGATGCCAAGCCCCACGAATCCGGTTGCTGCTGCCATTGTGCCCTCCAAGGACGCTTGCCATAACATACAATCGCGTGGAGGATGTGGCCAAGCCCGGCAAGGCCGTGCCCGGCGGACCGCCGCCCCGGACAGGTCCGCCGGGGGAGCCGATGCGCGACGGAGGGAGGCCCCGATGGAGTTCAAGAAGCACTCACTCGTGAAGCTGCAGATGCCGTACCCGCTGGGAGTCGTGGTGCGGAACGGGAAGCGCTGCGTGGTGGGCGCCACTGAGGATCACGGTCCGATCATGCTCGCGCAGCCGCCTTTCCAGGAGGCAGTCGAGATGGTTCCCGGTCCCGGCGGCTGCATGGCGCTCGTGGCAGACAACGAACAGCCCGACACTCTGTTCGCCATCATGGGGTGCTTCGTCGGCTACAAATTCCAGACCGGAGGCATCTACCGGATCAGCCCGGATCAGGGACGCGCGGCGGAAAAAATCATCGACCTGCCGTTCGCCCATCGCATAGATTTCGTGCGCCGCGGCGAGACCCGATTTCTCATCGCAGCAACCCTGGCCGCGGACAAGCGGGACCCTGCCGACTGGTCCATGCCGGGAACCCTCTACGCCTCCCGTGTGCCTGCGGGCCCCGCAGAAAATTGGAAGCTCACCCCGGTGCTGGAAGGCATTCATCGCAATCACGGCCTGCTGAGCACACGGTTCATGGGCAGGCGCTCGGTACTGGTTTCTGGAACAGAAGGGCTCTTCGCTGCTGACCTGGACTCTGGAGGGGAAGACTGGGCTTTTCAGCGGGTCCTGGGCCAGGAAATCAGCGAGATGGCTGTTTCGGACATCGACGGGGACGGCGCGGTGGAGCTGATCACGATCGAACCTTTCCACGGCAATTCCCTGCGCGTTTACAAGCCTGCCGGCGGCCTGTGGAAACTGGCATGGGAAACCGAGCTTGAATTCGGTCATTGCCTCCTGGCCGGCATGCTCAACGGCGTCCGCGCCATCCTGGTCAGCAACCGCTCGGGAAACCGGGATCTTCTGATGTTCGAGTTCACCGCACCCCCGGGCGGCAGGGGAATCGCCGAGCCGAAACGGCACGTCGTCGATCACGGCGCGGGGGCAGCGAACATGCTGGTCGTGAGCCACGAAGGCACCGACCGCATCTTTTCGACAAATCAGGCCGCGGGGGAGATTGTTTCCTATACCCCCCTTTGACGGGGGAGAGCCCGCACAGCGCCCACCGACATCCCGCCATCCACCAGGAGCGTTTGCCCCGTGATGTAGCGGCTTTCCTCCGAGGCAAGGAAAAGGACCGCTCCATCGAGATCATTCGGGGCTCCGGGCCGGCCCAGGGGGATACGCTCGCTCAGGTACTCGACCCAGCCGGTGTCCTCGTAGAGCACTGCGTTCTGGGCCGTCTTGAACCATCCCGGCGCAAGGCAGTTCACCGTGATCCCATGCTCGCCCCAGTCATGCGCAAGGCTCATCGTGAGCTGCTTGATGCCGCCCCGGCTGGCGCCGTACGGCCCCAGCCCCGCGTAGCCTGCAACGCAGGTTTCGGACCCTATGTTGATGATGCGGCCGTACCGTGCCTCGATCATGAACCGGGCGATGGCCTGAGACACGAAGAATGTCCCTCTCAGGTTTGTTTCGAGAATGAGGTTCCAATCCTCCCAGGTCACGTCGAGGGCGCGCTTGCGCACGTTGCACCCTGCGTTGTTGACCAGGATATCGATCTTCCCGAATGCGGCCTTTCCAGCGGCCGCCATGCGCTGGATGCTGTCGTGGTCCCGCACGTCCAGCGCAAGGGGCACAACCTTCCTGCCGAGGGCTTCGATCTCTGCGGTGAAATCCACCAGCGCCTGCTCGTGCCTGCTTGTGATCACCAGGTCGGCGCCCGCGCGGGCAAGGGAGCGGCCGAAGTACTGACCGAGACCCCGGCTGGCGCCCGTCACGAGGGCAACCTTGCCCGACAGGTCGAACGACTGTGTGCTCATCATGGCTCCAGGATCACTTTCATCAGGTTGGGCTCCTGTTTGTGGAGCCTGTCGAACCATTGGGCGCCGTCCGCAAGCGGAACCCGGGCGCTGATCAGGGACCCGAGGTCGATCCGCCCTTTCGCTATGAGGCTCAGACACGCCGGGTATTCGCCCTGGGAGGCGCACGAGCCCAGCAGGGCGATCTGCCGGGTCACGACAGTCTGCAGGGGGAGATCCACCCGCGGCGCGATATTGCCCACCAGCACCACCCTTCCTCCCTTCCGCACGGCGCCCGCGGCTGTCTGGACTGCCGCGCTCACGCCGACCGCCTCGAAGGCCAGGTCTGCGCCGCGGCCCTCGGTCCGCTCAAGAATCTCTTTCAAGCTTGAAGACGGATCCAGTGCGAGGTCCGCGCCCAGCTCCCGGGCGCGTGTGAGTTTCACCGCGTCCAGGTCCAGCGCAATGACAGTCCCGCAGCCCGCAGCCCGAAGGCACTGCACGATGAGAAGCCCGATCATGCCCGCGCCCACCACGACTGCGGTCTCTCCGATTTCCGGCTTTGCCAGGCGCACGGCATGGACCGCTACGGACAAGGGCTCCGCCATGGCGGCGTAGGTGAAATCGACCCCTTCCGGAATCCGGTAGAGGATCCGCTGGGGAACCGCAACATACTCTGCAAATGCGCCGTCACGCCTGTATTCATCGCAGGAGACTCCGAGGACACGCCTTGTGTCGCAGAGGTTGATCTCTCCTCTCCTGCAGTGCCAGCAGTCGCCGCAGGAAATCATCGAATCGAATGTCACCCGTTCACCGACTTTCCATCCGCTCACCTGGCCGCCGAGCCGCGCGATCACGCCGGAGGCTTCGTGGCCCATGATGACGGGAGGGATTCTCCGGCCTGTGGATCCATCCATTCCGTGGACATCGCTTCCGCAGATGCCGCATGCCCTGATGTGGACAAGGACGTCGGCCGCCCCGATCTGTGGTTCGGGGACGTCGCGATGCTCCAGCTTGCCATATTCCTGCAGTACCAAAGCTTTCATGCACGCTCCCTTCGCTGCGCCCGGCCCATCTGAATATCCTACAAGGGGGTTGAGGGTGGCAAGCCACTCTACGGGTGACAAGTCACTCAAGGGGTGACACGCCATTGGATGGGAAGGAGGTTCCGCTCAGGACCGACCCCTCGAGACACGATAGAGGTGGGGTGGCTTGACCTTCACGGGTGAATTTGCTGACCTTACTATTCGCACACGCTCGACGAGAAGGAGACACTATGTCGAAAATCGCCGGTGTCATTGGGTTGCTGCTGCTCGTTGCCTGCGGCATGGCATTCTCCGCCGACAGGGCATCCATCATCTATCTCGAGGGCGATGTCACGCTGGACGGGGTGCCCGCCTCGGTTGGTGATGACGTTGCGGCAGGCGCGACACTCCGGACAGCCTCTGATGCCCTCTGCGAGGTCGTATTCAACAGCCGCAATATCGTCCACATGACCGGCGGCACGGTTCTCACGTTCGACCCGAATCAGCTGTCCCGTGGAGCCACTCTCCAGAAAGGGGCAATCGCGATGGTGCTGCGCAATCTCTCCGCGGTGAAGGGCAGCGAGGTGCGCTTCAGCATCAAGACCTCCACCACGGTCGCCGGTGTACGAGGGACGTGCTTCCTCGTGAAAGTCGAAGACGACAACAACACGTTCATCTGCTGCTGCAACGGTGCCATCCACCTGGAGGGAGATGGCGGGGCATTCGCGCAAAACCTCAGGTCATCCCACCACCAGGAGGTTCGAGTCACTCGCGCTCAATCCGGGATCTCCGTGGGCGCCGCCCCGATGCTCTACCACACTGACGCTGACGTGGAGGCGATTGCCGCGAGGATCGGCGAGAAAATAGACTGGACCAAGGTAGATCAGCAGCCCTGATGACAGTTATGACCCCCCGCCAGCGCGTCATGGCTTCCCTTGAGCACCGTCAGCCGGATGTCACCCCGTACCATGTCACCTTCACCGCGCCGGCCCGCCGAAAGATGATCGAGTACTACGGAGATCCCGAGTTCGAGTCCCGGCTCGAGAACTGCCTGGTCATAGTCGAAACTGCGCCGCAGCAGCACGATGTGCCGGGCAGGCCCGGGGTGGAGGAAGATGAGTTCGGTGTGCAGTGGGACAAGACCGTCGATACGGACATCGGCAGCGTCTGCAACACCCGCATTACCCCGGGGACCTTCAAGGACTATGTGTTTCCGGATCCGGGGGATCCGGCGCGCTTCACGGGGTTCCCCTCGGCGCTTCGGCTGAAGGGGGAGAAGCTTGTGCTTGCCTCGCTGGGATTTTCTCTTTTCGAGCGCGCCTGGACCCTGGCAGGAATGGAAAACGTTCTGGTTGCCATGATCGATGACAAGGCGTTCGTCAACGATCTGCTGGACGCCATTCTGGAGCACGCCCTGGCGGTGACACGCAGGGCGCTGAGTTTCGATATCGACGGTATGCGGTTCGGGGATGACTGGGGGCATCAGCGGGGGCTGATCATGGGTCCGGCGCTCTGGCGGGAGCTTATCAAGCCGCGTCTCCGCAAACTGTACGGGCTTGTGAAGTCCCGGGGCAAGAAGGTCTTCATCCATAGCTGTGGGAAGATCGACGAGCTCTTCCCCGACCTGATCGAGTGCGGTGTGGATGCGTTCAACCCGTTTCAACCCGAGGTGATGGATGTGGAGGGAGTCAAGGCGCGGTACGGAGCGCAGATAACCTTCTTCGGGGGCATCAGCACGCAAAAGACGCTTCCCTATGGGTCAGTGCGCCAGGTAAAGGACGAGGTCACGCGGCTGATCCAGCAGATAGGCAAAGGCGGCGGCTATATCGCGTCCCCCGCGCACGACATACCGAAGGACGCCAGGCCCGAAAACGTAGCGGCTATGCTGGAAGTGCTTCGGGGACAGACAACAAGGGATTGAAACCAGAAGACACAATCATAAATACCGCCAGCAGGAAGATACCCCGCTTTTGTAATCGAAACACTTTTTTCCTTTTTGGATCACTTTTAATTCAACTTTTTTAACTATCTTCCTGCTGGCGTTCTTACTTTATGCCCTGATTATGCACATCTACGCGCCCCGCGCAATAGTCCAAAAGTCTCATTTTGGTGAGTTTATCAAGTTGAGGAGCTGGATCTTGTTTCCAGCACCTGTCTTCTGGTAAATGTGATAGATATGATTTTTCACTGTCAGCGCAGAGATGAATAGATTCTCACCGATCTTCCTGTTACCCATGCCCTGAACTATCATGGATATGATTTCACATTCCCTGGGCGATATGCCGTACTTTTGAACGAAATGCTCCGGCAGATTGCATGTCAGCTTGACCTCGGGTTGAAACAGATATCTCAGTCCAAACAGCAGAAGCAATGCATCAGCGCCCAGATACCAGGCAACTTCGATCGGCCCATACTCGCGCACAACTGGAGGGGCAATGGGGAGAGAGCGTAGAAAAAGTTGAGCCAGCGCCAGCACGACCATTGCCGAATTGAAGATGAGACCGGCCCTCATGAATGATCGAACAGCAGGATTCTCGATTCGTTTGAAATCCAGGAAGACTATCGACATTCCATAGACCAGGATGCCGGCAATGCCTGCGTCATTCAGCACAGGCAAGAAGGAACGCGGGAACAGGTCGTCAAGCGTGCCCAGAGCGACAAGGGCCAGTATCATGACAATATGGACGGTGAGCCGGGAGTGAGAGATTTCGCGATTGACGATCCGGAACGCGATGACCGGGATCATGTATGCCGTCAGGCCATTGCCCACCGAGGAGAGAATCGCTGCGATAACCGGCAGCCCGCTTCCAAAGACTCCGGCAAAAGCCCTTTCGTACAATCGGACAATGTCGTGAAGGTTGAAAAGGAGCACCGCGCAATAAAAGACGGCAAATTGCCTGAAAGGGAGCTGGCCCGACCTCATGAAAGAGAGGATGCTGAGGACGAGGACAGTAACCCCCAGGGAGAAAGAGGCGATAAAGAGTGCAAGGAAGATAGGCAGCACCCGCCCCTCCTAGGTGACTTTTGGCAGTTTTATATCACAAGAAGAGTATTCACGGAATATCCAAAATGTCAAGTACGAGGAATCATATGGGTAACACACGAATCTTCGGATCAAGGTCGCTCTTGAGAAAACCCTCAATATAATCCAGCGTCCCCACCGAGGCGCTGGGACAGCCTTTGCAGGCGCCGAGGTACTTGATGTACACGTCGGTGAATCCGTCTGCATCCTTCATGTCGATGACCTCGAGATTGCCGCCATCCTTGAGGAGATTGGGGCGGACTTTCTCATCCAGCACCTTCTCGACCGCGCTGTGCTTCTGCAGAAGTCCGAGCGCCGCAAAGCTCTTCTGCTGCCCGCTCTTCTCAGCGGCTCTTTCCATCTCCGCGCGGGTTTCGGCAAGTATGTCCACCAGATAGAGCTTTCGCGACTCGTGACCGCCGGGCCGGATGCACGACTTGCAGAAAGCGCCCGCCTTGGTGTAGCGGGTGATGTCTTCCACGGTGCGCAGATCGTTGACACGGATCACGTCCTTCACCGTGCGCAGGCTCACCCGCGCGCACTGGCAGACGATCTGCTCTTCCTCCAGGGAGTCCATGTCCACTCCCTTGTACTCGGA
>CAYTGX010000127.1:0-10694 GCA_964437385.1 uncultured Spirochaetaceae bacterium
GCAGAGCACGTGATTTGTAATCTCGAGGTTCTCGGTTCAAGTCCGAGAGGTGGCTGTGGCCGCCACGGTATCCTGCACAAATGTCACGGGCGTACCGTGACCGTGGAACACCGCGCAGTTACGTGGCATTCGTTGCCGCCACTTGACAGAGGAAGGCGTTTCTCATTATGAAAGTGACGCCCGTGACGTTTCGAGCGGGGGCGCCGGGCTTCCGTTAATTTGCACGCGGCACTCGCCGCAGGGGGAGATTCCCGAGTGGTCAAAGGGGGCAGACTGTAAATCTGTTGGCTAAGCCTTCGAAGGTTCAAATCCTTCTCTCCCCAGGAGCCTTCTCCCGCACCCGGCAGAAGGCTTTTTCTTTGAGAGGCGGGGTACAAAATGAGTCGTGACGTTTTTTACGGCTCGGGACTTCGGTTCGAATGCACGCGATGCTCGGAATGCTGCCGGCATACTTCCGGGTATGTATTCCTGTCAGAAACGGATCTGGAAACCCTCGTCCGGGTCACGGGATCGGAGAGGCCGGAGTTCCTTCGCACCTTTTGCCGCCAGGTCCCATTCGGCGTGGCGCGGCGGATAAGCCTGAAAGAAAAGCCGAACCTGGATTGCATTTTCTGGGAAAACGGCGGATGCTCAATCTATGAGGCCCGGCCCCTGCAGTGCCGGAGCTTTCCTTTCTGGAGCGCGTGCGTCTCCTCCTCGGAGGAGTGGGAGCTTCACGCCCGGCTGTGCCCCGGCATGGGAAAAGGGGCCCTTCACCCGAGGAGCGAGATCGAGCACTGGCTGAAACAGCGCCTTATGGAAGGCTTCCTCGAGGCGTAGCAGCGCAGCGAGATGCGGAAGCTCGGCGTGAGGGAGTAGCGCAACTGAATGAAAGTGACGTTCTGGGGAGTGCGGGGATCTCTTCCGACGCCTCTGAGCCCCGAGCAGGTGCGGAGCAAAATCGCCGCGGTAGTCCAGAGGATAAGGCCCTCCGATCTTGAAAGCGCGCGTTCGCGCGAGCTGTTCCTCGCCTCGCTGCCGCCGTATATCTTCGGCACGACCGGCGGTAATACCACCTGCGTAGAGGTGCGCACGCACGACGACAGGCTGATCATTCTGGACGGCGGCTCGGGATTGCGTGACCTGGGGGTTTCCCTCCAGAAGAAAAGAGACCCTGCGCGCGAGTTCCCCCTCCTGTTCACGCATTTTCATTGGGATCACCTGCAAGGCATCCCTTTCTTTGCTCCCGCCTACGTCAAAGGGAACCGTCTCATCTTTGCAAGCCCGTTTCCTTCCGTGGAGAGAACCATCAAGGACCAGATGAAGCCGCCCTACTTCCCCGTGACAATGGAGGCAATGCAGGCTGATCTGCGCTTCGTCTATCTGCAGGGAGAAAGCGCACAGATGGGCGGCGCGGAGATTCGATGGAAGAGAATGAACCACCCCGGAGGATCTTTTGCGTACAAGATCACGGACAATGGGAAGAGCATGATCTTTGCCACTGACGCCGAGGTCACCGACAGGGAGTTCCAGCAGCGTGCAGAGAACAGGGCCTTCTTCGATTCGGCGGATCTCCTGGTCCTGGACTCGCAGTATACGCTGGAGGAATCTTTTAGTAAATTCGACTTCGGTCACACCGCGTACACGATGGCGGTGAATCTTGCCACCGAATGGAAAGTAAAAAAGCTCGTGCTTTTCCACCACGAACCGCGATATGACGACCGCAAGTTATTCGGCATCGCCCGAAGCGCCCGCTGGCACCAGGAGCAGCTCGGAACGGGTTCGCTGGAGATTCGAACCGCCCAGGAAGGGCAGGAGATGGAGCTGTGAGTGACGAATCCGCGGAGTGCCGCGGCGCAGAATCCACCGGATATGGTGGCTCAGAATCCACCGGGTACGTTGGCGCCGTGGTCCTCAGCAGTGACGAGGAACGGGAGCTGTATGTCATCCTCAAGCCCCGGGAAAGCACCTTACAGGGTCGGCTTGATGGTTTGCTGCGGCGCATAGAAAAGTCCCTTTTCAGCCGTCTTACCATCGAGGAGATGGAAAAGCTGGCAGAGCGTTTTCCCACGGATCGTTGATTTCGACATCCGTGGGAGTTATTTTGTAGAGGAGCCTGGGAGGAATCATGAAAAACACATTTCGCGTTCTGGCCGTCGCCTTCGTCCTGGTCTTCGGCATTGTCTCTGGAGCTGGGGCTGAGACGGGATTTCTAGATTTTTCTTCACCGCAGTTCCTCGGAGGCGGTGCAGGAACTACAACACTGGAGACGCCTCCCGGCACACTCCTCAACCCGGCAATATCCGCGGGGCGTCAGCGTGTGACGCTGGACCTGTCCTACATCGCGCTCACCCAGGTCAGCCCGTTCGACTGGGGAGGGCACATCGTGAACCTGGGAGTCACCGTACCGACCAACTTCGGAGTTCTGAGCACGTCCGGCCGGTTCGCCACCACGAGCTTCACGAGCCCTGGCCTCGATTGGGGCACGCTTGCAGGGTTGAACGTTTCTTTCTCAAAGGACCTTTTTCCCGATTTCTACATTGGCGCGGGGCTGGGTTTCGAGGCCGGGACCGATTGGGGCCTGGGACTCGACCTCGGGTTCCTCAGCATGCTCGGTGATGTGGGATTCCTGAAGGATTTCCGCTGGGGCGCCGCATTCCGTAACATCGGGAAGGCCTACTCCGCGGGCACTGGTCCCTTCGGGACCCCGCCTGCATTCACGCCGGCCCTGGGGGCGTCATTTGCCCTGATAAAGACGAACACGCTTGCTCTTTCTTTTGCGCCCGACATCAGCTTTCCTACTCTTCGGGATCTTCATCTGAACGTGGGGATGGAGTTCGGAGTGGCGGATGTCTTCTTTATCAACGCCGCGTACCAGTTCGACTCAGACCAGACATTTGGTTCCAGCCCGTCGCGCCAGTTTCCTTTGAGCGTTGGCATGTCCTTGAAGCTCAATGGGCTGGGAGTAAAGACGGCAGGGCAGGAAGTGACCGAGTTCAAGTCCACCATAGGCGCTGCCGCGCTTGCCGACAAGATCTGGGGGTTCGGCATGGGCGTGAACGTGCCGCTCGGGGTTCGTGACGTCACCCCGCCTGTCATTACGCTGGACACGCAGGGAGAGAAATACATCTCTCCCAACTTCGACGGCGTGAAGGACGACCTGGTACTTCCCCTCTCCATTACAGATGACAGGTACGTCAAGGGATACAAGCTCATCATCACCGACTCGAGCGGCGCCGCGGTACGGACAATTCAGAACAAGGAGGACAGGCCGGAGAACCACGACGTGCAGAATCTCCTTGTGCGCCTGGCATACGTGAAGTCCGGCATAGCCATCCCTCGGACAATCCGCTGGGATGGGATGGGGGACGCCGGGACGGTGGTTCCTGACGGAACCTACCGGTATCACATGGAAGCGTGGGACGACAACGGGAACCAGGGAAAGAGCGGCACAGGAACCGTGATAGTGAAGAACGCGCCTCCGAAGGTCACCGTCAACGCTTCCTACCTGATTTTCTCCCCGGATGTGGACGGAAACAAGGACACGCTCCCTGTCCAGCAAACCGGCTCACATGAGGACACGTGGACGGGAACCGTGCAGGACATCTCCGGACAAATGGTACGCACATACATGTGGAACGACTCGGAGCCGCCCGCATTCGCATGGGACGGGAAGACCGGCACCGGGTCCCTGGCACCGGACGGCGTCTACAGTTATCGCATTGCGGCGACCGACCGGGCAGGCAACTCAGCCGCTGCGCAGCTTGACAATATCATCATCGATACGCGGCCGACCCCGGTGCAGCTTGCGGTTGATCTTTCATACTTCTCCCCCAACGGGGACGGGGTAAAGGACACAATGACGTTCACCCTGAAGGTGCCCGTTGCGACTGGGATAGAGAAATGGAGCCTTGTCGTTTCGGACGACAAAGGGGCTGCGCGGAGGACATTCAGCGGCGCAATCACAATACCCGATTCCATAACCTGGGATGGCCATGACGACAAGGCGGCAGTGTTGCCTGAAGGGACCTACAAGGGGACCCTCACTGTTCTGTACGTGAACGGGAAGAATCCGACTGCCGTGTCGCCCCTTGTCACTATCAAGGTGACCGCTCCCACCGCCTCGGCAAAAGCGGAATATGACACCTTCTCTCCCTTGGGGGACAGCAAGCGCAATACAGTCACGATATTTCAGGATAGCTCACAGGAGCTTTTCTGGACGGGGACCTTCAAGGGCGCAGGCGGCAGGGACCTGAGGACGCTCGTATGGCGCGGCCGCGCGGACGACAAGTTCGAATGGGATGGACGGGGTGATGACGGCTCGTTCCTGACGGATGGCCCGTATACGTACAGCCTGAAGGCAACGGATCAGGCCGGCAATACCGGCTCATCCTCGCCGATCACTCTCCGCATCGACACGGAGAAGAAGCCGGTCCGCGTGTCGACTGACCTGGTCTATTTCTCGCCGTTCGGAGGCGGAGCAAAGACGAGGATCCGCATCATCCCCACTCTCGACGTTACCACCGGTGTCGAATCCTCCCAGATACGTGTGCTTCGAGAAGACGGCAGCGCAGTCAGGTCCTACACCGGGCGCAGCAAGGCGCCGGACGAGGTTTTGTGGGACGGAATCGATGACTCCGGCAAGAGGGTACAGGATGGCAAGTACACGGCGGAGCTTCAGATCAATTACAGCAACGGAAGCCAGCCAAAGGCTGAGAGCACTCCATTCTTCGTGGATAACCATGTGCCACAGATCGACGTATCCTCCGCGGCCCTGCTTTTCTCACCGACCCCTGACAGCAACCTGGCAGCCCTGACCATAAAGCAGAGCTCCAGCGACGAGGACCTCTGGGAAGGGGAGATGCACAGCAGTACTGGACAGAGGATCCGCGGATGGTTCTGGAAAGGGAAGGCCGCAGACTTTGCCTGGGACGGCAAAGATGAGAACGGCAACCTGATGCCGGATGGGACTTATACGTACGTGGTGAAAGCCCAGACAAGGGCGGGAAATGCCGCTACCAAGGAGCTCCGGGGAATCCAGATCGATACGCGCCCGACCCCGGTGTATGTCACCGTGGGGGACAACGGGTTCTCGCCGAACGGCGACGGCTTCAAGGACACCATCACTTTCACGACGCTGTTGACGCTCAAAGACGGGGTGAAGGGGTGGAAACTGTCGATGGCGGATGCGGCCACGGGAGAGCAGAAGGTCTTCACAGGGCTCGCCCCGGTGCCGGCGGCAGTCACGTGGGATGGCAAGGATCAGAGCGGTCTCAAGACCGCTCCGGACGGTCTGTATGCCGCCGTTCTGCAGGTTGAATACAACAAGGGCAACGTTGCCACGGCACGGTCGGCTGCGTTCCGTCTCGCCATATCGCCCCCGAAGGTGGAGGTCAATCTCGAAGGCCTGCCATTCTCCCCGGACAACGACGGAGTGAACGATGAGCTTACCATCGGCTTGAAGGTGGATGATCCGATTCCCATCGACAGCTGGAGCATCAGCATTATAGACCCTGAGCAGCACCCCTTCACCAGCTTTGCGGGAAAGGGCGCGCCCTCAGAAAAGATCATCTGGAACGGCACCTCCGCGACGGGAGAGCTGGTCCAGTCAGCGGAAGATTATCCCCTCTCCTTTACGATAAAGGACGTGCTGGGCAACTCGATCACTGTGCAGAAGGTCATACCTGTAGATATCCTGGTCATCAGGGACGGGGACAGGCTCAAGGTGAGGATTGCCAGCATCACTTTCATGGCCAATACTGCGGACTACGTCAATGTGGAGCCTGACAAGGCGCTGAAGAACGCGAGCACGATCAAGAGGCTGGCGGAGATCTTCAGGAAATACGGCAGCTACAAGATACAGGTCGAGGGACACGCCAACCTCGTCAACTTCGACAACCCTGGTCTGGCGAAAAAGGAGCAGGAGCAGGAGCTGCTGCCGCTGTCCAAGCAGCGCGCGGACGCCATTCGAAGGGCCCTCATTGCGCAGGGAATCGAGGCGGGAAGGATCAGCTCTGTCGGTCTCGGAGCAGCGGAGCCGGTCGTGCCGTTCTCCGACCTGGACAACAGGTGGAAGAACAGGAGAGTCGAGTTTGTCCTGGTTCGCCAATAGACCGCGAAGGGTCGGCGGAAGGAGCGGATGAGCAACGGCACGAAGATTCTGGCTCGGTGTGGCGCCGTTGCATTCGGAGTGATCGCCTCTCTTGCGGTCGTCGGGGCTTTCCTGAACTCCAGCCCGCCGAGCATGAGAACAGGGGACAGGCTCTTTCCGATTGAAAAAGGGGAGAGCCTCTCCCGGATCAGTCATGATCTTCAGGACGAAGGTTTCATCAGATTTGCGCCCCTGCTGGAGGCGGTGGGAAGGCTGAAAGGCACGCAGAGCGATTTCAAGGCAGGGTATTACAGGATTCCCAGGGCATCATCGACCCTGGCCATTCATGACTTTCTGGTTGCCGGCACCCAGAACCTCGGCAAGGTGACCATCCCGGAAGGCTGGACTTCAAGCAAGATTGCGCGGCACCTGGAGGCGGAGGGAGTGTGCAGCGCGTCGGATTTCATGGCTGCCACGCGCTCACCTGAGCTCCTTTCCCAGTTCAGCGTGCCGGGCAAGAGCCTCGAGGGGTATCTGTTCCCCGATACCTATTTCGTTCCGCGGCCTTTTCCCGCGGCAACATTCGTCGAGCTCATGGTGAAGACATTTTTCGATACCGTGGGTAGGATCGCCCCGGACTGGCGCACCATGGAAAGGCCGAAATTCCAGGAATCCCTGGTCGTCGCCTCCATCGTGGAGCGGGAGTATCGGGTGGACGCGGAGGCGCCGCTCATCGCCGCAGTGTTCTACAATCGGCTGCGCAGGAATATGGGGCTTGAATCATGCGCCACACTTGAATATATTATCACGGAGATCCAGCAAAAGGCACACCCGGAGTACATCACCATAGAAGACGAGAAGCTCAACTCACCCTACAATACGTATAAATGGGCGGGTTTGCCGCCGGGTCCTATCTCGAATCCCGGGAGAACAGCTTTGGAGGCAGCATTTCAGCCCGCGCGAACTGACTACCTGTACTTCGTTCTCAGGGACAGCCAGAGTGGGCGCCACTTTTTTTCGCGCAACCTGAACGAGCACAACCAGGCGAAGTACCTCTATCTGAAAAAACCATAGAGGTATGAGGATACCGGAAAGCACACTCTCGGAGATTCGCAGCCGCATCGACATCGCAGAGGTGATTGGTGAGCACGTCACGTTGCAGCGGAGGGGCGGACGCTACTGGGGACTGTGCCCGTTCCACCAGGAGAAGTCGGCTTCCTTCACTGTGACGCCGGACAAGGGGGTCTACTACTGCTTCGGGTGCCACAAGGGCGGCACTGTTTTCGATTTTGTCATGGAAATCGAAAAGGTCCAATGGCGGGACGCGGTGGAGATCCTCGCCAGGAAAGCGGGCATCGAAATCCCGCAGGAGGATGACGAGCAGGGGGGAATCAAGCGGGGAACCTTTTTCGAGCTCTACCGCCGGGTTGCAGGCAGCTTTCACTGGCTCTTGACCGAGGGGGCGCCGGCGGAAAGCGCGCGGAGATACCTTGCGGGAAGGGGAATTCAAAAGGACACGATCGAGGCGTTCCAGCTTGGCTACGCGCCCCTTGATCGGAACTGGCTTTTTCAGTTTCTTGCCCAGAAGAGTTATTCGCAGGAGTTTCTCTCGAAAACGGGATTGTTCATTGAAAGCGCCGGCGGGAGCAGCTCGGCTCTCTTCGCCAACCGGGTCATGTTCCCCATCTCGAATGCCCGGGGGGAGGTCATCGCGTTCGGCGGAAGGGCTCTCGGTGATTCTCAGCCGAAGTACCTGAACTCCCCCGAAACGGCTTTCTTTCGGAAGAGGGAAAACCTGTTCGGCATTGACAAGGCGGCTTCCGCGATCCGCGCGGAAGGTTTTTTCGTGCTCGTGGAAGGGTACATGGATGTCCTTGCCCTCCACCAGGCAGGAATCGCCAACAGCACTGCGCCCCTGGGAACCGCGCTCACCGAGCAGCAGGTGAGGCTGCTGAAGCGCTATGCGGCGAAGGCGGTCGTGCTGTTCGACGGAGATGCGGCCGGACAGAGCGCAACCTCCCGCGCCATCGAGATGCTGGAGAAAGAGGACCTGATTGTGCAGGTTGTGGAGCTGCCGGGCGGGCAGGACCCTGCAGATTTTGTGCAAAAGGGGACTGTCGGCGACCTCAAGGATTTTCTGGCGCGTCCCGGGGACAGCTTTCCGTATCTCGTGAGGAAAGCGGTTGCGGCGCACGACCGATCGAGCATGGAAGGAAGGGAAGGGATTCGGGATCAGCTCTTTCCGTTCATCGCGGCGCCGGCATCGCAGATGAGGCGGGACCGCTACCTCACCCTCCTGGCGGACGAACTGGACGCGGACCAGGGCGCTCTGCGGCAGGATTTCTCCGCGTGGTCGTCGCGGCGGAGGCTTCCGGGGCAGCGCACGGGACAGGGCGCCTCCTGGGGGAATCGCCTGGGAACGCGCGGCCCCTCGGAGGAGAAGAGAGCGGAAACGCCCGCGCACCCAGGGTCCGGCGCGGTGTCCTCGGACCTCTTTCTCATGCTGGCGGTAGCGGCCAATCGCGATCTGTTCCCGCTTGTACGAAACGGCGGGGTCACGCTCGCGGACCTCGATGACGAGAGGGCGCGCGTTCTTTTCGTGGCGCTGGAGGAGTCCTACAGGGCGGAGGACCAGGGTTTCGAGGCCCTCTGCGCGCGTATCGATGATTCCGCGGTGAGGGAGCTGGCACTACGCAAGGTGTCCAGCGGTGAGTTCGACATGAACCAGGAGCGCATGGTGGCGGACGGAGTGCGGGGGATCCGTCAGCGCGCGCTCGGCAAAAGGATCGACGCGGTGGCGGTGGAGATGAGAAAAGCGGAGAGGGAATCACAGGATTCACAGAGGGTGCGCGAGCTCCTCGTGGAAAAGATGCATCTGGACAGTGAGCTCGAAAAACTAAAGACGAGGGCGGCAGGCGTTTGAAAACCAAGGGAACAATGAACCACAAGCAGACAGCGCAGAAAAAGGGGACCGGTCTCCGCGGGGCCGCGAAGCCGGTCAAGCGGCCCGTGCCGGCCAAGGTGGTCCTGGAGCTGAAGGACGACCCGGCCATGCGGAAGCTTCTCGAGTATGCGAAAGGGAAGAAAAGCGTCAGTTATGACGAGGTGAACGATTTCCTCCCTGACGCGATTGTGAGCTCGGACAGGATCGAAGAAGTCATTGCCCTGCTCCAGAAACACAACATCAAGCTGGAAGACGAGGACATCAGCCTCGAGATCGAGGAAGAGAAGCCGGTCAAGGACCGCAAGAAGCTGATCTACAGCGACAAGGAGTCATCCGTCGATGATCCCATCCGCCTCTACCTGCGGGAAATCGGCAAGGAAAACCTCCTGACCGCGGAGCAGGAGGTGGAGCTCTCCAAGGCAATGGAATCCGGAGAGTACATCATCAAGGGGGTCATCAAGAACTCGGGCGTTCTGGTCCGCGAGTTCCTTCGTCTCGGCCTGCGCGCCACGTCCACGCGGGACCCGCGTGACATGAACCTCTCCAAGAAGGAAGCCACCGAGTACCTTGCCGAGACGAGGAAGCTCGGCGCCTTCTACAAGGAACCGTTCAAGGATCACCTGCCGGGCGTCAAGCGATACATGGAGCTCAAGAGGCAGACAGAGTCCGAAGGCGGGGACATATTCGACGAGTCCTTCGTCGAGAAACGGAAAGACGTCGCCGACTCCCTGAAGAAGGTCGAGCTCCGCCCCGAGGACATCTCTGCAATCGCGGAGAGACTGATTGCGGTTGCGCGGAGAATCCGCTCGATCGCGAAGGAAGTCGGGAGGATCGAGAAGCGCCTGCGCATCATTGCGCCGCGTGAGCTGAAGACCCTTGCGCGGAAACTCGCGATTGCGTCGGAACGCGAACGCCTGGAGAAATCCATTGGCATGGGCGTGGAGCGCGTGCGGGAGCTGCTGCACGTGCATCAGGAAAGCGAGAAAAAGCTCCAGCGCTACGAGACCGTTTTCGAGAACAAGATCGAAGATATTCTGGCAATGGCGGACGAAATCGAGCGCGGCCGCATCAAGATGAAAGAAGCCAAGGATCGTCTCATCAAGGCCAATTTGCGCCTCGTGGTGAGCATTGCGAAAAAATACACGAACAGGGGACTGCACTTTTTCGACCTGGTCCAGGAAGGCAACATCGGCCTCATCAAGGCCGTGGAGAAGTTCGAGTACCGCAAGGGCTACAAGTTCTCCACGTATGCCACCTGGTGGATTCGGCAGGCAATCACGAGGTCGATCTCCGACCAGGCGCGTACGATCCGCGTCCCTGTCCACATGATCGAGCAGATCAACAAGGTGATGCGGGAGTCCCGCCAGCTGATGCAGGTGCTCGGACGGGAGCCCAGTGATGACGAGGTAGCGGAGAAGCTCGGCTGGGCCACCGGCAGGGTGAAGGCCGTGAAAAGCGTGGCCCGGGAGCCCATCTCTCTGGAGACGCCGATCGGGGAGGAAGAGGACAGCCTCCTGGGTGACTTCATCGAGGACAAGGAGGTGGAAAGCCCCTCCAATATGACGGCGTTCCGCCTGCTCCAGGAGCAGCTGGAGGCGGTCCTCACCACTCTCCCGCCCCGGGAACAGGAAGTGCTGAAGATGCGCTTCGGGCTGGAGGACGGCTACTCCTTGACTCTGG
>CAYTGX010000128.1:0-10617 GCA_964437385.1 uncultured Spirochaetaceae bacterium
CGTTGTGATCCCGGAGGGATCCGTTGTGATCCCGGAGGGATCCGTTGTGATCCCGCAGGGATCCGTTGCCGGGGAGCCGTCCTCGTGAGGTTCTCGAGCACGGCTCATCCCGAGAAAAGCGTGAGCTTCCGAGAGGCGGTATTCGCCGGCCTCGCTCCGGACGGCGGATTGTATCACCCCACGGAGTCCCCGGACCTCTCTCCCCTTTTCGCCCGTCTGGATGACTCTACTTCGTTCCAATCCCTGGCCGCGGCGGTGTGCGCTGCCCTTGTCTCGTCCGAACTGGACGGAGCGCGCGCGCGGAGGATTGTCGAGCGGGCGTTCACATTCGCGCCTGTGCTGAGACGTCTTGATTCTCACCTCCTGCTTCTGGAACTGTTCCACGGCCCCACGTGCGCTTTCAAGGACTTCGGGGCCCAGTTCCTGGCGGCGGTCATGGAGGACTTTCTCGGCGAGGACAGCAGGCGCATCCAGATCCTCGTCGCCACTTCCGGCGACACGGGAAGCGCGGTGGCGCACGCTTTTCACGGCAGGGCCAACATCGACGTGGTGATTCTCTACCCATCCGGCCGGGTGAGCGAGCTGCAGGAAAAACAGCTTACGACGCTGGGCGGGAATGTGCACGCCCTGGAAGTGAATGGGAGCTTTGACGACTGCCAGCGACTGGTCAAGGAAGCATTCAAGGACAGCAGCCTCGGGGCCAAGCTTCACCTCACCTCCGCCAACTCGATAAATATCGGGCGGCTCCTTCCTCAATGCCTCTACTACGTATTCGCGGCTACGCGCAGGGCCCAGATAGGCGGGTCCTCACCGACCATGTGTGTTCCCAGCGGGAACTTCGGCAACCTGACCGCCGGTGTCTATGCGTGGCGGTGGGGCCTGCCCGTGCGGGGCTTTATCGCGGCCACCAACGTGAATGACGTGGTTCCCCTGTATTTGGCCAGCGGCAGGTTCACCCCCCGCCCGTCGGCGCACACGCTGTCAAATGCGATGGACGTGGGAAATCCGAGCAACTTCGAACGGCTGGAGACGAGTTTCAGCGGAGACTGGAAAGTCATGGCATCCACGATCGAGGGCCGCGCGGTGAGCGACGCGCGCACGGCGGATACAATGCGGAGCATCTACACGAAGCATGGCCTTTTTGTCGATCCCCATACGGCGGTGGGATGCGCCGCTGCATGGGACCACGCGGCGGAAGGGAACGGCGAGCAGGTGATCGTCCTCTCCACCGCACATCCGGGCAAGTTCACCGATATAGTGCAGCAGGCAACAGGGGCGGTGCCCCCCCTGCCCGAACGGCTGGCCCGCTGCCTTTCGCTTCCCAAGAAGTCTCATCCGCTCGGAAAGACTCTCCCCGAGCTCTCGGAGTTCCTGCTGGAGTCCTTCGCATAGGAGCGTGTAGGGCGATGGCAAGCAAAAGACAGCTGGACCCGCACGTGGATACCGCCCTTCGGGCGGTGCGGGCGAGGGTTCAGTGCCGTGCCCTGGCCCGCTGCCTGCGAAGCTTTTCAACTATGTAGGGATTGCCCTTGTCCCGCTGCCACGCCTTGTAGATGCGGCAGGCTTCGTAGTAGCCTTCCTCCCCTGCGTACGAGGAGGAAGCGTCCGCCCTGTAGAGCTCGAGGAGCAGCGGGAAAATCGGTGACGCAAGGATCTTGTCGGTCCGGAACGGGGGAAGGGTTTTCAGCGCCGGCGGCATCATGTGGTAGCGCACGAGGAACTCGACCGACTCGATCAGTGAATCGGAAAATCCCAGGCGCCGGAGAAAACGCACGGCGATCCGTGCCCCGATCTCCGCATGCCCGTCAAAGCGCTTTTCCCCCGATCCTTCCGCGTCGGGTTTCCCGCTGTCGTGCAGAAGGAGCGCGAGAGACAGGGTCAGGTCAGGGCGCTTCCTGTATTCCAGGGTGGCGAGGGTATGCTCCCAGACGTTTCCCTCGGGGTGGAAATCCTTTCCGTGACGAACATGGGACATGGCGGCAAGCTCCGGCCACGCCTCCGCAACGAACCCCGCCGATTCCAGCAGCGCAAGACCTTTCTCCGAATGATTGGAGCCAAGAAGGCCCGTGAGGAGGTCCCTCTGGTAAGCGGGGGGCGGCAGCTCGTCACCCCTGTTCCAGCCCAGGGATGGCCCGTCTGCGGAGTAGTGGTAGCGTGAGACCAGCCGTGCGGCCTCGCAAAGGGGCAGCCAGCGGGGTGAGGAGCCCGAATTGCCTGAAAGGGTCGGCGCGCGCAGGTCGGGATAGACGTCGAGCTTGTCGATAAAGGCGTTGCGTCCAGGATCATACAGCAGCCGCAGCACGGTAAACGGCGCGGTAGGGGGGTCTGAAAGGGAGTCCACGCAACGGAAGATGAGCCGGATGCCGCCGTTCTGGACTGCGGCATCCTCCAGGGGAAGGCCGGGGAACTGCAGGTCATCGAACGCCTTGGCCAGTGAAACGATGGAGGAGTCGGTAGCGAGGTACAGGGGGCCTGACTCGCGCACCCGGAAGTACCTGTCCAGGGAAGAATAGCCGCAAAGAAGGTAGGGGATGTTCTCTTCCTTCAGCTTCTCGAGCGCATTTGTCATTTCAATCCCCTCTCACCGGGTGCCGGGAACATATGGTACTCAGAACAGGAGATTTCGTCCACTCGACAACTCCCGGTTTTTGAACTACAATGATGTCAGATGAGGCAAGGAGACAGAGATGACAGCGATTGTGTGTGATATCTGCAAGAAAGCCGTTCCTGCCGCCCGCAGGGACCAGAACTACTTCACGATCCTCGACAAGGACATCTGCGAGGCCTGCCACGACGAGCTGCGGGATGCCACCAAGGCGCAGATGCGCGCCCGGCCCCCGTATCATTTCAAGGACTATCAGGATAGTCTGGCGCGCAATCTCAGCAGCATGGTAGGGCGCAGGTAGGATAGACCGGCCGCGGTATTCCGCGGCATTTATACCGGCCGCGGCGCTATTTCCTTGAATCCGGTGTAGGCGGCAAGTGCATCCGGAATGCGCACGCCGCCATCCTCTCTCTGGAAGTTTTCAAGCAGGGCGATAAGAGTCCTCGAAACCGCGAGGGCGGTGCCATTGAGGGTGTGCACGAACGGATTCCTGCCTCCCCCTTCCTTGAACCGGATGCCCAGGCGCCGAGCCTGGTAGTCCGTGCAGTTGGATGCGCTCGTGATCTCTCCCCACTCGCCCTTCTCTCCCCTGCCGGGCATCCACGCCTCGATGTCATATTTCCTGTACGCAGGTCCTCCAAGGTCACCCGTGCAGGTATCCACGATCCTGTAGGGAATCTCCAGCCCCTGGAAAATCTTTTCTTCGATGCCGATGAGGCGGTCATGCATGGCCTCGGATCCGTCGGGGTGACAATAGACGAACATCTCCACCTTCGTGAACTGGTGCACGCGGTAGAGGCCCTTGGAAAACTGGCCGGCAGCCCCCGCCTCGCGGCGGAAGCAGTGGGAGAGCCCCGCGTAGCAGATGGGAAGCTGCTCCATGGGCAGGACTTTGCCCGCGTGGTAGCCGCCCAGGGTGAACTCCGCCGTGGCAATCAGGCACAGGTCCGTCCCTTCCACGGGATAGATGTTGCTCTCAGGCCCCCGCGGATTGAACCCATGCCCCGCCACGATCTCCTCTCGGGCCACGTCCGGCGTGATCATTGGTGTGAAGCCTTCCCGCATCAGCGCGTCAAGCGCATAGCGCACGAGGGCGAGCTCCAGGATCACCGCGTCATTCTTCAGATAGTAGAACTTCTGACCCGCCACCCGCGCGCCGGTCTCGAAGTCGATCAGGTCCAGGGACTGGCCGAGCTGCACGTGATCGCGAGCCGCAAACGAAAACGAGGGCACCTTCCCCCACGTGCGAAGCTGCAGGTTGCCCGTCTCCCCCACGGCAATGGGAGCATCCGGGTGGGCCATGTTGGGAATCTTCAGCGCCTCTTCGATGAGCTTCTTCTCCGTCTCCTCGTGGCGCCCTTCCAGCTCGGCAATGCCCTCCTTCAGGCGCTTCCCTTCCTCGATGAGCGGCGTGCGCTCCGCCGGGGAAAGCTTTCCCTTCATGCGCTCCGCGTTGGCGTTGCGAGACGCGCGAAGCGTTTCGAGCTCCCTGAGAAGCAGGTTTCTCTTGTCATAGAGCTCCACCACGAGGTCCGGGTCAGCGGATACGTGGCGGTTGCGGACATTCACCTTCACGGCATCCACGTTGTCGCGTATGAACTTCAAGTCGAGCACGTGCTACACCTCCATCTCGGCAGCTTTTCGCGCGGCAGCCTCCACGGCTTCCATCACCGCGGCGGTGAAACCGCCGCGCTCCAGTGCCCTGACGCCCTGGATCGTGGTGCCTGCGGGGGATATCACGCGGCTGCCGAGCTCCAGGGGATGCGCGCCGTCCTTCAGCATGCTCGCGGCGCCTTCAAGCGCCGCCACGGCCACGGACAACGCGGTCCGATAGTCGAATCCGGCGGCCACACCGCCAAGGGCCATGGCGTGAACGAACGCGAACACGTACGCCAGTCCGGAGCCGGAGACCCCGGTCATCGCGGACATGAGCTTTTCATGAATCTCAAGGGACGCGCCGAGAGCCGCCGCAATCGCCAGGCAGTCTTCGCGCATTTCGGGCGCCGCGGCAGGATGGAAAGACACCCCGACCAGCGAGGTGCCTTTGACCGCGGCCAGGCTCGGCATGAACCGCGCCACCTGGTCGGTTGCGAGCGCGTCCGCAATCGCCTGGATCTTCCTGCCCGCCAGGATGGAGATCACCCTCCTGCCGCGCGCCGCCTCTTTCACCTCCGCGGTCAGCGCGAGGAAGTCCTGCGGCTTCACGCAGAGGATGGTGATGTCGCTGCCCTGCAGCACCTCTGCCGCGTTCCGCGCAACCGAGAGCTTCTGTATGCGGGCCGCGGCCTCGATCCGCTCTGTGCTCACATCCTGGACAAGGAGCTCGACCCGGGGCAGTTTCCGGGCAAGGCCCACGGCGAAAGCTTCTCCCATGGTCCCAAAGCCGACAATCCCGATCCGTTTCATGGTGGGCAGTGTAGCAGTCAGCCACCACGCTGTAAAGAAAGGCGGAGCGCGCCGATGCTGTAGGGGGGGAGAGAGAAATGAAGATCGGCGTGATTTCAGACAGTCACGACAACCTGCCCAACATCCGCAGGGCGGTGGAAGTCTTTTCGAAAAACGGCGTGGAGGTGCTCATCCACGGAGGGGATTTTTGTTCACCGTTCACGCTCTCCGAGTTCAAGCCCCTGTTTGACAAGGGTATCAAGATGCACGCCGTGTTCGGAAACAACGACGGAGACCGCGTGCTTCTGGTGCGCAGGGCCGGGGATTCCTGCACCTTCAGCGACGGGACGTGCATTGTGACGCTGGACGGCAGAAAAATCGTGGTCCTGCACTATCCTGATCTCGGGGAAGACCTGTTTCGGCTGGGGGCGTACGACCTGGTCATCTACGGTCACAACCACCAGGTCAGGGTGGAAGGCGGTGAAAAGAAGCTGCTCAATCCGGGAACCTGCTCGGGATACCTGGCCAAAACCGCCACCGTGGCGCTCGTGGAGACCCGAACCATGGGCGTGGAGATCCTGGAGCTGTGAAAAAAGACCTTGACGAATGAAGGGCCGGGACTTATAAAGAAGGAAAGGGTTCAAGTTGGACTTCAAGGCCGTCGATAAGGGTAAGTGAAAGGAAGGTCCTATGACCGTTGAGAGAATAGGCCCGCTCGATCCAGCATCGAACGTCAAAAAGACCGAGAAGCCCGCGAAGCTGAAAGCCAAGAGCGATGTCGATTCGATCAACGTCTCCGAGGAGGCGCGCTCCAAAGCGGAAGTGTTCAAGGCCCTCGAGGCGGCAAAGACCGCCCCTGACGTCCGCATGGACAGGGTGGAAGAGGTCAGGCGGAAGCTGCAGGATCCCTCCTATCCGTCGCAGGAAGTCATCGAAAAGGCGGCCGACGGAATACTCAAGTCCTTCGGCATATAGACCTGCGTTTCAGGGTCGCCGGTCTCCTGGCGACATTTTGATTCTGGGATCAGGCGGAGGTATCCTTAGGGATTCTCCGCTTTTTTTTCATCCGCACGGGGGGGGAGTGAGTCATGCCTGACATCCTTTTCCACATTCCGACCCGGGTTGTCTTCGGCCTGGATACCATCAACAGGATCGGGCAGCTGGTCACCGACTACGGAGAGAGGGCCTTTCTCGTCACCGAAGCGATCCTCTACGAAGGCAAAGTGATCAACAAGCTCCAGGACATACTCGACAAGAAGGGCGTGTCCTACATCGTGTTCGACGAGGTCGTACCCAACGCAACCAGCAGGACCGTGGATGACGGGGTCACGCTGGCCCGGGGATCCCACGCGGATGTCGTGATCGGGTTGGGCGGCGTCCGCACGCTGTCGATTGCCAAGTCCATCGCCATGACCGCGCCGACAGGGAACGACATGGACGATTTCCTGTCCGGTGTCCAGCCCCAGGGCCAGCCGCTTGCCTACATAGAAGTGCCCACCACGTGCCGGAACCCGTTCATGTTCGGGGACGAGTACCTCGTGGTGGACGGCCGGGACCGGACAGGCAAGATCGGGCGCACACAGAAGGGCATCACGAAGGCGGCGCTCATCGACCCCAAGCTGAGCCTGACTCTGCCTGCCAAGTACACGGCCACCACGATCATGGACACCCTTCTAGGCTGCATCGAAGGATTCCTTTCGGCAAAAGCCAACTTCCTTTCGGATACGTATCTTCAGCGGGCCATCGAAATCCTGGGTGGAGTGATCAAGGAAGGAATCCAGAATGTGGACGACATCCGCATGCGAATGAACGCGAGCACGGCAGGACTGCTGATGGGTCTCGGGCTTTCCACCAGCCGGCTCGGAATCGGCTCCGCCCTGGCATTCGCCATCAATGCGCGCTTCATGTCGCCCAAGTCGTGGGTGTCCACCATCTTCCTCCCCTACGTCATGGAGTTTGCCCTGAACGTGAGGGGAGACCGGATTGCCCAGGTGGCGCGCCTTCTCGGAGAGGACGTGAGCGATGCGTCCTCCGTGGAAGCCCCGGTGCGCGCCATCGACGCGGTGCGCAGGGTCATTTCTTCCCTGGGCCTGCCCACGCGGCTGCGCGAGTTCGACCTGTCCCTGGACGAGATGATCGAGGTGGCGGGCGCCGCGCGCAGTTTCGACATGATGAACTATCTCCCGCGCGTGGTTTCCACGGAAGACATCTACGAGCTCATCAAGTCCGCGTTCTGATCGCGATGTTCCCCCTTTCCAAGCTCCGCGAGCTTTCTCCTCGGACGCGCCTTCGAAAGATTCTCCGCATCCTTCAGGCAATCGAAGTGGAGCGGCAGGGGGCTGTCCCGGACCGCGCATACATCGACGGCCTCCTGGCCCTTCTGTGCACGCAAGCCCCGGCTGACGTGAGCGGGCTTGCCCGCACGCTTCGCGCGGAGGTTGCGCGCGCCGCGGACCCGGAAACACTCTTCCGCGGCTTCAACGCCATCCGCCACGCGCTTCTGAGCGCTCTGAACGCTGAGCCCGCGGAATGGGACCTGGTGAGCAGGGAAACCGGACTGCTGGACAGGACCAGCGTGCCTGTGCTCCCCCTGTCCGTCTACCTCGAAGACGTGCGGTCTCCGTTCAATGTCGGGTCGATCTTTCGTACCGCGGAGGCGTTCGGCGCGGAACGCATCTTTCTTTCCCCGCGCACGCCGCGGCCAACCCACCCCCGAGCGGCAAAAACAGCGCGGGGCGCGGCCGGCGCGCTGCCCTGGGAGACGGCTGAGCTGGATTTCCTGCGTGGGAAGAAGAATGTCTTTGCCCTGGAGCTCGGCGGAACCGCCCTGGACCGGTTCCGCTTTCCGTCCAGCGGCACTGTTCTGGTTGGATCCGAGGAGCTGGGCCTGAGTCCCGAGGCGCTGGCGATTGCCGATGCGGGCGCGGGCCGGGTGACTATCCCGCTTGCCGGTGCCAAACGGTCCCTGAACGTATCCGTGGCCTTCGGAATTCTCATGCATGCGTGGCGTGACAGCGCTGTCGCTCCTGGCGACATTTTTCACGCGGAGCGGGATGATTCGGTGTTGTCTCGGAATCTCACGCCGCGCCAGGGCTGAAACGAGAAGAACCATCTCTCCTTGTACTGCCACACCCTGACGCGGCGTCCCTCAGTCATGCGGGCAAGGATGGGCGTCATGGTATCCATGAGCGAGGGATGAGCGGCAGCCCCTGATCCGAGCAGAATTGACCGGGGAAGCAGAGCAGCGAGTTCCCGATCAGGCATGTGCGCTTCCATGGTCTCCATGGAATCCGTCCTGATGACGACAACGACCTTCAGCCGCTCCGCCTGGATCTCCGGGCGGACACTGAGCACGACCCCCTTGGTTCCCTTCTTCATTGCAGGCCTCCCTGCATCTCTAGAAGGGCCGGGGTGCCCTACCGCTTCAACGCCCTTTCGATCTCAGGCTTGTTGAAGCCGATGATGATTTTCCCGTGAACGTCGATCACGGGAACGCCCATCTGGCCGGATTTCCGCACCATCTCATCCGCCTTTCGCTGGTCGGAAGCCACGTCGTATTCAGTGAATGGAACGTGGACGGTCCGGAAGAACTCCTTGGCAACCTTGCAGTAACCGCAGCTGGGTGTCGTGTAGATTGTGACAGCCATTGTATTCTCCATTTGAAACAGTGATATCAGTTACATATTGAAAGTAATATATAGTCCTTCGAATGTCAAGACCTCGATGCAGAGGCCGATTTGACCGACAGGACCCGCCACAAAGGAGTTTTTGCCAAATTGAGAAGCGCCGCCTCTCAATTCCCTGTTTTCCCGATTGGTGAACGCTGTCTGTGGAAAAATCGAGTTGCCCTGGCGGCCGCCCGGCCGCCGCCTACTGGAACTTCGAGCGCTGGTCCTCGAAAAGCTTGGCAAGCTTCTCCTGGATCTTGTTCAACTGGTCCTCAGTCTCTATGCCGAAGTCCCTCAGCACGGGAACCTGCAGCTGCTCGAACCCCATCCGTTCCCGTTCGATGTCCAGGATGGCGTTGGCAAGGTACACGCAATATACGATGTCGCGATACGCCGCGGGAGCCTGCGTGGGCTCGTGATGGTAACGGATGGCAGTGATCAGCTGTTCGGGAAAGTTCCACTTCTTCGCAATGAGGGCGCCCACCTCCGCGTGATTGAGACCGACGGAGAAGTTCTCCAGCATCTGGGCCGGGATCCCTTTCTCCTTGCACACGCGCGTGATCCTTTCCAGCAGGTCGGGATGCAGGGAGGCTATGACAATCTGGCCAAGGTCATGGAGGATGCCGCCCACGTACACGTCGTCCAGCAGCTCCTTCTTCCGCTTGAAGCTCCGCGCAATATAGTAGGCGTAGAATGCACAGCGGTAGGAATGCTGCCAGAGGTTGCGCATTTCGCTGTACTTCTCTCCCAGGACCTTCTGCGTGCCGTAGGAGTACAGCAGGTTGCGGACGCCCTTGGTGCCCACGAGCTTGACCGCCTCCACGATATTGTCCACACGCTTGGGCAGCATGAACTGGGCCGAGTTGACCAGCTTCAAAAGGTCGGCGGTCATGGAGGGATCCACGCTGATCTCGCGCGCAATATCCGTGATCTCGGCATTCGGATCCGCCGTGAGCCTTTGCAGGTTGATGATGTTGTCCGGGAACTGCGGAAGGGTCTCGATTTCCCTGACAATAGTGTGCGTAAGGGTATCGAGCTGTTCCAGGTGCACCTCGGAGAACGGTATGGTCAGGGTGGCCACGGTTTCGCCGTCCTCGCTGTCAATCGAAAAGCACTCTTCCGTAAGCCCGATCTTTTTCATCATGAGCACCAGAATGACAATGCCCAGACCCGCCCCCTCCGAGCTGTCCAGAACCGTGGAGAAGGCTTCTTCCAGTGACGCGAACGCCCGAGAGCGCGCCAGACGGTCAAAGACCCTGATCTGTTCCTTTTTTGTTATCTCGACGTTGTTGCGCACGCCAATGCTGAGGGATGTGCCCTTGGTCTGAAATATCACCTTGATATACATCCCGAGCTCTTTTTGTTTCTGGAGGTAAAAGGCGATATTGTCGAATGTCTCCTGCTTGAAATTCTTCATGCCGGACTCGTAATCCTGCTCGTTATGTAGATCGAGCCCTTTTTCCATGAAATATACCCGCTTGGTGTTTGCTTTCTTGGCATTTACAGCAAGCTCGCGGAGGCAGTATGACAGCGGTTCCTTGAGTTTCTCCTGTCCAAGCTCTGCCAGAAAGCTCTCGAGGACCTTGTCCAGATAAATCTCAGTTTCATGGGGAAGCGTATACGTCTTGAAGGTCAGGGGGATCGCGTTGTGGGCTGCTCTTTTTATCTGCGCAATATCGATTTCCGTGGACATGTAGCCCCCGTGTCGGTTTTCGTCGTAGTTGCAATGGTAGTGGATCACCCGGGCCCTGTCAAGGACGCGGGTGCTGCATACACGCCTCTGTCTAGGGGGACGCCTGTCGTTTATGCGGGAGTACCCGTTCGGCGCGAACGCCGTCCAACTCCGCGGAGTACCGCGGAAGGCACTCGGCGTCCCTCGAGGCTCCCGGCGTTTGCTTCGCAAACGCGAATGTCGCCAGGAGCGACCGCCCTGCCGCCCTGCGCATCCCTGTCTACGGG
>CAYTGX010000129.1:0-10606 GCA_964437385.1 uncultured Spirochaetaceae bacterium
CTGGTAAGCGTCGAGAACTCCGGGGCCAGGCTCCAGGCCCTGGTGCGCGTGGACGTGATATGGGGCGGTCTGCGCGGCGCGGTAACGCAGCGCTCCTTCACACGGCAGGCCTTTCTTCCCGGCGGAGCCACTCGGAGAATCCCCTTCGTGGTTCCCATTCTGCGCGGCGCCCGGTCGCTCACGATCGCAGTTTCATCCAATGACGTCGAGGTAGCCCGGCAGGAGGTGGACCTGCGCGCTCTTGCCACCAGCGACCATCTCGTGGCCGGGATCAGCAGCGAGCTCTCCCTGGACATGGTGAGCGGCCTCTCCGGCCCCGACGCGCCTGTACGCCTCGTGTATCCGCGCGTGGACGATCTTCCCGAATCGTGGGCCGGTTACGATTCCGTGGACATGGTCGTAGTGCACGACACAGCATTCCAGCAGCTCCGCGCCGCGCAGGCTGCAGCCCTGGAGGCATGGGTCGCGACAGGCGGGTCCCTGGTCTTCACCGGGGGCACGGATGCCCTCCAGCTCGGCGGGGCAGGCCTAGGTCGTCTGCTCCCCGTGGAGATCACCGGCCTCCGTGAGCGTGACGGCCTGCCGTCACTTGCCGCGTTCCTCGGGCTCCCCCGCGGTCCCCGCGGAAGGATGGTCATTGCGGAGTCGAAAGTCACGACGGGGGCGGTCATGTCTTCCCAGGACGGCGTTCCCACCATCGTGAAGCGTCGGCTCGGCCGGGGCGCCGTCTGGTTTACCGCGTTCGACCCGACGCTCGCGCCGCTGGATTCCTGGGAGGGATCGCCTGCCTTGTGGCGGCGGCTCTCTGAGAACGATCGACAGCCTGTCCTGGGGACTTTTTCCAGCAGCGCTGCGGATGATCCATGGATGAAGCCCCTTCTGGGAAACCCGCCGCTGGGCTTTCCCGGGTCCCTTGCTGCCCTGGCCTTTGCCGGAGGCTACCTGCTCCTGCTCCTGCCTCTTCTCTCTGCCCGGGTTTCAGGCAGGCTCCGGGCCAGGCTTCGCGCCGCGCTCCTTCTCTGCGTGGTGGCAGCGGCCGCGTGCGCGGGCTGGCTGCTGTTCAACCGGGAGCTCTTCAGATCCGATGCCCGGATACTGGACGCGGCGAGGGCAGATGTCGGTTCCGGGGACGGCGTGGCCCGTGTCACGGAAAAGATCGGGCTGTTCGGCGTCCAGGCAGGTTCGGTCGAGCTTTCCCTGGGCACGGTCGATGTCGCGGTGGACGAGGCAGTCCGCATTGGGATCCCGGCGCGTCCTGCAAGTCCCCCGAATCCAGGCTTCACCATGGAAACCGGTCGGGAAACGACCATCGGCGGCGTTTCCTTCGGGAGGTTCGGAAGCCGATTGCTCGTGCTCAATGCCGTCATTCCCATGCCGCTGGAGGCCAGCGTGAGCGGCAGCGCGGCTTCCCTCGTGCTTGCCGTTTCCAACGGCTCGGCGCGCCTGCTGCGGCGTTGTTTCCTCCTGCATGCAGGCCGGGGATACCTCGTGGGGGATGTCGCACCTTTTGAGACAATCAGGCGGACATTCGCGGCGGCGGACGGCCTCCCCATGGGCAACCCGGCTGCGCGGCTGCGCGTGGCAGGGGATCCGCGCAGGGCCTCATTCCTGGATCAACCCGAGGGGGAGACAGGAGGCGGCCGCTCAGGCTCATCCCAAGGTTCGAACTTTTTTGCCGGCTGGGTGGATGGCCCGATGATTGCCCGGGTGCGGCCTGATCGGCCTGCGCTCTGCCTGGTCGTCGTGGAGGCGCGATGAGGATGGGCCGCAACCCCTTTCTCGATGAGGGAGTGAGAACCTACTTCGCTCAGGATGCGATCCTTCGCTCGTATCTTGTCCTGGTCGGCGTGATCGGCCTGGTGCTTCTTCTCTGGTGGCCGCGCGCCAGTCTCGACGCTGTGGCGCGCACCGGGGTCTTTCCGGGGACCTTCACCACGGTCTGTATCGGCCTGTACATCTGCCTGACATACCTGGGCGCGCGCTACGGCGCGGAGGACTTCTCTCCGGAGGCCCGGGTGAAGCTGCGCGAATATGCCCTGCTCACCCAGGTCTCGCTGGCCTCCATCGCAGCCGGCAGGACCCTCTTTTCGTTGCTGCACACGCTGTTCCTGCTGGCCCTGGGCGCCCCCTTTCTTCTTGCCTCCCTTGCCGTGAGCGGCGGGGGCCTGGCGCTGATGCTCCCTGCCCTGCTGGTGATCGGCGCCGCCACTTTCGCCGTCAGGATGTACGGGTTCCTGACCCTGGTCCTGCTGGAGAGACAGATCGGCCGGGACCTCTGTCTTGGCGCGGGCGTCATCCTGTTCCTCGTCGTCAGCTCCCTTGTTGTTCCCGCGGTGAATCCGATTGCCGCGCTGCTCAGCATCCTCCCCCGCGACGAGGCCGCGGGAGCGCCGATCAGCCTCCCCCTCGGCTCCATTCCCTTTTTTTCACTTTCCGTTATCATGAGCCTGCTGGCGGGACTCCTGCTCGCAGGGGCTGTCTTTGCCAGCCTGGGGGGGCTGAGAAAGCGTGAGCGGCCGGACGGGGGCGGGACACGGTAGGACGACGCAGGGAAGGGCGCGCGCGGAGCTCACGGGACGTGCGGAGCTCATGGGGCGCGTGCGCACGCTCGCGGCGCATGCGCGCGGGGATCTCGTGGCGCGCCGGGCATCGGAAGGCCTTTTTTTCGGGCTCATTCCCGGGCTTCTCGCTGCCGTCCTTGCCGGGACAGTCTCTCTGCCTTTTTCCGCGCCGGCAATTGCCGGCTGTGCCGCGGCCGCGGGGGCTCTCTCGGGCACTCTCGCCGCGCTTCTTCCCCGGATCGATGTTCGGCGCCTCCTGATAGACGCCGACCGGTCACTGGGCAGCAGGGAGCTTGCCAGCACGGCGTTCGAGCTGGTGGATGCGCCCTGGGGAGAGACTTTTTCCGAGGCGGTCATTGATGAGGCCGCAGCCCTTATGACCCGCTCCAGCCCGCGCCGGATCCTGGGAATGCTGCGGCTTCCCTTCCTGCCTTTTACACCGGTTCTTGTCCTGCTGATCGCCCTTGCGCTGGCATTCCCCTTCAACCTGCGCAGCCTCTTCCCGGTCCGGCACGCCGGCCAGGGCGAGCTTGCCATGATCGGCGAGGATCTGCAGAGCTACGGCCAGCGCCTGCAGGACTCGGCCCGGTCCCAGAATCTCGGACGGAGCCTTGCGCTGGCCCTGGATCTTGCCAAGCTGGGCAAGGACCTCGCAGAGAGTTCCATCCAGAAAGACGAGGCCCTTGATCGAATGGCCGACGTCGAGCGACGGCTGATTGCCGAGTATGATCTGCGCCTGCGGGCCTTCAACTCGGGAGAGCCGAGGGCAGGCGGGCACAGCCGGGCCGGGTCGGAGGATCCGACAGCGGGGAACGGATCCACAGCGGGCAAGGCAGGCCAGAGGGATGGGTTCGACTCGACATTGCCGGGGGATGACCTGGGCAGCCGGGACCTGAAGGACATGGGCGATGCTTTGAAACGCCTGCGGCAGGGCCAGGGCTCCTCACTTCCTCCTTCCGGGGCCGAAAACGGCGAGCCACCATCCATGGCCCAGGGACCGCAGGCGCCACCCCGCCAGCCGGGCAGCGGTCTGCTCCCGCCGGGAAACGATTCGTCGGAAAAGGGGCAGGGCAACCCGCCGCAGGGCTACGGGAGCGGTGCGGCACCTGACCCGTATCCGGACCAACCGGGAAAGAGAGCACCGGCCGGCTCTCCCGGCCTGATGCCGGCGCCGGACACAAAGGGACCGCCGTCCAGGATCGCGCAGGGCGGACGGGGCAGGCCCCTGAAAGCCGAAGCCGCCCCGGGCCAGGGGGACTCCACGAAGTTCCTCGTCCGGGCGCTTCCCGAGTGGAGCGGCTCGCGGCTGCCGGAGGACAAGGTGCTGAGACACTATGCGCAGGCGGCGGAAAGCGCGCTGACCCGGGAGGAGGTCCCGCCCAGGCTGAAGGAATACGTGAAGAGCTACTTCACTATCATCGGTGTTCAGTAGGAGGACGCATGGACGCGCGGGAAAAGTCGGCATGGGTGAAGCAGAGTGTGTCCGCGCTGAAGCGCGAGATCGGCCGCGCAATCGTCGGCAACGAGGCAATCGTGGAGGATGTCCTCGTGTGCCTCTTTTGCGGTGGTCACGCGCTCCTGGAGGGAGTGCCGGGCCTCGGCAAGACCACCCTGATCAAGTGCCTGGGCCAGGTGCTGGACATTGCCACCTCCCGCATCCAGTTTACCCCTGACCTGATGCCGGCGGATATCATCGGCACCAATGTCCTTGTCCAGGAGGAAACGCAGGCCGCGGGGGCGGGCGTGGACACGCGCAGGTTCGTGCGTTTTCAGAAAGGACCGGTGTTCGCCAACGTGGTCCTTGCGGACGAGATCAACCGCGCCACGCCCAAGACGCAATCGGCGCTCCTGGAAGCCATGCAGGAGCAGACGGTCACGGTGGGAGGCACGACCTACACGCTGGACGCGCCGTTCATCGTGCTGGCAACCCAGAACCCGATCGAGATGGAGGGCACCTATCCCCTGCCGGAAGCGCAGCTGGACAGGTTCTTCTTCAAGATCGCCCTTGGCTATCCTTCCGCGGAAGAGATCTCGGCGATAATCGACCGGACAACTGTCGGCGCGCAGCGGCCCTTGGAAAAGATCATGGACGCAAAGGCCATAGCCCGGATCAAGGAGCTCGTTCGCGAGGTCCCCATGGCCGCGCACGTCAAGGACTACGCCATCCGGCTCGCGCTGGCAACCCGGCCGGGGACGCCCACGGCAACCGAGCTCGTCTCCCGCTATGCGCGCTACGGGGCAAGCCCGCGGGGCCCGCAGAGTCTCGTGCTGGCGGCCCGGGCAAAAGCCCTTTTCGACGGAAGGATGAACGCGGGGTTCGAGGACGTGAAGTCTGTCTGCCGCCAGGCGCTTCGTCACAGGATCCTCCTGAACTTCGAGGGTGAGGCGGAAGGCATCACACCCGAGCAGATCATCGACGATGTGCGCGAGCGCGTGCCGGAGACGATCGAGCAAGGGTGATGGACCGGGAGCTGTTCGACCGCGAGTTTCTCCGCAAGCTCGAATACCTTTCTTTCGTATCGCGCCGGATCTATCGCGGTGATACGCGGGGCGCGCATGCCTCCCCGCGCCGGGGGACCAGCCTGGACTTTGCCGACTATCGCACATACCAGCCCGGGGACGACTTCCGCTCGATCGACTGGAGCATATTCAGCCGACTGGACCGGCTCTTCGTGCGCCTGTACGCGGAGGAGGAAGACCTCACCGTGCACGTGCTCCTCGACGCGAGCGCGTCCATGTCCTACGGGTCGCCGGCCAAGATCGACTATGCCCGCCGGCTTGCCGCCGCGCTGGGCTACGTGGGGATCGGCTCCCTGGACCGGGTGGGCGTGACGACGTTCGCCGCCGGGCTGGGGGGGGCGCTTGCCCCCCGCAGGGGCCGCGCGCAGCTCTTCCACCTCCTGGAGTACATGAGCAGGATCCGCGCCGGGGGCGGCACGGACATCTCACGGTCCCTCGAGGACTACGCGCTGCGCTCCCGCAGCCCGGGCCTGGCCGTCGTCATCACGGACCTCATGGATGAGTCCCTGGAGGGCTATCGGCGCGGGCTTCGCGCCCTGCTGTTCCGGGATTTCGACGTCGTGCTCGTCCACGTGCTGGACCGGGAGGAGATCGCTCCGCGTGAGGAGGGGACGCTGCGGCTCTCCGACATGGAGACCGGGCGTGAGCTCGCGGTTGCCGTGGATAAACCGATGCTGGCCGCCTATCGGCGGCGCGTCACCGATTTTTTCAGCGGCGTGGAGGAGTTCTGTCTCAGGAACCGGGTGGAGTACCTGCGTACCGCCACGATCGTGCCCTTTGAGGAGGTCGTTTTGAAGTACCTGCGGCAGGGGGCGCACCTGCACTCCAGATGAACTTCACTGCGCCGCTCTGGCTCCTTCTCCTGGGTCTCCTTCCCGTCATCGTGATCCTTCACAGTATTGCCGTGCGCTGGCGGCGCACGCCCGTCTCCTCCCTGGTCTTCTGGAACGAGGTTCTGCGTGAAAGGCGCACCAGTGTGCGCATCAGGAGGCTGCTGAAAAACCTCAGCCTGATCCTGGAGCTGCTGGCCGTGACGCTGCTGGCTGCTGCCCTTGCCGGGCCCCTGCTGCCAGGCCGCGCGTATGCGGCTGCGGGAGACACCGTGCTCGTGCTGGACAGCACGGCGAGCATGGAAACCCGGGAAGGGGCGCGCACACGGTTCGAGCTGGCAAAGCTGCGCGCCATGGACGTCCTGGCCGGGCTCCGCAGGGGGGCGCGCATGGCGTTGATAACGGCGGGACGCTCACCGCGTCTTGCTGTCCCGTTCACCGTCAGTCGGGACGTCCTGCGCCGCGCCATCCAGGGCGCTTCCCCCACCGACGAGCCGGGCGACCTCAAGGACAGCGTGCTCTTTGCCCTCACCTTGAGGGACGCGCGCCGCGGGGACCAGGTGATCCTGGTGACCGACGGGGCCTTCGATTCCCTCGCGGACCTCGACACCTCTGTTCCCTGGATGCGCATTCTCTCAGTCGGGACTCCGCGGAACAACGTCGGCATTACCGGGCTCTCCTTCCGCCGCACCCTGTCGGGAGAAGAGACGTACGAGATGTTCCTTGCCGTGCACAATTTCGGCCGGGCAGCGGTTTCCGTCCCGCTCGTCGTTACCGCGGACCGCGCTTCCGTCTTTTCCCGCACGCTCAGTCTTGCGTCTGGCGAGCTTCGGACCCTCAGCGTTCCCTGGAAGGGGTCGACCACGGGCAGGGTCGAGGCCCGCATACAGGCAGAGGACGACTTTCCGGTGGATGACCGGGCGTACGCGGTCTTTGCGCCGGCCAGGCGCGTGCGCGTGCTGATCGTTGGACCTGGTTCGTTTTTTCTTCAAAAGGCGTTCGGCTCACTTCCAGGAGTCACCGTGCACACCGCGGCCGAGCCGGAGGCCCTTTCCGGTGAAACCCGCACGCTCGCACCTGCGGGCGCGGATGATGTTGTCGTGTTCGACGGCGTGGAGCCTCCTCCTCTTGAGCAGGGCAATTTCGTATGTTTTGGAGTGGTGCCTCCGAATCTGCCGATCCACGTCACGGGCCGGATGGCCCGACCTGCCGTCACCGGCTGGAGCAGGTCCAACCCCCTGCTGGAATCAATCTCCCTCAGCGGGCTCACCATCGGGTCCGCCCTCCGCATGGAGCAGGGGCCTGGCTTTACGCAGCTGGCCGCTTCCCGGGAATCGCCGCTGATGCTCTCCTGGAATCAGAAGGGGCTCAAGGTTCTTCTCGTCGGATTTGACCCGGCGCAGTCCGACTTCCCGCTCCGAACCGGTTTTCCGCTCCTTCTGGCCAACGCACTTTCATGGTTTTTCCCTTCCTGGCTGACCGTCCAGGCAGACCAGGTACAGGCAGGAAGTCCCCGCATGCTTTCCGTCACGGGCTCCTCGACTGTGACGGTGGTGAAGCCGGATGGGGCAAGAGAATCTGCTGCCTCCACGGGGGACTCGGTCGTGTTTTTCGACACCCACCAGGTCGGCTATTACCGCGTGGAAGCAGGCGGGCAGGCAAGCGAATTCGCCGTGAGCCTGTCCAGCGAGTCTGAATCCGACATACAACCCCGTTTCACGGGACAGGCCGGCCGGACCGCGTACGCGGAGGCCGCCGCGCCGGCTGCGGGGGCAGGCGGGGACTCTTTTGCCTGGATGGCCTTTGCAATCGCCGCTCTCGCCTTGATCCTCCTGGAGTGGCTGGTCTGGCTGCGGACGCTGGAAGGGGCCGGGAGGTGAGTCTCCAGTCGCCGGCCTGGCTCCTCATTCTTCTTGTTCTCGCGCCCCTGGTCTTCTTCACCGTGCGGCTGATGCGGCACCGGGACGGTCTCCCGTCCCCCGCGCGCCGCAGAGCGTTCATTCTCCTGCGCAGCGCAGCCATTGCGCTCCTCGTGCTCGGTCTCGGGGGGTTCGCGATTGCGCGGCTGTCCGACCAGCTTTCCGTCATCTTCCTCCTTGATGACTCGCGGAGCATCACCGACGAGCAGCGCGCCCGGGCAGCGCAGATCATTGAAGCCATCCGCGGCAGATTGAAACCCGGCCGCACCCTGGACGCGGGAGACAGCGCCTGGCTTGCGCGGTTCGGTGCGAACGCAGAGATGGAGCCGCTCGCCCCTGGGGAGCCTCTTCCCGATGGGCACGGCGAGGTGGACGGCAGCGCCACGGACATCGGCGGCGCAATCCAGTTCAGCCTTGCCCAGGTGACAGGCAGGACGCCCCGGATCGTGCTCCTGACGGACGGGAATGAAAACAGGGGCAGCGCGGAACAGGCTGCCGCCGTGGCCCGGTCCCTCGGGGCGCGGATCTTCCCCGTCCCGCTCCTGACCCGGACCCCATCAGGGACGGGGAGCGCTCGCGGTGAAGTCTCAGTCGAGGACATCCGCGCCCCCGAGCGGGTGCGGCAGGGCGAGCCGCACGAAGTGACCGTCATGGTGCGCAGCAGAACGGAGACCCGTGCCCGGGTCACTCTTTTCCGCGAAGGCCTCCCGGTGGCAACACGCGAAGGAACGCTTGCCGCAGGGGAGAACGCCGTGCAGTTCTCCGCCGCATTCCCCGGGCGCGGCCTTCAGGCGTGGGACGCGCTGGTGGAGGCCCCTTCGGACGCCAGTCCCGAGAACAATCACTACCGTCGATTCGTGGAGGTGACCGGTCCCCCGCAGGTCCTCTACGTGGCCCGGCCCGGCCACGATTCGCCGGCATTGCGTGCCGCTCTTGCCGCGCAGGGCATCACCGCGGTGGAACGCGGCCCGTCAGGGCTGCCCGGTACCCTTGCCGGCTACCTCCCCTATGACGCGCTGATCCTCGATGACGTGCCCGGCTACGGCATCTCCAACGAAAAGATGGAGACCATTGCGCACTACGTGCGGGACATGGGCGGCGGTCTCCTGATGATCGGGGGGCCGAGCAGCTTCGGCTCCGGCGGGTACTACAAGACGCCGATAGAGAGAGTTCTTCCGGTGGACATGGACGCCAAATCCCAGGTCCAGCTCCCGCGCGTCGCCCTGGTCCTTGTCATAGACAAGTCGGGAAGCATGAGCAGTCCTGTCCCCACCGGGGAGACGAAGCTCGACGTGGTGAAATCCGCCGCACTCTCCTCGATGGAGCTGCTCAACTCCTTTGACAGGGTGGGCCTCCTGGCGTTCGACGCGGACTGGGAATGGACGGTCCCCATCACCGACGCAGGTGAAATCCAGCAGATCGCGGGCGATCTTACCTCCCTTCAGCCGGGCGGCGGCACGGTCATGTACCCGGCGCTGGAAGAAGCGTACAGGGCGATTTCCTCTTCCACCGCGCCCCTGCGGCACATCATTGTCCTGACAGACGGCCTTACAAACCCGGGGGACTTCGAGACCCTGGTCCGCAGGATGGCGAAGGACAAGATCAGCGTTTCAACGATTGCAGTGGGGGAGGACGCCGACACGGCGCTGCTGCGAAACATCGCCCGATGGGGCGGGGGACGTACGTATGCCACGGACGACCCCCGGGACGTGCCGCAGATATTCATGACGGAGACGACGCTGGTGACCCGCGGGCTTCTCGTGGAAAAGAACTTTTTTCCCCGTGCCGTGTCGGCGGGGGAAAGCATCCGCGGCATCTCGCTGGAAGGAATGCCGGGTCTTTCCGGTTTCGTCCTCACATACATGAAACCTGGCGCTGAGATGGTGCTGTCCGCCCTCTATGACGCTCCGCTCCTGGCTGAGTGGCGCTACGGCCTGGGCAGAACGGCAGCCTTCACGTCGGACTTTCGCGGCAGGTGGAGCAGGGCATGGCTTGGCTGGGACCAGTTTCCCCGATTTGTTGCCCAGCAGGTTCGATGGATAGAACGGCCGTCCGGCGCCGAGTTCCTTCACCCCCGGATCGACGTTTCGGGCGGGAAGGCATCCGTTCGCGTGGATGCCTACGACGTGCTGGGTGCTTTTGTGAACGGACTTGACCTGGGCGGCATCGTGCTGGGCCCCGAGGGAGAGCGCACCGAAATCAAGGTCGGCCAGGTCGGCCCGGGACAGTACGAGGGCGGGTTCGACGCCGGCCGGGAAGGGGACTACGCCGTCACGCTGTCTGCAAAGGCGGGCGACGTGACCCTTGCGCCCCTGACACTCGCGCTGAGCGTGCCGTACTCCGACGAGTACCGGATGCTGGGCGTGGACACCGGGCTTCTCGGGCAGCTTGCCGCGGCCACAGGCGGGAAAGTCATCACCTCGACCGAAGACGAAGTCTCGATTGCCGAGCTGCTCCGCCGGGAGCCGGGACGCGCGTCAGGGGGGAGCTCGGCGTGGCGGTACATGCTGCTCGCCGGGCTCGTCCTGTTCTTCCTGGACATCATTGTCCGCAGGCTCGTCCTGCCGGAAGGAACACGCGCGCGGCTCGCGTCTTTGCTGCGGCCTGCACGGCGTGCGCCCACCGGGCTGAGCTACGAGGAGATTACCGGGCTTGTGGAAAAGGCCCATGAAGAAGAGAAAAAGAAGCTGCGGCACAGGATATCCGGCATTGCCCGGGAGGAGAAAATCGATCCCGAGCTTGCCGCGTACCTTTACATTGCCCGCTTGCGCAGCAA
>CAYTGX010000130.1:0-10192 GCA_964437385.1 uncultured Spirochaetaceae bacterium
TGCGGCCGGCGGAGAAGTCGCCGGGGGCGGCCGAAGATGATGTCTTGATCGTCAATGGCAACAAGACGAAATGCATTATGGCGACCAAGGAGCCGTCGCAGCTTCCCTGGAAGGACCTCGGGGTCGAATTCGTCATCGAATCCACTGGCTTGTTCACCGATTCCGAGAAGGCAAAGGGCCACATCGCCGCAGGCGCGAAAAAGGTCATTATCTCCGCGCCGGGTAAAGGGGACGTGAAAACGCTCCTCATCGGCGTCAATGACAACGAATATGATGCGAAGAAGCACGACATAGTCTCCAACGCATCCTGCACAACCAACTGCCTTGCTCCGCTCGTGCATGTTCTGCTCAAGGAAGGGATCGGGATAGAGACAGGCCTCATGACAACAATCCACTCCTATACCGCCACGCAGAAGACGGTGGATGGACCCTCCAAGAAGGACTGGCGCGGAGGTCGGGCAGCGGCCATCAACATCATCCCTTCCACCACCGGCGCTGCAAAAGCCGTGGGGGAGGTTCTCCCTGCAGTCAAGGGCAAGCTGACCGGCATGTCTTTCCGCGTCCCGACGCCGGACGTCTCCGTCGTGGACCTGACGTTCCGGGCGACCCGTGACACTTCAATCGAGGAGATCGACGGACTTCTGAAGAAGGCCTCCGAATCTTACTTGAAGGGGATCCTCGGCTACTGCACGGACGAGGTTGTCTCCACGGATTTCATTCATGACGATCGTTCCTCGATCTATGACAGCCTGGCAACCATGCAGAATAATCTGAAGGGGGAGAAGAGATTCTTCAAGATCGTCTCCTGGTACGACAACGAGTGGGGGTACTCGTGCCGCACGGTCGACCTGCTGATGAAAATGGCCAGGTCGAAATAGATCTGCCTCTGAGGAAAGAGCCCCGGCGGAAACCGGGGTTTTTTTTGTCCGCTGACCGCACGTGCGCAAGCTCGCGCACGGATGAAACCCTCACCTTGCGGATGGATTGACAGCGCGGGAAGATCACCATACCGTGACGCGGAAGAAAGTTCCCGGAGGTTGACCATGAGACGCGCATTCGTCTCCGCCGCGTTCCTCGCTCTCCTTCTGCTTGTCTGCTGTCAGCCCAAACCCGTTCTTCCGGTCGTCACATCCGTCGTCGCGGATGCAAAGAGCGCCTTTGTCATCATGGCGGACCTTCCGCTGTATGGCATGGAGCAGGGTACGATCGTCGCCCAGGGGACCCTGCAGATTGGAGAAAAGCTCGCGCTCCTTGGGCAGCCCACGAAAGCCTTTCAAGCTGGAGAGGAACGGGATTTTGTGCCGGTCCGCAGGGACTCGGGGAAGGAAGGGTGGGTACGGGCTGACCTGGTGATATCGAAATCGATCCTCGCTGTCGTCACCACCGACATGGCAGCCATCTACGAGGCCCCGTACAGTACCGCGGCAACCACTTCGACCATCCCCAGATTGAGCGTCGTTGCCATCTCGGCCGAAACAGCCGGCTTGACGTTTTTGAGGGTTACAGGGTTCGACGCAGCGGCAAAGATACTCCTGAGAAATGTTTATTTGCGGAACGAGGGCATTTCATCGAACCCGGACGACGTCCAGGGGGCCATCCTTCTCCAGCTTGCCGCCGTCTCCAACGGCGTTACGCAGCAGCGTGCATTTCTCGCCTCTGCAATAAAGGACCACCCGGGGTCCCTTTTCATCCCTGAGCTGAATGCGGCCCTTGCCGCTTTGAAGGCCCCGCATTCCTCGCCGCCGGCGCCGCCTCCTGCGGCACCTGAGCCGGCTGCTCCCCAGTAAGACCCCGCCTTTGCACGCGCCGCGCATTCCTGTACCATGGGGACCTCGCGCGGGAAGGGGGTCATGATGCCGGTCATCGCGGTCGTGGGAGCTAATTGGGGCGACGAGGGAAAAGGCAAAATCACCGACTACCTTGCACGGGAAGTGGATTTTGTCGTCCGCTACCAGGGTGGAAACAATGCGGGACATACGATCATCAACGAGTTCGGCAAGTTCGCCCTGCATCTCCTGCCGTCCGGTGTCTTCTATCCCGGTGTGATCAACATCCTCGGCCCGGGTGTAGCGGTGAATGTCACTGCATTTCTTTCAGAGATGGAAAAACTGCTCGCGCGGGATGTGCCCCGGCCTGACGTGCGGGTGTCCGAGCGCGCCCAGGTGCTGCTGCCGCATCATATTCTCTTCGATTCCCTGGAAGAAGAGAGGCTGGGAAAAGAGAGCTTCGGCTCCACGAAATCCGGCATCGCGCCGTTCTACGCGGACAAGTCGTTGAAGCTCGGCCTGCAGGTGAACGAAATGTTCGACGAGTCCCTCATGCGGGCGCGGCTTGCCAAATCTCTCGTGCAGAAAAACGTCATCCTGGAAAAGCTGTACGGCAGACCGCCCCTTTCCGTGGAGGAGATCGTGGCCCATGTGGTCGCACTACGGGACAGATTGGCACCTTATGTAGCCGACACGACCACGCTTCTCCTTGATGGAGTAGAGGCGGAAAAGACGATCCTCCTTGAAGGTCAGCTGGGAACACTCCGCGACCCTGATCATGGGATCTATCCCTACCCGACATCCTCCTCACCGCTTGCAGGTTTCGGCGCAGTGGGGGCCGGGCTGCCCCCGTGGGCCATCACCCGTGTCGTGGCCGTGACAAAGGCATACTCGAGCTGCGTGGGGGCAGGACCATTCGTCACAGAGCTGCACGGCGAAGAAGAAGAAACACTGCGAAAACGTGGCGGTGATGCAGGGGAATATGGGGCCACAACGGGAAGGCCCCGCCGGGTAGGCTGGTTCGACTGCGTTGCCACCTCCTACGGCTGCCGTGTGCAGGGGGCAACCGAGGCCGCAATCACCAATCTCGACGTCCTCGGCTACAAAGACGCGATTCCCGTCTGCACGGAGTATGTGATCGACGGGAAGACAACGGCCGCGTTCCCCGTCTCCCGGATGCTGGACAAGGCTTCGGCGGTGTACGCGGAGCTGCCCGGGTGGAAAACGGACATCATGGCGGTGCGCAGGTTCGAGGACCTTCCGCCGCAGGCGCGTGAGTACGTTCTCTTTGTGGAAAAAAGAATCCGCACCCCGATAAAGTGGATCTCCGTCGGGCCACGGCGCGAACAGATCATCAAGAGGTAGCTGCGGATCCCTCCACGATTTTCACCAGCCGGTTGGGGTGCGCAAACCTCACTCCCGCCGTGGCGAACGAGGAGGAAATGTCCTTCATGATCGAGTTTTTCAGATCCATGAAGTCGCTCTTGGCAAACCACAGACCGAGCAGCACCTCGATACCGGACTCCTTGAAATCGGAGAAGATGATGACCGGTGCCGGTTCGTCCAGGCTCCAGGGGTTGTCCCGCGCGATCCTCGCAAGAAGGTCATGTACCTTGTTCAGATCCTGCTCATAGTCCACCTGGAACACGATGTCCATCCTGCGGATGGGGAAGCGCGTGATGTTCGTCACTTCGGAGGTGAGAATCTTCTCATTCGGGATGCGGACGAACAAATTGTCGAACGTGCGGATCTTGATGGAAAGCAGGTCGATCGACTGTATGATCCCGGTGGTAGTCCCGATTCTGATCACGTCACCCACACCGAACGGCTTCTCGGAAATGAGGAAAAGACCGCTGATGATATTGGACACGCTCGTCTGGGAGGCGAACCCGACGGCAATCCCGACGATCCCTGCCGCGCCCAGGAGGGCGGTGAGCTTCAGACCGAGCTCGCTGAGCACTCCCATCAGCACGAGGAAGAAGCCGGTATAACCGATGACCTTGCGCGCGATCATCTGGCGCTGGGCAGTCGACTTGCGCATGATGAACCGTTGTGTCACCACGGCCAGCACCCTGACCACGAACAGACCGATCAGGATCGTGAGGGCGACCCGCAGTGCCTTTGTCAGCACATCGGGAGAAATAGACTGCAGCCAGACCGTGATTTGCTGGATCATCCCCGTTGTGTCCTCAGAAGTCCGTGAAATACTTCAACATTCCGAAGGTCTTTCGTATGTTCCAGCCCGCAGCGGGCTGACGCGCGGCGCTGACCAGGATCAGTCCCTGCTCGAAGCCCGGGGGCGTATGCACGATTTCGATCTGGGTGGCCTGGTCGGGACCCTTGAAGATCACATTCAGGCTGTTGGCCCACAGCCGCAGCGTCCCGCGGAAAATGCTGAGGTTTTCCACGTGGAGGCAGATCTTTTCGAAGTCGAGGTCGGTATCGGAATCGTTTTCGATCATGAGCGGGCACACGGCGATCCAGGCAGAGGTCTCCACCGAGTCGATGGAGTGATGCAGGCGGGCCGCGAGCCCCCAGCAGAGATCTCCCGTGACAGGGTCTCCGAACCACGTGCGGGTGAGCACGCAGAGCGGCTCCTCGAATATCCGCGCGGCCCGTGGACCGACCGTGGAGAGCCTGAACCATACCGGGATCTCGAGGAAGAATATCGTGCTCTGTCCGGGCAGCAGTGTGAGAGACCGGTCCGGACGCACCACGATCGGTCTGTCCGGGAGCACCGGGGTCGGCTGCACGAGCCCGCTCTCCCGATGGAGGTAGTGCCGCCACTGGGAAGATTCGGGCTTCTGAGTACGGGGGATGAACATGCTCCGCGCTTCCGCTCTCCTGCCTTTCTCCGGCAGGGAAAGGGCATGCCACTCGCTCTCGATGCGTTCCACCCAGATGCTCCGCAGGGGGAAGCGCCACGCAGCACATTGTCTCTGGGCTATTTCGACCTGGTCCCAGACCGCCATACCGGTCTTCTGCATCTCTTTTTCCTGCTGTTATTTTCGGCTTCTTTGCAGCAGGAGGATACCAAGAACCAGAAGGATCACGGGAATTACCAGCCCCATGACAGGGAAGCTTATGGCGAGCACGGTCCGGATCCAGAGACTGAGCGGCTCCGAGAAAATACGCAGGATTCCAACGATCCCCGCGATGACCAGGACCCATCCACCGGTGCGCCGGTTCATGAGAACTTTCTCCCAGACCGCGTTCATGGTCTCGTCCCCGGTCGCCGGCAGCTCCCTCCCGCTCCTTCGCGCGTCGGAAATGGCCATGGAGTCAAAAACCGCGTAGCAGAGAAAGAGCACGCAAAGAGTGGGAATCAGGTAGGCGGTCATCCAGTACATACCGGTTGCGTCGGAGTACAGGATGACGAGGAATATCGAGGTAATGAGCAGGCCCATGAGAGCGAACCCCTTGCCAATGAAGCCCAGAAACATGTGCCCCGCCCCCGGCACAATGCTGAGGAGCGCCGCCGCCAGCTTCCGCCAGCCCGGGTGCACGCGCGCGCCGGCCCCGGTCCTGCTCACGATTCTTGAAAGGCAGTCCCGACACCAGCTCCTCTGGTCAAGCCCCACGATGCACGCGGCGCAAAAAGGCCTTCCGCACGCGGCGCAGTCCGCCGCGGCCGCCGCCTTCGGGTGGTTGATGCATGTCATCGTACGCTCCTTCCATTTGCCTGTTCGCGCAGAATGCCCCGCACGAAAGAATCAGCTCCATTCAAAGAACTCTGCACCGCGGCGCCAAATCCACGGAGCGCCGCGGCATCGCTTTCCCGGGAAGGCCCGGCGGAGGGGGATCCGGACCCCAGGAGGCCCGGGTAGGCGGCATGGGGAACAAAGAGACTCGCGGCAAGAACCCCCGCAGTAAGCAGCATGCTCAGACCCAGCCGGCGGTAGATCCGGGCCGGCAGCCGGGCCGTGCCCGTCTCCATCCTTTCCGGCGCGAAAGGTCGGGGTCCCCCTGCACGCGCCTCCCGGTACACCGCTTCCATCACCCGGGCGGCGAACCCCGTCGGCGTTCTCTCTGCGGGAGCGCCAAGGCCCTTCAGCAGGGCGCGCGCCACGTTGATCCGGGCGGCGCATCGCGTGCATGACAGCAGGTGCGCTTCGATCTGCCGCGCCAGCCGGATGTTCAAAGCCCCATCCACAAAGCGTTCCACGCGGCGTTCCACCTGTGTACATCTCATGCAACGCCTCCCTCTTGTCCACTCTCCAGGCTCTCACGAAGCAGCTTTCGAGCCCTGTACAGGCGTGTCTCCACGGTCTTCACCGGCAGGGCGAGGACCGCAGCAATCTGCTCATACGACATCTTCTGATAGTAGAGAAGCACGACTACGCTGCGGTACCGCTCATCCAGGCGGTCAAGGGCTTTCCAGACATTGTCCCGCGTCTCTGACTGCAGAATCCCTTCCTCAAGGTTCACCCGCGTATCCGCGACTTCGAAGGCTTCCTCGATCATCGCGGCTTTCCGATCGACCCGCCTGTTCCTGCGCAGCCAGTCTGTGCAGAGATTATACGTGATGCGGTAAAGCCAGGTGGAGAACTTCGCCTCTCCCTTGAAGACGTCCAGGCCCCGGTACGCGCGCAGGAAGACCTCCTGGGCAACATCCTCAGCGTCCCCGCGGCCGCCGAGGAAGCGCAGCGCCATGCCGAAGACAGGATCCTGATAGCGCTGGACAAGCTCGCCGAACAGTCGGGTTTCGCCGCCTCGCACGCGCCCGATGATCTGCTCATCCGTCATCTGCTGGAGATTCTCCAATGGAGGCGGCATTTCCGCGCTCAATCACCTTCCCACAATACTCGGGCATTCTGAGGTGTCAAATGATTCGACGTACGTCAGGTGAGGAAACCCTTCATATGGAAAGGTGAAATCCGGTGCGAAGGGGCGCGCCCGGCGGGCGGAAGGGCTACTCGCGGCACCGGGGCTTGCAACATTTGATTCTGAAGGACTATTCGATCACTCGACACCACAGAGGCCGGAGCCGCACCTGCCAAGGTCGCAGCCGCAGCCGCCGGTGTGGCAGCTTGGCAAGGCGCCCTCTGCCTTCTTCACGTGCGCGGCAAACAGGCTCAGCTTCTTCACGACCCGCGCGCTCTCACAGGAGGGACACGCAATGGTCGTGTCGGATCTCACGAGCAGCTCGAACGAGCTTCGACACTCCCTGCATTCGTATTCGAAAATCGGCATCGTCTACTCCCGGCGGCCGTCCCGCTCATTGCGGCAGATCACTCTGATGCGCTTGTACAAGCCATCGCCTTCGCTCACAGTTTCAATGTCCCCGTACCGGGCGAGGGACGTATGGATGAGCCGTCGCTCGAAGGGATTCAAGGGCTCAAGGAGCTGCGACCCCCGGCTTCTCCGTACCTGTTCGGCCACCTGGTTTGCCATGCGGATCAGGCTCCGTTCACGTCGGCTTCTGTAGTCCTGCGTGTCCAACACGATCCTGCTCGGCTCCGTCCCCATGCGTCCGGCGGCAACATTGACGATGAACTGCAGCGCCTCCAGAGTCTTGCCCTGTTTTCCGATGAGGATCCCCGAGCCGTCGCTTTCAATATCCAGCCCGACGCGGCCTTCTTCCCGGAAGTTCACCTTCACCTGGGCGGGAAAGCCCATGCGGTCCAGAAGTCCGACCGTGAAGTCGATGACCTTCCCTTCGAACTCGCCGTTGATTGCGGCAGGAGCCTGTCGGGGAGAGGGTTTTCGGCCGACAAGCTCGTTCCCCGGCTCCGCTTCGTCCCCCTCTTCCTCCATCTCGTCAGGTTCCTCGGTGAGATGCACACGGATCTTCACCTTGCCGCTGCGGAAGAGAATTCCGGGCCTCTTGGTTTCCACGATCTCAAAATCGATCTCGTTCCTGTCGAGACCCAGTTCTTCGATGGCCCTGTCGATGGCTTCCTTTTCGTTCTTCCCTTCGAACTCTTTCACTATCATATCAGTCTCCTTGGACCTTGAATGTTCATTTCCCCGCCCTGACGCTGGACTTTTCGCCCGTCTTCACGCTGGCTTTCACCATGATCGGAGTCTGGCCGGATGCCTCGTCCCTCTTTTTTCGCAGTCGATTGATGTACACCTGCTGGGCAGTAGAGAGAACGTTCTGGATGGTCCAGTAGAGCACCAGACCAGAAGGCATATCGTAGAGGATGAAGAGAAACACGATCGGCAGCGCGTACGCGAAAAGCTTTGCCTGGGCGCCCCCCTGCTGCTGCGTGCCCGAGGGCTGCGTGAACTTGCTGGACAGGATCTGGCTCGCCACCATCAGCAGCGGCAGCAGCCTGAGCGCCGTCCACCCGATGAGAGGGATTGCAAAGGGGAAGTTCAGCACCGACTCGGGTGCAGAGAGATCGGGAATCCATCCCGGAATGAACAGCGCGCCGCGCAGCTCGAAGTGGTTGTTCAGCAGGTTGTACAGCGCGAAGAAAACCGGCATCTGCAGAAGGAGCGGCAGACAACCGGAAAGCGGGTTGATCTTTTCCCGCCGGTACAGCTCCGAGATCTCCTGATTCATCTTGTCCGGCTTGTCCTTCAACCGTGCCCGGATCTCGGTCATCTTTGGATTCAGCGTGGCCATCTTGGCCATTGATTCCGAGCTCTTGAAGGTCAGCGGGAGAAAGACGACCTTCGTGAGGATTGTAAGCAGGATGATGGCGATTCCGTAGTTGGGGATGAGGATATAGAAGAAGTCTAGAATGTACTTCATCAGCGTCGCCAGCCACCCGATGAGAATCGACGACGTGACCACCTCGTCCGCATGGAGGCCTGCAATACCGAACGCATTCTTGGATGAATCATTGTAGCGTGCGAGGATATCCTTCAGCATCGGCCCCATGTAGAAACGGTACGTGTCAGTGGTCTTCGCGCTCTTCAACAAGGGCCGCTCGAAGGAAATGGCCGAATGATCGAAGCCGTCAGCCAGCTTGTGAGAATCATACACGAGGTGATAGTCGGTGGCGTCAAGGACCGCGATGGCGGTAAAGTACTTGCCCACGATACCAGTCCATGTGACGTGCTTGTCCAGATCCTTCACCTGCCCCATTCCCACCTTCGGGTCCTGCCGCTTGCCGTCTGCATAGTACGCGTAATTGCGGAAATCGATCCTGTTGTCCAGCTTGGCATAGTGGGGCCCGATCTGGGGTCCCATGGTGAGGCTGTAGGCGTACCCGCCGAAATCCAGCGCGGGAAAATCATTCACTGAGTTTTCAATAGTGATGCGAAGCTCGAACAGATACTCGTCCTTGTTGAACTGGTAGGTCTTGTGCAGCGTAAACGGCACGCCAGAGGGAGACAGAAATGTGCGGGAAAAATCGTACGTGGCCTGTTTGGCGTCGCTTGTCTCAATCAGCGTGAAGGGAACATCGAGCTGATCAGCCCTGTAGTCGCCGAAGGAGATGGCGAACGGAAGGGTCCCTTTCGTCTCGGTTTTCGGCGGCAGGATCATATCCACAGGAGACCCATCCAGATTCTTGTATTTCTTCAGCTTTACCGATGAAAGAGTGCCGCCATTGCTTGAAAAGGTCAGCGAGTAGAGATCTGTGTCCCTTACCACCGTCCCTGGCTGGGTGACGGGCGGGGCCGACTGCGGAAGCGGGACCACTTTCCCCGGCGCGACGACCGTTTGCGCCCCCGTCGCAGTCGCGGGCGGCTGGGAGACCTGCGCCGCGGGGGCCTGGGTCACCTGCTGACCGCTTTCCGGTGCGGCAGGTTTCGAGGCGCTGCCCTGCGTCGTTCCCGGTGCCACGGGCTTCGGCGGAAAAAGCACCGACTGGAGCAGCATGCCCCCGACGATGATGACCACCGAAATCACGACGGCTAGAATTGTTTTCTTATCCATAATTCCTTCTTCTCAGGGAACCGGGTCGTACCCGCCCGCATGAAACGGATGACACCGGAGAAGTCTCCGGGTGGCGAGGTACAATCCCTTCAGAAAACCGTGCTTGATGATCGCTTCCTTTGCGTACTGTGAACATGTGGGAACATAGCGGCAGGAAGGGGGAAACGCGGGAGATATAATTTTCTGGTAGATCATGATGAGGAGAATCGCGAAGAACCTCACTGCCTTCTCAATCCGCTCTGCTTCGCAGGCCCGCGCGGCCGAGCAGCTGCTCCATGACGGAGCGCCTTTCGGCAAAATGCGCGCCAAACCGGGTAATCAGAAAGAGCAGGTCATTGCCCGGCACCAGGTCCACCTTGAGAGACCTGTATGCCTCCCTGGTGATCCGCTTTTCCCGGTTTCTCCTGACCGCCCCCCCGCATCCCCGTGCCACCACGACCGCAAACCGTGTGGCAGGACCGCCGTTGTTTCTGTACAGCAGCTTCAGCCCCCGCGACTCGATCCGCTTCGCCGAGGCGAACAGCCCTTTGATATCCCTGCTTCTGCGGAGTCTTTCCTGTCTAGTAAGGCTTCTTCTCATCCGAGGCCGTGA
>CAYTGX010000131.1:0-3559 GCA_964437385.1 uncultured Spirochaetaceae bacterium
ATGCCAACGCCGGCATCACCGTGACTATACCCCCGGCCACGATCCAGGGAATCCTCGGTGAAAACGGGGCCGGCAAAAGCACTCTGATGAAGGTCCTCTCCGGTTTCATCGCTCCTGACAGCGGCACAATCTTTCTTGATGGCAGGCCGGTCGTCATCCGGTCACCGGCGGACGCTATCGGCCTGGGTATCGGGATGCTTCACCAGGATCCCCTGGACTTTCCTCCCATGAGACTGCTGGACAATTTCATTCTGGGCCGAAAAGGAGGGCTGTTCCCGGATCGGCGAACTACGACGCGGCAGTTTCTCGAGCTGGCAGCCCGATTCGAGTTCCATCTTTCACCGGACGCGTATGTCGACACTCTGACGGTGGGCGAACGCCAGCAGTTGGAGATCCTCAGGCTTCTCTGGTGCGGTGCCCAGGTCCTGATCCTGGATGAGCCGACAACCGGCATCAGCCAGCCGCAGAAGGAAAAGCTGTTCGATACTCTGAAAAAGCTTGCGTCTCAAGGCATGACCATCATCTTCGTCTCCCACAAGCTGGAGGACGTCGAGTTTCTCTGCAGCCGGGTGGCTGTACTGCGCCAGGGCTCGCTGACGGGCGTGGCCCTTCCTCCCTATGTGACGAAAGAGCTCGTGCAGATGATGTTCGGAAGGGAAATCGCCCTTTCGGCCAAGCCTCCTGCCGGGCCGGGCGGCGCCGTTCTTTCCCTGACCGGAGTATCCCTGGAAGGAGCGCGGCTCCTGATCAAGGATGTGACATTTCAGGCCAGAGCCGGAGAGATCATAGGACTGGCTGGGATGGAGGGTTCTGGACAATCGATCTTCCTGTCTGCATGCGCGGGTCTGCACCGCCCCGTCTCAGGGAGCATCGCCCTCGCTGAGCGCGACGCAACCGGCCGGTCGCATCACTATTTCAAGAAACACGGTGTGGCTTACCTGCCCGCAGCCCGCCTGGAGCAGGGCCTTGTTCCCGGTCTGAGCTTGAGCGACCACTTCGTGCTGTCCGAAGGGATCCGCGGCTTCTTCATCGACCGACGCAGGGCCACCCGCCTGGCCGAGGATCGTATCAGCTCATACAACATCAAGGGCGGGCCATCGAACACAGTCGAGTCCCTCTCCGGCGGCAACCAGCAGCGCATGCTGCTCGCCCTTCTGCGCGATCCCCTTTCCCTGATACTTCTGGAGCATCCGACCCGCGGCCTGGACATCGAATCAACGATATACGTCTGGGCAAAGCTCAGGGAACGCTGTGCGCAGGGCACGGCGATACTGTTCATTTCCGCCGATCTCGACGAGGTGCTGCAGTACAGTGACCGGGTTGTTGTCTTTTTTGCCGGGCGGGTCTCGCCTCTGCTTCCGGCAGAAAGCCTGTCAGTGGAGAGCCTGGGCGAGCTCATCGGTGGAAAAGGCTGGGACAGCTTCGGGAAAGGGGCGGCCGGTGGCTGAGGCGCGCGTCTCACATGCACTCGTACAGATCGGGGCCGTTCTTCTTGCCCTGCTCCTCACGACACTGGTCCTCCTCGCTTCCAAGGCCCCGCCCTTTGCCGCGTACGCGAACATCGTTCTCGGCGCCGTCGGTTCCTGGGAGGTAATCGCAAACGTTCTTGTCTCCTGGGTGCCCCTGCTCCTGGCAACGGCCGGCCTTCTCCTCACATTCACCGTCGGGCTCTGGAACATCGGCATCGAAGGGCAGATCACCCTGGGCGCCATCTTCACGACATGGGCGCTGCGGGTTCTCCAGGCAAGCGGGATGAATCCGGCGCTGATCATCGCGGTCAGCTTTCTTGCCGGCATCATGGGGGGAGCGCTCTGGGCCATGCTGGCCGGTGCGCTGAAGACCTTCGGCGGAGTAAATGAAATCTTCGGCGGGCTCGGGTTGAACTTCGTAGCCACGGCCCTGAACCTGTGGCTTATTTTCGGGCCATGGAAGCGGCCCGGCGTTGCATCAATGTCTGGAACGGTCCCCTTCGATCATTCCCTCTGGCTGCCAACCCTGACAGCACAGTCCCGTCTGAGCCCCGCCGCCCTCCTTGTCGCAATTCTTTCAATTGCGCTGGTCTATTCCCTCATCCAGGGCACATACTTCGGCCTGCGGCTCAAAGCCGTGGGAAAAAACCCGCACGCCGCTTTTCTTCTCGGTGTTCCCACATGGCAGTACATGATGGCCTCTTTTGCGCTCTGCGGCGTGTTTGCGGGGCTTGCCGGCGCCGTGCAGGTGACCTCGGTGTACCACAGGTTGATACCCTCGATATCGAGCGGATACGGCTATCTGGGTCTCATGGTGGCGATGCTGGTCAATTTCCGCGCATCGCTGGCAGCACCGGTTGCACTCTTTTTTGCCGCGCTGAATGTCGGCAGCATCCAGCTTCCCATCGTGCTGAAACTGGATTCCTCCCTGGCCGGCGTCCTGCAGGGGACACTTGTCCTTTTCGTGCTGTTTGCGCAGGGAGCACGGCAGCGGCTGCTGAAAGGGCGCAGTGGATGAACGGCGAGCTCATACTCGTAGGCCTTGCCGGGGTCCTGACAGCCGCAGCGCCCCTGCTTTTCGGCGTGATCGGAGAGACATTCTCTGAACGCGCCGGCGTAATCAACCTTTCGATGAATGGCACGATATTGTTGAGCGCAATGGGCGGCTTTGCCGTGGCTCTGGCCACGGGAAGTGTCGTCCTCGGTTTCCTTGCCGGGGCAGCCATTGGCGGCCTCGTGGCGCTGATCGTTGCTTTTGCAAGCATCACCCTCCGACAATCACAGGTGGCAGTCGGGTTCGTGCTCACCCTCCTTTGCAGGGATCTTTCCTATTTCCTCGGCAACCCCATCATGGGCGAGACAGGACCCCGGCTCGGAACGATTTCCCTGCCGGTGCTGGGCAGCCTGCCGGTCGCTGGAACGCTGCTGTTTCGACACGACATCATGACATTCCTCAGCTTTCTCCTGACTGTTGTTGCCTGGATATTCATCTTCCGTACGCGCCCCGGCCTGAAGCTGCGGGGCATCGGGGAGAGACCGGCAGCGGCGTACGTCCGTGGCGCGAATGTCAACCTGCTTCGCTACCTCTATACCGTGCTGGGTGGAGCGCTTGCCGGTCTTGCAGGCCCGATCTACTCCTTGTCGGTGAAAGCGGGCTGGAAGGGAACCATATCAGGGCTCGACGGGATCGGCTGGATCGTTCTGGCCATCACTATTTTTGGCGGATGGAGCCCCTTTCGCGTCGCTCTCGGCGCCTATCTCTTCTCCCTGCTCCAATGGTTGGGGCTTGTTCTCCAGCCCGCACTCCCCGGGATTCCGTCCCAGGTGCTGCAGGTGGCGCCTTTCCCCTTGATGATCCTGACGCTCCTCCTGGTCAATATCGGAAACGCCGAGTGGGTGGAGCGCTCCCTGGCCCGATTGCCCGCTCCTGTCCGGCGCGCGGTTGCGCGGGCTCTCCGCGCTCTCAACGTCACCCCGCCCGCCGCGCTGGGGATCCCTTTCCAGAAGGAATAGGGCGCCGACGTACCCGGCGGATTAGGGCGCCGACGTACCCGGCGGATTAGGGCGCCGACGTACCCGGCGGATTAGGG
>CAYTGX010000131.1:3659-10183 GCA_964437385.1 uncultured Spirochaetaceae bacterium
CGCCGACGTACGGAGTACCGCTTTGGCCGCAGGGAGCGGACTTCGTCCGCTGTGGGCGTCCAGTACCCGGCGGTATTCCGAGGTGCTCCCATCGACGACGACGTCAGATTTTTGTAGATTTGCCGCAGTTGCGTGTGGGCGATGGTAAGCAAAGACACTCGGGCCCGCACGTGGGCTCCCGGCGCGCCTTCCGCTCCCTTCTGCTCCTGGCCAGAGTTGGCGGGGTTGCGCGCCTGCCGCCCTACGGATACCGCGCCCTTCGGGCGGTGCTTGATAGCCCAGGAGGCGCGAATTGGAATACGTACGGCTGGGGAAAACAGGGCTCAAGGTTTCACGGATCTGTCTGGGAACAATGACGTACGGTACGTCGAAGTGGCGTGACTGGGTCCTTGACGAGCAGGACGCGCGCCCGTTCTTCAAGCGTGCCATCGAGCTGGGCATCAACTTTTTCGATACCGCAAACATGTACTCGCTGGGAATGAGCGAAGAGGTCACCGGGCGCGCGTTGAAGGACTTTGCCAGGCGCGACGAAGTCGTCGTCGCGACCAAGGTCTTCAATCCCATGGGACCGGGGCCGAATGCGCGCGGGCTCTCGAGAAAGCACATCATGGACGCGATTGACGGCTCTCTTAGAAGGCTCGGGACGGAGTACGTGGACCTCTACCAGATCCACCGCTGGGATCCCGACACTCCGCTCGAGGAGACCCTCGAGGCGCTCAACGATGTCGTGCACGCCGGCAAAGCCCGCTACATCGGGGCATCAAGCATGTACGCATGGCAGTTCGCGAAGGCTCTGCTGGTCGCTGAGGCGCACGGGTGGACGCGGTTCGTGTCAATGCAGAATCACTACAACCTCGTCTATCGGGAAGAAGAGCGGGAGATGATCCCCCTCTGCGTCGACCAGGGCGTCGGAGTCATCCCCTGGAGCCCGCTCGCGCGCGGTTTTCTTGCGGGCAACCGGACGCAGGAAAAAAGCGGCGTCACCACCCGCAGCAAGTCGGATGAGTTCGCACACCGCATGTACTACCAGCCGGAAGATTTCACTATAGTTGATCGGGTGAAGGTCGTGTCCCAGACAATTGGCAAGACAATGCCCCAAGTGGCGCTGGCCTGGATGCTTTCAAAGCCATATATCACGGCGCCGATCGTGGGCGCAAGCAAGCCCGCCCACCTCGAGCAGGCAGTCGATGCCGTGTCGATCAGGCTCACCACTGAGCAGCTGAAGACTATGGAAGAGCCTTACAGGCCGCATCAAATCCTGGGCCACTAGTCGAAGACGCGGATAATGTTGAAGCGGCGTACGTCGATCAACCCCAGATCGGAAAGCCTGAGCTCGGGGATGACGACAAGTCCGAGGAGGCTGAGCTGCATGTTGGGATTGTTCAGCATGCACCCGCATTCCCTGAAGCCCGCGAGCACGGTGCCTGCTGCTTCCGCGACGCCCGGGGCCGGCAGATTGGACATGAGCCCCGCTATGGGAAGGGAAACCTTGCCGATTACCGTCCCATCCTTCACGACCACCTGGCCGCCGTCACAAGCGGCAAGCTCGTTGACTGCCTGGGCCATCATGGCATCATCCGTGCCCGCGACGATTATCTGGTGGCAGTCGTGAGCCACCGTGCTTGCAACCGCGCACAGGGCGCGGAAGCCGAACCCCTGCACGAGACCGACCCGTACGCTGCCTGATGCGTGGTGACGGTCCAGCACAGCCAGTTTCGCGATGTCCCGCGGGATGTCTGCGGTCACCTGGCCGTCCTGCGTGCGCATCGTGAGGACGATGTGGCGTGTCGGTGCCTGGTTTTCAATCACGCCGATCACATGCGCCGTGACTTCCTCGCCCCTCATCCGCACATCCAGCCTGAAGTCCGCCGGGGCTGAAGGATGCAGCAGGTGGACCGAATGCATGGCCCATTCCGGGTATGTAACTGAAGGCATGTCCAGCACGAGCTTTCCGTCTTCTGCGGCGATTTTCCCGCGAACGATGACCGTCTGAGGTCTGAAATCGCGCAGGTCGCTTACCAGGAGCATGTCGGCATAGCGCCCGGGGGCAAGCTGTCCCATGTCGCGGCTGACACCGAAGTGCTCCGCAGTGTTGAGCGTGGCCATCTGGAGGGCCATCAGCGGGTCGAGCCCCTCCCCTATGGCGTGACGCAGCACGCGGTCCATGTGACCCTCGCGGACAAGGGTCTCCGAATGAGAGTCGTCCGTGCAGAGGATGAAGTGGCGCGGGTCGAGGCCAAGGGCGTTGATTGCCGGCAGCTGGGCTGCCACGTCGTGCCACGCGGACCCATACCGCAGCATCACGCGCATCCCCTGCCGGATACGCGCAACCGCGTCTTCCAGCCGCGTCCCTTCATGGTCGTCCTGCGCTCCGCCTGCCGCATACCCGTGGAAAGGCAGACCAAGGTCAGGGGACGCGTAGTGGCCGCCAATCACCTTTTCCGCCTGCCGGGTGGCGGCCATCTCCGCGTGGACCTTGTCATTGCCGGCGCATACGCCGGGAAAGTTCATCATTTCCCCCAGCCCGATGATCCCCGGCCAGGTCAGGGCTTCCTCGATTTCCGCCGGCCCGATGACCGCGCCGGGAGTTTCCAGTCCGGGGGCGGAAGGCACACAGCTGGGAACCTGGACAAAGACGTGGATCGGCTGCTGGGCTGCCTCGTCCACCATGAGGCGCACGCCGCGCAGGCCGAGGACGTTGGCGATTTCGTGCGGATCGATGAACATGCCCGTCGTGCCATGCGGGATGACGGCTCGGACGAACTCCGTTACCGTGAGCATGCCCGACTCTACATGCATATGGCCGTCCAGGAGACCGGGGACCATGTACCGCCCTTTTGCGTCCATCACCAGGGTATTTGGGCCGATTGCGTGCCCGGCGTCAGGCCCTATGTAGGCGATGCGGTGACCGGAGACTGCAATGTCGGTGTGGGGCACTATTTCGCCGGACTGCACGCATACCCACGCGCCGCCCCGCACGACAAGATCCGCGGGTTTACGGCCCATCGCGACATCAACAAGCTTCCGCGAGTCCTTCAGCCAGAACGTCTCCATGCCCATGATCGGCTCTCAGTACGCGGCCATGCCGGAGTTCGAGATTTTCTCATGTGCGGTGATGTCCTGCGCGTCCCAGGGGTAGCAGATCCACTTGTCGTCGAGCTCCTCTCCGGCGAAGTAGCGGTGGACCTCGGGAGGGATCTTTCCCCTTTTCTCCTTCTTCTTGTTGTGAAGTACGGCCACCGCGATTTCGGCCGGCTTGTGCCGCAGCAGCTCGCGCAGGCAGTACTCCAGGGTCACACGGGAATCGTCCACCTCGTCGACGAGCAGGATCCGTTTGCCCGAGAGCTTTTGTTCCACCTCGTCGATCCATTGGATCGTTCGGGGGCTCGTGGCAGGCTTGTTGTCCGGTCCGTAGTAGGAAATGCCGACCGTGAGGATGGGCTTTTTCATGAATGTCTTGAGAATCCGTGCGGGGATGAACCCGCCCGTTCCGATGGCCACTATCAGGTCGGGCTCGAAACCCGATGCGGCAATCTGGCCGGCAAGTGCCCGCACGCTCAAGTGGATGTGCGCGTATGAGAGGAAATATCTTCCTTCAATGTCCGGATGAGCCACGACGCTTTTCAGAATAGAGGGATTCGAGAAGGGTTGCAAGCGTAGTCAAGGAGGACGAGGTGCGAAGTACGCGCGGAAGGGGTGCGGCCCGCTAGTTGTCCTTCAGCCTGTACGTGTTCCGTATCGTGGTGAACAGGGCGACAAGGAACGGATTGTCGGGGTTGCCGATCATTGCATCCGCCAGGATATCCTTCCTTTCACGGGCCAGCACGGTGAAGAGCTGGCGCAACGCCTCGCTCTTGGTTTCCGCCGCATAGCAGATGCGGACGAGCTGACGCATCTCCTCGGGCGTCATGACTTTCCGCGCTCTTCCCAGCGTGAGGAATATGCTCTTGCCGTCGTCGGATTCTTCGATGGAAACCGTGAGGGGCGCTTCCCGCACCTCCCTGGCGGTCTGTGGTTTTCCCCCTTTCAGCTTTGTTGCTTCCTGTTTGATGTGGCCAACACGGGCGTTGTAGATCAGGACCTGCGCCTGGCGAAGAAGGAAGAGCAGCCCTTCTTCGTCGATCTCCGCCAGAGATTCCCGAAGCTCTTTTTCGAGCTTCGCGCGACCGGTATCGATCTTCTTCTTGCCTTTCACATCACGCAGTATACACCCGAAGCCGTTCCGCGGTACCCCGCGGAGTTGGATGGCGAGGGGCGGTCGATCCTGGCGACATTCGTGTTCTACGTCTTGACAGCAAAGTTTGGCCGTCAGTACCATGAAGGAAGTCAAGGAAGTTCGTCATGAAAGGATGGAAAGGGTAGACATATGGCGGAAGGGTTCCGAGAATACAATCCTGATCTTCTTCGCGGTAATACCGACTCCCTCCTGCTGTTCCTCATCAACGAGCGGGGCCAGACCTACGGCTACCGGTTGATCAAGGAAATTGCGGAGAGAAGCAAGGGGTATTTCCGCTTCAAGGAAGGGACGGTGTATCCCGCCCTTCGCAAGCTGGAGAACGACGGGTTGATTCAGGGTGAATGGAAGAAGCTGCCCAACGGGCAGGAGCGGCGCTACTATTCAATGACGGAAGCGGGACGCGAGCTTCTCCGACAGAAACTGGTCATGTGGCAGAGCTTTGCGAGCGCCATGGCGCTCGTCATGAAACCAATGGAGCTGTAGGAGCATCTTGATGCAGCCCGAGGTGCGCCTCTACCTCGACGAAGTGAGGACACATCTTCATCTCGACCCCCGGACGGAGGGGCGGGTGATCTCCGAGCTGCATACCCACTTCCAGGAAAAGCTGTGCGATCTGGAGGACCAGGGTATGCCCCGGGCAGAGGCCACCCGCGAAGCGCTGTCTTCATTCGGCGACGCCCGTTCCATTGCCCGGGCTATGTACGAGGCGTACAGCGGGGGCAGCTGGACGGAAGCGCTGATCGGCTGCCAGCCCCATTTGATCGTGGCAGCGCTGTTCGCCACGCACGTCTGGCGGCACCCGCTCTTGCTGGGTATTGCGTTCGCGGCCATCGCTATCATCGCGCTGCTGGGCTGGCGCAGCGGGACACCGAACTGGTTGTACTCCTGGGTCGGCTACGCGGTGGTCCCGCCGCTTATCACCAGTTATGTCTCCATGGACCCTGTGACCCGGACTATTTCCTTCATCGTGCAGGGGGTCGGCACACCCGCGCCTCTCTGGGAGCTCGCCGCTCTTGCCGTGCTTATTACCTTCACAATCTGGGTGCTCGCATCTACGGCGGTCACCATTGCCAGGCGCGACTGGATCCTCGTCTCTCTCATGCTGCTGCCCCTTCCCGTCCTGGGCATATGGATCATCAGCGTCACCCAATCCACGGGTTTCTTCCTGAATGCGCTTCAAAACCTGGAGGCGAGATTCAGCCGCTGGGACTCGGCAATGGCCTATTTCTGTCTTGTGCTTGGAATCACAACTGCCCTGTTCGTCCGCATCCGTCAAAGGGCGTTCAAGGCAGTGGCGCTCATCGCGGTGGGAATCGTGGGCGGCGCCATTGCGGCAGGCAGCATCTGGGGTGACATGGGCCTTTTCAAGCTCATCGCAATTTCACTCTGCCTGTTCCTGTTCTTCACGATTCCTTTGTTTCTCCACGCCTTGCTGGACCGCGACCCCCGGTCGGAAACACCGCTGCCCTCCTGAGCCTTCTCTCTCCGCGCTTGACCTCCGCCATGGCCGGCACTATTTTCTACATAGATTGCCTATGTAGATTCGCAGATGGTGGCTAGGTATTTTTTCAAGGCGGTACGGCTCCTCCTTTTCAATTCACGGCTGCGCGGAACCAGAAAACTGTTGAATGACGAACCGGTGATCATGGTGGCCAATCACGTCGGCTCATTCGGGCCGGTGTCCGTCATTGCATCATTGCCGATTCGGACGTACCCGTGGGTCGCGCACGAGGTGACCGACAAGAAGACCGCTGCTCCCCGGATCCAGGCCGAGTTTCTCGAGCAGGAGCTGCATCTGCGGCCCCCGTTCAGCACGTACCTGGGAAAAGTCATCGGAAGAGTATGCGTCGCCCTCATGCGGGACATCGGTGCGATTCCGGTATACGCAAGAAGCAGGAAAATCAGGAACACGATGCTCTGCAGTCTCGGGCTCCTGGAAGAGGGTAAGAACATCATCGTATTCGCCGAGGACGCATCGAAGAAAGTCAATGACGTCCTCTGCGAGCTGCGAACGGGGTTCATCCATGTGGCACGCCTCTACTATGAAAAGACGAGAAAAGCCATCCAGTTTCTTCCCATTGCCGTCAACCGAAAGGTCCATGGCATCAGCATCGGCGCGCCAATTCGGTTTGATCCGAGCCTGCCCTTCTCCTGCGAAAGGCAAAGGCTGAAGAGCGAGCTGCAGAGAACCATTTACGCCCTGTACTATGAGCTGGAAAAAGATCTGGAGAACTAGCCCGGATTTCTCACACTCGTAATTGAAAAGGGCCTCCCGCTCCGGTATAAG
>CAYTGX010000132.1:0-5515 GCA_964437385.1 uncultured Spirochaetaceae bacterium
TGATCGGGCTGATGGGAAAGCTGGAGCTGCCCCCGTTCGACGCGCCGGAGGCGGAAACGGAGATCGTCTCCGGCGCGCTCACCGAGTACAGCGGCCGAGGCCTGGCATTCTTCCGGCTCGGCCGCGACGTGGAGCTCCTGGTGGGCCTGACCCTCATCTCGGCATTCTACCTGGGCGGACTGGCCAACCCGCTGCAGTTCGTGCTGAAGACGATCGCCCTGCTTTTCATCACGGCAGCCCTGCAGTCACTGTTCGCCCGGCTGCGCATTGACCAGACCGTGGGCCTCTGGTGGCGCGCGGGGGCGATGCTGGCCCTCGTCCAGCTCCTTATCCTGATCGGCCTCAAGACCCTGGGGGTGCACCTGTGAAAATCGCCTCGATGCTGAACGACGTCTTCGCGTCCCTTTTCAAGCGGCCCTTTACCGAGCTCTACCCCTATGCAACGCATCCCGCCCCCGCGCGCCTGCGCGGCAAGCTGCTCTGGGATGAAAGCAAATGCAAGGGGTGCATGCTGTGCGTGAAGGACTGTCCCGCGCGGGCAATCGAGATCGACGTGGCGGACAGGGCAGCCAAGAAGTACGTTTTCCATTACCACATCGACAGGTGCATCTACTGCGCGCAGTGCGTGGCAAGCTGCAAGGAGAATGCGCTCTCAATGTCCAGCGAGCTCTACCACCTCGCCTCGACGGACAAGAGGAAGTTCACCGAGGTCTACCGCGGCGTGGGGAAAGGGGCCTGCGTGGAGGAAGCGGGGTCGGAGGGAGAGGCTCCGTAGGAGATTTCCGCCTTCACAAAGTTTTTCACTCGGTGCAGGAACCGGGAAGCCGTTGCCATTCAGCGGGGATCTTACACGTGTCTCATTCGCGGATGCAATCCCTGGCGGCAACGGCGGCCCCCTCCCGGCTTGAAATCCGCCCCGGGGCGAGTGTACACTTACAGGCGCAATTCTGGTCGTAAGGAGCAAGTAGATGTTTGCCGGCAAAACCCTGCTGCAAGTCCTCGCGATGGGCGGATTCACGATGTACCTGCTTCTTTTTTGCTCCGTTCTCTCGCTCGGCGTCATCATCGATCGTCTGGCCAGCTTCTGGAGAAAGTCCCGCGTTCGGCGAGCGGCCTTCATGGACAGGATAAAGGACGAGCTGAGGAAGAAAGACATTGAGCGGGCAATCGAGATATGCCGGGACCTCGAGGCCCCCTTTGCCAAGGTCGTGCTCGCAGGCCTGGAGAAGGCCGGGCGGACGGAGAAACAGGTCTCGGGTGTCATGGAGCGGCAGATCGCGATGGAGGTGGGCAAGCTGGAGCGGCTCACGAGCATCGTGGGCACTATCGGCAATATTGCCGTGTACGTGGGCCTGTTCGGGACCGTGCTGGGCATCATCCGCGCTTTCCACGACATCTCCCTTGCCGGCACGGGCGGCATGGACGTCGTCATCGGCGGCGTGGCAGAGGCGCTCATCACCACGGCCACCGGCCTCGCGGTTGCAGTGCCGTCGGTCGTGCTGTACAACTACTTCAGCAGGCGCATCGAGCGGTTCACAGCCGACATGGAGCTCGCCGCCTCGGAGGTCATCGACCTGGTGGCCAGGTAAAATGCGGACATATCGGCATCGCCGCCGCGAGCTCTTCGAGGGCATCAACATCACTCCTTTCACGGACGTGGTGCTGGTCCTCCTGATCATTTTCATGATCGCCACTCCCCTCCTGATCCGCTCGGAGATCAAGGTGAACCTGCCCCGCACATCCAGCGCCGAGGCAGCGCCCCAAAAAACCCTGGTGATCACCATCGATACGGCGGGCAGTGTGTACGTGGAAGGCGCGCGCATGGCGCTGGCAGACCTGAAACCGGGTCTCACCGGGGCCCTTGCGAAGCGCCCCGGCTCGCCGGTCATCATCATGGGAGACAAGGACGTCCGCTACGACCTCGTGATACGGGTGCTGGAAATTGCACGATCATGCGGTGTCAGCCGTCTCTCCCTGGCGGTGCAGGTAAAGAAGTAACGTCGAAGCTCGGAGAAAGTGTTTCATCCCTCGACAGGCCGGTATCCGGCCGCTTATACTTCCTCTGATCGGTCACAAAGGAGGCTGGTATGGATCATCGGTCGCGGTCCGCCCTCGTGGTGGGAACGATCCTCATCCTGCTGGGGGTATTCTTCCTGGTCACGCGAATCGTGCCGGGGATCCTGGACACGTTCTCCTGGCCGTTCGTCGTCATTGGAGTCGGCGTCATCTTCATGGTCCTTGCCCTTGCCACGTGGACGCCCGGGTTGGCGGTGCCCGCATGCATCATTGCAGGCATCGGCTGCATCCTGTACTGGCAGAACAGCACGGGCCAGTGGTGGACGTGGTCATTTGCCTGGACGCTCATCCCCGGTTTTGTCGGCGTAGGGGTGGCGGTGAACGAGCTCCTGGAGGGACGTCCCTTGAAAGCGCTGGTGGAAGGGGGCTGGCCCATCGCTATCAGCCTCCTCCTGTTCTTCCTCTTCGGTTCCTTCTTCGGCGGCGTGCCGTGGCTGGGTCCCTGGTGGGCAGTGATCCTGATTGTCATCGGCGTGCTGGTCATTCTCCAGCCCCTGACAAGAAAAAGAAAGGGAAATTGATATGAGACGCTGGACCTCTGTTGCCGGGGTGGTTCTCATTGTGCTCGGCGTGCTGGCCATCTTCCGCATCGGCTGGATCTTCTGGCCGCTGCTGCTCATCGGCGCGGGCGTCTGGTTCATCATGGGATTCGCAGACGGCGGCTTCCGCAGAGGCGGCTTCTCCCGGGGCGGCCGCGGCAATGTGACGCGGGAGCAATCCGCCCTGCCCCTGGAAGGGGCAACGGAGGCAGCCATTACGATCCGGCATGGCGCCGGCCGACTTACGGTGAGCGGCGGGGCCGGGGCCGACCAGCTGCTGACCGGCAGTTTTGGAGGCGGTCTGGATGTTTCCCGTAGGACGGATGCCGGCAGGGTCACCGTGGACATGAGGGTGAGAGACCGTGATGTTTCGCACTACTTCTTTCCATGGGGCCGCGGCTGGGCAGGCGCGCTGGATTGGGATATCGCCATGAATCCTTCCATTCCGCTTTCCCTGCGCCTGGAAACCGGGGCAAGTGAGAGCAGGCTGTCCCTCACGGACCTCATGGTGACAGACCTCAGCATCAAGACCGGCGCAAGCTCCACGACAGTCGACCTCCCCCGCGCAGCAGGCCTCACCCGGGTGCAGGTGGAGTCCGGAGCTGCCGCCATCAAGCTGCGGGTGCCGCAGGGCGTGGCAGCCTCCATCCAGGTGAAAAGCGCGCTGGCCGGGATACACGTTGACAGGTCCCGATTCCCCCTCTCCGCCGCGGGTTACGCTTCCCCGGACTATGCGGGGGCCGCGCACAAGGTGGAGATATTCGTCGAGACGGGCGTGGGGTCGGTGGATATCTACTAGGGCGGCCGCCTTTGCTTTTCCGGCGGGCGCAAGTATCTTATCCGCAGGAGTAGAGACTGCTGCACCCCACCCGGGCGCCCGCATTTTGCAGGAGCAGGCTTCTGGCGCTGCTCGTGATCGGAGCGGCGGTGCTGTGCTCCTGCCAGATTCGGGGCGCGCGGACGAGCGTGTTCCTTCGCGCCCTCTCCCCCGGATCCGGTCTCATCTGCTACCTCGCCCCTGAAGGCAACATCACGCTCATCGACCCGCGGTCCGGTCACCAGCGCGCGCTCACGGATGACGCAGGCAAGAACCCGGATGGCGCGGTCGTTTATGCCGCACCGACGTGGTCACCGGATGCTTCACTCATCGCATTTGCCCGCATGTCCGTGAGCAGGGATTCAACGCTCAACGACGCGTCCCTGTATACCGTGGCCATCGATGGAAAGCGCCTCTCGCGCCTGCTTTCCGGGACACGGCTGCAGCCGTTCTATTTTTTCTGGTCACCCGACTCCCGCCGTGTCAGCCTGCTCTCCCAGGTGCGCGGGCAGAACGCGCTCGAGCTCGGTATTGCAACGGCGGGCACGGACGGAGACTATCGCAGCCTGGACGGCGGCGCTCCGGTCTATTGGGACTGGCTGGGTGACGGCCGTACGGTCGTGGCGCACATCAATGGAGGACAGAACGCGAAAGGCGATGAGAGGCTGTCTGTCCTGAATGTCGACTCGGCGTCCGTGCGCTCTGACGTCAATGTGGACGGCGGCTTCTTCCAGGCGCCGAATATCTCCCCGGACGGCAAGAGCTTCGTGTATGCCTCCTCCAGCCAGTCCGTCTTCACGCTGCACCTTCGCGCGCTGGACGGCTCCGCAGACCGCGACATTGCACGCGGTGAAGGCGGGGCATTCTTCTCCCTCTCGTCGGACGGGAAGCGTCTTGCGTACCTTTCCGCCGCTGCCATGCAGCCGTTCCCCCTCGGCAAGCTCACGATCGTGGACATCAACGGAAACGCGAAAGCCAGGACAGTTGAGGACGCACCCGTGCTCGCGTTCTTCTGGGCTCCCAACGGGCGCAGCCTTGCGTACATCGTGCCGGAAACCAACGGCAACATCGACCCGCAGTTCCTGCACTCGGACGAGACTCCCTACCTGAGACTGGTCGGGTGTGACGCGGTCACGGGCAGGACCTGGACAATCGCCCGGTTTCCGCCCACACGCGGTATCTTCAGCGTCATCCCCTTCTTCGACCAGTTCCAGCGGTCGGCAACCCTATGGTCGCCCGACAGCCGTTTCATTCTGTTCACCGCCCTGACCGAGAATGGGTCCCCGGGCATTTTCATCGCGCGATCAGACCGCACCGTCACGCCGCGGTTTCTCACGTCGGGAGACTACGCTTTCTGGTCGGGGAAATAGGGCCGCGCGGCTCACCGTCCGCCCACGTGAGCCCCCAAGGAGAGATATGAAGTGGCTCACACGCTCCCGTGTCCATGTCGATCGGGTCGCCTGTCCATGGCTGATCTCGCGTTTCGTGGACAACGAGGCGGAGTTCCTGTTCGCCCCGAAAAGTGAGATAAAGAAAGTCGCCTTTGAACAAGGGGCGATTCCTTTCGACGCCCCTGGTGTCGAGCTTGGCCATCATGAAGGCCGCTGCTCATTCGAGTCGATAATCGCGAAGTACGATCTGCAGGATCCCGCGCTTCTCAGGATGGCAAAGATCATTCACGCGGCGGACGTGGCAGCCGACATGGATACCGACCCGATTGCGCGCGGCCTGGAAGCCATCGCCATGGGATACAGCCTTCGCTATCCGAACGACGAAGAAAACCTGGACCGGCAATTCGAGGTGTATGACGCCCTTTATGCCTGGTGCCGACTGGAGGTTGCACGGGGCCCCGGATGAGCTTTCCTCCCTTTCCAGAGGCCGCGGTATTAGCGGAAATGCGCGGCAAAAAAAACGGCCGCGGGCGGAAGGCTGCGCGGCCGCTGTAATAATTCAGGTCAGCCCCCTGCTGGCTGTACTCAGCCCCCTGCTGGCTGTACTCAGCCCCTTGTTGGCTGTACTCAGCCCCCTTGTTGGCTGTACTCAGCCCCTTTTCGTCAGCGTGTCGGTGTAGGCAAGCCCTTTC
>CAYTGX010000132.1:5615-7028 GCA_964437385.1 uncultured Spirochaetaceae bacterium
TGTTGGCTGTACTCAGCCCCTTTTCGTCAGCGTGTCGGTGTAGGCAAGCCCTTTCTCGATCGTTTCCAGCATCTCGTCGATCTGCTGCCTGTTGATGATGATGGGCGGCGAGATGAAGATGTAGTCCCAGTTGCAGTACAGGTACAGGCCATTGTCCATGAATATCTTGCCAAGGGGCCCCGAGACATTGCGAATGGAGTCATTGAAACCGGCAAGCGGTGCCTTTGTCTTCTTGTCCGCCACCAGCTCGATGCAGGCCCACAGCCCCACGCAGCGGGTGTCTCCCACCGAGGGGTGCTTGCTCTCCAGCTCCTTCAGCTTCTTCGCCAGGTAGCGGCCGTTCTCCGCGGACTGCTCGATGAGGTTTTCCTTCTTGTAGACCTCGATGTTGGCGATCCCGCAGGCGCACGCCAGCGCGTGGCCGGTATAGGTAAGACCGCTCACGAACTTCCGCTCCTGGAAGTAGTCCCAGATCTTCTTGCTCCAGATCGTGGCTCCGAGCTGAATATAGCCGGAGGTGATGCCTTTGGCCGTACTGATGATGTCGGGCACGATGTCATAGTGATCGATGCCGAACCATTTTCCCGACCGGCCCCAGGCGGCCATGACCTCGTCCGAGATGAGGAGGATCCCGTTTTCGTCGCAGAGCTGGCGCAGCCCCTTCATGTAGTTCTTTGGCGGCGGAATGATCCCGTTTGTGCCGACGATCGGTTCGATGATGATTGCGGCGACGCTCTTGGGGTTGTCATACATGAGCTGCTCTTTCAGGACGGAAAGAGTCTTCTCGCCGCACTCCTCTGCGTCCTTCGAGCCGAAGGGGCAGCGGTACGGATACGGACCGAAGAAATGCACGACGCCGGGGATGCCCGGCTCGGCGGGCCAGCGGCGCGGGTCTCCCGTCAGCGTGATGGCTCCCGCAGTGGCCCCGTGATAGCTCTTCCAGGCCGCGTAGATCTTCTGCCTGCCGGTGAACCAGCGCGCGGACTTGATGGCGTTCTCATTCGACTCCGCCCCGCCGTTCGTGAACAGAACGTAATCCAGGTCTCCCGGCGTCACGTCCGCCACCATGGCGGCAAGCTTTGCCTTGGCCTCCGTGCTGAACCCGGGGGACACGAAGCACAGCTTGTCCATCTGCGCCTTCATGGCGTCAAGGACATGCTTGTTGCCGTGTCCCAGGTTGATATTCAACAGTCCCGCGCAGCCGTCGATGATGCGGCGGCCGTCCGTATCGTACATGTAGATGCCCTCGGCATGGTCGATCACCTTGGGCAGCCAGCCGCCTTGAGCCTTCCAGCTGTAGATGACATGGTCGCGGTCCAGCTTCTGCAATTCCTCGGTCTTCATTCCCTCTCCTCTCATCAGCCCCTCTTCGCTGTACTCAGCCCCTCGTCGCTGTATTCAGCGCTCGTTCGC
>CAYTGX010000132.1:7128-10169 GCA_964437385.1 uncultured Spirochaetaceae bacterium
TCAGCCCCTCTTCGCTGTACTCAGCCCCTCGTCGCTGTATTCAGCGCTCGTTCGCAGTTTTCAGCAGGGCGTGCAGAAGCACGTTTGCCCCCGCCTCGCAATCTTCCCACTTTGTGTTTTCCACTTCTACATGGCTGCGTCCGCCGATGCTCGGGACGAAGATCATTGCCGTGGGGCACACCTGGTTCATGTAGCTGGCATCATGCCCTGCGCCGCTCACCATGTGCAGGTGCGAGTACCCCAGTTCTTTTGCCGTGTCCAGCACCCGCTGCACCAGTTTCTCATTGAATGGAGCATGGGCGACACGCCAGGTTTCCTCTATCCGTATCGGGGTGCGCCGGCGCCCCGCTATGTCGGTGAAATCCTTCTTCAGCAGCTCCCACGCCTTCAGAGCATGGTCGTCATCCCAGGACCGAATGTCAACAGTGAAATGCACCTTGTCCGGAATGATGTTCCGCGAGTTGGGATAGTTCTGGATTTCTCCCACCGTGGCCACCATGTTGCCCTTCATCCTGTCCGGGAGGGTGTTCACCGCAAGGATCATTTCCGCGGCAGCACACAAGGCGTCCTTCCTCCCCTCCATGGGGGTCGGGCCTACCTGGTTCGCCTCCCCTTCCAGGTACACGTCGTACCAGTGCAGGCAGAGGATGCCCTTGGGAGCGCCGATTGTCTTCCCCTGCCTCTCCAGCATGGGGCCCTGCTCGATGTGGTATTCGAAGTACGCATGCGCGGGCCACTTTTTGGCCGGGATGGTGCCTTTGTAGCCGATCCTCTGCAGCTCCTCCCCGAATATCTTCCCGTCCTTGTCCGTGCGCGCGTACACCCAGTCACGCTGCAGCGCCCCTGCCCACACGCCGGAGGCCACCATGGCGGGTGCGAACCGCGAGCCTTCTTCATTGGTCCAGTCCACGAGGATCAGAGGATGCTCGGTCTGCACCTTGTTCTCATGAATGGTGCGCATGACTTCCAGGGCGCCCATGACCCCGAGGATCCCGTCGAACCTGCCCCCCTTGGGCTGCGAGTCCACGTGAGATCCGCTCATCACGGGGGGAAGAGCATCATCCTTTCCCGCCCTGCGGCCGAAGATGTTGCCCATCTCGTCGATGCTCACGCTGAAGTCGATCTCCTTCAGCCATTTCACCAGGAGATCGCGTGCCTTCCTGTCCTCGTCCGACAATGTGAGGCGCTGCACTCCGCCGCCCGGCGTGGCGCCGATCTTTGCCATCTCCTCGAGACTCGCGCGCAGACGCGCCCCGTTGACCCTCAGCTTCGATGTGTCCATGAGTTTCCCTCCCGGAAAAATCTTTAGTATGCGGAGAGCGGTTCCCGCTTGACGAACCTGCCCCTGCCTTCCTCCCCGACGAACTTCATCTGGTCACCGGACCACTCTGCCACGCGCTTGCCGCGGGAGTAGACGATCTCCGGCATACCGGTCATTTCGAAGCCTTCCCAGGGTGTGTAGTCCACGTTCTGGTGGAGCTTCTTCTGCGTGATGGTGAACTTGCGTTTCGGATCGAAGACCACGATGTCAGCGTCCTTGCCGGCGGCAATGGCGCCCTTGTTCTTCAAGCCGAACATCCGGGCCGTTCCCGTGGACAGCACCTCAACCATTCTTTCCAGGGTGATGCGTCCCTTCACCACGCCTTCGGTATGGAGAAGCATCAGCATGGTCTCGATGCCGGGGGCGCCGTTGGGAATCTTCTTGTAGTCATCCTTGCCGGACATGTCCTTCTGTCCCTTGAAGTTGAACGGACAGTGGTCGGTGCCCACGGTCTGCACGTCTCCGTCCCGCAATGCCTGCCAGAGCTCATCACAGCTTTCCTGGGGCCGAAGCGGCGGGGACATGACGTACTTGGCCCCGTTCCAGTTCGGCTCGTTGTAACGGCTTTCGGTTAATGTGAGGTACTGCGGACACGTCTCCGCCTGGATCTGCACGCCGTGGTCTCGTGCCTGTTTGACCTTCCAGAGGCCCTTGCTGGAGGACAGGTGCACGATGTAGATTCTGCTGCCGGTGAATTCAGCCGCTTTTGCCGCGCGCTCCACCGCCTCCTCTTCCGCGAGAATACAGTGCGCCCGTGCGTGGTCCATCGGCCCCATCGTTCCCGCCGCGGCGAGCTGCTCGTTCAGGCGGCGGATCATGTCGAAGCTTTCCGCGTGCACCTGCACAAGGCCGCCGTACTTTTTCGTCTCTTCCAGGAGCCGGATCATGGTGTAGTCATCCACCCGGAAATCGTAAAAGAGGAAGATCTTGAAGCTCGGGGTGCCATATTCGTTGATGGCTTTCTTCACTTCATCTATGACCTCGGGGCGCGCATCCGTGACGCCGGGGTGGATGCTGTAGTCCACGACGGTCTTTCCGTCCGCCTTGCCTTTCTGGCGGTCAACCGCGTCGCGAAGCATCTCTCCCTTTCCCTGGAGGCTGAAGTCGATGATGGAGGTGGTGCCCCCGCAGGCTGCAGCTATGGAACCGGTCTTCCAGTCGTCGGAAGACGTGGTGCCCATGAAGGGCATCGCGATATGGGTGTGGGGATCGATGGCGCCCGGCAGGATGTACTTGCCCGTGGCGTCAACCGTCTCATCCGCCTTGACCGTGAGACCGGTGCCGATGGACTTTATCGAGTCCCCTTCCACGTAGACGTCCGCCGTGTACGAGCCGGTGGATGTGACGACACGACCGTTTTTCAGTAGAACGCTCATTTTTGTTCTCCTCTGCGGTCACGAATGCCGCCGACTACGGTGGCCGGCGGTACTCCGTGACACTATGTTTTAGACGAGTTGGAACGGGCTCACCTTGATCTGCTTTTTCGCGGCTGGATCCTTGACCGCGGTCTCCCGCCGTTTCCAGCCCGCGGGCATCTCCTTGAACGTGATGAGGTCGGGGACCGGGCATATGAAGTCGCAGATCATGCAGCTCAGGCACTTGTCCTCAGTCAGCTTCGGCCGCCGCTTTTCTGCTTCCCACTCCAGCGCCTGCCCGCCGGCATCCCTGCACACGATGTAGCATTGGCCGCAGCCGATGCATTTCTCCAGGTCATACTGTG
>CAYTGX010000133.1:0-9971 GCA_964437385.1 uncultured Spirochaetaceae bacterium
GAAAGATGTCGGCGGCTTCCCCGGATGCGAGCATCGTCTGGAGCGCCCGGAAGTACACGTGCGGCGCGTAGATCGTGAAGGAGACCTTGATGCCGGACTCCTTCTCGAACAGCTTTGCGTTTTCTCCCATGACGTCGTAGATCCAGCCGTCTGACGCCATGACCTGGATTTTCCGGGGCAGGCTGGTCGCGGGAGACGGGCCCTTCCAGGGGCCGCAGGCTGCCAGGCAGCAGGAAAGACCGAATGCGAGAGCAAGCCGGACCGGAGCCTTGGTCCTGGCGGCCCGCGCACTTTGTGAGGCAAGTCCCATGGCGGAATTATAGCACGGCGGGGGGCGAAGCGACGGCGCGGCTTTATCAGAAGACCCACAGCCCGGAAGGCTATCACCCCCGTGCAGGACCTTTTCCTTATTGACACAAATTGACCATCCGCCACCTGCCTCTTTCCCTTGCGTTCCACCCGAGAAATGGCATACTGCGTGCACTATGCAGATCCGTTCTCTGCTTCGCTTTATGTCGGCCAAGCGAAGCTTCAGATATCGGCTGATCGTTTCTTTCTGCATTCTATCGATCATGCCGGTGATCGTTATCCAGATCGTGTCCTACTACAACACGGCGGACAAGCTCCAGAAGAAGATCGACGCGCTCGAGAATGTCAATCTCCTGCAGACTCGCAAGACAATCAGGATGAAACTGGACTTTTACGAGGATCTCCTCCATCAGATGTACACCGATGATCGCATCATCGACCTGGTCAACAAGGTGAACGACGGCGAGAACGAGGAGTTCTATTCGGGCCAGCTGCGCCGGGCGCTGCATTCCTACGCCTACGCCATGCCGTATGTGCAGTCGATTGTCGTCGTAACCAGCAGCGGAAGGATGGTGTTCGATGATCTGCTGACTGGCTACAACACCAAGACCTCCTGGCTCGACACCGCAGGAGGCCAGCCGTCCCGGCTCTACAAGTCGGTGATCGAGGGGAACGAGACGCGCGTGTTTCCCACGCAGCTCGCCCTCTTCTCTACGCCGACGAAATACTACCTCTTTCATCTGGCGCATCGCCTGATCGACTACAAGGACATCAGGACAAAGAACGGCGTTGTCATCCTCTCGATCGACGAGAGGATGCTCAGCGAGATTTGCGATGAGCGGCTGGATCCCGCCTCCGGCGGCACGGTGGAAGAGTCAGTCTTCATCCTCGCTCGTGACGGGACGGTCGTCTCGCATCCCGACAAGTCCCTTGTCGGGACGCGGCTCGATCTTCCCGCCGGTTCGCTGCCGCGCAGGGATGCGATCAAACGCATGGTATCAGGCGGCGGCGGCCCGGGCTCCAAGAGGCTTTCACTCTACGAGCTGCAGGATGCGAAATCAGGCTGGAACATTATCGCGGCGCGGAATCAGAGCGTGATGTATCAGGAAGTATCGAGCCAGCAGCGGATCACGATCATTGTGATCCTGTCCTCGGTCGCGGTGCTCTTCGCGATCATCTTCCTTACAACAGGGCGACTCACGCGATCGATCGGCGTCGTCGTGGCCGCCATGAATGCGGCGGCGGCCGGTGATCTGTCAGCCAGGATCGTGAGCGACAAGGAGATGCCGCTGGAGATCGACGGGATCGCGGCGAACTTCAACATCATGATCGCGAAGCTCGGCGCTCTGCTCGAGGAAGTGCAGACCGCCTCGACAAAGCAGCGGAACGCCGAGATCGCGGCCCTGGAGGCTCAGGTCAATCCGCATTTCCTCTACAACACGCTGGACATGATCAACTGGATAGCGATCGATCGCAACGAGTTCGAGATCAGCAATGCGATCGGCATGTTGGCCGAGATATTCCGCTACGGCATCGACAACAGCAACGGAATCGTGGAGATCGAGCAGGAAGTCGCCTGGTTGAGGAATTACGTCTCCCTCCAGCAGACGCGCCTGAAGGGCTCTTTCGAGTTCAAGCTGGACCTCGATCCCGCGGCCCGCGCCTGCCATATCCATAAACTGCTCTTCCAGCCCTTCGTGGAGAACGCGATTCTGCACGGCTTCCGGGGCGTCGAGGGCAAGCGCGAGCTGGTCGTCTCCATCGCGCGGGAGGACGGCAGGATCCGGATCGTCATCGCGGACAACGGGAAGGGAATCAGCGAGACCGCCCTTCGCGACCTGGACAGCCGGACTGTCCAGGAGCCGGGCGGGAAAGGCCACATTGGCATGCGGGCGGCAATCGCGCGCATAAAAATGTATTACGGAAACGAGACGCGGGTGGAGGTCGAGGGCGCCCCCGGAGCGGGAACCCGTGTCCGCATCGACGTACCCGCTGCATAGCTTCCCGGGAGAATAGCGGTGAAAATAGCAATCGTCGAGGATGAGCTCAGGATACGCGAAGGCCTGGCTCGGCTCATCCGCAAGATCGATCCTTCCTACGAGATCGTGGGCGAGGCCGAGGACGGTCTCGCGGGCATGCGCATCATTGCCGCATTGCGGCCGGACCTGGTGATCACCGACGTGCGCATGCCCGAACTCGACGGTCTGGAGATGCTGTACCGGCTCCAGGACAAATCGATCAAGGCGAAGGTGATCGTCCTGAGCGCCTACTCGGAGTTTTCCTATGCATGCCAGGCCATCACGCTCGGCGTCAGCGAGTACCTGCTCAAGCCGGTCAACGTCGGGGACCTGACCCGCGCCCTGAAGCGGGTCGAGGAGCAGATCGCGCTCGAACGGGAACCGCGGCGGAGGCAGGAAGGGCTGACGCTGGAGGGCGTGCTCTATTCGCTCATCCTCGGCGGAGCCCGCGTCGACGAGGATCTGCGGTCTTTCCTCAGGCAGCACTGGAGGGTCAAGACAGAGGGCTGTTTTGCGCTCGCCGCAATCTATCTCGGGTCGAGCTATGAGAGCGAAGCGAAGGGCGTGCTGAAGCGCCTGGGGACGATCCTCGCGAAGGCCCCCGGCTTCGAGAACCGGCTGCTCGAGCTGGCCGGCGCGAAAAGGCTTGTCGTGGTCGCTCTCAATGTCGATGACGCGGACGCACTCCGCCATTGGTTCGCTCGAACGCTCCTGCCGCGTCTCAGGGAGGCGATACCGAAGGGCATCTGCGTCGGATGGGCCTCGTTCAGAGACATCGCCCGGCTGAGGGACACGATGCGGGAGCTCGACGCCTGCCTGGACTGGAATATCGTCCTGGGCGGCGAGGACCTGCTGGTCTGGCCGGATGTCAGTCGGACGAACGCCCTTCCGCTGGCATATCCAATCACCATCGAGAGCGAGGTCCGATCGGCCTTTTGCGCCTGTGACCGCGAGCGCTACGAGGCCGGGATAGGCGAGTTCATGCGCTTTCTGTGCGGGGACAAGGTATATGCGCCACGGGAGATCAAGAGCGCCCTTGTCAGGTTCGTCTGGAGCGTTCTCACGACCGCCCGGGAGATCGAGTACGGGAGCTATGCGTCGCTCGACCAGCAGAAGATTCTGGAGCGGATCACCTTTGCCGTCACCTGGCCGGAGCTCGAAGAGGCGGGGAGTGTCCTGCTTCAGCTCTTTCCGCGCGACGTGGAAGAGGCCCAGGGTGACGGCTCCATAATCCGGCGCGCGAAGAACCTCGTCCGCGAGCTCTACGTGCAGGGCATCTCGCTCAACGAGGTGGCGCTGAAGGTCAATGTGACCTCCGAGTACCTGAGCGCGCGGTTCCACCGCGCCACCGGCGTGACCTTCAGCTCGTATATTCGGGACTACCGTGTGCAGAAGGCGAAGGAGCTGCTGATCGGCACGAACCTGAAGCTCCACTCGGTCGGGGAGCAGGTGGGCTACCGGGATCCGAAGTACTTCTGCAGGGTCTTCAAGGAGGTGACGGGCCTCAATCCGTCCGAATACCGCAGGGCGAATCACTGACGATCGGCCTGGGCCAGCATAGATTTGTCCACCTTTCTTAAGAGATTCGCGTTGCGCGCGCGGAATTCCTCCACTACCATGCCCTTCTAATGCATGGGCTCATCGCAGCCACAACGTGAATGCAAGGAGGTTCAGAATGAAGAGATTCCTCGTATCGGCTATCGTGATCGTCGCGATGTTCGCGGTGTTCACGACCGGCGCTTTCGCCCAGTCGAAGAAGACGGTCACCGTCTGGAATTACTGGGAAACGCCGAAGCATCAGGAGACCCTCGCCAGGGTCTGCAGGGACTTCAACTCGTCCCAGAACACGATCGAGGTCGTGACGAAGTACATTCCCTTCGCGGACTTCAAGAAGCAGCTTTCCATAGGCGCCGCTGCCTCGGAGCTGCCGGATATCGTGATCATCGATAATCCGGACCACGCGTCCTACTCCGCGATGGGCATCTTCGCCGACATCACCGACAAGCTGGCCTCGTGGCCCGATCTCAAGCAGTACTTCGAGGGACCGCTCAATTCCTGCAGGCTGAACGGCAGGCTCTACGGCATCCCCTTCGGGAGCAACTGCCTCTCGCTCTACTATAACGAGGACATGCTGAAGGCCGCCGGGGCCAATCCCCCGAAGACATGGAACGAGCTCAAGAGCGTCGCCCTCAAGACGACCAGGGGCAACGTCCACGGCTTCGGCATCAGTTCGGTCCAGAACGAGGAAGGCACCTTCGGTTTCCTGTGCTTCCTCTGGGGCAGCGGAAACACGTCCTTCCAGATCAACAACGCGAACGGCGTCCGCGCACTGACGCTGGTCCGTGACCTCGTGAAGAGCGGTGCAATGCCGAAGGAAGTCATCAACTGGACCCAGGGCGATGTCATGAACCAGTTCATCTCGGGGAACCTTGCAATGATGGTGAATGGCCCCTGGCAGGTTCCGACCATGCGCGAACAGGCGCCCAACCTGAAGTGGAACGTCGTCCAGCTCCCTGTGGGCGCGAAACCCGCCTCCGACCTCGGCGGCGAGAACTTCGGCGTCGTCAAGGGCGACAAGGTGGACGAGGCCATCGCCTTCCTCAAATTCGTCGCGAGCCCGGCCGAGATGAAGAGCTACATCAATGATTTCGGCTATATCGCGTCGCGCAAGGACGTGGCCGCTACGCAGTTCACCAAGGATCCCATCATGAAGGTGTTCGCCGCGCAGATGGCCTCCGCGAAGCCCCGCGGCCCGCATCCGCGCTGGCCCGAGATCTCAGACGCCCTGTCCCTCGCGATGAACGAAAGCATCACGGGTATCGCCGCCCCGGACGCTGCCGCCGCGAAGGCACAGAAAGCCATCGACGCGATCGTCAGCGCCCAGTAAGGTCGACCGCTGGTCTATTCTTGTCACAACGGGAGCGTGCAACGCAGGGCGCAGCGCGCGCTCCCGCGCATGTGCGGGCCTACGCCGCGGGGACAGGTATGAATCGCATAAGGCGCTATTTCCGGCACGGGAATATTGGGTATCTTTTCGTCCTGCCTGCGATGACGTACATGCTGTTGCTGGTCGGGTATCCGATCGTCAGCAATTTCATCCTGAGCATCCAGGACGTCACCGTCACCACGCTCAATGCCCTCGGGAAGCCCTTGGTCGGTCTGCGCAACTACCAGACGCTCCTGGCCGACGGGGTGCTCCAGCGCTCGCTGGGGAATACCTTCGTCTTTACCGTCTGCTGCCTCGTATTCCAGTTCGGCATCGGCTTCGCCCTCGCACTGTTCTTCAACGTGGGCTTCCCCTTCGCGAAGCCGATCCGCGGCCTTCTCATGATGCCCTGGATGATCCCGATGACGGTCACTGCCTTGATGTTCAAGTTCATGTTCAGCTCGAACGTCGGCATCATCAACCAGTTTCTCCAGGTGTGCGGCATCATCAAGAGTCCGGTGGAGTGGCTGCTGCAGCCGCAATCGGCGATGTTCGCATTGATCGCCGCGAATGTCTGGATCGGGATACCTTTCAACACGATCCTGCTCTCCACTGGATTGACCACGATCCCGGGCGACGTGAAGGAGGCCGCGGCGATCGACGGCGCGAATAGATGGCAGTCCTTCCGCTTCATCATCGTGCCGATGCTCAAGCCGGTCATCGAGTCGGTTCTGATACTCGGGTTCATCTATACGTTCAAGGTTTTCGACCTCGTGTTCGTCATGACAAACGGCGGTCCGGTCAACTCGACCCACCTGCTCTCCACCTATTCCTACAAGCTCTCATTCGTGCTCTTCAAGTACAGCCAGGGCGCCGCAACGGCGAACATCCTCTTCCTGATTCTGCTGGCGGTGAGCATCCTGTACCTGAAATTTGTGTACGACGACAGGAGGGTCGGATGACGAGCCGTGGCACGAGGCTGAGGTCGATCACCCTGTGCGCCGTCTCGATCGTCATCTTCGTCATCGTCATGTTCCCGCTCTACTGGATCGTCGTGACCTCGCTCAAGAGGGAGATCGAGATCTTCCAGATACCTCCGACCCTGCTGCCGCGCGTGCTCAACACGAGCTCCTATTTCGCGCAGCTGCAGCATGGGGACTTCAACATGTTCCGCTCCTTCAAGAACAGCTTCGTGATATCGTCCTGCGCCATGCTGATCTCCCTCGTCCTGGCCATACCGGCGTCCTACGGCATCGCTCGATACAGGTTCAAGGGCAAGCGGGCATTCATACTCGGCTTCCTGGTGACGCAGATGCTGCCTGTCTCGGTGCTCCTCACCCCGATGTTCATCATGTTCAAGAACGCCCACCTGCTGAACACCCAGCTCTCGGCCATCCTCGCCGACGTGACGATCGGCATCCCTTTCTCGGTCCTGATCCTGATCGGCTACTTCGCCTCCATCCCCAAAGAGCTGGAGGACGCCTCGCGCATCGACGGCTGCGGCCGTTTCTCGGCCTTCCTGCGCATCTTTCTGCCGATTGCCTCCCCGGGCGTGATCGTGTGCACCGTGTTTTCGTTTCTCTACGGCTGGGGCGACCTGGCCTACGGCATGACATTCCTGCAGGACCAGGCGATGCGCCCGATCACCGCGGGAATATTCAATTTCCTGGGGCAGTACGGCACCAAATGGAGCTATCTGAGCGCTTTCGCGGTGGTCACGATCGTCCCGGTCGTCCTCATCTTCGTCTTCATGCAGAAGTACATCATCAGCGGGCTCACAAGTGGGGCCGTCAAGGGATAGAGGAGAGCCTCGTCATGGCGATTCTTGGCAAGAACGGAGACCGGCTCACACGGGAAGAGGACCACGAGATACTGTGGGTCGAGGCCTGGGGGCCGGACGCGCTGCGGGTGCGGGCCACCAAAGGGCCGGCAATGCCCGACGAGGATTGGGCTCTCCTTCCTCGGCCGGCAGGGGCTCGGGTCGAGATAGCCGGCGGCCAGGCTTCGATCTCCAACGGGGCGATCCGGGCCGAGATCGCGCGCTCGGGGAAACTCACTTTTTTCGGCGCGCGCGGGCAGCCGATCATCGCCGAGTCCCTGCGCAACCGCAAGGACATCCTGTCTGAAGACTGCTCTGCCCTGGACCTGGAGGCGCGCGAGTTCCGCCCCATCAAGGGCGGCGACTATGAGCTCACGGCGCGCTTCGAGTCTCTCTCTACCGACGAGCGGATATATGGAATGGGGCAGTACCAGCAGCCCTACCTCGATCTGAAGGGCACGGAGCTGGAGCTCGCGCACCGCAACTCTCAGGCGAGCGTTCCCTTCTGCCTGTCCAGCCTCGGCTACGGCTTCCTCTGGAACAATCCCTCGATAGGCCGAGTCACGTTCGCCAAGAACGGCACGGTCTGGCGTTCATCCTCGAGCAAGGCCCTTGACTACTGGGTGGTGGCGGCCGACCGTCCGCGCGACGTCCTGGAGCGGTACACGGGTGTGACCGGAAGGGTGCCCATGATGCCCGACTTCGCCATGGGCTTCTGGCAGTGCAAGCTGCGCTACCAGACCCAGGAGGAGCTGCTCCGCGTGGCGCGCGAGTACAAGCGCCGGGGCGTCCCGCTGTCCGTGATTGTAGTCGACTTCTTCCATTGGCCCACGCAGGGCGATTGGCGTTTCGATCCGACCTACTGGCCGGACCCCGAGGCCATGATCGCGGAGCTCCGGGCCATGGGCATCGAGCTGATGGTCTCCATCTGGCCGACTGTCGACTACCGCAGCGAGAACTTCGCAGAGATGCGCGATCTCGGCTATCTCATCCGCACGGAACGCGGCATACGCGTCTCCATGGACTTCCAGGGCAACACGCTGCACTTCGACGCAACCAAGGCCGCGGCCCGCGAGTACGTCTGGGCCAAGGTCAGGAAGAACTACTACGACAAGGGCATCCGCGTCTTCTGGCTCGACGAGGCCGAGCCGGAATACACCGTCTATGACTTCGACAACTATCGCTATCACCTCGGCTCGGACCTCGCCGTCGGGAACATCTACCCCTTTATGTACGCGAGGGCCTTCTATGAGGGCATGTCAGAGGCAGGACAGGAAAAGGTCATCAACCTGATCCGATGCTCCTGGGCAGGCAGCCAGCGCTATGGCGCCCTTGTCTGGTCTGGGGACATCCACTCCAGCTGGCGGAGCCTCCGCAACCAGGTGGTTGCAGGGCTGAACATGGGCATCGCAGGTATCCCATGGTGGACCACCGACATTGGGGGTTTCCACGGCGGTGACCCGAATGACCCCGCGTTCCGCGAGCTGTTCACGCGCTGGTTCGAGTACGGAACCTTCTGTCCGGTCATGCGCCTGCACGGCGACCGCGAACCGCGGCAGCCGCAGGTTGGCACGACTGGCGGCGCCTCCTGCCGCTCCGGCTCCCCGAACGAGATATGGAGCTACGGCGAGGAGGTCTACGGGATTTGCGCGAAGCACATCGAGCTGCGGGAGAGCCTGCGGCCTCGGATGGCCGAGGCCATGCGCGCCGCCCATGACACGGGCACTCCACCCATGCGTCCGCTCTTTTTCGACTACCCCGAGGATCCCGAGGCATGGGCCGTGGAAGACGAATACCTTTTTTGCAACCTGCTCGTCGCTCCGGTCCTTGCCCCGTCCCTTCGGTCCAGAATGGTCTATCTGCCCAATGGACGTTGGAAGAACTTCTATGACGGCTCGCTCCTGGAAGGCGGACAGACCGTCGAGTCCGCTGCGCCGATTGACCAGATCCCTGTGTTCGAGAAGGTGCCATAGCGCAGTTGAAGCTTTTGCGTGCATAACTCGTGCTGACAAAGCAGTTCCAGCTGCATCGATTCCCATGTTATTCCCCGTTGCGGCGTCTAATTCATTATATTATAATAAAATAAGAAGGGACGCTCTCGCGTCCCGCATAGCCCCTTGATACACTGAAGGTAAAATGGAACGAAAACCATTCATCCTGTATCGAAGGGCGTCCGGCGGGCTGGACAGCCGAATCTACTACGTCGCATTCTGGGATCCCGCGGCGCGTCAGTATACGAACCGCCGTCCGACGAACAAGGCGGCCAAGGGCGCGCCGAAAACCAGGCGCGCAAGTGGCTCGCCGAAGGACTGCCGGTGCGGGACGCGGAAACCTTCGTTCGCTACCTGGAGGACTTCTGGGCCGAAGGTTCGCAGTATCTGGCCGGACAAGAGGCGCGGCTCAAGCCTCTGTTGACAGTCTACGTGATCAACGCGCGCTCTGCGATCCCTCAGCCTTTTGTAACGGCCTACCAGTATAAGGTCCGAGACGTGGTCAACCCCAAGCACCTCTGCGGGAGCTACTATCGGACGCTCACGCCCGGCAAGGCTGGCGTGTAGGCAAAGCAAGATCGTGCACCGGCTGTTAACCGGCACTCGATATTTGGGATTTGGTTTCCGCTATTGAAACATTATCTCATTGACAGCGGCCTCGGCAATCATTACTCTATGTTATAGATAGGCTGTCTCATTTGCATTGAGATGGGAAATCAATTATCTTTCAGGAGGTGGAAGATGGTTTGTCGGATTTCGAACTTTTCACGGCGCGTCGCGATACTCGTCGCGCTGATTGCTTTTATTGTCCCAGTAGTCTCAGCTGGAGCGGCCCCCGAAATAAACGTGGTTGCCGCGGAGAACTTCTATGGCAATATCGTTGCGCAGCTGGGGGGTGAGAAGGTGAA
>CAYTGX010000134.1:0-9610 GCA_964437385.1 uncultured Spirochaetaceae bacterium
CATGTGCGACACGAGGAGCTTTTCCATCGGCTTGCAGCAAGCGTACCGGGCTCAAGACTGTACGGTCCTTACCATCATGGAGGCAGGGACTACTATCAGTGGATGGTCCGGGGCAAGGCGCTGCGCGAGGAGTTGTTGCCGCTCCTCAAGCGTCACCTGCATGAAGTCGACGCGCATGTCCGAGAACGAATAATGACCATGATCGAGAGGTATAAACTCGAAGAGTAGAAACGCAGGAAGACGGCTCGGAGCAGCTCAGGCCAAGGCCTCATTCTCCCGATGTTTCTTCATCGTCCCCTCCGGCGGGTTCCTGCCCCAGCACAGTTTCCTCGATCTCTGCCGGCTGTCCTTCCGAGGGCGGCTCATCCTTTACCACTCGGGCGACACCCACTACGACGTCGGGCTTTGTGATGTTGACAATTCTCACGCCCATCGCGGTCTTTCCCAGCGTCGCCACTTCGCTGAGACGAAGCTTCAGCGTGTTCCCCTGGGAGGTGATACAGACCAGGTCATCTTTGTCGCTCACGGAGAGCACCCCTATGACCTCCCCGGTTTTCTCGGTTGTCTTGTAGCAGATCTGACCCCTGGTCCCCCGCCCGTGAGGTGAGAAGTTGTCATATTCGGTCCGCTTGCCGTATCCGAACTCGCTCACAAGGAGCATCTGTTCCCGCTCCAGGACCATCGCTACTCCGGCGAGCTCGTCCTTGTCGGAAAGCCGGATCCCCTGCACGCCACGGGAAGCTCGTCCCATCGCGCGCACGGACTCCTCCTTGAACCGAAGTGCGTTCCCCTTGCGAGTCACCAGTACTACCTCATCCTTGCCGGAAGTAAGCAGCGCCGTGACGAGGCCATCGCCCTGATCAAGTTTGATTGCCACAATCCCTCGGGTTTTCGCGTTGGCAAACTCGGATATCTTCACCTTCTTCACCACGCCCTGCCGAGTGGCCATGAGCACAAACTTTTCATCGGTAAAGTTACGCTGGCTGACGACGGCGGTGATCTCCTCTTCGCTGCCAAGGGAGAGCAGGACCTTGATGCTTTGACCCTTTGCCTGCCTGCTGCTCTCGGGGATTTCATGCACTTTCACCCAGTAGGCCTTGCCCTGGTTTGTAATGAAAAGGACGTAGTCGTGAGTGGAGGCGACGAAGAACTGCTCGATGAAATCGTCCTCTTTCAGTATCGCAGACGACGAGCCCTTACCGCCCCTCCCCTGCCTTCTGTAGGCTGTGACCGGTATGCGCTTGATGTAGCCGCGGTTGGAGATGAGGATGGCCATGTCCTCCTCGGTGATCAGGTCCTCGACATTGATCTGCTCGGCTTCTTCCTCCACGATCTCCGTCCGCCGGTCATCGCCGAACTTCTTCGAAATCTCGGCGGTTTCCTCCTTCACGACGCCCAGGATCTTGGCCTCGCTGGACAGGAGGTCTTTCAGATGCTCGATGAGGGCGAGTACTTCGTTCAACTCCTCGACGATCTTCTGCACTTCCAGGCTGGTCAGGCGCTGCAGGCGCATGTCCAGAATGGCTTGTGCCTGCTTTTCCGAAAAGGCGAACCTCGCTATGAGATTCACCCGCGCGGTTTCCACGTTCTCCGACTTCTTGATAATGGCGATCACTTCGTCGATGTTTTCGAGAGCTATTTTCAGCCCCTCGAGAATGTGAGCGCGCTCCTCCGCCTTCGTGAGGTCGAACCGGGTTCTACGGGTGACTACTTCCTTGCGGTGCGCGATGAAGTGCTCAAGCATTTGCTTCAGGGAGAGAGTCTGCGGAAGCCCATTGACGAGCGCCAGGTTCATGACGCCGAAGGCAGTCTGGAGCTGGGTATGCGCAAAGAGCTGGTTCAGGATGACCTTCGGAGTGACACCTTTCCTCAGATCGATGACGATCCGCATGCCGTGCCTGTCCGATTCGTCGTTCAAGTCGACGATGCCGTCGATCTTTTTCTCCTTCACGAGATCGGCGATCCGCACTATCAGGGCTGACTTGTTCACCTGGTAGGGTATCTCGGTGACAATGATCGAGTCCTTGCCCGAGCTTGCGCTTTCAATCGACACACGGGCCCGGACTATGATCTTGCCTCTGCCCGTCAGATAGGCGTCGCGTATACCCTTCCTGCCCAGAATGATCCCCCCGGTGGGAAAGTCGGGCCCCCGCACGACCTTCATGAGGTCCTCGGGAGACGCCTGGGGGTTATCGATCAGTATTGCGATTGCAGAGCAGATCTCCGTGAGGTTTTGCGGGGGAATATTGGTAGCCATGCCGACCGCAATTCCGCTGGATCCGTTTGCAAGGAGAAACGGAAAAGCGGCAGGCAGAACAAGGGGTTCTTCCTGGGAGCCGTCATAGTTGGGCCCGAAATCCACCGTGTCCTTGTTGATGTCCCTCAGCATCTCCTCTGCAATGCGGTTCATGCGAGCTTCGGTGTATCGCACCGCCGCGGGAGGATCGCCGTCTATGGAGCCGAAGTTGCCCTGGCCGTCGACCACCGGATAGCGCATGTTGAAGTCCTGCGCCAGGCGGACCAGGGAGTCATAGATTGCCATATCGCCGTGGGGATGGTATTTGCCCAGCACATCGCCGGTGATCCTCGCGCACTTCTTGTAGGGCCTGTCCGCATGCAGCCCCATCTCATTCATGCCGAAGAGGATCCGACGATGAACGGGCTTCAGACCGTCGCGCACGTCCGGGAGGGCGCGCGACACAATGACCGACATTGCGTAGTTGAGATATGAGGTTTTCACCTCATCTTCGATAGCCATCGAGATGGTGCGGGATTTCACGTCAGACACGATTCGGTCTCCCTCTCAGGATCACACGTCGAGGTTTGTCACGGAGAGCGCGTTGTCCTCGATAAACTTTCTTCTGGGCTCCACGTTTTCTCCCATGAGAGTGGTGAAGATCGCTTCCGCCTCGACGCCGTCTTCAAGCATCACGTGCATGATGCTTCGCTTTTCAGGGTTCATGGTGGTTTCCCACAGCTGCTCGGGATTCATTTCCCCCAGGCCCTTGTAGCGCTGGATGTTCGCCTCGCCTTCCGTCTTGCCCTGCTTGGCGAGAATCTCATCTTTTTCCTTGTCGTCGTACGCGTACTGCACGTGCTTGTTGAATTCGATCTTGTACAGCGGCGGCATGGCGATGAATACGTGGCCCCGCTCGAGCAGTTCCCGCATGTAGCGGAAAAAGAATGTGAGCAGAAGTGTCCGGATGTGGGAGCCGTCAACGTCCGCATCCGCCATTATGATGACCTTGCCATAGCGGAGCTTGGAAAGGTCGAACTGGGACCCTACCCCCGTACCCAGCGCGGAGATGATCGGAAACAGCTTGTCGTTTGTCAGCACCTTGTCGACCCGTGTCTTCTCCACATTCAACATTTTGCCCCAGAGCGGCAGAATGGCTTGGAATACCCGGTCCCGTCCCTGCTTGGCGCTGCCTCCCGCGGAGTCTCCCTCCACGATGTACAGTTCGCACTTTGCCGGATCATCCTCGGAGCAGTCCGCCAGCTTGCCGGGCAGACCCGAGTTCTCAAGAAGCCCTTTTTTCCGCGTGAGCTCCCGGGCCTTCCTCGCCGCTTCCCTGGCCTTTGCGGCCATGATCGACTTGTCCAGAATCCTCTTTACGACCTCGGGATTCTCGTCGAAAAAAAGAGTCAGGCGGTCGTAGGTGAGGCTCTCCACTATGCCCTTCACCTCTGAATTGCCCAGGCGTGCCTTTGTCTGGCCTTCGAATTGAGGCTCGGGAATCTTTACTGAGATGACGGCGGTCATTCCCTCTCGTACGTCTTCTCCGCTCAGGTTCTCTTCGAGCTTCTTGGAGAGATTCAGCTTCTTGAGATAGTCGTTCAGACAACGGGTGAGAGCGCTCTTGAACCCGATGAGATGTGTGCCGCCCTCGCGCGTGTTGATATTGTTGGCAAAAGTGAAGATTGTCTCGTTGAATCCGTCGTTGTACTGGAGGCCGATCTCCACCCGGGTATGGTCGCGTTCACTGTCGAAATAGACGGGCTCCTGGTGAATCAGCTCCTTGTTCTTGTTCAGGTACTCGATAAAGGACTTTACCCCTCCATCGAAATGGAAGATGTGACTTTTTTTTGGAAGCGCGCGCTCGTCCGCCACAGTGATGTGGATCCCTTTGGTGAGAAAAGCCAGCTCGCGGAGACGGTTGGAGAGAAGATCGAAGCTGAACTCGGTGTCCTCGAATATCTGCTTGTCCGGCTTGAACCGCGTTACCGTGCCCTTCTTGGCAGTGTCTGATATGATTGCAACGGGGTTCTCAGGAACGCCGCGAAGGTAGCGCTGGAAATACACCTTTCCATCCCTGTGGACCTCAACCTCACACCACTCAGAGAGGGCGTTGACCACAGAAGCTCCGACGCCGTGCAACCCTCCGGAGACCTTGTACGTATTTTTGTCGAACTTGCCCCCGGCGTTCAGCTTGGTCATCACGACCTCGAGGGCGCTCACCTTTTCAGTGGGATGGATATCCACGGGAATTCCGCGGCCATCATCCTCCACGGTGACTACATTGCCCTTGGAAAGCAGAACGGATATGGACGTGCAGGCTCCGACCAGGGCCTCATCAATGGAATTGTCAACGATTTCGAATACGAGCTGGTGCAAACCGTCCAGGCTGGTGGAGCCAATGTACATGCTGGGGCGCTTCCGAACATGCTCCAAACCTTTGAGAACCTGAATGTTGTGTGCGCTGTAGCTTTCGTGCATTGGATGGGAGTATGGCCCCACTTGACGGTACGAAGAATTGCGGAAAAAATCAACCCTTGCGCGAACTTGCGCAGTGAGTTCGCGAGTTTGCAAGTTTCCTTGCGTGAACTTGTGAGCTTCATTAGCGAGTTTTCGGCTTTCATTCGCGTGCCGCCGGTTCACCGGGCAAACTCGTGAATGATCATTTTTTTCTTGCCTGATTCTTCCGGATGGGCTACAATGGCTTCACGAAAGCCTGTGTGTATAAACTGTGGATAGACCATGAGGATTTCCATCAAGCGGACTGGGATAGAATGTAACGCTCTCAGTGATACAAAATGTTATATGCTTTTGGAGTATGGAGTTTTAATTTCTTTCTGGAAAGATACTTACACCGATCAACTTTCACCCGTCGATCTTCCCCGGGGCCTTCCCGCAAAATTCCCGGTTTTGCGCCCCAAGGACCGCAAAGCCAGGAATGTTAACAACCTGTGCATAAACTGGCGATAAGAAGGGGAAAATCCCATGGAGACGGGCAAGCGCAGCTATGAGGCCTTCTGGAAACAGGCCGCAAAGGAGGTTGCTCAGAACATTTCCGAGCAGGAGTTCGCAACCTGGTTCCGCGGGATCGAGTATGCGGGCAGCGGTGACTCGCAAATCACCCTTTCCGTCCCTTCTTCGTTCGTAAAAGATCAGTTTTCACAGAGATACCTGGCACAGGTTGAAGAGAAGCTCGCTGAATTGGCCGGCCACGAGCTCACTGTGAAGTTCTCCATACAGAAAAAGACACCAGGCAAGACGGGTCACGAAGAGCCTTCGAGAGGCCAGAGGGCTGAGGACGCGGGAACGCGTAAGCGCCAGCACCCCCAGCTCAACAAGGAATACACATTCGAGCGATTCATAATCGGTGAATCAAACTCTTTTGCGGCAAATGCCGCCCTGGCCATCTCCAGGAACCCGGGAACCGGCTATAACCCCTGCCTCATCTACGGAGGGGTCGGCTTGGGAAAGACGCATCTCGTGCAGGCCATCGGCAATTCGGTCTACCGGGAGTTCCCCGATCTTAAAGTGGCCTATGTGACGGTAGAGACCTTTGCCAACGAGTTCATTCTTTCGATCCAGAAGAAAACCGGACATCAATTCAAGAACAAGTACCGGCTGGTGGACGTCCTCCTGATCGACGACATCCAGTTCCTCGAAGGAAAGGAAGGAACCCAGGAGGAGCTGTTTCACACCTTCAACGCACTCTACGACGCGAACAAACAGATGGTCTTCACATCGGATCGACCGGTCTCGGAGATCCGCAGCCTCTCGGACAGGCTGCGCAGCCGGTTCGAGAGGGGTCTGAACGTCGATCTGCAGCCGCCCAATTACGAGACGCGGATCGCCATCCTCAATCGAAAGGTGGAGGAGAAGAAGGTAAAGATACTCGACGAGGTCGTCGAGCTGATCTGCCGCAATATCAACACCAACGTGAGAGACCTCGAAAAAGCCCTGACCAAGCTTATTGCGTACGCGGAGCTGGTCAACAAGCACATCACGCTGGATATCGCACGTCAGCAGCTCAAGGACTTCTTCGCCCAGCCCAGCCAGAAGAACATCACAATCGAGCTGATCCAGAAGATCGTTTCGGACTATTTCGGTTTGTCCTATAAGGACTTGCGCGGAAAGCGCCGGACCAAGGCGGTGGCGTTCCCGCGGCAGGTCGCGATGTACCTCTCCCGGGAGCTCACAGAATATTCCACCACCGAGGTTGGCGCGGAGTTCGGAGGCAGGGACCACACGACCGTCATGCATGCACGTCAGAAGATCGAGGACAGGATGAAGCTGGACCCGAATCTCGAGCCCACCCTTCAGGGCCTGGTGAAGAGAATCAAGGAAAATAATGCATAATGCTTGGGGACACCTTGTGCATAGCCGATACTCAAAGCCCGCTCTGCCTGGGGGTTGCTCTGTTGACAGGAAGGCTGTCATTGTGCGAAATCCCGATGAGGGGAAGAAAAGAATGGCGCATGTGGGCAACCTGGGGAAAGTCGGATGCGGTTGTTCCGGGAGACATCTCTTTCACCAGGCAGGAATTGGACCGCTTATCCACAAGTCACCGGTGCCCACCGGTACTACCGGTATTATAGAATTCCTTATAAAGATAAGATAAGAAGGAGATGAACATGAAATTCACCTGCTCGCGTGACGACCTTCTGAAAGAGATTTCCATTGCACAGGAGGTCATATCCTCCAAGAACTCCCTGTCGGTTCTTTCTAATGTCCTGCTGACCGCCGGGAAGGGCGAGTTGAAGCTCCAGGCCACGGACCTGAAAGTAGGGTTCGAGACGAGCCTTCCTGTGGAGGTGGTACAGGAGGGAACGACAACCGCATTCTGTGACAAGTTGTTGAACATACTGAGATCGCTCCCGGAAGGCGAGGTGGAACTGGAGCAGGCGGATCCCACCATGCTGCGCATTCGTCCCCTGTCGAAGAAGGTCGATTTCCAGCTTCGCTGCATTCCTTCCGACAAGTACCCCGAGCTTGCCCGCGCTTCGGAGAACATGTATTTCGATTTTCCCCAGAAGGACTTCATCGAGATGGTGTCCAAGACTCTTTTTGCGGTCTCGGACGACGAAACACGGTATTTCATGAACGGAATATTCCTGGAAAAACGGGATGACAACCTCATCATGGTTGCCACCGATGGCCGTCGTCTTTCCTATATCTCCCGGCGGATCCCGGTGCGCATGGAGAATCTCAAAGGTGTCATCCTTCCCCCGAAAATCCTCACGATTGTGAAAAAGCTCTCCTCGGGGGAAGGCTCCCTCTCCCTCGCACTGACGGACAAAAATGTGTTCGTACGGATGGGCGCGACGCACTTGTCCTCCAACCTCATCGACGGCCAGTTCCCCGACTATCGGAGGGTCATTCCCGATGCACAGAAGTACCGGGCGCTCGTGGAAAAGAAGGCCCTTGAAGACGCCCTGCGCCGCGTATCCCTGCTCGTGGAGCAGAAATCACGCAAGGTAGTTTTTTCGATGGCAGAAGGCGCCCTCACCGTCTTCTCCAAGGAGAGCGAGCTGGGCATCGCAACGGAAGAGCTGCCCTGCGAATACGAAGGGCCCGAGATGTCTTTTGCAGTGAACTGCCTGTACATGAGCGAGCCCCTGCGGGAGCTTGCGGGAGAGAAAGTCCTTCTCGAGTTCAGTGATGTGAACAAGGCCATCACGCTCAAGCCTCTTCCCGAGGACGGCTATACGAATGTCATCATGCCCATGCAGCTGGATTGATGGGCTTTGAGAGGCTGAGGTTTCATAATTTTCGCAACCTGAAAGATCGAGAGCTTACCTGCGGGTCTCGTGAGGTTTTTCTGGTCGGGGAAAACGGGCAGGGCAAGACGAACCTCCTGGAAGCGGTTCATCTGCTCTCCCTGGGATCATCGTTTCGTGAGAAGCGTGAGTCAGCCCTCGTGCGCGATCCTTCATCAGCCACGGGATTGCATGCCCGGTTCACCAGCGCCGAGAGAGGGGAAAAAGACCTGTCCCTTCGACTGGCCCCCGGGCAGAAGAAAGAGTTCAGGGTAAACGACAAGGCGCTCGCGGAGCGCCGGGACCTGCTCACCGAGGTCCTCTGTATCGCCTTTGTCCAGCAGGATATGGATTTCGTAACCGGACCTCCTGAGGACAGGCGCAGATTCTTTGACCAGACGCTCGTGCTCTCCGACCTCTCATTCCTGGACTCCCTGAGGGATTACCGGCGCGTGCTCAAAGCACGGAACCTCTGCCTCAAGGAAAGCAGGAACGATCTCCTCGATGTCTACGACGCTCAACTCTCCGCGCTGGGTATTGCCCTGCAGGCCAGGAGGGCCACGCTTGTGGCGGAGTTCGATGTGGTGTTTTCACCCATCTTTCGCGAGATAACGGGCAGCGAAGAGGACCTGCACATCCGGTATCGGCCTTCCTGGGGCGGGCTTCGAACCGTGGATGAAGTCATGGCCCACCTTGCCGCGCAAAGGGTCCGGGATCGGCTGCTGGGATCCACCACTTCCGGTCCGCACCGGGACGCTTGTTCCTACATTCAGGGGGGCAGGGACTACACGCACCTCGCTTCCACGGGGCAGCTTCGTCTCTGCGCGCTCGTGCTCCGGGTTGCCCAGGCCCGATTTCTTGGCGCCCGGACAGGGCGAAAGCCTGTCCTTCTCCTGGATGATGTGCTGCTGGAGCTCGACCCCGGCCGCAAAAGGGCGTTCATTGCCCGGTTCCCTCCCTACGAGCAGGCTTTCTTTACTTTTCTCCCTGACGAAAGCTGGCAGTCGTTCAGGACGCCTGACACCCTGGTTCTCACGGTCGCACATGGAGACTTCCTGTCGTGAAGAGGGTCGGCGAGTTGCTGAAGGACTTCCTTCGGGAAAAAGGCTGGCTCGCGGGAAATCCGTATGAACCGCTGTTCTCGGAATGGAAGCTGGTTGCAGGCGAGGCGCTGGCAGGACATTCGCGCCTGGTCGACGTGCAGAACGGCGTGCTCCTGGTTGAAGTGGACCATCCCGGGTGGCTTCAGATGCTCCAGCTCCGCAAGGCATCCATCCTGGCTGCTGCCCGGCGCACGGCTCCCCTGGCCGGCGTGGAGGGCATCAGAGTGCGCCTGGGCGGGGGCGACCATTGACAGCGAGGCGGCAATCGTCCTATATTCTCGGTGATCTCCCTTTGATAAAAACACCTGCTCGTCAGGATAACCAAGGAGCATTTTCCAGATGAAACGAACCTATCAGCCCAGCAAGACCAAAAGGACGAGAAAGTTCGGTTTTCGGGCGCGAATGGCCACCAAGGGCGGACGGCTCGTTCTGAAGCGCAGACGCGCAAAAGGACGTGTCAAGCTCACGGCCTCGGATGAGAAGAAGCCTTACTAGACAGGAAAGACTCCGCAGAAGCA
>CAYTGX010000135.1:0-9414 GCA_964437385.1 uncultured Spirochaetaceae bacterium
GGAACACGGACGGTTCCTGGGGGAGATAGGAGACCCCCATGCGCGCGCGTTTGTACATGGGCAAGCCGGTGACATCCTTGCCGTTCAGCCAGATCCGTCCTGTTGTCGGCTTGATAAAGCCCACTACCATGTAGAATACCGTGGTCTTGCCCGCACCATTGGGGCCGAGGAGACCTACGACTTCGCCGCTCTCCATTGAGAAAGTGACCTCGCGCACCGCCACTTTTCGGCCATAGCTCTTTGCCAGCCCTTCCAGAAAAAGCGTTCCGTTACTGCCCACCGGCAGGCCCTTTCTTCATGGGAGGCGGGGAACCGGACGCAGGGGGATTGGTCGACGCGGAATCGGGCACAGGGACAGCATGCGGTGCAGAATCGCGCACGGGTATGGGAGGGGCTGCTGAATCGGCACTGGGTGCCGCAGGGACCGCCGAATCGGCCGGGGCGTTGTCCTTGGCGGGCTCATTCGTGCCTGTCTTGATGGTTCCCTGGACGTCCCCTTCGAGGCTGATGTCTTCCGTGTCGAGATTGACGGTGATCCGCGCCGCCTGGTACACATCACTCCCCTTCGAAACCCAGGGCAGACCCGAGAGCTCGAGTGTTTTTTTATCCCGCCAGTATTTGGCGAACTCGGCCTTGCACGTGATGTCCTTCTTGAAGATCCTCACCCCGATCTGGACGATGGTGATCTTCTCCAGGTCATTATCCTCGATGAATCCCCCCCTGACGACCATCTCGTTCTTCAGATCAGCCATGACCGCGTTTCCCTTTATGCGCGCGATCTTCCTGTTCCTGTCGTAGAACAGCTCCTGGCTGCTGAGGTCGAGTCCCCTCTTCGCGTCCACCACCCGGACGTTGCCGTGGCATTGGGCATAGATGAAGTCCTTGCCGAAAAGCTCGATGCTGTCCGCCGTGATGCGCAGGTCCTGCGTGTCTACACGGGCGTTGCCCGTTAAAAGCGCATGCTGGCTGCCCTCCGCCAGAATCGTAGATGCGCTGTCACCCGAGTATGTAAACGTGTCGGCATGAAGCGGGAAGCACAGGAGGACAATGAGGGCGCAGACGCCTGGGATAATCTTCCTCACGCCGCTACTTCGTTTCTTCCGTCCAGACATATGTGCCCTGGACGGGACCTGAAAATGTGACCTGGCGGGTCCTGAAGTCGCCGACGAATCCGCTTCCGGAGATGGAGGTCCCGTCATCTTTGCGAATAGTCACCCTTTCGTCAGGAGGGGCAGTAAGCCGCTTCTCTTTGTTTGCCCACGCGAGGGACTCGGCGGAGACCTCTCCCTTCTCTGAGGCCGAATGGACATTCACCATGCCGGAAATCTCTGCGTTTTCCGTGTCGGTGTGGTACACGATCCTGTGGGCTCGGCCTTCCGTCGCCTTCGCTCCCTTATCGTCGAACTCGATGAAGTGCGCGTCGGTCAGGATAGTCTTTGCCGCCGTGCTGTAGGTTTCCGCCCGCGTTGCTTCCAGCTCCATGGAGAGCCTGCCGTTTTTATGGATCTTGTGCAGCAGTCCCAATGCAACCGTGTCGGGAGTTCCTTCTGCCGCCTGCTCTTCCGTTCCCGCCTCCTTGTAGTCCAGGCTGCAACCGGCAACAAGAATCGCAGCCGCGAGTGCGGCTGCCGCCGCGGCGCCTATCGGGCCGCGGCGGCGGCGGTCTTCTCTTGCGATTTCAGGCATGCTGCAATAAACCGTGAAAACAGCGGGCTGGGAGCGAGGGGTTTCGATTTGAACTCTGGGTGAAACTGGACACCTACTCCCCAGGGGTGGTCGGGCCACTCAACCGACTCTACTAACGATGAGTCGGGGGTGAGCCCTGTGACCAGAAGCCCTGCATCTTCCAATGCCTTGCGGTACTGATTTGAAACCTCATACCGGTGACGATGGCGCTCGGCAATAACCTCCGCACAGTAGGCCGCGTGGATTCGCGTGCCGGGCTTCAGGTGCGTATCGCTCTTTCCCAGACGCATGGTTCCGCCGTAGGCCTTGATGTCCACCTGTTCCTCCAGGAGGCTCACCACCGGAGTTTTCGTCTCAGGGGCGAACTCGGTGGAGTTCGCCTCTTTCAGGTTCAGCATAAACCGGGAATACTCGATCACCATGATCTGCATGCCCAGACAAATGCCGAGGTAGGGGACCTTGTTCTCCCGAGCATAGTGAGCCGCGCGGACCATCCCCTCTATGCCACGCAATCCGAAGCCACCGGGGACCAGGATGCCGTCACAATCTGCGAATGCCGACGACAGGTCGCGCTCGTCCTCCAGTTCCTCGCTCTCGAACTTCACGAGCTGGACCCGTGCTCCGTTGTCGATACCGCCGTGAAACAACGACTCGAAAATCGAGATGTAGGAGTCATGCAATCCGGTGTACTTTCCCACGATCGCAATGCGCGCCGTGCGCTTTGCCTCGGTGAAGTGGTCCACCACTTTTTTCCAGCCGTCCTTGATGGGCATCTTCACTTCCAGGCCGAGCTTCTTGATGATGATTGCGTCCACCTTCTGTTCCACGAACGTGAGGGGGATCTCGTAGATCGTCGTGCGTACGTCATACGCGGAGATCACCGCTTCCTTTTCCACGTTGGTGAACAGGGAGATCTTGCGTCTCAGATCCTCGTCCAGCGGGCTGGAGGACCGGCAGAGCAGGATGTCGGGTTGAATTCCGATCTCGCGCAGCTCGCGCACAGAATGCTGCGTGGGCTTGCTCTTGGGCTCGCCCCAGTACACCTGCGGCACCAGGGTCAGGTGGACAAACAGGACGTTCTCCTTGCCGAGATCATGGATGAATTGCCGGGCCGCTTCCAGAAAGGGCACGCTTTCGATGTCACCTACCGTTCCGCCGACTTCTACAAGGGTCACATCCACCCCAGGCTGTTCGCCGACCCGGAATATGCGCGCCTTGATCTCGTCCGTGATGTGGGGGATGACCTGCACGGTGCGTCCCAGAAAACGGCCTTCGCGCTCCTTGGTGATGACGGCCTGGTACACCTGGCCCGTCGTGATCGAATTGTCCTTCCCGATGGGGGAGGTGGTGAATCGGCTGTAGTTGCCCAGGTCGAGGTCAGTCTCTGCTCCGTCATCAGTGACGTAGACTTCACCGTGCTGGTAGGGATTCATCGTGCCCGCGTCCACGTTGATGTACGGGTCGATCTTGATCATCCGTATGTTGAAGCCCCTGTTTTCCAGCAGGCTGCCGATGGACGCTGAAGCGACGCCTTTTCCAAGCCCAGAGCAGACGCCGCCGGTGACAAAAATGTATTTGCTCATGGGAATTGGATTATAGAAGAAAAAGGGTGTTACCTCAACAGCGCACCGCCCGGGTCGAGTCCCTCGTTTCAGAGCGCACCGGTGAGCTCGCACGCGAAGTTGCCAAGCACGAGCAGCTGGAGAACGAGCTCGCAGAGTCCCGCTCGACCCTCGCCCTGCAGGTAGAACAGCTCAATCTCAAGACCCAGGAGGTTCTGCTGCTCAACGAGGTGGGTGACATGCTCCAGTCGTGCGTCTCAACGGAAGAGGCCTACCCGCTCATCTCCCTCCACGCACCGAGCCTTCTGCCGGGAAACTCCGGGGCCCTCTACGTCCATGACGCGTCCCAGAACCTCTACAACGCCATGGCGGAATGGGGAAACAGATCGCCTACTGCTGCAGCGTTCAAGGCCGAAGACTGCTGGGCACTCAGAAGGGGAAGGTCCATGCGTTGACCGGTTCTCCTCCCGCTTTGCCGTGTCGTCACGCCAAGGCCGGGGACCGGCACTCCCTCTGCATCCCCATGGCTGCCACGGGGAAAACAATCGGTCTGTTCCACCTCACCGGCGGCCGTGACGACAGTCACGCTTTTGCTGTTTCCGTTGCCGAGCACATCGGGCTTGCGCTTTCCAACCTCATGCTGAGGAGTGACCTGCGGCAGCTCTCCATCCATGACCCGCTCACCGGTCTTTTCAATCGCCGCTACATGGAAGAGACGCTCGAGATCGAGATCAGGCGGGCGGGTTCGTGCTGATTCTGACCGAGGCTTCAAAGGAGACTGCGCGGCAGCGGGCAGAAGATATCCGGCAGCGTGTCAAAGGCCTCGAGGTGCGTCATCTGGATATGGCGCTGGGCCCGCTCACCGTCTCTCTCGGAGTGGCAATCCACCCCGCGCATGGCCGCACACGCATGGAAATTCTCGCTGCCGCGGATGCCGCTCTCCACAAGGCAAAAGAAGGGGGCAGGAACAAGGCCGTCATTGCAGAGATCAGCCCTCGATGACGGTGATCTGCTTTTTCAAATCCCAGCGTATATAGCTTGAAAGCGCTTCGATCTGCGACCTGTTGACGTAGTAAATCCTGCCATCGTACTTGACCAGGCCGCCGTCATAGTTTGCGAACTGAAGTTGGTGTGAGATTCTGCCCATGAAGACGGCCCTGTCCCAGTACGGGCAGGTCTTCAGATGCGGAACCTTCCGCAGGCTGCTTGCAGTGATGCTTTCACCTTTGACAGTATTGCGCAGAATGTCCTGCCATTTCATGGTCTTTGCGCGATTGTACCCGGCGGCGACGCCCGGATCAACCCCAGATTACTGATGCGCGGCCAGCCGAACCTGCTCGTCGATCTGTCTACTCCGCCTGGGGAACGTCGTCATCCTTGGCCGCGGGAGGCGGCGCTTTGCAGGTCTCGCGTATTCTTTCTATCGATGTGGCCTTGCCATCGTCACCAATCTGGATGATCACTCCTTGAAGCTCGAGCATTGCCCACGCCTCTTTCGAATACTCGTGCACGAGAGTGGTGAGCTTGCGGATTTCGATTTCCGGGTCCAGCCCGGCCACCGATTCCAGGCTCCCCGTTCTTCCCGCATCCGTGATGACCGCCGTGCCGCCGGGAAGCACCCGTTCGTCCGCTGTCAGCCCCTTGGTATGGGTGCCGATCACCGCGGACAGCTTTCCGTCCGCTATAGCGAACATCGTGGCCTTTTCCGCTGTCGTGACGGCGTGGAAGTCCAGCACAATCGTATTGGTCTCCGGCGTGATGGATTCGAGGAGCTTCGGCAGGAGGCCGAAGGGGTTTTTCAGATGCACCCTTTTGAATCCTGCCACTCCGAGAAGACACATCACGGCGATTTTTCTTCCATTCTTCTCGAAAACCATCCAGCCCCGCCCGGGATTCCGCGGCGGGTAGTTGGCAGGTCTCACCATGTAGGGCGCCTTGTTGAAGTGATCGACGATATCCTTCTTGTAGTAGCTGCATTCGCCGGTGGTCAGAACGTCGATGCCGAGCTTGTGCAGGTAGACCGCGTGGTTCCTTCCGATGCCGAACCCACCGGTGGCGCCCTCTCCGTTGGCAATGACGAAATCGATTGCGTGCTCCTGGCGTACCTTTGCGAGGAGCTCCTTCGCGACCCAGACGCCGGACTTGCCGACGATCTCCCCGACAAAGAGGATACGCAGGGGTGCCATCAGGAGAGGATACCGGCAGATCGTAATCTTGACAAGTTCAGCCCCTTTTTGCTACGTTTCTTCACTGGCCCGGATGGTGAAATTTGGTAGACACGCTAGATTCAGGGTCTAGTGCCTGCAAGGGTGTGGAGGTTCAAGTCCTCTTCCGGGCAACGTAGGGAATTGCAGGGAAAGGAATTACAGAGCTATCCTGCGAAAGGTGGCCAAGGTTCCTCTCTTTCAGTTCCAAGAGTGACCTAAAAGTGACTTTTTTTCCCCCGCCTACTCCAAGCCACTAATAAGGCATGGAGGTTCAGGCATGAAATCACAAAAACCGTTCACACTTCTAAAAAGGCCCCCGCAACGGGTCTGGTACTACAAGCTACCGGGTGAAAAGACCCGGCACTCGACAGGGCTTACGGTCAAGACTCAAGCAGAGCAATATGTGGTCGGGATACTCAAAGGCGACATACAGCAAAGCAGGAGCCAGAGATTAGGCGAGTTTACAAAGCATTTGTTCATACGGGGTGAATGCAACTGGATTGAGCGCTCGGAGCAGAAAGGCTGGATCATCACCCGCGAAATGGCCCAAATGCGAAGAGGGCATCTAGCCAACCACATTCTGCCCGAATTCAAGGATCAAGAAGTCAGTAGCATCACTTCCGCTGAAATCGACGATTGGCTTCTCGATTTGGATGTCGCAAATGCGACCAAGAATCACATTATGGACACCTTCCGGGTCGTGTTGGATGAGGCAAAACGAGCGGGACTAGTCAAGGACAACGCCGCAAGGCAAATCAAGCTGAGGGGAGGGCTCGCTGTAAGGCCCTCCTACGGAGACGGCAGCTCCAGAGACAGACCGCGGTTACTTGATGGCGGAAGATCCTGTACATGCTGCTTGCGGGCTGTAAATCGCTATCCGTTTCTCTGTTCCAGAACCCTCCGCCTCTCGTGTGATAGACTATTGAGCGGGAGATGCAAGAAACTTGAAGGCACCACTTTTCAAAGGTCCCGAGGAACGCCCGTAGTGGCCCGGCATAGGTCACCTTTCATCGATCTTCCCCTCAAGATCACCCTGACGACGGCGGGGGTGGAATGGTTTGTTAGGAACCACAAGAAGCTAAAGCGACTGCCGATGGCTGACAACCGGCTGGCGTACGGGATTGCGGTCACCACGGTCCCCGCCTCCTCACTGCAAAAGATGATCAACATCGACTACATCGCGGAGGTGGAGTTGGCGCGGTCGGAGTTCTCATCGAAGAGCCAGGAAATCATCGATCTGACCAAGCTCATCGTCCACAGACTCCTGTTTAAGAAGTTCGAAAACGAAACATTCCGCATGCTGGTGGACTCCGCGCTGATCAAGCGGTGGAACCGGCAGAATCCGGGCCGGTGCATCGATATGGAGACCACCTATAACCAGTCTCAACTCGACAGCCTGTTCGCCAGCATCGCCTCGGAAATCCCCGCCGTGTCACTCGACATCCAAGAACCTCTCATCCGTAAGCACGCGTCGGCCAAGACGTCGAGCGAGGATGAACGCAGACTGCGCGACTATCTGAGCGACGGTTTCGTGCTCAGCGCTTCGAGGCTCCTCTGGTGCGTTCTGGCTAAATCCCGCGGTCAACCTGAGTACGAATCCCTGGTAGAAGAGCTGCGAGGCATGCTGGAAGTCTATATCGAGAAGGCTGTTATCTCGGAATACCTTGCCCTCATGGTTGTGGAATTTTTGGGCTTCACGGAAGTCAGCCACTACCAGCAGGTTGCGGGCCGGCTGCTGCGAGGGCACAGGACCATGGATGATGTGATGGCCGACGAGACGATGCGCGCAGAGGTGCGCCGCCACATGGAAGCCGAGAGCGACCTTCTCTCTCTGACCTATCAGATAGGGAGCAAGGGAGCGTCGGTCGGCACGGACCACCGGCTGCGGGTGACCATCTGCAACCAAGAGCGGAGGTACCAGAGAGTCAAGGAGCAGCTTGAGGCACTTATCGGCACCGACGCGAAGGGGCAATCTCTGCTCGATTTCTCCAGGAAGATACCCAGGCAGCACATCAACGCGGAACTTGGCTTTTACAACATCTCCTACTTGCAGAAGGAGTGTGAGAAGCAAAATGTACGCGTCGAGATTTCCATGAGTCAGGTTCCTCGAAGTGATCTCACCTTGATCAATCTGACCCTTCTGCTCTGAGGCGGTGGGGCAGAAAGGCATTAGCAACGGTCAAACGCGGTCAGAGGTACGCAGGCACTGTCGTCAGTCATCGAACATGAGTTCGCTTTTGACGGGACGCCCATATAATAACGAGAAGAGGAATCATACGGCAGGCACTTCGGACAGGTACGAGGCGTGGATCAGCCGCAACTCCGAGGACGCGATGACAACGAGCGACGTTTAACGGCTGTTCGGCGCGACGGTGGAGATGTAGAATGGCAAGAGCCACGGGGCATTTATGGACGAAGATACGAAGCCCTGCCCGGTATGCGGAGGGACCATTTAGCGGTCGCGCTTAAGCACGCATCATCCTTGGGTACTTAAGGGCAGAGCGGTGGGACGTGCCCTTCCTTGACCACGACCTGCCGGGAGCGACTGGCCCGAGAGTGCGGACGGGCGCACGGTGGCCAGGGCGATTGTCGAGATTAAGGTGAAGGCGAAGCGGATCATCATCCAGAGCGTCAACACCTGGGGCGCTGCGGAGATGAAGCGGATCCTGGGCAAGCGCCGGGTGACCTTGGCACCGTTCCCCGAGGTGCTGGACGTGATCGCGGAGCTGGACAGCGCGCCGACGACGGTGACGACGTGACGATCCCTATTGAAACGCTTCGCAAGTCTATCGGCGTCTCAGCGGATCTGGTAAAAGTGTGGTTTGAAAGTCGAACACAACCGCCCAGTTCAAAGAAGCAATTCGAAACCAAAGGTGGCCTCGGCGACACAGGTGAAGGGGCGGTATACGCCTACTTTAACATGAACGGCCACGCACTGTACGTCGGTCAGACAGGACACGGCATCAAGGTCCGCACACAGTGGCAAACTTCGAAACAAAAGAAGACGACATGGCGGCCTCAGTGGACAACAGTGCGTTTCACTCAACGTGCAGACGAAACGGACAGACTCGTTCTTGAGTTCCTTTTGTGTTTGGCTTACAAGCCACTGCGCCACTGCACAATAAGAAACCGCGAGCAAAGGAAATTGACAAACTATTTAGTCAGGCAATCAAGGCACCATGTGCGACTATTCAGCTCCGACCGGAGGTGATATAGACCTCTACTCCTCGATCTGGGCTTCCTGCGATGAACTGCGCGGAGGCATGGATGCCAGCCAGTACAAGGACTACGTCCTGTTCATGCTGTTCATCAAGTACATCACCGACAAATACGGCGATAGCAGCGACTTTGCCCCCCCGGTCACGATCCCCAAGGATGCGAGCTTCAAGGACATGATCGCGCTGAAGAGGGCCAGTTGTACACGCCCGCTGAGGTCAGCCGTGTCATCGCCAGGGTGATTGGCATCTCGCCGAAGAACACGAAGGCGTCCACCACCGCCCACGACCCCACCTGCGGCTCGGGCTCGCTGCTTCTGAAGGTGGCCGCCCAAGCTGGCAAGCCCATCACGCTCGAAGGGCAGGAGAAGGACGTGACCACCGCGGGCTTGGCCCGCATGAACATGATCCTGCACGACTTCCCCACCGCCAACATCCTCTCGGGCAACACCCTGGCAGCGCCAAAGTTCAAGGACGGCGAGCAGCTCCGCACCTACGACTACGTCGCCGCCAATCCGCCGTTCTCCGACAAGACCTGGACCACCGGCCTCACGCCATCGAAGGATCCGTTCCAGCGTTTCGCCTGGGCTGAACCGCCAGCCAAGCAGGACGACTACGCATACCTACTGCACATCATCCGCTCGATGGAGAGTGCGGGCAAAGCCGCCTGCATCCTGCCCCATGGCGTGCTCTTCCGCGGCAATGCCGAGGCCACGATCCGCCAGCAGCTCGTCCGCTCCGGCT
>CAYTGX010000136.1:0-9393 GCA_964437385.1 uncultured Spirochaetaceae bacterium
CAGGAAGTGCTGAAGATGCGCTTCGGGCTGGAGGACGGCTACTCCTTGACTCTGGAGGAGGTGGGCCTCTATTTTAACGTCACCCGGGAGCGGATCCGTCAGATCGAGGCGAAAGCTCTCCGGCGGCTGCGGCACCCCACGCGCAGCCGCAGGCTGAAGGATTATCTGGAACACTAGAGCGAACGAGAGAGGTGAAAAAATGGCACGTACCGTGTATGACAAACTGAGGGCGCTCCAGGACGTCCTCTCCAAAAAGTTCGAGGTGGAGAAGGATATCCAGGAGATACCCAAGTCCCTGGCCACCAAGACCGAGCTGCTCAACCGTCTGAAGAAGTCCTTCACGGACAAGAGCGCCGTCCATGAGGCGGCCGACGTGCGAATCCAGGACATCGGGCAGAAGCTCGCAGAGGCCGAGCAGAGCCGCGAGAAGTCCGAAGGGCAGATGGACATCATCAAGACGCAGAGGGAGTACGAGGCGCTGGACAAGGAGATCAAGGACGCCACGGAAAAAGAGCAGAGCCTCCGCAAGGAGCTCCAGAGGGAGCAGACCGGCGTGGAAGAGCTCAAGAACGCCCTGGAAAAAGAGCAATTGATGATCGGGAAGCAGGAGGAGGACGTCAAGGAGGAGCAGTCCAAGATAAAAGTGAAGATCAAGGAGAAGAATGCGGAGCTGAAGAAGCTCCTGAACGATGAAAAGAAAATCACCCCGGGGCTTGAAGAGGATATCCTCTTCAAGTTCGAGCGGATCATCAAGAACAAGTCGGGAATAGGAATCGTCTCGCTCACCAAGGGTGTGTGCACGGGCTGCTATATGATTCTCCCGCCTCAATTCGTCAACACGGTCAGGCTCGGTGAGCACGTGGAGTTCTGTCCTTACTGCAGCCGCATCCTGTTCTACCAGGCAGATGAAGAGGGGGAGAGCCTGGAAACCGCAACCCTCGACGAGGATGTCGAGGAGGAAGAAGAGGACGAGGAGGAAGAAGAGGACGACGCGGAGGAAGAGCAGGAGGAAATATAAGGGTGCCGGGGCCTCGTCGCCCTCCGCCGGCAAGCCGTTGCTTATTGTTGACATTCAGCCGACAATAGACGCGGGCAGATCTGGTCACCGCCGCGCGGGTGCTCCGCATCCACGGGGAGGAAAGTCCGGGCTCCATAGAGCAGAACGCCGGGCAACGCCCGGGCGCCGGCTTGTCCGGCGACAGAGAGTGCCACAGAAAACAGACCGGCCGAGTGCATTCCCCCCGGGGATGCATGAGACCGAGCCTGCGCCGTAAAACCGCACGGAGTACCGTGCGGCGCGGCGCTCACGGCGCGGCGGCACAGGGTGAAAAGGCGGGGTAAGAGCCCACCGCTTCTCCGGCAACGGGGAAGGCACGGTAAACCTCGTTCGGAGCAAAGCCAAGCAGCAGGCGGGCTGCTCGCTCTCCTCGGCGCCTCGGCGCGGAGGAAACCTGCGGGTAGGCTGCACGAGAGCGCGGGTGACCGCGCTCCAAGAGAGATGGTGACCCTTGACAGAACCCGGCTTATCGATCTGCCCATTTTTAAGACTAGGAAACACATGATTCTGAATTACGATCATTACAGGACGGGCCAGAGGAAACGGGGCCGGAGGGCTGTTCTGATTCCCGTTCTTGCGGGGATCCTCGTCCTGGGAGTCGCCCTCTTCTTTGTCCTGCGCATTCCGGCGCGGCTGTCGGGCGGGGCTGTCGAGCGGCACGCACCGGGCAGGCTTCCGGACCTGTTCAAGGCAGAAAAATACGACGAGGTGGTGTCCACGGCGGACGGGATCCTCAAGGGGGACCCGTTGAACGCAGTCGCTCTTTCCTACAAGGGATTTGCCAGCTTCTACCGTGCAGTGTCCCAGAACGCCCTCGAGGAAAAAATGCCCTATCTCGACCAGGCCATCGTGTCCCTGCGCAGGGCACGGCTCGTCAACACGCCCTTCATCGGTGAAACCGAGTATGTCCTGGGCAAAGCCTATTTCAACAAGGGAAAATACTATTACGACCTTTCGATTGCCAGCATGGAGAAGTCGCTTTCCAGCGGCTACGCGCAGAAGGATTCTCATGAATACATCGGGCAGGCCTACACGCAGCTCGGACAATACGAAAAAGGGATGGAATACTTCCTTACCGCGCTGAAAGAGGATCCCGGGGACCTCCTGCTCTTGACAATCGGGCAAACTTACTACCAGATGAAGCGTAGCAGTGACGCTGTCGATTACCTCCTCCGGACCCTCAACAAGACCGAAGACAAGGACATCGAGGAGCGTGCGCGGTTCCTCCTCGGGGGGATCTATCTTGATACGAGTGAGCTTTTCAAGGCGGAGGAGCAGTTCTCGGCAATCGTGAGGATCGACCCGAAGTCGGCTGACGCACACTACGATCTGGGTGAAGTGTACGCGAAAATGAACGACCCGGTGAAGGCACGCGCGGAGTGGCGTAATGCGCTGATCATCGATCCTTCGCATTACGGAGCCAAGCTCCGCTACTACAGCGGGAAGCGTTAACAGTACGAAAGGAAGGGATCCCGAATGGCCTGGGACAGGATGTTCGAAGCTTTTTCGACGGACCTTGGAATCGACCTGGGCACGTGCAGCACTCTCGTGCACGCACGTGGCAAGGGCATCGTGCTCTGTGAGCCCTCAGTGGTCGCGATGGAACGGGGCACCAAGAAGGTGATTGCGGTCGGTACGGAGGCCAAGAAGATGCTCTGGAAGACCCCTGGCGACATTGTCGCTCTGCGGCCCATTCGCGACGGGGTGATTGCCGATTTTGAAGCCACGGAAAAGATGATCCGCTATTTCATCGAGAAGGTAATTGCCCGCCGGTGGTTCGTGAAGCCGAGGATGGTTATCGGGGTGCCTACGTGCATCACGGAGGTGGAAAAGAGAGCGGTGCGTGACTCCGCCGAGCAGGCAGGGGCGCGGGATGTCTACCTCATTCAGGAGTCCATGGCAGCCGCCATCGGTGCGAATATTCCCATTCTCGAGCCCGCCGGGCACATGATCTGCGACATCGGCGGGGGAACCACGGAGATCTCGGTGATCTCCCTGGGCGGCATGGTCGTCACCAACGCCATCCGCGTGGGGGGAGACGAGTTCGATGAGGCAATCATCAAGCACGTCCGCAACGTGCACAATCTCATCATTGGGGAGTCCAGCGCGGAGAACGTGAAGATCACCATCGGAAATGCCTCCCCTGACAAGAAAATCGAGAAAATCGAGATCAAGGGCACGGATGCCATCACCGGCCTGCCCCGAAAGCTCGAGATGGATTCGGTGGAAGTGCGCGAGGCCCTGCAGGAGCCGATCAACACCGTGATAGAGGAGATCAAGAAGACCCTGGGCCAGACTCCGCCCGAGCTGGCGGCAGACATCGTCGAGCGCGGCATCGTGATGACCGGGGGAGGATCGCTGTTGAAGGGTTTTCCAAAGCTCATCTCCAAGGAAACTGGCGTCCCGGTCATCCTGGCGGAGAATCCGCTCCTGTGCGTGGCGCTGGGCGCGGGTAAGTTCCTCGAAAGCCTCGTGAGAGAAAAGAACTCCAAGTACTTCAACGTGAAGACCTGATCTCATGCCGGGGCTCTTTGAGGGATTCTTCGCACGACACCGGAGAGGGGCAACCCTCATCACACTGGTTCTGACTTCCCTTTTGTGTCTCGCCGTGGCCAACCGCGCCGTCGTGATCAAGCCCAAGGAGATCGGGCTGTCGGTGGCGGGTTTTTTCCAGAAAGGCTTCACCGGTTTTTTCAACTGGTTCGGCGACACGGCCGGCTCCATCCGTCAGCTCCGCGAAGCGCGTGAGGAGCTCACCACGGCGCGCGCGCGGCTGCAGGAGATGGACGAGGTCACGCGCGAGATCCTCGAGCTGCGGCGGCAGAACGAATCTCTGAAAAGCCAGCTGGATTTCGCCAACAGCCTCCCTGCGGAACGCATTGCGGCGGAGGTCATTGCGCGGGACACCGACAATTTGTTCTCGACGCTCACCATCAACAAGGGTTCGCGGCATGGGGTGAAGAGGGGCATGCCTGTCGTGGCTTGGCAGGGGGACATCGAGGGGCTTGTCGGCAAGGTGGTGCTTGTGGGGCCCGGCACGTCGGAGGTGTTGCCGCTGTATGACCCGCAGTGCATGGTGTCCTCGCGGGTGGACAGCACCCGGGACGAGGGGCTCGTGCAGGGCGAGGGCAAGGACCGGGGCACCCTCGTCATGAATTACGTGAAGAAGATCGCCAAGAACAAGATCACCTACGGGGATCTTGTCGTCACATCCGGTCTCGGGGGCCTGTATCCGAAAGGCATCAATATCGGCCGGATCCGGGATATCACGGCGCCGACCTACCAGACGTCACTTGTGCTCCAGGTGGAGCCGATCATTGATTTCGACAGGCTGGAGTACCTCTTCCTGATCGGACCCGAGCCTGACAATCCTGCACCCGCTGCCGGGCAGCAGACACCCCCCGCGGCACCGGTGGCCAAGTGAACAGAGACTTCCGCACCATATTCTTCACTGTTCTCACGATGGCCGTCTGCATCCTGCTGCAATCGACAATCCTGAACCGGGTCGCCGTACGGGGAGTGCGGCCTGATCTCGCGCTGATCGTGCTGATCTTCGTGTCCATGAGACGCGGACCCATGGTAGGCCAGGTTTCCGGGTTCGCCACGGGATTTCTCGAGGATCTCATGAATGTCTCGCCCCTGGGATTCCATTCGCTGCTCCGCACGGTGATCGGCTACGTATACGGGCTGCTTTCCGGCAACGTTTTCATCGATCCTTTTCTCATGCCGATAATCCTCACCGTGATCGCGACGATCCTGAAGGGAATCCTCGCCGGCATCGTGTCCGCCGTATTCGGGCTCGCCGCGTCAGGATTCATCACGTTCACCGGGCGGTTGTGGATAGAAGTCGGCTACAATGGGGTCATTGCCCCTTTTCTATTTGCTCTTCTCAACCTGTTCAAAATGTTCAAGCAGGCTGACAAAGAGGGTGCGTAATGCAATCAGGGGAACGCCAGCAGAAACGGCGCTTTGTCTTTCTGACCGCGCTTTTTTCAGGCTCCATCGCCGTGCTCGTGCTGTATCTTTTCTGGCTCCAGATCATCAAAGGCGGAGAGTTCACACAGCGCGCCAAGGATGTCTCCGAGCGTGAGACGCCGATCCCGGCGCAGCGGGGGGAAATCTTCGACACGCATGCCGACGATCCGCTCGTCTTCAACGTGGACTCTTTTGCCGTGGACGTCGTGCCGGGAGAACTTGCGCCGTCGGAGCTTCCCGGCCTCTTTGCACGGCTGGCAAAAGCGCTGGCCATCCCGGTCGGGGATATCGAAAAGAGGGTCCCGCCGAAAAGCTACCGCCAGTTCCAGCCCATCGAGGTGAAGGCCGGCGTCACCTTGCAGACCATCTCGGCCATTGCCGAGCACATGGAAGATTTCAAGGGTGTGGACTGGCACAACAAGCCCATTCGCAGTTATGTCGAATCGGATACCCTGGCGCACGTGATAGGCTACGTCGGGGATATCACCCGGGAAGAGCTGCAGGTCCTCTACAACAAAGGGTATGCGGCGGACACGACACTGGGCAAGTCCGGCGTGGAAAAGCAGTATGACGACATCCTTCGCGGAGTGGACGGCAAGCGTTTCCGCGTGGTGGACGTGAAGGAAAAGGGGGTCTCGGGAGCAGATGAGACAGTGGTGCCCCCCAAGCCGGGTCTGAATGTTGTGCTGACGATCGACCGCAGGATCCAGAGACTTGCCAGGCAGGCCCTGGGAAATCGCAACGGATCGGTCGTGGTGCTCAGGCCTGCCACGGGGGAAGTCCTCGCCCTTGTGAGCTCACCTACATTCGACCCGAACCGGTTTTTTGCCGTGGATGCATCCGACTATTTCACCCGGCTGACCCTGGATCCTTCCTCACCCTTTCTCAACCGGGCCATACAATCCGCCTACCCTCCCGGATCAACCTTCAAGGTGATCATGACCACCGGCATCGTGGATGACGGGACCATCCCCATCAACCAGGCGGTTCTCTGCACGGGAAAGCTCGAGTTCGGTGACAGGGTTTTCAACTGCTGGCTGCGGACCGGTCATGGCTATCAGGACCTCATGGGAGGGCTGGCACAGTCCTGTGACGTCTATTTCTGGACGATGGGCAACCGGCTCGGGCCGGACAAGATACTTTCCTACGCCCGCGACTTCGGAGTCGGCTCGCTCACGGGAATCGACCTGCCGGGGGAGATCAGCGGTCTTCTTCCCACTCCGGAATGGAAAGAAAAAGTGAAACACACGGGATGGCTGGGCGGGGACACGCTGAATCTCTCCATTGGACAAGGCTTCGTGACAATGTCGCCGCTCCAGATGGCGGACATGCTCGCAATGGTCGTCAACAACGGTGTCGTCTACAAGCCTCACATTCTGAAGGAAACAGTCGATCCTGAAACCAACCAGCCCGTCACCGTAGTGACGCCGGAAGTGCTGCACCAGTCGCCGATCGGCGCGGACAAGTTCAAGATTGTACAGGCCGCCCTGCGCGGCGTGATCACAGGCGGTACCGCGGGGCCCGTCATCACGACGAAGGCGGTGCAGATCGCGGGCAAGACAGGGACGGCGCAGACCGTTGCGGGGGTGGAGACGAAATCCTGGCACTCATGGTTCGCTGCATACGGGCCGTATGAGACCGACCACCCGGAAGACAGGGTGGTGGTCGTGGCCATGGTCGAGGCGTCGGACAACTGGGAGTGGTGGGCCCCCAAGGCCACGAACCTTATTTTCCAGGGGATATTTGCCAGCCAGACCTATGAGGAGGCCATTGCCACGCTGAAGCCGTGGTACGCCCCCGTGGTCGGGAGGATCGATTGAGAAGGATCGCACTTGCATCGTTCGATTTCGTTCTCTTCGGCGCAGTGTTCATGCTGATGGTCATCGGCATCCTTTTCATCTATTCAAGCGGCGTCAACTCAAGCGGGATACAGATGTCACGGGAGTTTCTGCGCCAGGTCATATGGGGAGTGACCGGGGTCGTATTAATGACGTTCTTCGCGTTCCTCAGCTATACGACCCTCCGCATGTTTTCACTGTACATCTATGCCGGCGGCCTCTTCCTTCTTCTTATCACGCTTGTGGTCGGCAGGGAAGTCAACGGGGCGCGCTCATGGCTCGGGTTCTCCGAAATCGGCATTCAGCCCGCGGAGTTCGTAAAAATGGCCACGATACTTTTTCTTGCCGCGTATCTCACCGGCATCGGTAATGGCATCAAGGAGCTCCCGAGATTCCTGCTGGGCCTCTGCATCGTGTTCGTTCCCATCGCGCTGATCCTGCTGCAGCCCGACATGGGCGAGGCGCTGGCATTTGTTCCCATCTTTCTTCTCATGGCATTCATCGGGGGCGCCCAAGTGCGGCACCTGCTCTTCATACTCTTCGCCGGAGTTCTCGCATTCATTCTCGCGGCAATCCCCACGCTGAACGCCCGGTATGGAGCGAGCGGTGCTTCACTCTTCAGCCTCATTTCAGATCCGGACATCCTGAAATACCTCCTGCTCGCCGGATCCGTTGTTGCGGGACTCGCATTTCTCGGATGGAGGTCCTTCCGCCAGCGGTATTTTTTCTGGATCGCCTGGACCGGCGCGATTTTCGTGCTGGGCGGGGCTCTCTCACTTGCGCTGCGCCAGGTCTTGAAGGATTACCAGATCATGCGTCTCGTGATATTCGTGGATCCGAAGCTGGATCCCCAGGGCGCGGGATGGAATATCATCCAATCGGTCACTGCAATCGGCTCGGGGGGGCCGCTGGGCAAGGGATTTCTCCACGGGACGCAGAGCCACTACCAGTTCCTGCCGCAGAGGAGCACTGATTTCATATTCTCTATCCTTGCCGAGGAGTGGGGTTTCCTGGGCGCGCTCCTCGTATTCGCTCTTTTTCTCGTCATCCTGCTCCGCGGGATCAGCATCGTGTGGGCGTCGCGGGAGGACTACGCAATGCTCTGCGGGACAGGGATCCTCGCGATGGTTTTTTTCCACACCCTGGTCAATGCCGGCATGGCAATGGGCATCATGCCGATCACGGGGATTCCCCTTATGTTTCTGTCCTATGGAGGCTCCTCCCTGTGGACGGGGCTCATCGGGATCGGAATCCTCATGAATATCAGCCGGCGCAGACTGCGATACTGACGTGCGCATGCTCGCCAAGGGTCGTGACCTCATATCCCTGCTCCGCAAGGTAGAGAAACCCGGCCGGTATGTCGGCGGGGAGTTCGGAGCCATGGTGAAGCCGGATCCGGTTTTAACCGTCGCGCTTTCCTATCCCGATCTCTACGAGATCGGGATGTCCAATGCGGCAATCAGGATCCTCTACTCGCTCCTGAATGCAATCCCAGGCGTTTCCTGCGAGCGGGTCTTTGCCCCAGCCCCGGACTTCGAGGATGCCCTCCGCAGCGCCGGTATTCCCCTTTTTTCCCTTGAAACAGGACGGCCCCTTTCGCAGTTTGACCTCATCGGGTTTTCCGTCGGGCACGAGCTGACCCTCACGAACCTCTGCGCCATCCTCGAATCAGGTGGTGTGGAGATCGAAAGGGCCCGACGAGGTCCGGGACAACCCATCGTGATTGCCGGAGGCCCGGCGGCTACCAACCCGGTGCCGCTTGGCCTGTTCGTGGATGCGGTCTTTATAGGGGAAGCGGAGGGCTGGGTGGAGCCGGCCTTCACCGCGCTGGCCGAGAACGGCAAGGCCGTGCACAATTTCCTCAGCGTGCCGTTCGTCCTCGGCGTGCTGCTGATGATCGGGCTGTGGATCCGCGACAACATCCCGGAAAAGGCCGATCTGGTGTGGCTCAAGTCGCTGGGCGGCCTGCTGTCCAAATCGGGCAAGCACCCGTAGTGCGGGCGCTTCAACGCCGGGCAGAAAGGCATCTTCTGGGCGGTGGTGCTGGGCGGCGGCGCGCTGGCGGTGACCGGGTTCCTGATGCTGGCCCCGTTCGCCGTGAGCGGCATCGGCAGCATGCAGATCATCCACGTCGTCCACGGCACCCTGGCGGCGCTGATGATCGCCATCATCCTGGCGCACATCTACATCGGCTCGCTGGGCATGGAAGGCGCCTTCGACGCCATGGGCACCGGCGCGGTGGACGAGAACTGGGCCAAGGACCATCACCGCCGCTGGTACGAGCAGCAGCTCAGGAAACAGCGCGCCAACGATCGCGCACGGGCGGACCCGCGCGCCGCCGAATAGGCGGTCTCAGCGGCCCGAGAAGTGGCGCGCCGCGACGGAGCCGCCCTCGCCGACCCGCACGCTGGAGCGCGCAAAGGTCTCGTCCGCGCTGCGGCTCAGCGCGCCTTCCAACACCACACGGGCGCCGACCGCCATCACCAGCACGAAGAGCACGGCGAAACCGAAGGCCTTCATGGG
>CAYTGX010000137.1:0-9332 GCA_964437385.1 uncultured Spirochaetaceae bacterium
CCGCTGCCATCAGCTTTGCGATGCTGATGACCGCGTATGTTCTCTTCTCCTCCCGCGCGTCACGAAGAAAGGCCCGTGGTAGTCAAGGCGGATAGCCCGGACGCGTTTACTGCGCTCGTCGGCGTACTGGCCGCGGGAGGCGTGGCAATCGCTCCGGGAGACACCATGTACGGCCTGGTAGGCATTGCGCCGGAAACCGGTGAGCGGATCCGCCAAATCAAGGGGCGGGGAGAGGACAAACCCTTTCTTCGACTCCTGCCGGATCCATCCTGGGTCAGGAAGTTCTCCCCTCTCGCTCCCCCGGCGCGTCTTGTGAAATACTGGCCCGGACCTCTGACGCTCGTGTTCCCGGCCCTCGAGGGGGGAACCGTCGCCCTTCGTGTTCCCGATTCCCGGTTTCTCAGAGATCTGCTCGAGGCAGTGGGAGGCCCGCTCTACTCGACAAGCGTGAACCGCGCCGGGGCTGCCCCCCTGCAGACCGTGGAGGAGATGCGAAGGGAGTTCGACGACGTGGTTGACCTGATCTATGACTCGGGGGATCTCCCTCCCGGCCCTCCTTCCACACTGGTGGACGTCACCTCGCGACCCTGCAAAGTTCTCCGCCCCGGTGCTCTTCTGCTTTCTCCTGCAGATCTCGCCTGAGGGTTCAGAAAATCATGCCCATGACGTCTTCCATCGTGGAGACGGGCAGGAATGTGATTCCTTCCCGCACGTGATCGGGGATCTCCTCCAGGTCCTTCTGGTTGGCCTGCGGATAGATGACCTTCTTGATCTTGTTCCGACGCGCCGCAATCACTTTCTCCTTCAGCCCTCCGATGGGAAGGACACGGCCCACGAGCGACAGCTCCCCGGTCATGGCAAGCGATTTCTGGATTTTCTTCCCGGTTGCCAGGGACAACAAAGCGGATGCAAGCGTGATGCCCGCGGAGGGTCCGTCCTTGGGCGTTGCCCCGGCCGGTACATGCAGATGAATCAGATTCCTCTCCCAGAAATCGCCGCGCACGCCCTGCGCGCCGGCAATATGGCGCACGTAGGAGTAGGCGATGCTGGCGGATTCCTGCATCACTTCTCCCAGCTTGCCAGTCAGCTTGAACCCTTCCTTGCCCTCGTTGGCAACGGCCTCGATCGTGAGCACGGCGCCGCCCATTTCGGTCCAGGCAAGCCCCGTGGCCATGCCGGGCTTCGTAGGCTGGGCGAGCTCGTCTTCAAGAAAGACCGGCTTCCCCAGGTAATCGGCGATGTTTTCCTTCTTGATGTCAACGGGAAGCTTCACATTCCCTTCTATGCTCCTCCGTGCGATCTTTCGGTGAATCTTGTCCAGGCCCTTTTCGAAATTCCGCAGTCCCGCCTCCCGCGCGTAGCCGTCCGCGATGGCGTTGAGCGAGGCAGTGTCATATTTGACGCTCCCCTTCGGCAGGCCCGCCCGCTCCAGCGATTTTGGTATGAGGTATTTACGGGCAATGGCAACCTTCTCCTTGTCGATATAGCCCGAAAGCCGGATGACCTCCATGCGGTCCAGGAGGGGCGCGGGAATGGAGTCCAGGGTGTTGGCGGTGGTGATGAAGAGAATATGCGACAGGTCGAATGGCAGGTCCAGGTAGTGATCGCGGAAGGACACGTTCTGCTCCGGATCCAGAACCTCCAGAAGCGCTGAGGAAGGGTCACCCTGGTAGGAGGCCCCCAGCTTGTCTATCTCGTCGATCATGTAGACCGGGCTTTTCGTCTTGACGATCTTGAGACCTTGAATGATCTTGCCCGGCATGGCCCCGATATAGGTCCGCCTGTGGCCCTTGATCTCCGCCTCGTCGCGCATGCCGCCCACGGAAAAGCGGAAGAACTTCCTGTTCAGGGCGCGTGCGATCGATTTTCCCACCGAGGTCTTGCCGACGCCCGGAGGGCCTACAAGGCAGATGATGGAGCCTTTGTTGTCGTGCTTCAGCTTCCGTACCGCGAGGTATTCGATGATCCGCTCTTTCACGTCGTCCAGCCCGTAATGGTCCTCATTCAGTATGGCCAGCGCCTTTTCGATGTCGATTGATTCCTGCGGATCGTCATTCCAGGGCAGCGCGACAATCGTCTCGAGATAATTGCGGGACACGGTGAACTCCGGGGAGTTGGCGTCCAGGAGGGAGAACTTCTCCAGCTCCTGCGTCACCTGCTCCTTCACTTCCCCCTGGAGGTCGAGTTTGTCGACAATGTCCTTGAAACGCTGGAACTCGGCGGTCTTGGCATCAACGGCAAGACCCAGCTCGCCCTTGATCGCTTTCAATTCCTCCTTGAGGAAATATTCGCGCTGACTCTTGCTGATCTTTTCGTTGAGCTGTCCCTGGATTTTTTTCTGGATCTTGAGCAGCTCCTGCTCCTTCTTTATGAACACGAGCACGTACTCCATGCGTGCCCGTACATCGCTCATTTCGAGGATTTTCTGCTGCTCAGCCCGGTCCAGGTTGAGTATGGAAGTGATGAAATCCGCGATCTTGCCCGGGTGGTCGATGTTGACCATGGAGAGGCGCATCTCCTCGGAAAACAGCGGATTGTCTTCCGAAATCTGCCTCATCTCGCTGATCAGGGCGCGGGTCATCGCTTTCACTTCAGGCGTATCGAAATTCTCTTCTTCGATGTACTGGACGGCCACGCTGATCGGCGGGCTGACCTGCAGCACCCGCTTGATGCGGAAACGCTTCAGGGTGGAAATGTAGATGTTCACGCCTCCGTCGGGCAGATTGATGCGTCGGATGATCTTGGCTGCGGTCCCCACCGCATGGAGGTCTTCTGCGGTCGGGTTTTCAATGTCTGCCGACTTCGTGAGGACGAGGCCCAGAAAGCTGTCCGCGCTCATGGCCTTTTCCACCGCGTCCGCATCAGAGGCGGAAGGCAGCATCATGGGCGTAAGGAGTCCGGGAAATATCGGCTTCCCGTGGAGGGGAAGGACAAACAGCCTCGCGGGCAGTATTTGGTCGGCAGGGATGATTTGATGGTCGCTCATTTTCTTTCTCCGTTGTGGCTTCAACTTAAGAATTCGCGCTTCCCGGGTCAAGCACGGCCTGGGAGGCGCGGGAACAACCCCGTCTCCTTGCCATGGGCGGCGCTCTCCACTACTATGAGGGCGGAAGCGCACGGATGTATCGAAGCATCTCCACCCAGGCGATAGTGATCCGAAGAGAAAGGCTGGGAGAATTCCACAAAAGCCTCACGCTCCTGACCTCTGACCTCGGCCTGATTTCCGCCGCCGCGTACGGCGCCTACAAGATGCACAGTCATCTTCGCGTCGGGAGCGAGCCGTTCACGTGGTCCACCACGGTGCTGTACCACAACCCGGTGAAGAAGAGCTACAAGGTCACTGACCTCGACATCCGTGAGTCGTTTCCCGGCCTGCAAAGCGACCTGTCCCGGATCGCCGCGGCTTCGCTGTGGGCCGAAGTGGTGCAGAAATCCTTCGGTGCGGGAGAAACCTCCAGCATGCTTTTCCGTCTTTTTCTGGACTGCCTGCGCCTGCTGAACGCCCCGGACCTTGTCCGGGAGCCGTACGTCACCATCCAGTTCCTGTGGCGGTTCCTCTCCCTGGCGGGCTACCAGCCCGAGACAAAGACCTGCGAGAGGTGCGGGGCCGCACACGGCGACACGCAGTCCGCATACTACTCCTCGCTTTCGAACGCCATTCTCTGTCCCTCCTGCAGGGGCCCGCGGGATGACATGCTTCCCGCGGGTTCACTGCGTTATCTCGACGCGATCTCCGTGCTTCCCCTGGACCGTTCCATCGAAGTCCGCCTGGAGCCTGCGGGGCTTCGCGCGTTGCGGGAAACCCTCCCGCGCATGGTGCAGTCAGTCCTCGAAGGCGAGCTTGCTTCCCTGCGCTGGATAGGCGCTCCCCGGTGAGAGTTTTTGCCGCGCTCCCTCTCCCCCCAGTCGTTGCCGGCACCCTGGATTCGGCGCTGGCCCGCGCCCGGCTCGCCTCTCCGGGGCTTCGCTGGGTGTCATCGACAGGATTCCATATCACGCTGCACTTTTTCGGGGAGGTGCCCGAACAGGGCGTCACAGCCCTCCAGCGGGTGTTCGACGATGCTGAGCTGCGCGTGCCGGCTATTCCGGCGCGGCTGGGAAGAATCGGGCAGTTTCCTGCACGGGGAAATCCGCGGGTTCTCTGGGTGGGTCTGGCACGGGGAGAGGCGGAAATTCGTGCGTACTGGGACCTCTTCGAAAGGAAACTCTCTCCGCTTGGCTGGACTCCTGATGAGAGGGGCTTTTCAGCCCACATCACGATCGCGCGCGCGGGGCGTTCGGCTGCCGGAACCCTGGATGCAGACCTGGAAATGCCCTCGGACTTCCTGATGGAAGAGTGCGTGCTCTTTCAATCCATCCTCGGTAGCGCCGGGGCGCACTACGTTCCTCTGAAGAAGATCACTCTGGAGAGGGGGCAGGGATGAGGGCTGTTGAACTGATAATGAAAAAGAGGGACGGCGGAGTATTGTCCCCGGAGGAGATCGACTTTCTCGTGCAGGGCTTTTCGCGGGATGAGATCCCGGACTACCAGTTTGCCGCGCTCCTGATGGCAATCGTGCTGAAGGGAATGGTGCCGGCAGAAACGGCGCGGCTGACCCGCGCAATGATCGACTCGGGGGAATCGTGGGACCTGTCAGGGATTCCCGGCCCCCTGGTGGACAAGCATTCCACGGGTGGGGTGGGTGACAAGATCTCCCTCATCCTTGCGCCCCTTGCCGCCGCGTGCGGGCTCCGCGTGCCGATGATGAGCGGCAGGTCCCTCGGGCACACAGGGGGGACACTGGACAAGCTGGAATCCATCCCCGGCTACCGTACGGACCTTTCCCTGGAGAAGTTCAAGCGCGGCCTGCGGGAGGTCGGATATGCCATGACAGGGCAGAGTGAAACGGTCGTTCCGGCAGACCGCCGTATGTACGCCCTGCGCGACGTCACGGGCACCGTGGAATCGATCCCTCTGATTACCGCCAGCATCATGTCGAAAAAATTCGCCGAAGGTGCGCATTCCCTTGTCTTCGACGTGAAGAGCGGGGCCGGCGCATTCATGAAAAGCCGCGAAGAGGCGCGCATGCTGTCACGCTCTCTCGTTGCCACGGGAGCCGGCCTGGGCCGCCCGGTAGTGGCACTCATCACGGACATGGACCGGCCGCTGGGCAGGAAGATCGGGAACTTCCTCGAAGTGGAGGAAACGATCGACTGCCTGCAGGGCAGGGGGCCGGCGGACGAGATGGACCTTACCTTCAGGCTTGCCGGCTGGATGCTGACGCTCGGCGGGCTTTGCCCTGACCCGCACACCGGAGAGACGCGCGCACGGGAAAAGCTTGCAGACGGCTCGGCCTGGAAGGCTTTTCTGCGGAATGTCGCCTTCCAGGGCGGGGACGTTGAGACAATGCTGCATCCGGAGAAAGGCCCGCACGCCAGGATCATCCGGCCGTTGGGCGCCCATTCTTCCGGCTATATCGGCCGGATAGACGCATACAAGGTCGCCATCGCCACCGTCATACTTGGAGCAGGCCGGTCCCGCCAGGGGGACAAGGTCCTGCCGAGCGTCGGCATCACGCTGCTCAAGGAGCAGGGCGATGCGGTGACCGTCGGGGAAGAGCTTTGCCTTGTCCATGGAGAGGACGAAACGAAAGTGGCCGCAGCGCTTCGTTCCCTGGAAGGGGCGTTCGAAACGAGCGACGTTCGTAGAATCCCGGGTCCGCGGGTCCTGGAGGAGATTACCCAGGCATGATCTGGAACAAGACCCCCGTCGACTCCCATGCAGTGAAGGAGCTCGCCCGCCGGTACGAAGTCGAGCTCCTTTCCGCTGCAATACTCACACGGCGGGGCATGACGGCGCCGGAACCGATGCGCTTTGTTCTGGAGAGCGATCCCCGTTTTCTCCACAATCCCTTTCTCATGGCATCCATGGGGGAAGCCGTGGAGAGGATTGATGCAGCCGTGGACAGCGGGGAGAAGATCCTGATCTTCGGCGACCGTGACGTGGACGGAATCACCGCCACCGTGCTGCTGTACGAGGCCCTCGTGGAGATGGAGGCCGACGTTCGCTGGATGCTTCCGGAGGGGGACGCCACCTATGGGCTGTCCGAAAAGGTGATCGATGAAGCGTCTGCGGCCGGCACCGGCCTTCTCATCACGGTGGATTGCGGAATATCGAACGTGGCCGAGATCCGCTATGCGTCGGAGAAGGGGCTCGACACCATCGTCTTCGACCACCACAATCCGCCGGTCGAGCTTCCGGCGGCTTTCGCTATCGTGGACCCCAAGCTCCCCGGATACCCATTCCGCGATCTATGCGGCTGCGCCGTGGCCTCGAAGGTGGAGTGGGCCCTCCGGTTTTCCCGCTCTCCGTTTTTCGGCGTCTCCGTATGCCTCCTGAACGCCCGGCCGGCAAACGACACATTCGTCATAGAGGCGGTGCGGTTGACGAACCTGGCGGAAACCGACCGGATCGTGGAGAACATTGTGCCGGGCCTTGTGGCTTTCGAGAAAACGCGTCTCGCCGGTTTCATCGGTCAGGATGACGTGCTGGTCATGGACGCCCCGGCGCATGCGCGCTTCCTCGCTCGGGCATTCGGAGCTGCGCCTGTCTCCCTCTCTGATTTGTCTCCGCTGATTGCTGAGTTCCTTCCGGCCCTCGCGGGAAAGTCACTTTTGCGCATTCAGGAATCTTCCCGCTCTGCCCGTTACCGCACGGAGGCGCTCACGGAGATCGACACCCTGGAAGAGCTCTTCATCTCCCTCGTGCTCAAGCGTGAGGAGGCGCGCCTGGCCCCCGCCCTCGCCCGCCTGGATCTGGTGACCCTGGGCACGCTCGCGGACCTGATGCCGCTCGTGGACGAGAATCGGATCCTGGTGCGCAGGGGGCTGGAGCTGCTGCGCGCCTCCGAGCGAAGCGGTCTGCGCCAGGTATTCAAGCGCAAGGACCTGCTGGGAAAGAGAATAAGCACGACGGACATCGCCTGGCAGGTATCCCCGCTCCTCAATTCGGCGGGGCGCATGGGAGAGCCGGGCGTCGCAACGAGCTTGTTCCTTGCGAAGACGACGGAGGAAGCGGAAGGAATCGTCAACCAGCTCTTTGCACTGGATGGGCAGCGAAAGAGTGTGGGGGAGAATACCTGGAACCTCATGCTGGAGCAGGCAAAGGAATCCCTCGAAAAGACAGGGGGACGATGCGTGCTCGTCCACGATGCGCGCATTCAACGCGGCATCACGGGAATCATGGCGTCACGGCTGCAGGGTTTCTTCAAGACTCCGGCGATTGTCATAGCGGAGTCAGACGATACGGCCGTGGGGTCCATCCGGTGCAATCGCGAAAAAGTCATCGCCGAATTTTTCTCACGGCATGCCGGCGACTTTCTTACCCATGGCGGGCACGACTTTGCCGCAGGGTTCAGCATCGAGCGCGCGCGGCTTGTGCCGTTCCTGGACTCCTTTTTCTCCCACGTCGAGGAAATCGCTCTGCCGGCACCGGGAGAGGAGACGATCACCATCGACGCAGAGATCCCGCCCACGTTCCTTTCTCCCGATCTGCAGAAAACGGTCGATCTTTTCGAGCCATACGGTGAGGGGAATCCGCCGCTCACTTTTCTGACCCGGGGCATGCGCATCTTGCAGTGCGAGCTCATCGGCAGGAAGGACCTCAATCATCTGAAGCTGCTGCTGGACTCGGGAAGAAACAAGTGGCCGGCTGTCTATTGGAACGCCGCATCGCGTTTCCCCGGCGAGTTCGCAATCGGGGATGTCGTAAATGTCGTGTACCGGCTAGGGAGGAACTCATACGCCGGGGGGGAGAATCTCCAGCTCACCATACTGGATCTGCAAAGATGAGGCTCCCTGGGAGCGCCGCGCTTCCCGCCCTTTTGCTTCTCCTGCTCGTGCATCCCCTCCACGCGGGAACCGTGCTGCTCACCGATCCTTCCCTCATGCTGTGTGTCACCGACTCTGATGCCCGCTACAGCCTCGTGGATGGGGCCCTTCATCCCACCCAGGGGCTTTTCTCCCTCTTTCCGCCGTCGACGCGGCCGTTGGAGCCGCGGATCAAAGCTCCCTCACAGGGACGGCCCGGTGATCTCCTGCAGGTATTCGTTTCTTCGGGAGAGCCGTTGGCATCAGTCACGGTAGCCCTGCAGAATCCCGGAAAGCAGGACTTGTCACGCGGCGCGGGATTTCGCGCTTCCTCGGAAGGTTCGCGGGAGACATGGGCCGCACTCCTAGGAGTGCCTGCGGATGCGTCTGCCCGGGCGTACTCGCTCGAGCTGCGCATCGCGGCGGGACCGCGAAGCTGCCTTCTTCTGAAGACGTTCACGCTGGAGCGGCGCGCGTTCTTCTCCGAGCGGATTGGCCTGACAAAGGATCTCACGACATTGTACACCGTCCCCGATGTCCGGAAGATCGCCGAATACCGGGTCCTGTCACGCGTTCTGACAACGCCCCATCCCGACGCCGTGTTCGAGACCGGTGCATTGCTCATGCCTTTTCCGCAGGCCCGGCGAACATCCGGCTACGGGGACAGGCGTGAATACGTGCTCGCTGACGCCGCCCGCGAGCTGTCCATCCACGAGGGCCTTGACCTGGCTGAGCCCACCGGTACACCAGTACCCGCCTCCGGACGGGGCAGGGTGGTGTTCGCCTCCAGCAGGATCCTCACGGGCAACACGATCATTGTCGAGCACCTCCCTGGCCTGTTCTCGATCTACTATCACATGTCCGAGCTGACAGCGGCGGAAGGCCAGATGGTGGAGAAGGGTCAGATCATAGGAAAGGTCGGAATGACCGGTTTCGCCACCGGTCCCCACCTGCATTGGGAGGTCCAGTCCATGGGAATCGCGGTCGATCCGGATGAGCTGACCCAGCGTCCGCTCCTTGACACGAATGCCGCTTTCCGCGACATTGAAGTCCGCAATAGCACCGAAGGGAGGTGATTGCCATAGCTTATATCGAAGTAAGCGACGATGAGCCCCTCGAGAAAGCGATCAAGCGCTTCAAGCGCCAGGTCGAGAAGGAAGGCATCATCAGGGAATGGAAGAAGAGAGAGTTCTTCGAGAAGCCCTCGGCCATTCTCAATCGCAAGAAGAAGGCCCTTGAGCGCAAGCGCATGAAGAGAGCGCGCAAGGTGTCCGCAATGAAGAGTTACTAAGGTATCCCTTAGAAGGCTACTCCGCACTAAAGTACTCTCGCATTCACTGATCCAGAAATGAAAAAGGCCCCCGTGAAGGGGGCCTTCATGTTGGCAGAAAGCCGTGTTCTACAGAATGTGCTTGAGGAAGCGCTGGGTCCGCTCTTCCCGCGGTGAGGCAAAAACCGCCTCCGGGGGACCCCTTTCGATAATC
>CAYTGX010000138.1:0-9136 GCA_964437385.1 uncultured Spirochaetaceae bacterium
AGCACTCACGCTGGGTTGGTGATTTCGTGGGGGTGCGGTTTATTTGACGCTTACGATGCTTCACTCCTTTTGTCAAGAAATTGAGCGTCCGTAGTTTATTCTCGATGTCGTGTACGATCTGCTGTTTCTGCTTAGCTGGTAGCCTATCGAGCGTTTTTCCGACGCGTTTCGACGCAAAGACGACTTCGTACATCAGCCTAGGCGGCGAAGAAGTTCATCTCCAGACACGATGTCACCGTCTTCACCTAAAGTGCTCTCGAGGGCGGCGGCTACATCTTCAAGCCCATCCACGATTTCTGAGACGATCGGAGAGAGGGCATATTTGTGGTAGGAATAGGTCAGAAGATTTCCCCTCGATACTTTTGCGAGATCTGCGTTAAAGGTCTCCATGGCTTTTATGGCCGCGCGGGCCTCGCGGAGCATTTCCTTTGGATCAATCTTCGATGCGCTCTCAGCCTCCTTCTCGGTGAGGTGAGGCGGTTCATTCAAAACAGACCGCACCTGGTACAGCACTGGAAGAAGCCCATTTCGATAACTTGCCAGCGCCCGAAGGATATTGCTTCGATGACCCAAAAGCTTTGTCAGAAGAGAGAGATTGCGCGCAGACGCGCTGATTGCATTAATTCCGTTCTCGAAGTATTCAAGGCAAATATCCGACATTTGGGCCCCCTTCCATTATCGGGAGGGGCGATCGAGCGCTGAACCTCCCCCCAGGTAGAGGCGCAACGACGGCCCGTCATAGACAACCCGTATCAATGCACAATGTACTACAAAAGTCAAGATTTGTGCACGCAATCGCCAAGCTAAGGATTGCTCACTTATCTTTCTTTCCGCCCCGTCTTGGGCAGGACTATCTCTATCTCGAGTCCCCTCCGCCATAGAAGGTTCTGTAGGTAAGTTGCATCGGCGCAGTACACTTCCTCTGTGGCTACGTTTGCTATCATGTTGTTGAAGCGGTCAGCGACGGAGAGATCTCGCAGGTTTCTTAGCTGATGGTTGGTACCAAATCCGTGCAGCGTCACGAGAGACCGCTGATCCAGAGGAAAGAGCACTTGAGTTTCCGGAAAAACGAGCCCACCCGGAGGCCCGGCTCTGATCACAGGGTTGTCACTAGTAATGATGCTCGTTCTGGTCCTCGGAAAGAAATCGATGAGCACGTTTTTCCGCATCAAGAGATCGAAGGCTCTAGGGCCTAGCTTCAAACCAATATTCGAGAGGGAATATACTGTCCACCGTTGGTCCTCATCGGGGTTCTTGGGTAGGCCAGCCGAGTAACCGGCACTTTCTATCTCTTTTCGGATCCAGTCGAGAGTGGCAGGAACGCGGATGATATGCGTGAAAACATACTCGCAAAGAGTGGAATGATCTTGGAGAGTGAGTTCGGGGGCAGGTCCACCGGTTTTTGCAGCATGAAACATCTCCCTAAGTCTCAAAAGAAAGGCGCTGAACTTGCTCTCAAGACCTGCGAATCCCTTCTCCAAAGTATTCGAATAGGAGCCGTCCTCTTTCCTAAACGAATATTGATATGGCCTGAAAGCGAGATTCGGAATTGAATCTCACAGAGAAACCTGTCGCCTCCAAACTTCATTCTTCCCTCCAAACAGCGCTCAGACACGCGAGCCTTCCAAAAACCTTTTGCGTGGTGGGCCTACAATCGATCCGCGCTGGGCCTGCCGTATGATTTGCACGCCGCGGTGCGGCCCCTTCTTGCTACTGTGACGATTGCCGCAGTTGCCGATAGGCTTCGGTGCCTTTCAGCTTCGCGTTGCCCTGCGCGTAGTGGAATGCTGTCTTTCGCTCACTGTCTTTGGCTTTCCCGTTCGCGCCCGCTTTCAACAGCGTCGTGATCACCTCGGGGTTCTTGTTTGTCTGGGCGGCACACATCAGCGCGGTAAAGCCGTCTTTGGCGGTCGCCCCGAGGTCCGCGCCCGCCTCCAGTAGTGTGCGCATCACCTTCGGGTTCTGGTTGTTGCAGGCGGCAGCCATCAACACGGTAAATCCGTCCTTATCCTGGGCTTTGAGGTCCGCCCCAGCCGCAAGGAGCACACTGATCATCTCGGGGTTCGGGTTGTACTCGGCGGCTTCCATCAGCGGGGTCTTGTCGTAGCCGTTGCGCGCATTCACATCTGCCCCAGTATTGAGGGCGGTCTGCACACGCTGTGAGCTTCCAGTGATTACAAGATCGAACAAGTCCATCTGTTCAGTCACGATTTGTCGCGGGGCCTCCCGCCCTCTGTACCCCACCTACCACCTTGTTTGGCGGAAGACTTGGGCCTGTCATATACTTTTCACCACTGGAGCGAGGTGTACGCAAAGGGCTTCCCCCCTGCATCTGGGCTCAATCATGAGGAGGGAGGGCATCTAAACCACTGCGCTGACAGAGTGCCAGCTACAGAGCGTGTCGGCCCTCCTACTCGTAGAGCACGGTCACCGTGGTGTAGCGAGTGGCCGAGCCAAAGCTATGACCCACTGCACACTCGCTCTGGGTAATGAAGTGAACTTTCTTCACGTCGGCGAGAAACTGATTGAGCACGGCTTCAAGTGATTCACTTTCTTCCTGAACCTTGATCATGCCCCCCGTCGCCACGAACACCTTTGCCTTCATACTGTATCCCCTTGTCTTGCCCCTGTGCGGGCCTGAGGTATGCTACTGCACCTCGTTGGTCTTCACTATGGGGTTGAATGTGAGGCCCCCGGGGACATCCTTGGCATGCCCTTGCGCGCGGCAGATGACCAACCTGGCGATAGTCCCCAAGATATCCTGTCAAACAGCGCGCGTAGCGGGCCGTAGTGAGCCTTTCCAAGGGCATGCCGTGTGTCCTCTTCATGCCGCCTGAAAGCAGTCATGTCATCGTGATCGGTCCAGTATCTCTCGCACTTTTGTGAGCAGCTCAAATGAGCTGCGAGAGGGCGTGGTAGCGCACGCGGGGCCTGCCGTGTGATTACACGTTCTCATAGGGCTGGAAGGGTGTTTGCGGGTAAAGCTTCGAAAGTTCTTTAAAAACAGACTTCACCGAGAGGCCCCCGCTGATTCTCGCTATGCCAGCTCCTCTGTCAGTCAGCTGCATGACGGCTCTTCCTTCAGTCAGTAGCACGATATTAGGGACAACTGTCCTTGCAATTGCTTTCCAGCACGGTCCTTGTAGTGGTTCCATGCACCAACGGAGAAATTTTTCAAAATTCGGATGTGTAGGCTTATACTCAAAATAGAAGTCCCAACGTCCATTTTGCTCTTGGAGCTCAGAGGTTACTCTCATTGCTTTGCGTTTCCTTTGTCCCAGTCTGGTTACAGATGCCCATGTGGAGCATGAGTGAATATATCCTTGGTGCCCGTGACTGTGATACCTCATCGGGCAGCTCGGCGTGCCTCGAGGCGGAAGCCTCAGAGCGCGCGGGGGAAGCGGGGAGTCTAGGGGGCCGTCCAAGCCCAAGCAAGGGACCAAGATCCCCCTTTAAGGCTTCCCCTTTAAGAGCAATACCCACGCTATCGATAGAGAGGTATGCTGCGTGTGGTGGGCCTACGATCGAGGTGCAAGATATGTGTGATAAAGGACATTATCACACATAAAAATACGTGGTAGTATCCACTCCAATGAGGACGATTTCCCGCACTGCCGCAGGCCTTGTGCTCCGTCGACGGCCCCATTATCGGGAAAACGGAGGAGTGCGAAGAGCCGATAAGGGGCGGACTGTCGACTTAAAAACTTGCGAGTGATAACCCCAACCACACCTCAAGCCGTGGCCAAAAGTCGCTGATGGCCGTCTTGCCTTGTACCGATTGTGCAATGTTTCCTCACACAAGAGCCCAGAAGGTAACACACCCCCACCGGCTCTGCGCCCCCCGGGTGCTGGAGGCAAGGGGAAACGGAAATAGGTTCCCTCATTTATTCAAGTTTTCCCTTCGGGAAAGAGCAATCCGTGAACGTCGGACGAGAGGTCAGAGAGGTGCTGGACCGCCGGGCGCGTGCCAGGCCGATGCAGAAGGCAGCGTGATCGTCACCGTAGTCCCCTTGCCCGGCGCGGTCTGGATCTCTATATGTCCGCCGTAGGCGGCCAGTGTCGCGCGCGCAGTTGCCAGCCCCAGGCCGCGGCCGAGGAACTTCGTGGTGGCAAAAGGTATGAAGAGCCGGCGCTGTACCTCGGGAGTCATGCCTTCCCCGTCATCTGTGATCCTCAGGATGGTGCGCTCCCGAGCTTCCGCGCCAGCGGGAGTTTCGCTCCACGTGGAGACATCAACACGCCCATGCGCGTGAATGGCCTCCCGCGCGTTGCTGAGGACGATGTCCAACGCCCTGCCGAGCTTGCCTGCATCGCCGCGCACCATGACGAGGCCGTCGGCGAGATCCAGGTGAAAGCGCACATCAGAAGAAAACGAATGCTGCTGCGCCACCACGGTCCGGACGACCTCGTTCAGGTCCACGGCGGGCGCGTTCTCGTCGCCGACATCTGTGAACGCCATTAGGCGCATGGTGAACTCAGCGACTCGCCGCACGCCCGCGCGGATGTTCTCCAGCTGGCGCATCTGTTCCGGAGGAACGTGCAGCGCCAGTGCCTCGGCGTTGCCCGAGATGATGAAGAGGGCGTTGTTCACCGTGTGGGCCATGCCGGCTGCCATCTCTGCGGCTACACCCAGCCGCTCAGTTTCCACCATGAGCTGCTGGGTTTGCAGTGCGCTTGTCATGTCCCGAAGAAGCACCAGGGCGCCTATCCTCGTCCCTAACCGGTCAAGCAGCGGGTTGACCACCACGGAAACCGGAAGCGGGTCCCGCGGCGGCTCCGTCACAAGGTATCCTTCCAACACGATCGTCCGACCGTCCTCCAACACGGGGTTCAGTGATATCTGCGCGGCCCCAACTTCAGGACCCTCGGCAAGATGAAGAAAAGCTCCTAGGGCCGCGGCGGCGGCAACCCCGGGTTCCCGACCGGTCAGAAGCGCCGCTGCCTTGTTGATGAAGGTGACCGTCCCGTCCGTTCCCGTTGCGACGACCGCGTCATCCAAAGACGCGAGAATGTCCCACAGCCACTCCCTCTGGCGGTCGAGGGCAAGGTTGGATTTCACCAGCTCTCTTTGGAGGCCTGCAAGCTCATTGTTGAGGCGCGTGAGCTCATCGAAGAGCCCTCCCTCCTCCTCAGCCCGCGCCCTGATCAGTCGAGAAGCCTCTTCGAACAACGGGGCGCTCCGGTCTTCGGGGACGTTCCCCGTGGTCTTGAGCTGGTCTATGAGGCCAGCAAGCAGGATAGCATTCGTGGCGGCCGCAACGACGAGCCCGCCTGCCACGTGGACGGCCGCGAACAGCAAGGGCCGCAGATTCCCCGAATACTGCAGGTTCATTTCCCACCCGACGGTAGGCTGCCGGCTATGCGCCGCAGCGATGAAGTTTTTCATTTTTTGACGGCTGTCACGGTCAACGGAATCCAGAAGGCTGCGACCTGGGAGCACGAAACCGACCGTCAGGTTGTCCTGGAGAAGCAGCTCCTGGACCTCGCCGGCGATATCGCAGCGAACAACGAAACCCACTCCACGGGGGCCGGAACCGGCAGTCTCCGAATTGCTCATGACATAGTGTGGAATAGAAACTATACGTTGCGGCCCGCGGCGATTTCCCGCAGTCGCCTTTCCATCCACTCGATGGCCGCCCCGACTTCCGCCGCAGGGGCTACGGGGAGGCGCTCCTTCACGACCTCCCGCAGCAGCGCAAATCGTGAGAGCATGTGCTCCAATGAGACGCCATCGTGGGGAAGCCTGTCCAGCGCCCACTGCAGCTCGTCCTCGAGCAGGGCGCTTTCGCCGGCCGCTATGGCGGCGTCGAGCATACGGACAGTGAACTCGATGCCCGAGGTGATGAGCCGGGGAGCTTCGGCGCCGTGCTGGACAACCTGTTCCTTCCGCGCCAGGGAGCGTGAGACGGTCTGTTCCACGATGCGGGAGGTCTCTGAGCGGAACGCTCCTATCGCCTCTTGACTCACCGAGAAAGGATTGGCCATATTTTGCCTCTTTTCTATCCTGCCCGGTTCATAAGATCAGCCGGGCGGCCGTTGCAACAGCCTGCTCCGCGTCCGTAGCGAATGCGTCCGCACCCATGGTACTCCAAAGGTTCGGCGCCACCAGGAAAGGGCGCCCGCCAACCAAAACCTTGAGGCCGCTCGCATCCGGCGAGTGTCGAATCTCGCTAAGAAGCTTCCGCGCGACCTCAACGTTGTAATGAATTGTAACCGATAAGGCCAGGATGTCAGCTTTGCGCTCGGCAATGGCCGCGAGGATGCTCGCCGATGGTGTGTTAGCGCCGAGGAAATAGCTATCCCAGCCCGCCATCTCGAGGAAATCAGCAACCATCCTGGCCCCTACCTCGTGCAACTCCCCCCCCATGCAGGTCACCACGAGGCGTTTTCCGTTCCGCGGAGCCATCGGGAGATACGGATAAAGCTGTCCCATGATAAGCTGCGTGGCAGCGGTGCAGTAGTGCTCCTGCGCCACGGTCACTTCGTTGGTCTGCCACAGACGTCCCATCTCACGCTGGACGGGCTGGAAAACCTCTAGGTAGATAGACTTTACGCTCATTCCTTTTTCCACAGCTGAACGGATGAGACGGCTCGCATCGTTCCTGCGTCCGTGGAGCAGGTCTTCTATGTAGCTGGCCGCGAGGCCGCTGAGCAGACTATCTTCGCGTTTCGGATCGAACATGTGCACCTCTCTGCAGAGCATTCTTCACTTAGCGCGACTTCGCAGGATCTGCTTTCTTTGCCGCACGCCGCGGACAATTATCTGCTTCATGCCAACAAGGCAAAGCTGAAGTGGCGGCAAAGAAGCTATCCTTGGAAAACTGCGGCCCGAGTGCTTTCATTTGGCGGTTGGGGGACTACTTTTTCCCATTTTGTCTCGATGATCTTACCCTTTTGCTTGTCGAGTGGGCCGAGCACGTCTCTGGCTTTTGTGTTGGACTTCATTTTCGATTCGATCTCCCGCAACTTGAGCGCAAGGGCAATGTTTCGGTCACGGATCCAGACGAGCTTCTGCTCCACCTTGAAGTCGATCCCACAATGAATTTCCGTGCGTGGCCCTCTCTCCGTCCCGATTTGGACCGCCGAGACGCCGTTCTGGGCCTTCACGATGCCTCCGATGATCATTCCCCGCTCGCCGCCCATCTCCACCCTGTCCTTCGTGTGAATTGTAGCGTTGAGGATGCTCGTGCGGATTTTCACGGGGCCATCGGCGTCTAGTGCGCAACCTTCCAAAAACTTCGCTTCTACCGCGCCTCCAACTCGGATCACTGCCTTCTCCTTGCCCACAATCCCCTGCTGGGTAACAAGATCACTACCACACTCAACCCGGGCAGCTCCGATGCATCCCGTGCAGAGGATCGACTTTCCCGCTTTGACGGTGAAGCCGTCACGGATCTCGCCCCGGATCACCACGTCGCCAGGGAAATCAATGTTCCCAACTTTCAGGTCGATGTCACCGAGAACATCCAGGATCTCGTCGACCCAGAAGCCGTCCGCGGTAGCTTGAAATCTGCCGTCACACTGGGCAATGACTCTGCCCTTATACTCGCGATCGACGATGATGAGTCGGCTCTCGCTGTCATTGGCTCGATTCTCCGTGCGGATGGGTGTGTCGTCCTTACGGCAAAAAGCGGACGAGAAGGTCTTGCAATCGCGACACGAGAACGGCCCGATGTGATCCTCCTGGACGCCCAAATGCCGGAGATGGACGGGTTCGAAACGGCGGCCGCGCTCAGCGCGACGGAAAGTACGAATGGGATTCCTGTCGTGATGGTAACGTCTCTGACCGGAACCCAGAATCGCCTGCGCGCCTTGAAAGCAGGCGCGGTGGATTTGCTGTCCAAACCTGTAGAGCCGACGGAATTGCGAGCAAAAGTCTCCTCTCTGGGACGAATGAAGGCTTACAACGACGAGATGGCGCGCCGACAGACGGAGTTGCGTCTTTCCCTCGCCGGTAGTGAAGAGCAACTGCGATCCACGATTGAAGCATACGCACGATTCGTTCCCCATGAGTTCATCCGTGCAATGGGCAAGACGAACATCGCGGGAGTGAAACTCGGAGATAACCTGAAGCTGGAGTTTTCGATCCTCTTTTCCGACATACGATCCTTCACTCGGTTGTCGGAGAAAATGAGCCCGGAGGAGAACTTCGCCTTTCTCAATTCCTACCTTCGCCGGATGAATCCCTTCATCTGGGACAATGGTGGATTCATCGACAAGTATATTGGTGATGCTATCATGGCCCTGTTCCCCAGAGGCGCTGGTTCCGCACTCTCCGCTGCAGTGGCGATGCTTGCTTACCTCCCTGTCTATAATCAGCATCGTGCGAGTTTCGGATACGATCCCATCGGGGTGGGGATTGGAGTCCACAGCGGCACTGTCATGCTCGGGGTGATCGGCCACGAACGATTTATGCAGGGCACAGTGATCTCCGACAGCGTGAACCTGGCCTCCCGTCTGCAGGACCTGACGAAAATGTATGGCGTGTCCCTCGTAGTCTCCAGCCAAGCTCTGTTCGATCTGGAGGACCCGAATAGATACAATTTCCGATTCCTCGACAAAGTCAAACTCCGGGGCAAAGAGCAAGCAGTCTCGGTGTATGAGGTTTTTGACGGCGACGCCCCGAAAGTGAGGGAATTGAAGAGGAACACAAGGGACGAGTTCGAGAAGGGAGTCTACGATTTTCATGCGGGACGTCTCACGGTCGCCCTCTCTCGCTTCGATAAGGTCGGCAGCGAGATGCCAGACGACCCGCCGGTGGAGATCTACCGCCAACGATGCACTCGTGCCATCCGACTCGGGACAACAGAAGAAATTGACAGCCAATCCCCATCGTAACACTTCCGTGAGGGTCATAACTGTTATGACCTCGCAAGCGGCAGGCTCACTACGATCGTGGTTCCCTCCTCCTCCGAGGACTGGAAATCGATCGCTCCCCCTAGTGTCCTCGCGATGAGCTGAGCCGAATATGCCCCCAGACCCGTCCCTCCCTTCTTGCCCGCGGTCGCAAACTTCTGGAAGAACCTTCCCCGGATGCTCGCGGGGATGACGCCTGCGTTGTGGACGGCGATGACCCCAAAAGCGCCGGCGGAAAATGAAATAGACACCCGTCCCCCTGCGGGAGACGCCTCGACGG
>CAYTGX010000139.1:0-8976 GCA_964437385.1 uncultured Spirochaetaceae bacterium
TTGTCTCCCTTTTCCTGTCCAGGAGCTCCCGTTTCCCCCAATGGTTTCTCAACAGTGCGATTGTCGGGGTCGCAACGACCGTCTCCGTGCTGTTCTTCGATTCGCTCATCGGCTATGTCCTCGCCAAGTTCCGGTTCCCCGGCAGGAGGATCATCTTCCTCCTCATCATCAGCACGCTCATGATCCCGACCGAAATGCTCGTGATCCCGTGGTACGCGCTGGCCAGGGCGCTCAAGTGGGTCAACAGCTACTGGGGTATCATGTTCCCGGGCATGATCAGCGCCTTCGGCGTGTTCCTGATGCGCCAGTTCATGGGCACGATGCCTGACGATCTCATCGACGCGGCCCGGGTCGACGGAAAAGGGGAGTTGCGGATCTTCTTCGCCGTCGTCCTCCCCCTTGCCGCGCCGGCCCTCGCAATCCTGGCGATCTTCAACTTCATCGGCAACTGGAACGCCTTCCTCTGGCCCCTGATCGCAGTGGCAAAGCCCAGGATGTTCACCATTCCCGTGGGGCTCGCCAACTTCTCCGGCGAAGCGGGGAGCAACTGGCAGGCCATCATGACCGGCGCCACGGTCTCGATGCTGCCACTCGTCGTCGTCTTCCTCGTCTTCCAGAAACAGATCGTCAAGGGCATCGCGATGACCGGGTTGAAGGGGTAGCTCGATGACCGCCTTTTCGCGCGTCTACATCGACCACGTGCTCAACCCTGGCTATCGCAACTGGAAGAGGCTCTACTACGCCGACCTCCTCGCAGTGCACAAGGCCCACCTCGTCATGCTCGTCGAGACTGGCATCGTGACCCGCACGGCCGCGGCGGATATAAAGGCTTCCATGGCCCGGATCGAAGCAGGCACGGCCTTCCCTGACCACATCCCCGATGCAATGGAGGACCTCTCTTTCGCCTTCGAAAGGGAGCTCGATCGCCATGGGGGGGAAAACGCCGCGTCCCTGCACACGGCGCGCAGCCGAAACGACATGGACACGACGGTATTCAGGCTTGCCCTGAAGCGCGAGCTCTGCGACCTCGTCGGGCACTTCGCCTCCGTCGCGGGGACGATCCTCGCCCGGGCCCGGGCCGGCGAGAGCGAGCTCACGGTCCTCTACACGCACGGGCAGCCCGCCAATGTCTCGACAATGGCGCACTATCTGACCGCGTTTTTGCTCGACCTCCTCGAAGGGACCGAGTCGCTCGTCGGGGCGATGGGATCAACCGACCGCTGCCCTCTCGGTGCCTGCGCCATCACCGGCACCGGGTTCGCGATCGACCGTGACCGCACCTCGCACCTCCTGGGCTTCCGATCTCCCGTTCCCAACAGCTACCAGGCGATCGCGACGTCGCACTGGCTCACCGGGCCCGCCCATGCCCTGGAGCAGCTGCTCTCCGATACGGGCCGCCTTGCGGCGGACATGCTTCACAAGGCAGCTCCCGAAGTGGGACTCCTTGTCTTCCCCGACGAGCTGGTGCAGACAAGCAGCATCATGCCGCAGAAGCGAAACCCCGTGATCCTCGAGCACATCCGCATCCAGGCAGGGCTCGCCGCGGGGTCCTGCGATTCGATCGTGAGGCTCTTCAGGAACGTTCCCTACCAGGACGTGAACGAGGTGGCGGACGTCCCCGTGAGCGAGTTTCTGGACTCCCTGGCGCGGGTCCGCTCCTGCACGTCCCTCCTCGCAGCGGCTATCAGCGGTGCCACCTCCGATCAGGCGCGCACGCGCTCGCTCGCCCTCACCTTCGGGGTGACGACGACGGAGCTTGCGGACACCATGGTCCGCTCGTGCGGAGTCAGCTTCCGAAGCGCACACCGTGCCTGCGCCGCCTTCGTGCGTTCCGGCTATGACAAGGGCAGGCTCCGCGAGGCCTTCAGGGAGATCGCCGGGAGGGAGCTCCCCCTTTCTATCGAGGAGATCGATGAGGCGCTGGCTCCGGAACGATTCGTCGCGGTGAGGAGAACTCCCGGTGGCCCTGCACCCGGAGGGATGGAATCCGTGTATGCCGCCGTCCAGGCAGCAGTGAGCCGGATCGAGGCGGCCATTGCCGAAATGGACGAACGAGGTCGCTCCGCCGCCGCCGAGCTCGAAGCAGCCTGGACAAAACTATAAGGCCGCGCGTGCACCTGCGGGGTGCGGCTTGAGCAAAAAAAAAGCCTGGCAGCGACCTACTCTCCCACCGTCAAGCGGCAGTACCATCGGCGCGGCAGGGCTTAACTTCCGTGTTCGGGATGGGAACGGGTGGTTCCCCTGCGCCATTGTCACCAGGCAAAATACACACACTAGGGAACGCCGCGGTGATACCGCGGCAGGGGTGAACGAACGAGTCAGATGTTCTGGGCTCTCGCCCTCGTGCCCTCTCGCTGTCTCCTTCGGAGCCAGCTGCCGGGCTCGCACACCAGCAGGTGTGCTCAAACGATCGAAAATATGGTCAAGCCTGCCGACATCGAGGTGCCAAACCTTGCCGTCGATGTGAACTCTTGGGCAAGATCAGCCTGTTATCCCCGGAGTACCTTTTATCCGTTAAGTGACGGCGCTTCCACTCACCACCGCCAGATCACTAAGACCCGCTTTCGCGCCTGCTCGACATGTACGTCTCACAGTCAGGCTCCCTTATGCTCAGAGGTGAGTGCAGGAGAAAGATCTGCGCATGCCTTCGCTTTCGGCCGCCTGAGACCCGGGGACACATGGAAGCGCAACGCTGTTTTCCGCCGTTCCCGGCTGTGTGCCGCCGATTCCAGTTCTATCCAGCCCTTTGCGTCTTGCATACGTCAAGCACGGGACCAGCACGCTTCAGCATGTCCTCCGCGACCACTTCAGGCGTTTCGCGGCCGTGTACGATTCGCGCTATGCGAAAGACTTGGGCAATTTCCGCCTGCCTGTCGCGGCGGCCATCAAGATGAGAAGAACGTTGGGCCGGACTTGTTCCAAAGGAGCTTCCAAAACAGGTTCCACAGGGGAACGATGGCGATCCGGAAGAAAAACTTGACATGCGTGCACACGTATGCAATAATTCGATTGCCGCAATCGTATGCATGGACGAAAACCAGCGCAAGGCGATCACTCTATTACCGCCCTGGACGTCGCTCAGGCAGTAGGCGTCTCACAAAGCACGGTCTCCCGGGTTCTAAATAAAAAGGCCGGGGCTTTCATAAGCGCATCAACCCAGGATCGCGTTCTCAGCACTGCACGGGAGCTCGGTTATGTTCCCAATCCATCAGCACAGGCGCTGCGCAAAGGAAAGACTGACCTCATCGGCATCATCCTTCGAGAGCTGGACGATCCCGTATTCGCGCTGCTTGCATCGCATCTCAGCATCCAGTTGCGCGGCCTCGGCTACCACCTCATCCTTTTCAACGCGCAAAGCGACCCGCGGGAAGCGTTGGAAATGAAGAACCTCCTGAACACCCGTCACGCCGACGGCCTGATCATCATGGGTGACCTCCTGAACGGACAGAAGGAAATCCAGCAGGTGGTCAGCATGAACAGGGCGGTCGTCTCCCTGTTTCGAAAGCCGTTCCCCGGGATCGGATCAGTCGTAACGGTGGACAACGACAGAGGAATCGAGCTGGCTCTCACCCACCTTTTCGAGTTCGGCCACGACAAAATCGGTTTCCTCGGCTACGACTGGCTGGACGACACCGAGCTGCGGCAGGAGGCGTTCGAGCGGCTCATGAAGGCCACCGGCAGGTCCCTTCAGCCCTCCTGGATCCAGATCGGCAAGGGCGGGATCGATGGGGGCTACGACACCATGAAGGCGATGCTTGCCCAGTCGGATCCGCCGACGGCCGTCGTCGCCTGCGACGACCTGACGGCCATCGGAGCGGTGAGCGCTGCCCGGGACATGGGAATTGACGTTCCCCGCGACGTCTCCGTTGTCGGTTTCGATGACATCCACATCTCCCGCTATCTTCCCCCCCCGCTCACGACAGTACGAATGCCCGTGCTGGGGATAAGCACCAAGGTGTGCGAGCTTCTCATGGAGGCAATAAGGTCAGGGGGCACCTCCAGGTCCCAGGTCTACAAGATCGCCCCTGAGCTCATCGTTCGAAAGTCGACGGCCGCGAACAGTCGTAGGGGCAGTCGAGGGTCCTCGCCCCGCGGGTGAATGAAGACTGCGCGCCGGGAGCGCGAACACTCTTTGAAATATGGTTCACGCAGGAAAGGAGGAGAGTCCCGTTCGACGGAGATGACGTTATCGGGCTGAAGGCGGCGCATGAGAAAAAGGGCGCGTGCTCTATTTTCAAAATAAAGGAGAGAAGAGTATGAAAAAGGCGATCATTCTGTTCTTCGTGGCAGTCCTGACGGTTGGTGCGTTCGCCGCGGGAGAGGTCAAAAGCGCCATCGCGCTGAAGTTCACGGACTTTCAGGCGGGCAACGACGGGCTCCTGAAATCGTACAAGGAGCTCATCGCCATTTTTGAAAAGGCCCACCCCGGCTACACGATTGACTACCAGCAATATGGCGCTCCGACGTATAACGAGTACCTCAAACCTGCCATTGCCTCGGGCAAGGGACCGGACTGCATGGCCATTTTCCCAGGGCCCGATCTTTCCGACGTAGGCAAGACGGATTCCCTGCGCGATCTCGGGAAAGATATCGACAGCGAATGGAAGAAGTGGCTGGGCCCCTCCTTCGATTTTTCTGGACTGAGGTATGGGAACAAGCTTCTTCTTATTCCCCAGGATGTGTGGACGGAAGGCCTGTGGTATTACAAGGACCTCCTGGCGAAAGCCGGAATCGATGCGCGCAATATGAAGAAAGACTGGACGGTCCAGGATTTCATCAGCCTGGTGAAGCCCGCGAAGGAAAAGGGACTGAACGTCATAACGGCGGGATTCCTCGAAAGCTGGTGCGTCTATGATTCGTTCTTCAATTATGTCCACCAGCAGCAAAAGAATTACTCAGGCGACATCGTCCAGGATGCCTTTGACGGGAAGATCTCGTGGAAACAGGACATATTCAGAAACGCGATCAATGCCTTTGTAAAACTGAACGCGGCAAGTGTCTGGAACAAGGATTCCCTCAACCAGGATTACCAGGTACAGGCGCTGGGCAAGTGGCTGAACAAAGAGAGTATCTTCATCTACGCTCAGGCCGACTGGTTCGCCGGTTCAATGACACCAAAAGAAAACAGCATGAGCAATCCCAATGTCGGGTTCCTGCAGTATCCGATGGTCGGGGCAGGCACGCAGGCGGTCTATAACAAGAACTTCGGTTCCGACATCGGAGTGTACGCGGAAGGAAAGTACCAAGATCTGGCGGTAGCGTGGTGCCGCCTGACCAACAGTCCGACGGCGTCGAACATTTTCATCAAGAATGGTGTCAACCCAGCGGCCGGCCTGGACAAGGGGAATCTGCCGAAGACGGCGAATCCCCTCTTCAACGATCTCATAAAGCTTTACAATTCACCGGGAGTCGTCAGCGAGGTCTACTACGCGAACGCCGACGCTCAAAAGGTGCTTTCGGATGGAATCATCAGCGTGATGCTATCGCAAATGAGCGTTGACCAGGTTCTGGCAAAGCTCGACGAAACCTGCGGATTCAAGAAATAGCATTGTCAAAGATGAGGGGAGGGTGAAAGCCTTCCCCTCGCCCGGAAGGAACGTCAAAAACTCATGAAAGATGGCGCGAAACCTTACTTCTACATCCTCCCTTCATTCATCGTGTGCCTTTTCATCATCGTCGCGCCCCTGGTCATTTCACTTCTGCTGAGCTTTTTCAATTTTTCAGGATATGACAAGAACTACTTGAAGGAGTTTGTCGGGCTGGCAAACTTCAAGATCCTGTTTCACGACAGGTATTTCCTCATTGCTTTGCGAAACACGTTCTTTTTTACTCTGTCGGTCATCACCATTCAGATCGCGATTGCACTGCTCTTTGCCGTCATTATCCATTTCGGCAACTTTCGAAACAGCGTGCTGCTGCGCACGATCATCTTCCTGCCGGGCGTCCTGGCCCCGGTTTCTATAAGCCTGGCGTGGAGAAAGATACTGGAGCAGGGAGGTGTGCTCAACAAGATCCTGAATATCGATTTTTCCTGGCTGTCGAGCACCCAGCTTGCCATCTGGATCGTCATTTTCGTGAGTGTGTGGCAATGGCTGGGCTACAACATGCTCATCCTGTACGCAGGGCTGCAATCTCTGGACGTCGAGATGCTCGAGGCAGGGGACATGGACGGCGCGAGCTGGACGCGCAAGATCTGGGGCATCGTCATTCCGGTGCTCGTTCCGAATATCGTGCTCAATATCATCATCAACACGATCAGTGCCTTTCGCGTCTTCGACATCGTCTACGTCCTTACACGAGGCGGGCCCGTTCACAACTCGGAGGTTCTCACGACTTTGATGTACTACTATTCGTTCTCGGCAAACGGCCCGAACCGGATGGGAGTCGGCTCTGCTATCGCAATGATCCTGTTTCTGGTGATGCTGGCATTCGGAATAACCCGCACAAGCCTGCTGCGAAGAGGAAAGGTCCGAGCATGAACACCAGGGCACCGGGCGGAAAGGCACGAGCCTACGGGATCAACAAGAAGAGGGACAAGGGATTCTACATCGTTTCAAGAATAACGATGACACTGGGGATTGTCGGGATAGTTTTTCCCATTCTCTACATCTTGTCCCTTTCCGTGCGAACAAAGGAAACGATGTACAATGCGTACGCATTCCTCGTCCCCAAGGCTGCCACGCTGGAAAACTACAAGAATGCGTGGAACTACGCCAGCACCAACCTCAACGTGTCTTTCGTGGAAATGTTTCGCAACAGCCTGATAGCGTCCGTAAGCTCGATCGTGATTGCAATAGTGTTCTCCGCGCTGGCCTCTTTCAGTTTCAGCAATTTCTTCTTCAAGGGCAAGGAGCTGCTCTTTACGATACTCATTGGAAGCTTCATCATTCCGGCGCAGGTTCTTCTCATACCGCTGTTTTTCATACTGAAGAACGTCGGTTTCATCGATACCTATCTGGCAATCATCATTCCCTACATTGGGATCCTGATCCCCATTGCAATCATGATCTTGAGATCCTTTTTCGAGGAAATACCAAAAGAAATGAAAGAGGCAGCCAAGATCGACGGCGCATCGGAGATGACCATATTCCTCAGGGTCATTCTGCCGCTGTCGAAGGCGGCCCTCGCCTCCTGCACTATCCTGCTCTTCCTTGAGACGTGGAACGAGTTCATCTTCGCCCTGGTCTTTCTTCAGAACCCGAAGCTGCAGACGATTCCCGTTGCCATTGCAAAGATCGCGGGAGGAAAATTTCTCCTTCCCGTTGGCACCTATAGCGCGTCCATCATGATCACGGTAATCCCTATCATCATCGTCTTCGTAGCTTTCCAGAAATGGTTCATATCAGGCATTACCATGGGAGCCGTCAAGGGTTGAAGGGCGGCCACGAAAGGAAGGAATAGGAATGTCGGCACAATCGATCAACACGCGGAAACTGACCTGTCGTTTCGACAAGGTGAGAAGGGTCCTCGAAAAGTCCCGCACGATTGACAAGTTCAAGATGATAGGGAGGGACGAGTTCCTCTCTCGTGCGGAAAAAACATACCAGGAGCTCGCGAGGCGCGGAATTGAGGTCGGGCTGGTCTTTTCCGACGAGCATTACTGTGGGGATGTGCCCTACCTGGGCGGCAATACGAATATCACCGTCGAGCAGGTGGCCGGTATCATCGGGAAAACAGGATTTCATCTGCTTGCCGGTCTGGAGGGTGGCTACGTTGCGGAACAGAGATCGAGCCGTTCCGGAGCGAAGGTGCACAAGCTGGAGCTGTTGCAGCTTGCCGATGAAGTCTATCCGGTGGAAGCCGAGCGGCTGGAGGACGTTCTGTCCGAGGCGAACAACGGCGTCATGCCGAAAAGGATCGCGCTTCTCACCCCGCCCCAGATAATCCCTTCCTCTCTCGTGGATCACCTGCGCTCCATTTTTGGAAACGACAGCGTGGTGGATTGCTTTGAGGTGTTTGCCCGACTGAAATACGAAAAGAGTGTCCAGGAAATGGAACTGATAAGGGACGCGGCTGTCATTGCCGACACGGTCATGGAGGCGATGCTGGCCGTGATGGAGCCGGGCATGCTTGAAACCCAGGTCGCGGCATGGGGATATCTCGTTGCAAAGGAGCTGGGGGCCGAGGAGCTCGGCTTTGACATCATGGTGGGCGCGAACGAAGCAAATCGATCTTTGATCGGCAAAGCACTGAACAGGGAAATCAGGCAGGGAGACTGGGTCCACCTGGGCGTTGGGACGAAGCGCGATGGATTGAACGCGTGCCTTCGTCGATCCGTCATCATGGTTTCCTCGGCGAAAGAAGTCTCCGAAGAGCAGAAGTACTGGTTCAATCTGGTGGAAAATGCGTACATGATTGGCTACGAAAAGTATTGCGAGGTAGCTGAAAAAGGCCTTCCCGCTCGAGTGCAGGAGCAGGCGCTCGTGGACTACTACAAGGCACATTCAGCCGAGGTTTCAAAACGGACGGGGAAGGACATCGAGCTCGAGTTCCTCAAGCCGTACACGGGGACCCACAATTCGGGCTATACCGAATGCCAGGAGTTCTTCGGTGCCATTACCCTCGATTCAAATGAGCCCCTGGGAGAAAGAATCGTGACAATGATGGATGTTGCCCTGAGGGGAATCGGAAATCATTGGAATGACATTCGAATACCGGGTTTCGATTATCTGGTGATCGAAAACACCCTGGGCAAATTTGGAAAGAAAGTGGAGACATTCAGCGAACTGCCGCTGAATGTCCAGCAATACGTCGGAGGAAAATAGCTTCTGCCGCGCGCAAGGGAGTCGCGGGCGGCCGCCCTCAGTGCGAACCGGTCAAGAACCCTGGCAGGCGCGACTGGGTCGTATTCGTCGTTATTGAACTTGATACGGCCGCTGGCCGCGGATCCCGTTTTGATGCATCTTCGTACCAGCTTCCCAGTAAGCGTCAAATAAACCGCACCCCCACGAAATCACCAACCCAGCGTGAGTGCTG
>CAYTGX010000140.1:0-8939 GCA_964437385.1 uncultured Spirochaetaceae bacterium
CAGTCCTCCACAAGCTTCAGTCCTGATGTTCGGCATATGGAAATGATGGGATCCATGTCGCACATCTTTCCATAGAGATGGACGACCATCACGGCGACTGTCCGCGAAGTGATGCGGCCCTCGATTTTCAGCGGATCGATTTCATACGTGCGGATGTCGGGCTCCACTGGCACCGGCACCAGTCCTGCGTTCACAATGGCCAGAATCGTGGCGATGTACGTGTTCGACGGGACCAGCACCTCGGACCCGGGCTTGAAACCGAATGCCTTGAGTGCCAGGTAGAGCGCGTCGAGGCCGTTGGCAACACCGACGCATTCGGAGGTTCCGCAGTACGTGGCGAACTCGCGCTCGAACGCCTTGACCTCTTCTCCGTTGATGAACCACCCCGATTTGAGAACCTTGTCGAAAGCCGTCCTGTATCCATCCATGAAAGACGCATTCGCCCTGCCGAGATTCTCGTATTCGATCAAGATTCGTAGCCCTCGTCGATATAGTCCGCGGAGTCGAAATGCTCGCTTGCCAGCACCAGAAGGATCGAATCCGGTGAAAAATCCCTCATGACGTGCCAGTCCTCGGGCTGCAGCACAAGCAGCTTGTCGGGCTCATCGAGGGTTTCCACGCCGCTCTGGCGGCCGTTGGTCCATTCTACCACGCACGAACCGGCAACGCTCACAAGGGCCTGCACCGTCTTTTGGTGCCGATGCCCTCCCCGAGACTTGCCCGTTCCCGCGTACATGTAGTAGACCCGCACGATTGGGAAAGGAAGGACCCTGTCGATGACGGTGAGCCGACCTCTTTCGTCACTGTGAGACGGTAACCTAATGATGCTCGCCACTGGGCTCCCTCCGGTGCACCCTGAAGACCACGACGCGCTGTGCCGCAAAGGACAACAGGGCCACTGCGACAAGCGCAATGGCCTGCCCGAGGTATGTGTTCACGCCGCCCCTGTCAACGAGTGCCCAGAGAATCAGCGCGTTCAACGCGAGCAGAACCAGGTAGGATGCCACCATCCTGGCGAACATCCCGAGGCTTCCACGGCCCTTTACCTGGAAGGTGAGTCTCTTGTTCATCATGAAGCTGAAGACTATTCCCACCGCGTAGTCCGCCCCGAGGGCGATAAAGTGATTGACGCCGAGAAACACGAGGCCCGCGTATATCACGTAGGTGAGCGCCGTGTTCAAGATTCCGACAATATTGAACCGGATAAACTGGGGAATTACTTCCCTCGCGTACGTGTGCTTTTTATCGTCCACTGCGGGGTTCCATTCCTGTCCAGATAGTTCTTGCCTACATACTCTCCGATGATGCCGAGAGCCATCGTCTGGACTCCGCCGAGGAAGAGGACCAGAACGACGATGGAAGCCCACCCCGGCGGATCAGCGGGATGACGGACCCTCTCCACCAGGAAAGCGATCCCGAGCACGAAGCTCAGGGCGGATGTGGTGAATCCGACCAGGCTGATCACCCTCATCGGCCGTATTGAAAAGTTGACGAACATGTTGAGCCACAAGCCGACGAGCTTGCCGAGGGTATAGTTCGAGCGCCCCTCCTCCCGCGCGCTGTGCTCCACGTAGACCGAGGAGATGGAAGCAGTAGCGCGAAGGATCAGGCCGTCGATGTACGGGAAAGGGCCCTTGTACTTCACGATCTCGTCGATGATGGGCCGGGAAACAATCTTGAAGGAGCTCAGGTACAGGTCCCTCGGCTTGCGCATGAGGGCTGTGGCCATCACGTCATTGAAGGCGCTGCCCAGGTTGCGAAAGACGTTGTGCTTCTTCAGCCGGTACTTCGAATAGACGACGTCGAAGCCCTTCAGCGCTTCCTCCAGGAGCTTTTCGATCTCCTCCGGAGGATTCTGAAAATCATCGTCAATAATGGCGGCATAGTCACCCGTGCAGTGCGCCAGGGCGCACATCACGGCATTGTGCTCGCCGAAGTTTCTCCGGAGCGTGATGGCCGTGACGTGCGCAAAGCGTTCCGCCAGCCCATTGCAGACCGCTTCGCTGGAATCGCGGCTTCCATCGTTGACAAGCACGATTTCAAGGTCCCGCCCCGCGCAGACGCTCATGACGCGCTCCACGAGGGCGCCGATCGTCTTTGCGCCGTTGTAGACAGGAATGCAGACGGACAGCTTCATGGTTTTCTTTCCGGCGGCAGGTAGAGCGCGAGAGCGTCATTCTGCCATTTCAGCGTATATCCGTGGCGCTCAATGAATGCTTTGACCACTTCCGCCCGCACAGGAAGCTGCGGATTCAGCGGCCACGCGGGCGAGCGGGGGTTGTGCGCGGCAAGGACGACGACAGGCAGAGGGCCCTGCCCCTCTTTCGTCTTGAGCCTTGACTCCAGCTCGGAGGCCGAATACAGCGCCGGCCAGGGATTGTCCAGGTAAGGCCTGGTGCGCGTAGCAAAATGAATGAGGCCCAGGCTGTCATAGGCCAGAAGGTCGCTCCCCGGCGGAGCGAAGGAAGAGATTACAGGCAGGGCTTCCTCCAGCGCCTGTGCACGGGCCGGGCTCGTAAAAATCCCCGCGAGCATCGGGTGATTGACGGTGCGTGTCATTTCGGAAGTATCCCTGTAGATGCCGCGTGCGATGCCGAATACCGACAGGGAGGCAAGGAGAATCGTCACCACCAGGGCTGAAAGGGGCGGAAAGCCGCGTTCGCTCAGCTGCATTTTCACCCTGCCAACCCGGCTCATGACCCCGAGGATTCCCGGTACGAGCAGAGGGAACGCGTACGTGGAGACCTTGATCGCCGTATCAGACCCGACGGTGAGGACCAGCACCACGGCAGCAGCCATTGCAGAGCCGGCCCGGAGGCGCTGATCTCCGGGGGCGGTAAGAAACAGTGCAGCAGCAAGGGCAGCGAAATAGCCCAGGCCTGCAATTGCGCGAAAGGCCGTGTAGCTCACCGGGTCGCCGGGAAAGCCGCGAAAAAAGCCAGCGCACAACAGAACGCCTGCCAGCAGGACCAGCCCGGCCCGCATGGTGCGGTTCTTGAGCAGGCCGACCACGGCGGCCAGCGCCGCGATCACGGCGAGGAAAAGAGCTCCCAGCACGACAGCGAGCACTCCATCCCGAGCAGGACGCAGGAACAACAGGGACGAGCGGTATTGCGAGCCTTCCGTTCCCGTTGAAGCACCCAGGTCGCGCAGGGACGCCACATACAACGGGAAGTGACCGAGAGCTGCCATTGCCGAGAAACCTATCAGGAGCGCGGCGACGGCCCCCGCGAGGTAGAAGAGAACCCCCTTGGAATCCGGGCGCAGGCGTCCGGCTCTGCCGGCCGCGACCGCATCGAGTATGGGAGGGATGAGGATGAGACCGAGGGCCAGCGCATTCGGCACCCGCACCAGCACGTTCAGCCCCAGCACGAACCCGGCCGCGCACAGCGGCCCCCGCCGCCTGGAGATGCAGCCGTCAACGACCATCCAGGCCCCGAGAGCCATGAAGAGTGTTGACAGGTTGTTGTAGTGGATGATGTTGATCTTGTCGGCAAAGCCGAAGACGATCGAGACGGCCACTCCGACCCAGAGCAGCTCCCTCGGCATGGCCCCTTTGAAGAGCTTGAAAGCTGCAGCCGCGGTTCCCCAGAAGATCACTGCCGCAGCCAGTTTCATGGGCAGGAGGCCCCATGCGCCGAAAACAAGATCGACTATGCCGCCCAGGACATTTGTAAGCCACAGGTGAAACCAGTAGGCGACGCGTGCAGGGTCGCTGAAAATGAAACGCTGGTTCGTCGCGACAAATCCCGTATCCGTCAGGTCCAGGCCCCTGAAGGACTGGAGAAGGGGAACCGCGATGATCGCTGCGAGGCAGAGGACCTTCAGCGCGGTCGCGAACGGTCTGCCAAAGAGGTCTGGGTCATGCCGGCCTGGAGGGGCCTCTTTGCCCAGCTCGGCGGTCCATGTGCCGAGGTTCATTTGCTCTCAGCCTCCACACTGCGTATCAGGTTCAATGATACCAGAAGACATCCGCCGCAATAAAAAACCGCGTATGCCGCGACGACCCACGGGAGGAAGCCGAACCCGAGCCCCAGGGCCAGGGAAGGCAGCAGAAGGCCGGAAACGCCAAGGTACTCACTGAGTCTCTTTTCCATGCTGACGCTCGCCCGGCCGGGATCCGCCTTGATCGCCCGACGGGCCTGGTAGATCGTGCGCATGAAGAGGTTGGCGGCGGCCGCGGCGCCGCCCACGAGAGTCCAGCCGCCGGCCCATGGAAGGACGGCCCCTGCTATGCCCGGCAGGGAGCCCATGCTCTGCGCCTGTGCGGCAGCCCCTGCGCCGAGGAGGAGCGTCGTGTACGCAGTGTAGCCGCCGAATGCATCCACCCACTCACCCCAGGGGCTGGCGGTCTTCCGCACTCTGGCCATGTTGCCATCAGCGCAGTCAAGGATATCAAAAATGAAGAAAGCGCCCAGACCGACCCAAGCGGCCCAGGCCGGGCCGGCGGCCAGAAATGCAAATCCCCCGACACAGAGCAGGGCCGAGAGATACGTCACGGCATTGGGGCTCCAGCCCAGCGCGAGGAAAAACCAGGCTGCCAGGAAAGAAACCGGTCTGAAGAATACAAGCGTGAGCGGGGAGTCGATGCGCCATCTCTGGGGCGGCAGGGATGCGGCAATCTGTCCGACGGTGTACCGTGCCATGCTCTTCCTCACTCCCCTCCCCCGATTTCCGACATCGCCGCTTCGAAGCGTGCATCCAGGCCCGCCAGCTGGTCACAATAGCTCTCGTAGGCCTGTCTGGCCACGCGTGAACGCGCAGCCTCGTCAGCAAGCCAGTACCGGGCGCGTTCGACCAGGCTGCGTCCCTCCCAGTCGAAAGGCGCATATGTTTCCGATGGAACGAAAATGTCAGGCCATGTCTCGAGGTGCGCCATGTCTGGTTTGAGGAGCAGAGAACCGCTCCGCACAGCCTCGAAATCCCTCAGGCACAGCTCGCCCCAGCCGAATGGGCTCAACGTGATGCGCGAGTTGGCAACTTCATGGTTGAAGCGGCGCTGAGACACGGATCCGACAAGAAAATCGGGCTTTCCGGCAATCTGCTCGAGAATAAGCACCCGCTGATGGGCGATGGAGGGCGGGCCGGCCAGGCCGAGCCGCGCATGCACGGGATACAGCCCCTTGTTCGACGCAACAGGATCCATCGGCAGGCGTCCCCGTCCGTAGAATGCTTTGGCGGCCATGAATCCGAATGGGATGGAGACAGCAACGCCGGCGCGCTGACGCTGCGTGCCCCTCGGATAGTCGCCGATCCCTATGTTCCAGGAAATTCGAAGCTTCCCCAGCTCCGCGGGCCGTGACTCCGTTGGCCTCTGGCGAGGGGCCGGGTCGACGACCCCGTATTTTGCGTGGAAGAAGTCAGAATACAGCTCCTTGCCGTACAGCGGCTTTGCATAGAGGCTGCGATCGCGGAACAGCGCCTTCGTGTAGAACAGGTCGACGAACGGCAGCACATCCAGGCGAGGGATCCCTCCGCCCGCGTCGTCATGGAAGAATGCGATGCGACGGTACTTGCCCCTGAGCTTCCGCATGAGATCGAGATCCACGCGGTCGGGCTTGATGAAGCGGCGCACCATGATGAGGACATCATTGCGGTCTTTCCGGAGGCACCACTCAGGAGAGTCCGTGAACCGGAAGCGCCGGGGTTCCCGTGAGAAGAGAAAAGGCTTCAGCGAGTGGAAGCAGGCGATTCGATCGTGAATGGAGAGGACGGTGATGCGGCTCAATTCCTGCTGGCTCACTTTCGCTGGGCTCACCGAACGTGTATCATGGCGCCGTGGGAAAAGAAAGCACCCTGCCGAGAATAGCGGTCTTCACCAAACAGCTCGATAACTGGACATCAGGCTCCGGTCATCACCTGAACGAAATCCTCAACGCCGCCCTCGATCTGAACGGCGGCAGGTTCGATTTCACGCTGGTCCACTATCGGCCGAGCGACAACCCTGTCTACGCGCGGGCACGGGAGCTCATCGTACCCCGCAACCCGGTTTTCGCTTCCGCCGTCCTTCGCCGGGAAAAGTTCGACGTGGTCCACTATGCGCCCCTCACCATTTATGCCCCGATATGGGGCGTTCCCGGCAGGAAAGTGGCAACGATACACGGCGCCGAGCAGTTCCTCGTGCCGGAGCAGTACGGGAAAATAGAGCTTGCCCACGAGCACCTGATCGTGCCGTTTTACGCGCGGCGCATGGATCGAATCGTGACGGTGTCCGAATCCAGCGCGCGCTTCTTCGTCGAGCGTTTCAGAGTGGATCCTGCTCGAATTACCATCTGCACCAATGGGCTTGCCCCCGCGTACCGAGTCATGCCTGCTGAAGAAGTGACCGCGCCTGAGAGGTACGGAATCCGTCGGCCTTACGTTCTCCATGTCAGCCGCTTTTCCGAGCGGAAGAATCCCTGGGTCCTGCTGGACGCATTTGCACGCCTGGTGGAGCAGCACGAGGTGCCTCACGCCCTTGTGTGCGCCGGCGGCGGATGGAGCGACAAGCCGGTCAGGGAGCGCGCCGAGGAGTTGGGCATTGCAGAGCGCTTTTTTGCTCCTGGATTCGTGCCCGACCACGATGTGGCTGAGCTGATGAACGCCGCCTCGGTGTTCGTTTTTCCCTCATTGGCAGAGGGATTCGGAATGCCGAACGTCGAAGCAATGGCGTGCGGATGCCCTGTCGTGACTACGCCGGGATTCGCGATTCGCGAGATCGTGGGAGATGCTGCCATGGTAGTGGAAGACCCGCACAACGCGGCTGCGCTTGCACATGCCATTCATGACGTCATCTCCGACACCGCCCTCCGTACCGGCCTGGTGAAGCGGGGCCTGGCGCGCATTCCACGCTTTTCGTGGAAAGAGAGCGCAAAGCGGCTTCTGTCGGTTTACCAGGACCTGGTCAGCCCGCTGCCCCGCTAAAGTGTTCTCTGTATCCAATTTGCCGTGAGCGAGATCCCTTCCTTCAGTGCGACCTTCGGCGTCCATGCCAGTTCCCGTTTGGCAAGATCATTGCTCAATACGCTCACAGGCACGTCGAAAGGCCGGCCTGGCAGGTAGCGCGTTTCGATCCGGCGGCCGATGTACTCCTCCAGCAAGCGTACAAGATCATTGAGACTGACGCCCGCTCCCGAGCTGATGTTCAATATCCTGGCATCCCCTTCATACTCCAGAGCTCTTGCGAAGGCGTCGGCAACGTCCTGGACGTAGACAAAGTCGCGGGTAGCGCTCCCATCCCCCCATATTTCGATTGCCTGGCCCCGCAAGGCGCGGTGCAGGAAGACACTCACGGCCCCCTGGGCGGTCTCGACCCTCTGCCGTTCGCCATAGGCATTTGATACTCGCAAGATTGTAGTCCGTATGCCATGCATCCGCTCATACAGAAGCATGTACTTCTCGATCGTCAGCTTGATGATGCCGTATGAGACGAGGGGATTCGTCGGGTGCAACTCGTCGATGGGCAGGTATTTCGGCTCACCATAGACCGTGCCGCCGGAGGAGATGAAAATGACTCTCCCCACTTTGCCGGCGACCATTGCGTTGAGCAGGTGCAGCGCCGTAACGAGATTGCTCTGCACATCGAACACGGTGTCTTCGTTGGAGTTTTTCGGCAGCGTCGAGGAGGCGAGGTGGAGAACCGCGTCCATGCCATCGATCGCCGAAGCGAGGTCGTGGGGGCTCTGCATGTCACCGGCAACCCATTCCAGGCGCTCCCCGTTGCCGAACTCACGGTACTTTACGACGCGAGCGCGCTCGAGGATCCTCACGTCATGACCGTCCCGCAGCAGGCGATCAGTAACGGCCGAGCCGATAAAGCCGCCTCCTCCGAAAAGCACAATCTTCATTTGCCAACCATCCCGGATGCGACCCCTTCCCATGCCGCGGGCCAATCGAAGAGAAAATTCTCGCGACGCTGGGCGCAGAGAGCACGAAGCTCCGCGTAGTGCCCGGGCTCTTCCAGGCAACGGCGCAGGATCGATGCGATAGCGGGGCCGTCCCGCGGAGGGAAGAGCAGCTCCTCGTGGTTCAGCATGTCTGGTATGCCTCCGATTCTGCTCCCTATGACTGGAATTCCGACATGGAGGCCCAGGAGAACCACGTCCGGGTAGCTGTCGAAAATAGAGGGAACGACCAGGATATCGCACTCTGACATGAGGGGGAATGTGCTCGGCACCCGGCCATAGTACTTCACCTCACCGGCAAAGCCCCGCGCTGCGGCGAACCGCTCGAACCAGGCGCGCTGCTGTTCCGTGCCAGGGCCCGCGACATGCAGCTCGATCTCCTGCCTTCCTTCCACCCGGAGGATATCAAAGGCCTGGAAGAGATAGCGAAGTCCCTTGCGCTCGCCCAGGGTCCCCATGAAGAGGATCTTGCGCAGGTCTTTGCTCCGGTTCATGCCGCGGCTCTCTTCGGTAAACCGTGGAAGTCCGATGTTGCCTCCGATGACGAACGATTTCCCGGCCGCGTTTCGATTCCTGGACAGGAAGTCGTCACGGTCAAAGGAGCTCTGAAAGACAATTGCATCACAGGTGCGCGCGATCCGGGTTTCGTACAGTCTGTAGTGCAGGAGGTCGAAAACAATTCGCGCAAGCTTATGCGGGCGGAACACATTCTCCTTTATGGAAATAAGCGCCTCCCGCACGGTGTTGCTCTGGAGCCCGAAAAGGATCGGGACGTGCAATCTCTTCTTGACGGTGGCGGCAGCGCGAAAATGGACTTCCCCGAAAATGAGCACGAAGTCGGGCTTTTCCGTGAGCCCTCCCGCTTCAAGCCAGGCCTCTGTTGCCCATCGGAAAACCACGGAGGCGGGCGGGAAGCTCTTCCGCGTGTACGAGGCGGCGATCCGTATCTCTGAAAAGTAGCGGGGCCTGTACTCCAGATCGGAATTGAGAAGGACGGCCACATGGTTGCCCCGCTGCGCCAGTCCTTCCATGAGCTCCAGGCAGCGGATGTGGCCG
>CAYTGX010000141.1:0-8466 GCA_964437385.1 uncultured Spirochaetaceae bacterium
AGAGGACTGAAAATCCTTGTGTCCCCGGTTCGATTCCGGGTCTTGCCACCACTTTTTGGACGCCGCCTTCCCGCCGGAGGCACACGTTCGCAGGACATGCCGACGGCCCGGGCTACCTTGCCAAAGACCAACTCAGTTGGCCTCCACGCTTCGTGCCGCCGCGGGTACAAGCACCTCGATCTCGGTGCCTAGGTGCTCAATGGACCTCAGGCTGAAGGTGCCTCCCACACAGGCCGCTCTCTCGTGCATGCTAAGGAGGCCAAGGCCGCCTTTCCCTGGTTTTCGGGCATCGGCCAGGCCAGTGGGAAAGCCGATTCCATCGTCATTGATCGTCAGCCTAGCCAAAACGCCCTGCCGGCTAAGGCGCACGCAGACCCGGCGGGCCGCCGCATGCTTCTCGATGTTCCTGAGCGCCTCTTGAAGAATGCGGAAGAACGCCAGTTCAACTTCGGCACTAAGGCGCTGCGAGAAATGGGAGTACACGAGCTTCACCTTGACGCCCGTCCGAGTCTCAAACTCTGCCCCGACATCGTTCATCGCGGCCACAAGGCCCAAGTGCTCCAAGACATTGGGGCCCAGGTTGTGCGAGATTCGCTCGACCTCGGCCGCCGTCTCGCTGAGCAGCTCCCGGAGCTTTATGGCCTCGTTCTTCGACGTTCCATCGTGCGGGGAAAGCTTGTCGGCAAGCGCCTGGCTGCGAAAGAGGACGGCACAGATGAGCTGGGTGATGTTGTCGTGAAGCTCGAAGGCGACCCGCCCGCGCTCGACCTCTTGCACCTGCACTACGCGGTGCGTCAACGCCCGTAGCATCTCCTCCGTCCTCCTGGCTTCCGTCATGTCCGTCACCACCATCCCGACCGTGGCGCGGTTTGTTCCGGTCTTGTCCAGCGGGCGGATCGAGATCTGCACGGGCAATTGCGAGCCATCGCCGACGATCAGCTTCACGTAGAGTTTGGCTCCCGCGGCGTCGCCCCGTTTCAGAACCTGCCGCAGGGACTTCCTATCCGCCGTTGAAAGGTAGCGGCGAAATGAACCCCCGATCACCTTTTCCAGGGGGCCCTTGATCATCCTGGCAAAGCACTGGTTCGAATAGAGGATCATCTTGTCGGACGTGAGCGTCAGCGCTCCTTCATTCATCGATTCGATGAGCACCCGGTAGGCATGCTCGGCACCTTGAAGGGTGAAGACCTGCGGCCCCTGCTTGCCTGCGACCACCACTGCGTCCACCTCTCCACCCCGAATGGCTCGAAGCGCCTGGTTCGCCTCGGCCAGACTCACTCGGAGGTTTTCCAACTCTTGGTCTCTGCAGGAGCGGGCAGGGATTCGTTTGCGGGTCGCGCTCACGAGGCGGCCTTGGCAAGTGCCGGTACATCTGGGTCTCCGAACAGAGCGGCTGCGTTCATGAGATTGCCCACAAACCTGCGTATGGGCCGGGGGAATTCCCTTACGAGCGTCGGTGTCGCGACGATCTGGTTGTCACGGGCGAGCTCGGGTTGCTGGTAGACGTCGATCACCTCGAGTTCATATCGGTCCTTCAGGTCCGCCTCGCACAGTTGATACACGTGGCGGAGGGCCTGGCGTGATCGGGTCGTAGCTCCCGCAACGTAGAGCCGAAGGAAATGTTTTCCTTCGGTGCGGTTGCTCATAGCCTTCTCGAAGGCTCGCTTCGCGTGGCTATTCTTCTTTGTTTTCAGCGTAGGGGTAGCCGCCGAGGCTAGCTGGAAGCGCGCAGGTCCAGGCCGACGAGCACGTGCTCTATGTTGGACAAGTTTCCAATGATGGTTCGAACGGGGTTCGGCAGTCTCCGAACGACCGTGGGTGTGGCCAGGATTTGGTCGCCTTTGGCCAACTTTGGGTGCTTCAACAGATCAACCACCGTGATGCGATAGCTGCCCTTCAAGTGGGTTTCGCATACGCTCTTCAAGTTTGAAAACGCCAAGACCGAATTCGGGGTGGAATCCATGACGTAAAGTCTCAACTGCCAAAGCTTTGGAATTCGAGCCCGGGAAGCCAAAGTCTTTCGCTTTACGGGAGCATTCTTCATGGGGTTCCATTGCCGTTGTTGCCATGCCTTGCGCGGACCCGCGTTTGGGCCACAACCTTTGTATCTGCCTGGCGCAGGAGGCCCGAGGCCGCCCGCTCCGTGCCCAGCACGAAGGTGCGCGTGCCGACCTGTTCTGCGATGCGACGCAGTTCCAATGCCTCGCCCTCATAGTCGGATCGCAGGTCGCCGATTTGACGGTCGAGAGCCTTGCGCTTTCGCTCCACCTCGCGCTTGAGCTGTGCGGCCTCCTGCTGACTAGCCAGCAAGGCGGCCTTCTCCAACGAACTCTGCGCTGCGCGCGCCGATCCGGTCAATACGCCGCTGGGACCAATGTAGGCATCAACGACGTCGACTCCCCGGTCTGAAATGAGGAACTCGCGGATCTGGTTCGAATGCGCCATGCCGCGTGCCTTGAGCACATAGAGCACGCGGTTGCGCTCCCCGTTGCCTTCGAAGTCCTGCAGCAGGATCCAGGCATCCATAAGCGACGACATGGACGACTCGCTTTGGGCAAGCGCATGGCCTCCCTGCGTCAGGCTGGTGAAAAGCGTCGTCACCTCCGCGGCCTTAAGGTAGTCGATCAGCCGCGTGATCATCCCCCGGCATTCCGATTCCGTGCCGGCATCCATCAGGCTTGTCACGGGGTCAATGATGACGACATGCGGCTGAAAATTGGCGATCTCCTTGAACATCGTGGCCAAGTGCATTTCCAGACCGTAGAGGGAGGGTCGAGTGGCATGGAAACGCAACAGGTCGCGCTTCACAAGAGGCTCAAGACGCAGACCGATGGAATGCATGTTGCGGATGATCTGGTTTGGCGATTCCTCAAATGAAAAGAAGAGGACCCGCTCGCCGCGCTTGGCTGCCGCCTGGGCGAAGTTAGAGGCGATGATCGTCTTGCCGGTGCCCGAAGTGCCGGTGAGCAGGATGCTGCTTCCGCGAAAGAAACCGCGGCCTCCCAGCATCGCGTCGAGTCGAGCGATGCCGGTGGCGATTCGGTTGGTAGACACCTTGTGATTGAGCGCCAGTGACGTGATGGGCAGCACGCTCAACCCGTCGTCGCCGATCAGGAATGGGAACTCGTTGGTGCCGTGCAACGCGCCGCGATATTTCACCACACGCAGATGGCGGGTCGCGATCTGGTCGTTGACGCGATGGTCAAGCAGGATGACGCAATCGGATACGTATTCCTCCAGGCCGTGACGGGTCAGTTGCTCGCGCCCGCGTTCCGCGGTGATTACAGCGGTTACACCCTTGTCCTTAAGCCAACGAAACAGCCGGCGCAACTCAGCCCTCACGACGGCCTCGTTTCGCAGGCCCGCGAATAGGGCTTCAAGCGTATCCAGCACGACCCGCTTGGCTTTGATTGAATCAATCGCGTAGTTGAGGCGGACAAACAACCCTTCGAGGTCATAGTCGCCGCTCTCCTGGAACTCGCCGGGCTCAATATGAACGTAATCGACAACGATCTTCTTTCGGCGAACAAGGCCGGTCAGGTCAAAGCCGAGAGACGCGACATTGGCCTCTAGCTCTGCCTCGGTTTCCTCGAACGCCATCAACACGCCAGGTTCGTCAAACAGCGTAGCCCCGCGCACGAGGAACTCTGCGGCGAGCAGTGTCTTTCCACATCCGGCTCCGCCGCAGACCAGCGTTGGGCGTCCACGGGGAAGACCTCCACCGGTAATCTCATCAAGACCCCGGATGCCTGTGGGACTCTTGGGTAGAGGAGTCACCTTTGGGGGAGAGATTTTGCCTTTATACTTCATTAGGGAGTATCATTCAGCCCGGGCGGATTAGACAAACAGCATCCTAGCCGAGCTTATGGGGTGTTAGCCTACCTGGACTCCGGTCCACCCGGACAGGTGCGCACCTCTTTTAGGCGATGCACTCAACGGGTCTAGAGCAACGGATACGTACGGACTCAAGACCCGTCCGTGACAGTCCCTATCAGCGCGCTTGCATCGGAATCTCGACTCGGATTGAAGTGCCATTGCCCGGCGAAGACACCACTGAAAATTCGCCCCCAAACATCTCCACGCGCTCGCGCATTCCAGCCAAGCCAAGCCGGTTCTGCCAGCCACTTGTCGAAAGACGGCTAACATCAAAAGATTTTCCGTTATCGGCGACTTCCATGAAGACACCCTTTGGGGTCTTCAAAACGCTCACGTTAACTAGGCTCGCCTGTGCGTGTTTGATGACATTAGTGAGAGCCTCCTGAGCTATACGGTAGAAGACCGTGCGGCGATCGTTATCCAAGGATTCGACGGCCGGGTCTGCTGTAAACCGGATCGTCCGGTTCTTTCGCTTCGGAAGGTTTTCTATGTACGTACGAAGGGTCGGAATAAGCCCAAGGTCGTCCAGCATGGCGGGCCGGAGCTTCCGGGCGAATAAGTGCACGATACGAACAGATTTTTCCACCACGCGACGGAGGGGCTCTATCGCCTTCTTTACCCTCGCGGGATGTGTCGCGGCGACTTTAGCAAAGATCGCCAATTGGACATTGATACCCAGCAAGATCTGGCTGACCTCGTCGTGCAATTCGCGGCTGATCTCCTTCCTCTGAGACTCCTGCACCTCGAGCATCTCGCGAGTCATGTGGCGCAACCGTGTCTCCAGCAAGCGCGACTGGTGCAATAGCTTGCGAAAACGAGCCTCGCTCTTCCTGAGAGATACCTCAGTCGCCTTGCGCCGAACAATCTCCTTTTCAAGTTCTCGGATCGCTGCGGCAAGAACCCCAATATGTTTATGCTCCTTCTCAGCGATTTTGCGCGCCGAAATGTCGGAAACTACGATACGTGACAGTTTCTGGTAAGGTTCGGAGGTTGGCGTCGCGATGCCTGCAATTTCCGCCCAGAATGGTTCGCCCGACTCCTTTAGCATTTCAGCTTCGCAGTATTGCCTGTCACTTCCGGAGGACAAGCGATCGAGAAACTCCTGAAAAACGGGCCGACTCTTGGGTTCCACGAAAAGCTGGAAGCGGCGCCCCGTGAGGCGCGAACGTTCCATCCCGAGCAACACGGCGCCGGCCATATTCAATTCCGCCATCTGGCCCTTCTCATCCAAGGAGAAATATCCCACCGGGGCGAAATCGTAGAGATCCGTATATTTCTCCAGGGTCGCGCTTACGACGGCATTTGCATGATTCAGCTCTTCATTTTGCAGCTCGAGTTCGATCTGATGTACCTGGAGCTCATGGAAAAGTCTCTGGGTGTCATTTCCCGCCTCGGCAGCGCCGTTCTTGCTGCCTTTCTGTCTGAGCTTGCGTTCGGACCGCTCGCGCAGGCTAGGTGGGTCAGAGGACGCCGTCTTCATAGGTTCTTCTTTTTCGCGGCGGCCGTCCCGGCATCACCGATACCCATGGCGGAGGATCCGGCCTTGGAGGTCCTCTTCTCTTGTTCCGCCCCCGGACGCGTAAGCGCCAGGGCCTGACTGGCGGAGTGTTTCTCCAATTCGCGGTGCTTCTCGCGAAGGCTGGCTTCAAGCTTCTTGGCTGTGGTGATGTCTGCGAAAGTGATGACAATGCCATCAATCCGGTTGTCCAACGTGCGGTAGGGCATTATGCGCATCGAGAACCAGCGTCCATCGGATGTACTAACTGACTTCTCGACTATGGCGAGTGTCCGCAGCACCTCATGGGCGTCCGCTTCCATCCCCGGGTAAAGTAATTCCGATGAAAGGTCGGTGATCGGCCTGCCGATATCGCCTGGAATGAGGTTGAATATAGCCTTTGCCTGAATCGTGAAGCGTCGCACACGCAGATCATTGTCAAGGAACACCGTAGCGATGTCCGTGCTATTTAGCAGGTTCTTCATGTCGTTGTTTGACGATGAGAGCTCATCGAGCTTGGACTGAAGTTCCGCGTTAACAGTCTGCAGTTCCTCATTCAGGGACTGCATCTCCTCCTTTGACGTCGTCAGTTCCTCGTTGGTCGATTGCAGTTCTTCGTTGGTGGATTGGAGCTCTTCATTCATCGACTTGAGCTCCTCCTGAGATGTCTGCATCTCCTCGCGGTTGGTCTTGGCCTCGTCGCGAGCAAGACGCAGCTGACGCTCCAAGTGTCCTTGTCGGGCAGTGGGGCCGTGAGGTTTTTCCCCGCTGAGTGTTTCGACCGCATTGGGCGACTCGTTAAAAGCCACAAGGATCATACCGGCGAGCTCCTTGGGTTCCTCCAACGCCTGTACGTGTATATCCACAGCTCGCGCGTCGCGTCCGACTCCGACCCTTAACCCGCGCGTTATGACCGGCTTCCTGGTGCGCGCAACCCTCTGCAATGCGCTGCTAATATCGTATCGCAGACCTTCGCGGGCCATGGCGACAATGTTCCAATTGGCCTTTCCTGCGGCGGGCTCCAGATATTTCCCGGTGTGGCCGCTGATATAGACAATGTCGCCATCCTTGTTCACCAAAGCGGCCGGGGGTGCAAAGCGGGCACGGATCAGCTGGTCGGCAAGGGTCTGGAGGCTCGCGGCGGGCTGGGCAGATGGGTCGGGCAAATTGTAACGGGCCGTTGCGACGGGCGTGAACACGGTCGGATAATTGAACTTGTCATCGTGCAGGATGAATTCACGCCGTCGGAATATCCTCTCCTTTGATGCGATCGGCGTAAATAGGCTGTTGAAACCTCCGATGCTTTCCGAACTGCCAAGGAATAGCAGCCCACCGGGCCTCAGGATGAAATGGAACAGGGGGATCAGGCGTTTTTGCAGCTGGGGTGTCAGGTAGATCAACAGGTTCCGGCAACAGAAGATATCGAGCTTTGTGAATGGCGGATCGGTGATGAGGTTCTGGGGCGCAAAAACCACCATCGACCGGATCTCTTTGTTCACTCGGTAGCCATTGTCCTCCTTCACAAAGAAGCGCCCCAATCGGGTCTTCGAAACGCTTGTGGAAATGCTATCGAGATAAAACCCCTGGCGCGCCTTCGCGATCGCGTCCCTATCAAGATCCGTCGCGTAAAGCTGCAGGGTTAGCTCCTTCCTGGGCCTCAGTTGGCTAAGCGCCTCCTTGAAAATGATCGCCAGCGAATAGGCTTCCTCACCCGACGAACACCCCGCGACCCAGGCCCGAAATACCGATCCGGATGGCCGTTCTGCAAGGAGCGTAAGTAGCGCTTTCCCAGAAAGCTTCTCCCAGGCTCCGGGGTCACGAAAGAAGCTGGTCACGCCGATCAGCAGTTCCTTGAAAAGAATTCCCGCTTCCTGGGGATTTTCCTGCAAATACCGAATATAGGTGGCGATTTTGGTGATTTGGTGGATACCCATTCGGCGTTCAACGCGCCGGTAGAGCGTACTCCGTCGGTAAAGCGTAAAATCGTGCCCGGTATTTGAGCGCAGTAAAATGATCACTTTGTCGAGGGCATTTACCATCTTCTCCTCCAACGGGGCTTCGAGTTTGTCCTTGGGTGGGACATGGCCCATGAGGCCGACGATCTTGCCCTGCAATTCCTCGGCGGAGGCCACAAAGTCTGCCAACCCGGTGTCGATGGCGCTCCGAGGCATCCCGTCAAACCCCGCGGAAGCCGGCTCCTGCACAAGGACCAATCCCGATCTCTCTTTTATCGCCTTAATTCCCAAAGTCCCGTCGCTGCCCATGCCTGACAAGATTACTCCGACAGCGAGGTCCTGTTGGTCCTCGGCGAGGGTTCGAAAAAAGAAATCGATCGGTAGACGAAGGCCTCGTGGCGCTGCCGGATCAAGCAGATGAAGCCTCCCATGGAGTACGGACATGTCCTTGTTTGGGGGTATCACGTAGACGCAGTTGGGTCGCACGATCATCGCATCCTTAACCTGAAGCACCTTGATTGGGGTGATCCGCTGCAGAAGGTCGGGCAGCATGCCCTTGAGAGTCGGATCGAGGTGCTGGATGACGACGAACGCCATTCCTGAATCGGCAGATACATTGCCGAAGAACTTGGTCATTGCCTCCAGTCCCCCCGCTGACGCGCCAATTCCCACAATGGGGAACCGAACCCTGCTTGTTTGCAGGGATACCGGTCGATCCAAGGGGGCCTTGATCGGTATGCGTTTCGCGGGCTTTGAGCGGGCCTGTTTTTTCATAGTCCGTGGTTCAGGCCGACGCACTTAGACTGCACCGGGCTAGGATAGAAGAAAACTCAATAAGCCGTGATCTGTCGAGCGCGACGGCGGTGAAATAGCAATACATGGGGTGTTTACCCCATTGCGGGTGTTTTCGATCGCGGCGCCGAGAACTCGAATGCACTCACCGAGGCGGAATGTCATAATTGTATTCAAAGCCATCCCCGAAACAGATCGAGGTTCTCTTAGACAGGTCAGGCCGACCTTCTTGAAGCTTTGCTGCTCGGTGCTGGGGGCTCGACGAATCCCGCATTGGCGAGGGCGCATACCAATTGACATCCTCCCGGTCTAAGCGGCTTGCGCCGCTTTGGCCGGGATTCCCGTCGA
>CAYTGX010000142.1:0-8104 GCA_964437385.1 uncultured Spirochaetaceae bacterium
ATCGTCGGCGGCCTGATTGTCGGCATGACGCTGCATGGAGAGCCATGGAATGTCGCAATCGATACGTATATCTCTCTTTCCATCGGAGACGGCCTGGTGACCCAGCTGCCGGCACTCCTCATTTCCACCGCAACCGGCATCATCGTCACCCGGGCCATCTCGGACTCTTCATTCGGCAAGGACATCACAAAACAGTTCTCCAGCCAGTCCCGGCCCTACCTCATTGCCGCTGCATTCCTGGTGGTTCTCTCGTTCCTGCCGGGGTTCCCGTGGTACGTGCTCCTGCCCATGGCAGCCTTGATCGGCGTCCTGGGATTCTCGCTGACCCGCAAGCAGATTGCCGAGGATGAGAAGACAAAGAGCAGGGAGGTCGCGGACAGGGAGAAGGCCGCGCCCGCGGAGATCTCACCCGTCGTGCCGCTGGATCCCCTTTCCCTGGAAATCGGCTACGGGCTGATTCCGCTGGTGGACAAGGAACAGGGTGCCGAGCTCCTGGACCGCATCACCCGGATACGCCGCGAGTCGGCGCTTGAGCTGGGACTGGTTGTTCCGCGGATCCGCATCATCGACAATATGCGTCTCGAGCCTTCTGAATACTCCTTCAAGATCCGGGGCGTGGAGGTGGGGCGCGGCAAGATCAAGATCGCCCACTACCTCGCCATCCAGCCGGGGAAGAAGACGGAGGAGGTTCAGGGAGAGCCGACGCGTGACCCCGCGTTCGGACTGCCCGCGGTGTGGATCACGGAGGAGGACCGGGAGCGGGCGGAGCGCCTGGGGTACACGGTAGTGGATCCTCCCTCCATCATTGCGACCCATCTCACCGAGATCATCAAGCGGTACGCCGCGGACATCCTGGGCAGGCAGGAAGTGCAGTCCATCCTTGACGCGCTGAAGGCCGACTACCCGGCGGTGGTGGAGGAAGTCAAGAAAGCTCTCGGTATCGGAGAGATCCAGAAGGTGCTGCAGGGACTCCTGACGGAAAGGGTATCCGTGCGCAACATGGTGGCCATTCTGGAGACCCTCGCAGACTACGGGACCGTGACAAAAGACATCGGCTTTCTGATAGAAAAGGTGCGGCAGGCGCTGGGCAGGCAGATCTGTCTCCAGTACTGTGATGAGAACAAGGTGCTGAAAGTTCTCACCATCGAGCCCTCGCTGGAGAAGAAGATCATCGACTCCCGGCTGGAAACCAACCGCGGCATTGTAGCGGGACTCGATCCCGCGCTGCACCGCAAATGGATCAGCGCGCTCACCAACGCGGTCAAGGCCGTCCAGGAGCAGGGCCTGCACGAGGTGATTCTCTGCTCGGAGGCGGCGCGCCCGCTGGTGAAGTCAGGCACCGGGCGCGAGATCCCGCACCTTGCGGTCATTTCGAGCCTCGAGGTGGCGTCTGACGTGACCGTCGAGTCTCTGGGCGAGATAAGGATAGAAGGATAAGCAGGAGCAACCAGGGCATGCAATACTTCACCATTCAGGCGCGGTCGAACAGGGAAGCCATAGAAAAAATGAAGAGCAGCTACGGCGACGATGCACGCATCCTCACGCACCGCAGCGTCCGCATGGGCGGTTTTCTCGGGATGTTCTCCGCGGAAGGTGTGGAGGTGACCGGATATCTCTCGGAAGACGGCAGCAGGAGGAAGAAGGCGGACGTGGAAGAAGAAAAGAGGAAAATCCTGGAAACGGTGAAAAAGGAACAGACCCTTCAGGTGCTGCTGAAGGAAATCCAGGGGTTGAGGGAATCCCTGGAAAGCCGCACGGTCCCCCCGCCCCCCGCAGCCGCGGACCCGCACCCGGCGCTCCGCCAGATCGACGACCTGCTCACGGCAAACGAGTTCTCGTCGGAGTTCATCATCTCCCTCCACGAGAGGACGCGCAAGGAGTTCTCCCTGGAGACCCTGGAGAACTATGCGCTGCTTCAGAACGCCGTTGTCGGCTGGATCGGCGAACGGATCGACATAGACCCTCCGTTGCGCTTCAACGGCAGCGGCTCCAGGATCGTGATCGTTGTAGGCCCCACCGGGGTGGGAAAGACGACGACCATCGCGAAGCTCGCGGCCATCTACGGGATCGGCGACGGCCACCGGCCCGCGCGGAGCGTCCGCATCATCACGATCGACAACTACCGTATTGCGGCCCGCCAGCAGATCGAGACATACGCGGAGATCATGCGAATTCCGGTCAGCCTTGTGGAGAGCGCGGCCGACCTGCAAAAGAACCTCGCTCTCTACCAGAACACCGACTTGATCCTGGTGGACACAATTGGACGAAGTCCGCGTGACCTCGCCAAGCTGGCCGAAATGAAAGAGATCCTTGCCAGCTGCGGAAGCCAGGCCTGCGTCTATCTCGCCCTCGCCGCCACGACCAAGGCCAGCGACACGGAGGAGATCCTCCGGCAGTTCGAGCCCTTCGGCTACCGGGCTGTCATCCTCACAAAGCTGGACGAGACGATGCGTATCGGCAATGTGATCTCCTGTCTCGCGCGCCACCGCAAGCCGGTGGCATACCTCTGCGACGGGCAGGGAGTACCTCAGGACCTTGAGGAGGCCACCGTGGTGCGCATGCTCATGAATATGGAAGGGTTCCGGATCGACCGCGAGACCCTTGAAAACCGCTTCGGGAGGAGCTGAAGATGGCAGACCAGGCGGAAAAGCTGCGGGAATTGGTGGGTGGGAACGCCGCGCGGAGCGCGAAGGAACCCGGCGGGGCAGGGGCCACGGATGTCGCCCGAAAGGTGGAGCGCCCTGCAAAGGCACCGGAGACCGAAGGCCGCAAGGCCACGCGCATCATTGCCGTTTCCAGCGGGAAAGGGGGGGTCGGCAAGACGAACATCGCCATCAACCTGGCCCTTGCGTATGCCCAGACGGGCAAGAAGGTCATCGTCATGGACGCCGACCTGGGGCTGGCGAATGTCAACGTCGTCCTGGGTGTCATTCCCCGCTACAATCTCTACCATCTCATCCGCAAGCAGAAATCGTTGTCCGAGATCCTCGTCGATACGAGCTACGGGATCAAGATAATAGCCGGCGCATCGGGGTTTTCCAAGATCGCCAACCTCACGGAAGACGAACGGCGCGATTTCATATCGGAATTGGCCGCTCTTTCGAACGCCGACATTCTCATCATCGACTGCGCCGCAGGGGTGAGCAACAACGTGATTTCTTTCATTGCGGCGGCGGACGATGCGCTGATCGTCACCACGCCCGAACCGACTGCCATCACGGACGCGTACGGGATCATCAAGATCATCGCCACCGAGATCGAGAATCTCGACCTTGGGTTGAAGCTGATCGTGAACAGGGTGAAATCTGTCGTCGAGGGAAAAAGGGTGGCGGAGAGGGTCATCAATATCGCCGGCCAGTTTCTCAATCTGAAAGTCGACTACCTGGGCTTTGTTTTTGACGACCCTGCGGTGCACACGGCGGTAGTGCGCCAGAAGCCTTTTCTCATTCTGGAGCCCAAGTCCAGGGCGTCCCTTTGCATCCGCCATCTCCTGGGCCGCCTGGAAGACCTGGATTACAGAGACGGAAAGGGCATTCCCACCTTCCTCAAAAAGCTGTTTGGAGGCAAGTAGGGATATGCAGGCACAATGAGAAGCGCTCATTTGGCAACGCAAACTGAGAATTGGCGGTCGAAGGGAGTGATTGTTGACTCTGCGGCTGCTTTCCCCTACTGTTACCTCGGGGGGTCGGTCCGGTGAAGGACTTTCTCGGGGAATACTGGAAATCCGCTTCCGCAGGCGCGGCCGGAGCATTTCTCCTGTCCTTGCTGGTCGGTCTCGTCACACGCAATCCCTTTGGTGTCGTGTTTGCGCGCGCGCTCCTGCTGGCCATGCTCTTTGCCGGCCTGGCAGCGGCGCTGCAGTACCTTGTCAGGACGCATCTGCTGGAGGCGGCCAAGGAGGGAGTCGCCGCTCCCACCGGCGGCGTGGACACCGCCGATGACCGGCGAGGCGGACGGGTGGACATCGTATTGCCGGAAGAGAGCCCGCTGGTGGGGGAACGCTACGGTTCGGTCAGGCAGGAATCGCGCCCTTTTGGACCGGGGGAGGGTTCGTCGCCGCTCGGTACGGACCTGGGGGATGACGGCGTGGCCCTGGATTCGGGGCTTGGCGACGTTGCCGGCGGATTTGGAACCGACGGGACTGCATCGGAGGGTCTCGGGGAGCTGGAGGAAGAGCTGCCGCAATCCGCCGAGGACGGCGGCGGGGCCAGCGAGGCTGACGAAGACCGGCAAGATACGGCTGCAGAGGAGGAATCGGGTGAACGCTGGAGCGCGCGGGCTCCGAGCAAAGGCCGCGATTCGCGAGGCGCCTCGGCTGAGAGCGGTGATGCGGCGGGGAGCGCCGGCGTCATTGGTCCCGGTCCGCGAATATCGGATGACAGGGACGGGCTGCCGGACATTTCCAACCTGGAGATAGCGGTGGAGAAGGATAGTGATGAGCGGGCAGAGGCCAGGAGCGGCCGTCTCGGCGGGCCGCGTCCCGAGGACGCGCTGCGCGGGGCGGTGAGCGGGCAGGATCCCGCTACCATCGCGAGGGCTATTCGGACGGTCTTGAAACGGGAAGATAAAGGATAGAGCGGATATGGCCGAAAGCCTTTGGAATGGAAAACCCGAGGAAGAGCTGTGGAAGCTCTATCGCCGCACGAAGGAGCAGAAACTGCGCGATTATTTCGTGCGGCAGTATGCGCCCCTTGTAAAGTACGTTGCGGGCAAGGTCGCCCTCGGCATGCCGCAGAACGTCGAGTTCGACGACCTGGTCGGATTCGGCGTGTTCGGCCTGTTTGATGCAATCGACAAGTTTGATCCTGGCAAGAACGTCAAATTCAAGACGTACGCAGTCACGCGCATCCGCGGCGCCATCTTCGACGAGCTGCGCACCATAGACTGGGTGCCGCGATCGGTCCGACAGAAGGCTCGTGAAGTGGAAGAGACCGTGCGTCGCCTGGAATCATCTCTCGGCCGGGCCGCCTCGGACGAAGAAATCGCTTCCGGCATGGAAATGGAGCTGAAAGAGTTCCAGCAGATGATGCTGAAGATCAGCGGCACCTCGATGCTTTCACTGCACGACATCTGGTACACCGGAGAGGACAACGACAAGATTTCCATTGCGGAGAGCATTGAAAGCCCCGGCAGCCTCAACCCCGACACGATCGTGGAAAAAGAGGAAATCAAGCGGGTCATCGTGGACGCAATCAAGGAGCTGCCGGAGAAGGAAAAGAAGGTGCTCGTGCTGTACTATTACGAGGACCTGACCCTGAAGGAAATCGGCGAAGTTCTCGAGGTCACGGAGAGCCGTGTTTCGCAGCTTCACACCAAGGCGGTCATGCGGCTGCGCGCCAAGCTTACAAGTTTCAAGAGAGGGATCGTGTAGGGGGCCCGAAAAATGTCTGCCGCCACCAACCCGCGCAGCGCGTCCGTCGTTACCCTGGAACAGATCCGGGAATACATGCGGCTCCAGTCTGCAGAAGACAAGAAGAACCGTGCAATCGCGGTACAGGCAGAGAGCGTGCCGGAAGCCCTTAAAAAGGCCTCTATCGAGCTCGGGATACCCGTCCGCGGGCTTGAGTACGAGATACTGGAGAAAGGGACTCCCGGCGCGCTCGGCATGGGACGCAAGCTCTGGAAGCTCAACGTCTACGAAAGATCGAAGGAAGTGAAAACCTCCGTTGAAGTGGAGGAGGAGACCCAACGCAGCGAGCAGAGCGCGGCACGGCCGGAGGAAAAGCCGAAAGACCGGCCCGGCGAGGTGTTCGTGCGTATCGCCGGAGCGGCAGCGCTTCTGCGTGTCACGAAGCCCCAGGGCAGGGGGCCCCGGGCCACCGAGATCATGGCCCTGGAGAAACTGTCCCTGCGCGGAGTCTCCAACTTCGACCCTTCCCTGGTGTCACGCGTTGTCAAGCACGCAGACGGCGAGTACATCCGTGTCGCGGATGTGCAGTACAACCCGTCACATGATGCCACGGCCGCCGTTGACATCACGGACGGGGAGATGAAAGCCGTCCTGATGCTCACCGAGCCGGGCCGCGGAGGCGCGGATATCTCCATCGATTTCCTGCGCTCTTTCCTCCAGTCCCGCGGTGTCGTACACGGCGTGCGGGAGGACGTGCTGGAGGAGATCGAGCACTCGCCGCGGTATGGCCGGCCCATCGTAGTCGCGGAAGGCACCAAGGCCCGTGACGGCGCGAATGCCCACGTCGTGCACAACTTCAGGCTGGAGCGCGATGAGGTTACACTGAAAGAGAAGGACGGACGAGTCGACTTCAAGGACATATCCCGCGTGGAGAACGTTGTGGCCGGTCAGCTTCTTGCGCGCAAGATTCCCGCTGAGGCCGGCCAGCCGGGGCAGACGGTCACGGGCAACACCATCCCGGCCGCAAAGGGGAAGGACTGCGACCTGCTCGTGGGAAAGAACGTCAAGCTTTCCGAGGACGGGTTGTCCGCGGCGGCCGAGATCAACGGCCAGGTTCTCCTGCTGGCCGGCAGGATCAATGTAGAGCCCATCTATACCATTCCCGGAGATGTCAATCTGCACACCGGCAATATTCTCTTCCTTGGTACGGTCATCGTGCGGGGAAATGTGGAGGACGGCTTCTCCGTCAAGGCGGCGGGAAATATCGAGGTGTTCGGCAGCGTGGGGAAATGCCTGATCGACGCGGAGGGCGATATTGTCGTGCACCAGGGGATTGCGGCGAAGACGGAGGGAAAGGTCCGCTGCGGAAAGAGCCTGTATTCGAAGTTCATCGAGCATGCGCATGTGGATGCCGGTGAATACGTGGTGGTGACCGACGGGATCGTGCACTCCCACGTGGACGCCAACCGCATGATCCTCTGTCAGGGCAAGCGTGCGCAGATCGTGGGCGGACACCTGCGCGCATCGGAGGAAATCAACTCGAAGATCCTCGGGTCCGTTGCCGGAACCGAAACGCTCCTGGAGGTGGGATATGATCCCCGCAGCAAGGAGCGGCTGGTCGGGCTGGAAGAGGCCAAGAAGCCCGTGGAAAAGATGCTCGAGGAAGTCGAGCTCAACATCAAGACGCTGGAAAATCTCCTGAAAGCGCAGAAGAAGCTGCCGTCGGAGAAAGCGCAGTACCTCACGGAGCAGAGCGAAAAACGCTCCGAGCTGCTTCGCCAGCTTGAAGAGGTCACACGGGAAATCGCTTCCATCAACGCGCATCTCGCCGCCCTGAACACCATTGGCAAGATCTCCGCCTCCGAGCGCGTGTACCCGGGCGTCAAGCTGACCATCAAGAGCGCGACCCTTCCCGTCCGCATCGAGTTCAAGTCCGTCACCTTCTTCCTGCAGAGCGGTGAAGTGAAGGTGACGAAATATGAAGCCTTTGACGAGTCCCTGATGAGGAGGCGCTGAAGTGGCGCTTCTGCCCATCGACCTTCAGACCAATTTCATGCAGGCAACTCAGGTCGGCAAGGAGCAGTCCGTGCAGAAGGACGCAGCCCCCCTGGCGCAGTCCCTGCAGGGTGCGCAGCTCGTGCAGAAAACGGAGCAGCAAGACAAGGACGTGAATGAAACGCATGACCAGGAGGAAGGCCCTGAGCAGGTAAAAGACCGGGCCCGCAGGGGCGCGGATCGCAAACGGCGCCAGGCGGCGGAGAAACGAAAGCCCGCTGCGCCGCGTCCCCCGAAAGACGTGATGCGCGACCCCGCCCTCGGTCGGAATGTCGACATCACCAGCTGACAGATGTGGTACACGGTTTTCATCAGTGTTATCCTCGATGTCGGCGGTCTCCTGTTGATCTATGCGCTTCTTCGCGACAGGGTTCGCCGGGTGGCCTCGAGTGACGCGCACATCGCGGAAATCCGGGACGAAGTGAGCCGCCTGCTGGTGGAGCTGAATCGGACGACGGACCGCAACATTGCCCTTATCGAGGACAGGATCGCCAGTCTCAATGAGCTCCTGTCCAGCGCCGATAAGAAGATAGGCTTGCTGCGGCGGGAGACAGAAAAGCACGATGTAGGGACCCAGATCTACAGCAGGCTGGCGGAGGGCAGATCACGCGTCTCAGCAGCTCAGGCTCCGGTGTTTCGTCCGCGGGAGCGTGAAGAATCGATGGAAGAGACGCGCGAGCGCGAGGAAATGCCGCAACC
>CAYTGX010000143.1:0-5069 GCA_964437385.1 uncultured Spirochaetaceae bacterium
CTCCCATGTCTAGTTCTCCGCCACCGGCGGTTTGTAGAGACCTGAGCGTTTCTTCTCTCTCAATCGATCAAACTTTCCACGCGCCCCGCCGGGCGTGTGCACAATCAATGCAATTGCCCATCCAATCGATTGAGCTTCAAGGTTGTTCCATCCTCGAGCGCGTCGTGTCACGGCTCCCGGCCGCGGATCTTGCCATCACAGTCGCTTACGGAGTGATTCCAATTCCCGCCTACGCTTTGCCGTGGTCTTGGGATATGCCAGCGCAAGATCATTAAGCGCATCAAGAACGATTTGAGAAACAATCAACTGTGCATTCTTCTTGGCATCGGCGGGAACAACGTACCAGGGAGCATGACGAGTGCTTGTCGCATTCAAGCAATCCTCATATGCCTTCATGTAGTGCTCCCAATACTCCCTCTCTTGAATGTCGGAGAGGCTGAACTTCCAGTTCTTGTCGGGCTCATCAATGCGTTGGCGGAAGCGCTTTCGTTGTTCGGCTTTCGATAAGTGGAGGAAGATCTTGATGATCCGAGTGCCGTTGCGATGGAGGTGCTCTTCCAAGTCGACGATGGACAGATATCGCTCCCTCCAGATGGTCTTTTCGTCAAGCAATTCTTGCGGAAGTCCTTGTCCGCGGAGTATTTCCGGATGCACGCGGGCGATGAGCACCTCCTCGTAGTAGGAACGATTGAAAATGCCGATCCGCCCCCGCTCCGGCAGACGGCGGGTGGTGCGCCAAAGAAAATCGTGTTCCAGTTCCTCTGCACTCGGCTGCTTGAAGCTGAAAACCTCGCAGCCTTGCGGGTTGACTCCGGACATGACGTGCCGAATGGCACCGTCTTTGCCGGCAGCGTCCATCCCCTGAAAAATCAGCAACAATGCGTAGCGGTTGGACGCGTAGAGAAGTCGTTGGAGAGAACTCAATTCCGCAATGTGTTCTCCCAGAAGTTGTTGATGCCGCTTCTTTGACTTGCAGAAAGGCTCCACATTTGTCGGCCTCGTTCTGAGTATGAACTTTTCTCCGGACTTCACGCGGAATTGCTTTGAATTGATCTTCATCTTCATCCCTTCGGTGCCATTAGCTCCGCGAGCTGCGCCAAGTGCCCGTAGGGCTCTGAAGGAAGTGGCACAGCCTTCGTCGTCGTGCTATTTTTTCCGAATCTCCCGTTCCGCCTGCTCCCAGTCCTGGACTGCTCGACCGTCCTGACGGCCTCGCTGCTCGTACAGTTCATAGGCCCTAGTGGCAATCAGTGGGGTAAGATCGAGAGGCTTCTTTGCCACAGCGTTAAGAATGCGCCACTTGATCATCGCTACCTTCAAAGCGTCGTTCACACCGAGGCATGCGACCAGCGCATAAACGAATATCGTGAGCGCCTGCCACCAAGGCAATGGCGTAAGCCCCGGCAGTCCCATGTAAGTCAGGACAGTGCCTACAAGAGCATCGGCCAGGAGGGCTGACATGAAGGTCTTGCTTGGCAACGTCGACCAAAACGAATGGCGCTCCCGCGCAGATACGATGGAGAAGACAGCAAAGTAGAGCAACAAAAGAAAGCTGAATGTGGTGAGGGCGTTGGTGTGTGCAGCCAAACCGAAATGTGACCAGACTATCCACAAGAAGAGCAGCGCTTCAGCAACCATCGCGACACCCAGCACCACCGATACTGTGATATAGCCCCCGATGTTCCACGACTCCGGTTTCCTGGATGGTCGAACGTTGTCGGTGGCAAGGGAGATCTTTGCGAAGTCCGTCATGAAAACCAGCAGAAGCATCGCCAAGGCAGAGACAACGAACTTGCCTGTCACTACGAACGCGATGGCCACAAAAGCAGCCTTCAAGATCGTTCGGCTGATCTTGTTGATGATCCACGTCAATATGCGTTGATAGATCGTCCGTCCCTGCTCGACCAGCGCTACGATGTTCGTCAACCCAGGTTCGGTCAGAACTACGCTGGCCGCCCCTTTGGCGACATCGGTTGCAGTGCTGACGGCAATGCCCACTTCGGCCTGACGGAGGGCTGGGGCGTCGTTCACACCATCGCCAGTCATGCCGGTTACGTGGCCCGCCGCCTGTAGATGCTGCACAACGATGTACTTGTCTTCGGGGTACACCTCGGCGAAACCGTCTGCACCCGCCAACAAGTCCACCGCCTTGTTGCCCGCCTGGGCGCTTGCTGCCTTCAAGTCTGCAACGCGACGGATGTTGGCCAACCCGACTCCCTGGCCGATTTCACGTGCCACCGGCAGTGCATCGCCGGTGAGCATCTTTACGGGAACGCCCAGGTCTCCGAGTTCGGCGATAAGCTGTTTGGCATCCGGTCTCAGCGGATCATAGAGCGTCACCAATCCAAGCAGGACCGGAGTGCCTGACTCAGGTCCACGCGCCACCGCCAGAGTCCGATAGCCCTTCGACGCCGATTCGCTGACACGGGCTTCCAACGCCTCGATCGCCGGGGGTTGGATTCCGCAGGCCTCGGCGACGGTTCGCACGGCACCTTTCATCACGTGCAGACGCTGTCCGTTCTGCTCGACCACTGCCTCCGTCCGCCGATTTTTCGCTTCAAAGGGCGCGAAAGAGACCGGTGTGACTGCGGGAACACCCTCGAAAACGTGATGCGCTTTCGCTGCGGATAGGAATGCCAGGTCAATCGGATCCTGGTTGGCCTCCTGTGACGCAAGTGCGCCAGCGAACAAAACATCCGCTTCTTTCGCCTGCTCCAGCGGAATCACGCCGGTCACGGCCAGTTGATTCATTGTGATCGTGCCCGTCTTGTCCACGCAGAGCACGTCCATCGTCGCGGCATCCTCCGCGGCGCTGAGCCGCGTGACCAGAACACCGCTCTTGGCCAGTTCCCTCGACCCGACGGCCATGCTAACGGTGAACATGACAGGGAGTGCCACCGGCACCGCGCTCATCAAAAGCACGAGCATGAGCGGAACCATCTCCAACAGAGGCGCGCCACGGACCAAAGACAGTACAACCACCAGTGCTATCAGGACGCCGACAATGACGAAAAGCCAGCGGACGACTTTCGCCACTACGGCTTCGATATGGAGTTTCGGCCGCGCTTGCTGCACCAGCTCTGTGGTGCGGCCAAAGTAGGTTTTCGTCCCAGTCAGCATGACCACACCGTTGCCTTCCCCCCGACGGACGACGGATCCCGAGGAGAGCACCTCTCCAGGCGCCTTGTTGGCATCCTTCGATTCGCCGGTGAGAGCCGACTGGTCAACACTGAGATCTCCGCTCAAGAGCTTGACATCTGCAGGAATGATGTCGCCCGGGCGCACGCGGACAATGTCTCCCGGGACCAGATCTCGGGCAGGAATGACCTTCCAATTAGCGTCGCGCCTGACGCGCGCACTGACCTGCAACCGCCGCCGCAGTGCCGCAACGACACCAGCGGCGCGGCGCTCCTGCAAAAAGCTCAATACGGCATTGATGACAAGCAGCGCGCCCACTACGACGAGGTCCGAATACTTTCCCAGCACGACTGACAGAACCATGATCAGCTCGAGCATCCACGCGGAGATTCCCCAGAATTTCTTGATAAACTTGAGGACCGGGTGCCCTTTCTGTTCGGCCACTTCGTTGTAGCCATGCTCTTTGCGACGAGCCTCTACATCCGAGCTGGTAAGCCCGGCGTCGGGGTTTACGTGGAGCGCTGCCAGCGTGTCGGGAACCGAGGCGGTAGCGATATCAGGTGGCTTGGCATTCGCCGGCTTCGAGGCCGCCGGCCTGGCGTGGGGTTTTTCGGAGGTCGTTGGCATGAGTGAGTATCCCTTCGGGAACGTGTTCCTTCCCTGGCAGCACCCTCCTTCCAGCAAATTTCCGGCAAGTCCTCGTCGTGCTTGTCGGATTACTGCTTACGCTCGACGAACGTGTCCTGAACCATCTGCTTTAGTTAGGCACTTTTGGCGCCTATGCGCGGTAAGCGATCGACCACGTTTTGCACCAGGTGGAACCGATCCAGTTCGTCGAAAGAAGTCGTGATGGCGCCCTTCCTTGTAGCCTCGGACGATCTTGTAGCGCTTAAGGTGCAGGCGTCCGCAGAAAGCCTCGACTACCGAACAAAGATCTGAAAAAGGTTCAAGCCATTTCTGTACGGTAACGCACACAGAGCGAGCACGTGGTTTCAGCAATCGGAGACGCTTAGCTTTCCGCCCTCAAAAACTGTCAACGTCGCGCGGTATCGCATTTCACAATTGTCTGGAGGCTCGATATATTCTAAAGACCAGTCACATCTATGGAGGGAGGCATGGGCAGCGTTTCAAATAGCGTCTTAACCTCTGGAAAGGATGCGAAGGAGTATGCTCGATTCTGCAGGATCCACGAATTGTTTCTGGTAGACGGGCTCGAGCCCTGGCGGACTACGCTGAAAAGCAGGGGTCTGTCCGAAGTTGAGATGAGTGTGAAGGTCTCGGCAGCGACCGATTACATCCGGCTTATCGGGGGACTCACATCAGAACCTCATGGAGCGTAGTCCTATCTGCGGCTTTCCCGGATCTCTCGCGCCGACCTCGTGCAGCTCATCTCCTTCATCGGAGGCTGCTTGCTGCTCGGGAAAAGAGTGGCGGTAGCCGGGAGCTTTCGCCGTGCCGCTCGCCGATCCAAAGAGCTACAGCTCCGTTATCACCTTTCGCTCCTCGAGGAGCTAATCGTCCCCAGATCGTGGATCATCGAGTTAGGTTGACCCTTGCAGGCTGTCCCTGTCACACCACCATACATGCGGGTCCGCATACGGCGGTTCGGCAAAATCGAGCGCTCAGGTAACAAGTGATGGGAATCCGAGGGAATTGAAGAAAGCATTCGGCAGCGCAACATTCAGAGCAGGGCTGGGACTCAGCCTCCTGTACTGTGTTGAAGAATCTCTTTACGTCTTGGCGACATTCTTTAGGCCAAAGGAGACGTTCAGGCGTAAGATTTGATGGGCCGTTAGAAAAGAACCGGCTGCAAGGGCCGGGCGCTGCGCCCGGCCCTTGCATTCGACAGAAAGCCAGTACGCAACAAAATCGATTCAGGTGATTGAACGATTGCTAAAGCTTGACAAACTCATGTTCCATCTCAGCCAGAC
>CAYTGX010000143.1:5169-7989 GCA_964437385.1 uncultured Spirochaetaceae bacterium
AGGCATCAGGAACTTCGTCGCTGCTGCCAACCCTATCGCGACTTTTTCGCCTAAGGGCGAGTGGCGAGCGCCAGATGGGGACGTTCTCCTCAAAAGACGTGAAGCAGCTACAAGCCCCTGAAGCGGCGAAACGGGATGCAGAACTTCCTCACCCGCAGGCCTATAATGCGCTCGGTGATTCCCAGGGAAGCGGCGGCCGCTGCCATCGAGCCCCGGGACGATCTCAATGCCTCGACGAGAAGCTCCTTTTCCACGCGATCGAGGGCAACGCGAAGAGTCTCGCGCGGCGCGGTGCCGGTTGCCTCCGCAGTCTGGAGGGAGGGAGGCAGGTGATGTCCATGGATGACATCGTCGTTGCTGAGAAGCACGGCGCGCTCGATGCAGTTCTCCAGTTCACGGACGTTGCCCGGCCAGTGATAACCCATCAACATATCGATTGCCGGGGTGGAGATACGCCGCACGTTCTTGTGAGCCTTCAGGCTGTAATGCTCGGCAAAGTAATCCGCAAGCAAGAGGATGTCCGTGCGCCTCTCGCGCAGGGGAGGAATGTGGATGGGAAACACATTCAAGCGATAGTACAAGTCCCGGCGAAATTGCTCTCTTTGGATGAGGTCTTCCAGGACACGGTTTGTCGCCGTGATGAGGCGCACGTCCGCGCGGATCGTTGCCGTGCCGCCAACGCGCTCGAACTCCTTTTCCTGCAGAACGCGGAGGAGCTTGATCTGCATAGCAGGCGAGAGATCGCCAATCTCGTCGAGGAATAGCGTTCCACCCTCGGCCAGCTCGAAGCGCCCCTTTCGTGATGCGACCGCGTCCGTGAACGCGCCCTTCTCGTGGCCGAAAAGCTCGCTTTCAATGGTCCCTTCCGGAAGCGCTGCGCAATTCACTTTTACGAAGGGTTTCGTGGCACGCGGGCTCGCGTAATGCAAAGCGTGTGCCACGAGCTCTTTGCCGGTGCCGCTTTCGCCTCGAAGAAGCACCGTAGTATCATTGGGTGAGACTTGGGAAATGAGCTTGTACACTTCCTGCATCGCCTCTGAGTTGCCGATGATGTTCGACGGTCGAAAGCGGTCTTTCAGCTCGTTCTGCAGGCGCACGTTTTCCTGCAAGAGCCTGTCGCGCTCCTCCTGCGCAAGCTGGTGAAGCCGCACCGCCTGCGCGATCAGGGAGGCGATGACGGAAAGGATCCTTGCCTCTTCCTGGAGATAGGAAAGCGCGGCAACCGGATGGTCACCGCTCAGAGCTCCAACGACCTCAAGGCCCACTTTGATGGGCACACAGACGAAGGACAGGTCTTCGCTATCAGGCGTTCGCCGCGCGCCGGTACGGTCGAGGAACCGCGGTTCTACGGAGATCTTGGGAACGATTGAGGCCTTTCCTGTCTCGATCACTTCGCCGGTGATTCCCTCGCCGAGCTTGTACTTGCCCCGTCGTTTCTGGCTCGCAGAAAGCCCATAGGCGGCCTCGATAGCAATCTTTCCGGTTTGCCTGTTCAGGAGCGTCAAGGTAGCAAACTTCATCCCCAGACTCCGAGTGACTGCTTCCAAGACGGGCTCCACTACCGCGCGGAGATCAAGGCTCGAGTCCAGGATCTGGCTGATCGCGAATAGCAGGGAGAGTTCGCTCGGCCCCCCCTCCACTCCCACCAAGCGTATCCGATCCTCGGCCATTTTGAATCCGTTACTTTCCTTTTCGGGCGTCTATGTCATCCGAGTACATCAGCGCGTCGTGGCCGCGCTCCCCCGTACGGACGCGGACTACATCTTCCACAGGATATATGAAGATAATGCCGTCGCCTTCCCTGCCAGTGCGGGCGGCCTTGATGATCGCGTCGACGGTCTTCTCAAGGTTGTCATCGCTCAGGATGATATTGAGTTGAAGCTTCGGCAGGAGGTCCATCCTGTACGCCGTACCCCGCCAGGACATGTTGATCCCACCCTGTCTACCATGCCCTCGGATTTCGAAAATGTTCATGCCGACGATGCCAATCTCGTGCAGGGCGCTTTTCACTGCGTCCAACGCGTCCTCACGAATGATCGCCTCTATCTTTCTCGTCATCGGTTGATTCCTTTCATTTGCCTCATCTGCCGCGAGTCTTCTCTGCTCGGGAGTTCTGCTCATTGGTCGGCCTGGGAATAGGAGCGTTTATCGTGCCTTCCTCCTTTGGTTGCATGAAATAAAGTTTCATCGCCGTTGGGAAGAAATGCAGCACAAGGAATCCTGCCCTATCATGCCAACAAAGACACCAATCGCAGTGAGTGTATCCATTGATTCCCTCCGATGATTGGATATACAAAAATCGCGCTTGACCGTGAATTAAAGAGGCATTAAGAAAGAGCTGAAGAGGATAAAAATTCCGCTAATAATCGGGGTGGACCAAGTGGCGCGCCGTTTCCGTCTGGAGAACTATTTGATCTCCGGGATGGACAGAGACCGGCAGATCTTCCCTGCAGTTGATTTGCAATCTCCGTATGTCCGGGAACTTCTGTCATGGCGCCTGTGCGACGATCGTCTTCCCAATTGAGTACGCAGCCGTGAAAGGCGAAGGTGTATTAAGAGTTCGGCCCTCGTCACGAGAGCATGACGACGTCCGGTTACGGGTCCGGCGGGAGCCCGTCAAATTGCATCTTTTATCTTTCCGACCCCCACTTCCATTCCCTGATACTGGAAGGAGGCTTTGACTCCAAGTGCCCCGTTCTATTTCCTTCCCATCCATGACACCGCGCGCCTGGCCCAGCTCCTGCGTCAGCGCACCGTCGGCATGTTCCTTCAGTTGGGCCTCATCAGAACACGGGCCTGTGGAGCGCCCCCGATTTCATC
>CAYTGX010000144.1:0-7729 GCA_964437385.1 uncultured Spirochaetaceae bacterium
GATCACGTCGAATATCTGGTCGACGAGGACGGGAGCGAGTCCCATGGACGGCTCGTCCATGAGGAGTATCCGGGGATTGGACATGAGCCCGCGCGCGGTGGCCAGCATCTGCTGCTCGCCGCCCGACAGCGTGCCGCCTTTTTGCGCGGAACGCTCCCTGAGCCGCGGGAACAGAGTGAACGCATACTCGATGCCGCGGTCGATCTCCGCATTGTCTTTGAGGATGTAGGCGCCCATCTGAAGGTTTTCCAGCACGGTGAGGCGGGGGAAGATGTTCCGGCCTTCCGGCACGAGGCCGAGGCCTTCCTTGTGTACGAGGTGCGGCGCCAGCTTTGTGATATCCCTGCCCATCAGCCTCACTGAGCCCTCTCTGGGGTGGAGGAGGCCCGAGATCGAGCGGAGGGTCGTCGTCTTGCCGGCCCCGTTCGCTCCGATCAGTGTCACGATCTCGCCCTCCTCAACGGTGAGGGACACGCCTTTCAGCGCGTGGATCTTGCCGTAGTAGGAGTTGACATTCTCGAGCTCGAGGAGGCTCACGACGGCACCACCGCGCCGCCGCCCTCGGCGGATTCCGCGCCGCCGCCCTCGGCGGATTCTGCGCCGCGGTCCCCCGCGGATTCTGCGCGGCCGGCCCCCGCGGCTGCCCTGCGGCCGAGATAAGCCTCGATGACCCTGGGGTTCGATGCGATGTCCCCCGGCCCGCCTTCGGCTATCTTCTCGCCGTAGTCCATTACACTGATTCGCTCCGAGATCCTCATCACCACCCTCATGTCATGCTCAATGAGCAGGATCGTTATGCCGAGCTCGTCTCGCAGGCGCCGGACAAGGCTCGTTGCCTCCTCCGTCTCGGCGGGGTTCATCCCGGCGGTGGGCTCGTCGAGAAGGAGGAGCCGCGGCTCGGAGGCGAGGGCGCGCGCGATCTCGACCCGCCGCTGGGCCCCGTAAGGCAGGCTGCCCGCCAGCTCGTTGCCGACGCCCTTGAGCCCGACGTACTGCATCAAGTCTTCGGCGCGCGCTTCGGCCCTCTTCTCTTCGGCTTTGAAGGCCCTGGTCCTGAGCACGGTCTGCATCGCGTTCTGCTTGAGTCTCGTATAGGCGCCGACCAGGATGTTCTCAACGACGGTCATGCCTCCGAAGAGCCGGATGTTCTGGAAGGTTCGCGCCATGTGGAGGTTCATTACTTTCTCCGGCGCCAGGCCGTCGATGCGTCTGCCCTCGAATCGGATCTCTCCCTCCTCGGGCCGGGAGAGACCCGAAAGGGCGTTGAAGAAGGTCGTCTTCCCGGCGCCGTTGGGCCCGATGATGGAGTAGATGCGGCCCTTCTCCATGGAGAAGCTCAGCTTGTTGACCGCGGTGAGGCCGCCGAATCGCTTGACGACGTCCTTCGTCTCGAGGATCAGACCGGCTTCAGCCACGATCAGCCTCCTTTGCACCCGCCCCATTATCGGGGCTTTCATCCACTCCTGCGTCCATCGCCTCGTCGCCCTTGAGCTCGCGCCTGCGACGCGCCGCGGGAAGTATACCTGCGGGCCTGTAGATCATCATGAGGATGAGGATGATGCCGAACACCAGGCGCTGGTACTTGGATGGATCGAGCTGGTTGGAGAGGTCCTTCCAGTGGAGGTTGAGGATCGGAATGACTGCCTCGCTCTGCCGGAGCTGGGCGAGGAAGAGCGAGAAGCTCTGCAGCACCTGCTGGTTGAGGAGAATGACGACCGTGGCCCCGATAATGACTCCCGGAATGCTGCCGATGCCGCCGAGGATGACCATCGTGAGGATGCTCACCGATTGGAGGAAGCTGAAGGAGTCCGGGCTGATGAAGGTGCGGCTGGCGGCGATGAGGACACCCATTGCCCCCGCGAAAGAGGCTCCGACCGCGAAGGCCCCGAGCTTGAGCCTGGTCGCCGGTATGCCCATTGCGGTGGCGGCGAGCTCATCCTCGCGGATGGCCGCCCAGGCGCGTCCGATCTTGGAGTCCTCGAAGCGGTGCGTGACGACGATCACGGCTACCACGACCATGACTGCGATGAGGTAGAACATGATGTTGTAAAACTGGCTGACGGTGACCGGAGTCCCTATGAGAGGCTCAAAGAGCCGGTTGAAAAAAGCGAGGAGCTCGTTCGGGAGACTCGGCCGTTGTATCGGCGTGATGCCCTGGGGGCCGTTCGTGAGGTTGATCGGCTTGTCCAGGTTGTTCAGCAGCTGACGGACCACCTCGCCGAAGCCCAGGGTGATGATGGCCAGGTAGTCGCCGCGGACGCGGAGGACCGGGAGGCCGAGGATGAGGCCGACGATGGCCGCGGCGATGATTCCCAGGAACAGGAAAAGGTAGAACCAATCCGGCGCGAGAAAGAAGGGGGTGCCGGGGGGAACCGTTCCCGGGATTGCGTGGAGGAGGAAGGGCTGCTGGGATCCGAAGAATCCCCAGAGGTAGGCGCCCACCGCGTAGAACGCCATGTAGCCGAAGTTGAGGAGGCCCGAGAAGCCCACCACGATATTGAGGCCAAGGGCGAGGGCAGAGAAGACCGCGATCTGGAAGATGATCTCCAGGTAGGAGATGTTGCGCGCACCGAGGATCGGCACGATGATGACCGCCACCAGGACGGCCATGGCCAGCTTCGCGACCTTGTTCATGTCCAGGAAGTAGGTGAGCGCCGCCGCGCCGAGGAACAGCAGGAAGGCGGGGATGGACCTCGGGCTCAGGTAGACGAGGATTATCCCCAGGATGAGAAGCGCGGGCGAGACGATATACGGGGTCGGGCCCTTATTGAGCAAAGTGCCGAGCGCTCGAAGCGCGCGGGATACCTTTGAACCCCTGGCCGCACTGGTCCCTTCTTTCATCGCGTGCCTCCCTTATGCCTTTTGCGAGACCTGCTCGCCGAGCAGTCCCGAAGGGCGGAAGATGATGAAGATGATCAGCACCAGGAACGCGATGATGTCCTTGTACTCGGACCCGAAGGCGCCCCTGGTGTATGTCCCGAGGTAGGCGCCGGCAAAACTCTCCAGCATGCCGAGGACGATGCCGCCCAGCAGGGCCCCGGTGAGGTTGCCGATTCCACCGAGGACGGCCGCCGTAAAGGCCTTGATACCGGGTATGAAGCCCACGTAGGGATCAATGCGCGTGAACTTGAGCGCGTACAGGAGGCCGGCCGCGCCCCCGAGTGCGCCGCCCAGGAGAAAGGTGAAGGATATTACTGCGTTGACGCTTACTCCCATGAGGGCGGCCGTGGTGCGGTCCTGGGCAACCGATCGGATGGCCTTGCCGATCTTCGTCGCGTTGACGATGTAGTTGAGGCCGACCAGCATGAGGACGGCCGCGCCGATGACGACGACCGACTTCACCTGAATGGCGACGAGGGTCAGGTCCTGTCCACCGCTGGGCAGGGAGAAGAGGGACAGGCGTTTGTCGAAATTGCCGAAGGTCGGGAAGACCCGGTAGAACTGCCCCGTGGTCAGGCTCTCCACGAGGCGGATGATGTCCTGCAGGGCGAAGGAGACGCCGATTGCCGAGATGAGGGGCACGAGCTTGGGCGAGTTGCGCAGGGGCCGATATGCAGTCCTCTCGACGAGCATGGCCATGCCGCCTGCGGCGGCCATGGAAACGACCAGGGCCATGGTGAGATAGAAATAGGAGCCTATCGGGCTCGCGGCCTTGAGCACGCCGGCCTTGTCCATCCCTATGAGGAACTCAACGCCGGTGAAGGCGCCAATGGCGAAGATCTCTGAATGGGCGAAGTTTATGAACTCGAGGACTCCATATACCATCGTGTAGCCCAGGGCGATTGCTGCATAGACGAAGCCAAGGGTGACACCGTCGATGAGGACCTGGGGCAGGTTGTTGATGGTGTAGATGACGATGTTGACGCCCTGCGTGTCGAGGAGGAGCTTGTCCGCTTCCGTGCCCCGACAGAGGAGGGCCAGGACAACCATCAGCGCGGAGAAGACTGCTCCAGCTCCGGCGACGAAGACCGCCATCCTCCCCAGAGGCAGGAATATCTCCCGCAGCATCCGCGCGCCCGTGCTTTTCATGGAGCCTCCAAAGAAAAGCCCCCGCCCCCGACGCGGGGGAGGGGCATCAAAACTGTGTCGTGACTCGCCGAAGGCGACGAATCAATCGGCGCCTTCGGCTGGGGACGGCGCACCGCGCGCCGTCCCCGTGAACTCACTGCGGGGGTGCTATCTCCAGGGTCTTGTCTATCTTGTTGGACGACCACTTGTCCGGGTCCGGCGAGATTACCTGGATGACGAAGTACTTGGCCTTGGTCACATCGCCCTTTGCGTTGAAGTTGATCGTGCCGGTGATGCCCTTATAGTCCTTGAGGGCGCGCACGGCGGCGGTGACAGCGGCCCTGGTGGGCAGCTTCTTGCCGGCGGCCACCGCGGCGTTCTCGATCGCCTTGAGGATGATCGCGGCGGAATCGTAGGACTGGGCGCCATAGGGCTGGGGCTCGGCGCCGAACCTGGCCTTGAAGTCCTTCAGGAATTTCGCGGTTCCGGGGTAGACGTTCGCCGGGCCGGAGACCGTGGAGAAGTAGGTGCCTTTCCCGTCGAGGAGGGCCTGGCCGCCGATCTTGGCGGCATCAGAGGAATCGAAGCCGTCGTCGGAGAGGAACATGCCGTTGAAGCCCTTCTGGCGGGCCTGCTTGAAAAGGACCGCGCCCTGGTCGAATATGCCGCCGAAGTAGATGAGCTGGGGCTTCGCCGCGAGGATGGGCGTGAGGATCGAGTCGAAATCTGCCTTCTCCTCGGTGCCGTCGAAGCCGAGCACCTTGACGCCGAGTCTCTGGGCCTCGAGCCTGAAGTACGCTGCAATGCCCTGGCCGTAGGCCGTCTTGTCGTGGAGGACATAGGCGCTCTTGATTCCCTTGGCTGCCGCGTACTGGGCGCCGACCGCGCCCTGGACGTCGTCGCGGCCGCAGACCCTGTTCACTTCCATGTAGCCGCGTTCGGTAACCTTGGGATTGGTATTGGCCGGGGAGACGTTGACCAGGCCGGCGGCGTGGTACTCCTCGGAGGAGGGGATCTGGACGCCGGAATTGTAGTGACCGACGACCCCGAGTATCGCGGGATCCGCGACTATGCTCTTCGCATTGGCTACCCCGGTATCGGGATTGCCCTGGTCATCGAAGGGCGCGAGCTCGACCTTGAACCCGAGCTTTGCCAGGGGTCCGGAGAGCTGCTCGACAGCGAGCTGGGCGCCATTCTTGATGTCTGTCCCGACAGCGGACATGCCGCCCGAGAGAGGGCTCTGTGTGGCGATCTTGATGACCTGGGTCTGGGCCGCGACGGCCATGGGGACCAGGCAGATCACCGCGACCAGGGCCACGATGACGAGAGTTCGCTTTCGCATCTTCACTACCTCCTTGTGCGATCCTGCCTCGCTCCTTGAGCGAGCGGATGGTGTAAATTAGCGCAATTTCCACTTCATGAATAGATATGCACCGAGTTCGTTTCTCCATGAGCGCGTCTGTTCGCCGTTGTGTCAACGCAGGGGCTATGAGCGTATAGGGCGATGGCAAGCAACGGCCAGGCGGACCCGCGCGTCGATACCGCCCTGCGGGCGGTGCTGGCTAGCTCACTTCCTCAAGGGTACGTACGTAGTCGGGATCCGGGCGGGCGCCGATACCGGGCGCATCGGGAAGTGAAATGGAACCTCCCCGGTAGTCAATTCCTCCCAGGATGTGGTTCTCCGCGTGCTCCAGGCACGAATCCAGGTCGAAGAAGCGGATGATCGGATGAGCGCAGGCCAGGTGTGCGGCGGCGGTGATTCCAAGGCGCGACTCGGACATGCAGCCCATCATGCAGGGCCGGAAGGCTGCCTTCGCCACGTCGGCGATCTGTTCGGCGAAGTGGACGCCGCCGGACTTGCTCAGCTTGATGTTGAAGCAGGCTGCGGCGTCGTGCTGAACGATCTCCAGCACGTCGCTGGCCGAGAACACCGATTCATCCGCCATCACGGGGATGGCCGCGTGCTGGTGAACATATCGCATCCCCTGGAGATCACGAGCACCGCAGGGCTGCTCGCAGAACTCGATTTCCAGCTCCTGGAATGCCCTCAGGTTACGCGTAGCGGCAATCCGGTCCCAGCCCTGGTTGGCGTCGATGCGAAGGACGGTCTGCGGTCCGACGGCACGGCGGATGTTGGCGAGTCGTCTATAGTCGTCCTGATCGCTCAACCCGAGCTTGACCTTGATGATCCGGAAGCCCATCGCCTGGATGGCGAGGGCCTTGTCGGCGGCCTGGGCGGGGTCACCAATGCCGAGGGTGAGGTCGGTCTCCATCTCCCGTTTCTCTCCACCCAGGTAGGCGTAGAGCGGGAGGCCGCAGGCCTGGGCCGCGATGTCGAAGAGGGCCATGTCGAGGGCGCTCTTCAGCGTGGTGTTGTGCGGCAGATAAGCCTCAAGCTGCTCCATGAGAGGGCGGAGAGCCAGCGGGTTCCTGCCGATCAGCAGCGGCCGGAGCTCCTGGGCGGCAGCGATGTTGATGCGCTGCGTCTCGCCGACGATGGACCGAAACGACGACGCCTCCCCCCAGCCAATGAGCCCCTGGTTGGTCCGCACCTCTGCCAGGAGGTTGTGCGCCGTGCTCAGGCTCATTGTGGCGATGGTAAAAACATCCTTCAGCGGGATGTCGAAGCGATACACGCGCACGTCGTCGATGGCGAGCTGCGAGAGTCCGGTCGCGGTGGGCTGGGTCATGACTGCCTCCTTGAATCCTTGTCGACCTGGTCACAGGACTGCCCAACAGCCTCCAGGAGGCGCGCGACGTCCTGGTCGGTGTGGACGCTGGAAAGTGTCAGCCGAAAATGCCCGCCAGGGGGGCTGCCGGGGTAGTCGCGTATCAGGGGCAGGTAGAGGCCATGCTCAAGGAGGATCAGGCGCAGCCGCTCGTTCTTCGCCGTGTCGCGGTAGGTAATCGAGATGATGGGCGCCGGCGAGGAACCGGTGGCCAGTCCCATGGCGCTCAGTGCCACACGTACGTGCGCGGTGCGCGTCTGCAGCCCGCTGATCATCCCGGGGTTCGCTTGAAGGATCTCGATCGAACGAACAGCGGCCGCGGCGATGGGAGGCGGGATTGGAGTGGCGCCCACAAAGGCCCGGCTTCGATCGATGATGCGGGCAGTCAGTCCGGCTGACCCCGCCACCAGGCCGCCGAATGCACCCAGCGCCTTGGAAAGTGTCCCGGTCTGGATGAAGGCGACCGGCGGGAGGCCCGCTGCCTCCGGGCTTCCCTTGCCGCTGGGCCCGACTGTCCCGATTCCGTGTGCGTCGTCTACCAGCAGCAGGCCACCCCGGTTGCGGACGACTTCCCAGTACTCTCCCAGCGGGTCGAGCTCGCCGTCATCGGATGCGACACCATCGGTGAGGACGAGCGGCCGCTCTCCGGCGCGCAGGCTGCTCTGAATCTGCCGTGACAGGTCGTCAGGGTCGGCGTGCCGGAACGCGGAGAGGCGTTCGGGAGCCAGGCACCGCGCCGGACCCCTCAAGCTGACATGGGCCTCGGAATCGATGAAGAAGCGCTGGTAGTCATCCGCCAGAGCTTCAAGGGCAACGGTATTTGACAGGTAGCCGCTGGAGCACAGCGCCACCTCCTCGGTACCGAGGAAACTCGACAGCTTCTCCTCGAGGCGTTCATACAGCGGATTGTTCCCGGTGGTGATCCGCGAGCCCGCAGAGCTCAGTCCGCCGGACTCGGCTTCCTGGCGGCAGGCGGCCACAACTTCCGGATG
>CAYTGX010000145.1:0-4306 GCA_964437385.1 uncultured Spirochaetaceae bacterium
CAATGGTGGACTCTCTACTTCGCAACACGAAGTTGCTCCTGCTGCGCCCATTTTCTTCTCTTACGGAGACTTTCCCCAAACTTGTGAGGGACCTTTGCAGGCAGCAAGGCAAGGAGGCGTCACTGAGCGTGCAGGGGGCAGATATCGAGATCGATCGAAGAATTCTCCAGGAGATCAAGGATCCACTCATCCACATGGTGCGAAACTGTATTGACCACGGAATCGAGAAACCCGACGTGCGCGTGCGCTTACACAAGGAGCGGCGCGGTGCAATCACCATTGCAATAGAACAGAAAAGCGCTAATACGGTGGAGATCGCGATATCCGATGACGGGGTAGGGATTGACCCTCAGAGCGTCAGAGACGCAGTGGTGAAGTCGGGCCTGGTCGGAGCCGATTCCGCACAGGCAATGGGGGATTCGGAGATCCTTGAGTTCATTTTTCAATCAGGGGTCTCAACGAGTCCAATCGTTACGGATATCTCGGGCCGAGGCTTAGGCATGGCGATCGTGCGCGAAAAGGTGGAGAAGCTCGGGGGGGACATCACTCTGGACACGCGACCGAAGGCCGGTACCACTTTTCGGATGCTCCTACCCTTGACGGTAAGCACGCTCCGAGGACTTTTGATCCGATTGGGCGAACAAAGCTTCATCATCCCGGTGACCTTTATCGAACGAGTGGCATCGGCGGAAAAAGATTCCCTTCAGACTGTCGAAAACAGAGCTACTGTGCTGATAGGTGGGCAGGCTGTGTCGTTGGTCCGACTTCATCAGGTTCTTGACCTTCCTGCGGTTGGCTTGGGAGACGCGGGCCCCGAAAGTCTGTCGATGGTCGTCCTTGCTACATCGGAGAGGCGGATCGCGTTCCAGGTGGATGAAGTGCTCGGCGAGCAGGAGGTCCTTGTAAAAAGCCTCGGACCGCAACTCGTCCGAGTCCGTAACGTAGGAGGTGCGGCTGTCCTGGGAACAGGGAAAGTCGTACCTATACTGAATGCAACTGACTTGATGAAATCAGCCGTTAAGACGGCCTCTCGGCCCGCGCTCGCGCAAGGAGTTGAAGAGGAGCCCACACCTTCCCGACGAACGTCGATCCTCGTAGTGGATGATTCCATTACTGCCCGAACACTTCTGAAGAACGTACTCGAATCCGCGGGGTATCTCGTGAGGACGTCGGTAGATGGTGCGGAAGCTTTTGCGACACTCCGCGAAACGAAGTTCGACTTGGTCGTGTCCGACGTCGACATGCCACGTTTGAACGGATTCGATCTGACGGCGAAAATCCGAGCAGACAAAAAGCTGACCGAAATTCCTGTAATTCTTGTGACCGCCTTGGAGTCTCGGCAAGACCGGGAGAGAGGGATCGATGTAGGAGCCAATGCGTATATCGTGAAGAGCAGCTTCGAGCAGAGCAACCTTCTCGAAATCGTGCGGCGGTATGTCTGAGCGGAGGAGATTCGTCGGGTGAAATCAAAAGTTCGGGTTCTCATAGTCGACGACTCAGCGGTTTACCGAGAGTTTTTGTCGCATCTTCTTGGGTCCGACCCCCAAATCGAGATCGCTGGTGCGGTGCGGGACGGTGCGGCAGCCCTCGATGCGGTAACGCGGCTACGACCCGACGTCATCACAATGGACATCAACATGCCGGGAATGAACGGTTACGAGGTCACGCGAAAAATCATGGAATCTAATCCGACGCCGATCGTGGCTGTGAGCGCGGTGGAGGATGCTGGTGAAGTGGGGATGAGCTTTAAGGCGATGGAGTCCGGAGCCGTAGCGGTTGTCCCGAAGCCACGGGGAGGAGTTTCTTCTGATTCGACGGCGCAGTCCCAGGAATTGATCCAGATGGTAAAGCTCATGGCCGAAGTGAAGGTCGTGAGACGCTGGTCGCGAAAACCGGCTGAGCCGGTTTCGGCGACCGTTGCACAGGCTGCACCATGCGTGTATTCGTCCCCCCCGCTGCAAGGGCATATCGGCACGTCAGCCGCCTACGAGGCGATCCTCATCGGCGCCTCCACTGGCGGCCCGCTTCCTATACGCACGATTCTCTCCGTCTTGCCGCCTGAGATCTCGTCGGCAGTACTCATTGTGCAGCACATCGCCTCAGGCTTTGGAGCAGGCTTCGCCGAGTGGCTGGCGGGCGCCTCTCGGCTGCCCATCCGCATCCCTGCGGACGGAGAGATTGTTAGGCCCGGGTACGTATACATCGCCCCCGACAATGCGCACATGGGCGTTGAGGAGGGACCGCGCATCAGGCTCGGCCACGGTGAGCCGGAGAACGGGCTGCGACCTTCCGTCTCTTACCTCTTTCGCTCTGCTGCGAAAGTGTTCGGAAAGAGAGCCGTGGGCATCCTCCTATCGGGCATGGGCCGGGATGGCGCAGAGGAGTTGAAGAACCTCAGGGACCTAGGGGCCGTGACTTTTGCGCAGGACCAGGAATCGTGCGTGGTGTTCGGGATGCCCGGCGAGGCGGTGAGATTGGGAGGGGCGCAGTACACGATGCCGCCGGATGCCATTGGGGCTGCCGTTGTGAGCCTGGCAGCAGCTGGGAACCCAAGCAGGAGAACAGAATGACGAGCACCGACAGAAAAATGACGGCAGTCGAAGTCCTTGTCGTGGAGGACAGCAGGACACAGGCAGAGCAGCTATTACATACGCTCGAACGAGCGGGCTATCGGGTGCGCACTGCTGGCAACGGGGCTGATGCGCTTGAGGCTATCCGTGACAGCCGTCCAGGCCTGATTGTCAGCGACGTCGTCATGCCGGTGATGGACGGGTACACCATGTGTCGCGCGATCAAAGAAGATGTGAACCTGTGCGACATACCGGTGATCATCCTCACCTCGCTTTCGGATCCCAAAGACGTGATCCTTGGAGTCGAGGCGGGCGTGGACTACTACCTAACGAAGCCATATCAAGCCGAGGCTCTCCTGTCCAAAATTGAAGCTGTGCTTGCATCCTCCTCCTCACGAGAACCCATTGGTGCGCAGGAGCATTTCAAAATCACGATTGCGGGCAAAACACGTCTCGTGCGATGCAGCAGCCAAAGGCTGCTCACCCTACTACTTTCTACCTACGAAAGTGCCGTTCAGCACAACAAAGAACTCATCGAAGCGCAGGTGCAGTTGGAGACCCTGAACACAAAACTGGAGGAAATGGTCGGACAGTTGAAGGAGGCCAAGGCCGCCGCCGAGGAGGCGAACAAGGCGAAAAGCAGCTTCCTCGCTAATATGAGCCATGAGATCCGCACGCCGATGAATGCTGTCATCGGCTTCACGAATCTCGCTCTGAAGACGAAATTGACTCCCCAACAGGGCGACTATGTCTCCAAGATCCACGATGCGGGCGTCTCACTTCTCGGATTGATCAACGACATCCTGGACTTCTCCAAGATCGAGGCGGGCAAGCTCAGCCTCGAGAGCGTCGATCTCACCCTGGATTCGGTGGTAAAAGACGTGATCTCAATCACCAGTCCGAATGCCTCCGCCAAAGGCCTGGAACTGATGGTCAATATTCCATCCGACGTTCCCCAGGATCTGGTCGGGGATCCCCACCGACTGGGGCAGACGTTGATGAATCTCGTCGGAAACGCGGTGAAGTTCACCGAGGCAGGGGAGGTGGAGTTGAAGGCGACCCTCCTTGAGCGAACTGGCGAGAAGGTTAAGTTGCGATTCATGGTCCGCGACACGGGCATCGGCATGACGCAAGAGGAATCGGCAAAGCTGTTCCGGCCCTTCTCCCAGGCCGACAGTTCCACCACTCGCCGTTACGGTGGAACGGGGCTTGGATTGAGCATAACTCGCCGTTTGGTGGAATTGATGGGCGGCCAGATCTGGGTGGAAAGCACACAAGGAAAGGGTAGTACGTTTGCTTTCACCGCATGGTTCGGCGTACGGTCAGTGAGGACGCCGAAACGACGCCGCATTCCCCATCAGTTCTCCGGAATTCGAGTCCTGGTCGTCGACGACAACTCGCACGCACGGCAAATCTTGAGCGAGATCCTCTCGTCGATGAAGTTCCGGGTAGAGGCCGTGAGTTCCGGTGAGGACTCAACGGAAGCGGTGAAGAAAGCCGACGCGGCTGACCCCTTCGGCCTCATCCTAATGGACTGGCAAATGCCTGGGATCGACGGCATGGAGGCCACACGGAGGATCACAGCCGCCGGTTTCGCGGCACACCCCCCTGTGGTAATCCTGATGAGTGCCTTCGGCGACGAAGGGACAGTGAGGAGCGACGCCCGTGCGGCAGGCGCAGTCGAGTTTCTGATGAAACCGATCACCGCCTCTACGCTGGCGGACGCGATTATCAGG
>CAYTGX010000145.1:4406-7586 GCA_964437385.1 uncultured Spirochaetaceae bacterium
CGAGTTTCTGATGAAACCGATCACCGCCTCTACGCTGGCGGACGCGATTATCAGGATCCTCGCCCCTGACATGCTGCCGGAAATGATTGAAAGACAAAAAGTCAGCGAAGCTTCCAAGAGCCTCCGTGGCGCACGGGTGCTCCTGGTGGAGGACAACGAAATCAACCAGCAGATTGCTGTGGAGCTTTTGCAGGGAGCCGGAGTGGTGGTAGTGGTGGCTTCCAACGGACGGGAGGCGATCGAAAAGCTCGCCGTGTCTCCCGCGCGATTCGACATGGTGCTTATGGACATCCAGATGCCAGAGGTAGACGGGTACGAGGCGACACGACGTATCCGATCGGAGCCCTGGGGGGCTTCCCTGCCAATAATCGCAATGACCGCGCATGCCCTGGAAGAGGAGAGACGAAAGGCGCTGGAGACTGGCATGGACAGCCATATCAGTAAACCCATCGATCCAGACGCGATGTTCGAGACCATGGGGCAGTTTTATCGGCCGACAGAGTCTGCGCGAGCAAAAAAGGAGGTCGTTATCCCGGGCGAGGCAAAAGCGCCATTTCCTGCCATCCAGGGAGTGGACGTTACCACGGCTCTCAAAAGGCTGGCCGGCAACAGTCGGCTCTACCGTAGCCTGCTGCAGAGGTTCGTTGAAGGGCAGGAGAACTGTGCTCTCGAAATCGGGAGGGCTCTCGAGAAGCGCGATACGGACCTCGCTTTGACGCTCGCTCACAAGCTGAATGGAATTTCGGGCAATCTCGGGGTGAATGTCGTGCAAACCGGAGCAGCAGAGTTGGAGAAACAGCTGCGGGAGAAGGATTCCTCGGAAAATATCATGCAGACCCACCTTCGTCTGGACGCCGCTCTTCGTTCCGCAGTGGGCGCCATCCGTTCGATGCTGCAGCACAGGGATGCTGTCCCCGGTGAAAAGGGCACCGGTCGCGATGTGGGAGATCTGAGGGCCCCCTTGGAGAAGCTTTCTCGGCTGATCGCGGAGAACGACAGCGAGGCACTTGAGGTATTTGAATCTCTGCGTACCGCGTGGGAGGGGCTCGCGGGTCGCGAAGAGACCAATGTGCTTGCCGACCTACTGTCCGCCTACGATTTCGCTGCAGCGATTCCGCACGTCGAACATCTTAGGCAAAGAATTCGAGCAGCCCGGCAGAAAGAAGGGACTGATGGCGGACTCAGCTGAGCAGCCGCGACAGCACACGATCCTGATCGTCGACGACGCGGCGGAGAACATCGCGCTTATGAGCTCTGTCCTGAAAACATCGTATCGGACAAAGGTCGCGCGAGAGGGTGAAACTGCGCTCCGCCTCTCGGAGATGGACGGCATGCCCGATCTGATACTTCTTGATGTCATGATGCCTGGCATGGACGGATATGAGGTCTGTAGGCGACTGAAAGAGAATCCAAAAACTGCCGACATTCCTGTCATCTTTATAACAGCGCGATCAGAGATCGAAGATGAGCAGCGGGGACTCGACCTTGGGGCTGTTGACTACATCACCAAGCCGATCAGCCCTCCCATCCTGGCTGCGCGTGTTCGCACCCATCTCCGTCTCAAGAGCATACGAGACTTCCTCCGCGACAAAAGCGAGTTCCTCGAACAGGAGGTCCAGAGACGAACACGGCAAGTCAACGCGATCCAGGACGCGATGATGGTGGCCTTGGGTTCGCTGGCGGAAACCAGGGACAACGAGACGGGCAACCACATTCGGCGCACACAATACTATATGATGAGGCTGGCGCAGAAGATGAGCGAGCGCTCCGTCTTTTCCGAAACTCTCACGCCGGTCATCATCCGTGATCTGTACAAGTCCGCCCCTCTGCACGACATCGGCAAGGTCGGCATCCCCGACCGCATCCTCCTGAAGCCCGGCAAGCTCACTGAGGAGGAGTTCGAGATCATGAAGACCCACACGAGTTTGGGCCGCAACGCCATCCTTGCCGCGGAGAGACTCCTGGACTCCCCGACGACTTTCTTGAACATGGCACGCGAGATTGCATGGACTCACCACGAGTGGTGGAACGGGAAGGGATACCCCCAGGGGCTTGCGGGGAACGACATCCCCCTCTCCGGGCGCATAATGGCCGTGGTCGACGTCTACGACGCGCTTCGCAGCAAGCGGATCTACAAGCCCGCCGTTCCGCACGAAGCGGCTGTAGCAATCATCAAAGAAGGCGCCGGCACCCACTTCCATCCCCTCGTCGTCGAGGAGTTCCTCGAAATCGCCGGCCAGCTGCAGGAAATCTCGCGCATGTTCTCCGACGAACAGGTTGATTCGGCATGAACTCGCCGGAACGAAGGACCATCCTCGTGGTCGATGACTCGACGGTGGATATCGCCGTCCTTTCCGAGATATTGAGACATGATTATGTGGTGCGCGGTGCAACCAACGCGACCTCAGCCTTAGAGATCCTCCATTCTTCAAAGGTGCCCGATCTCATTCTGCTTGACGTCCTGATGCCCGGTCTCAACGGTGTGGAGTTCTGCCGCCAGCTCCACGCGGATCCAGTCACGGAGCGGATCCCTGTGATCTTCGTCACGTCGCAAGACACAGCCGAAGATGAGGCGACCGGCTTTGCTGCTGGGGCGGTGGACTACGTTGTGAAGCCTGTGAATCCTCACCTCCTACGGGCACGAGTGAAAACGCACATCGAGCTGAAGCTCGCCCGTGAGAACCTAGAGACTCAGAACGAGATCCTGAAGGAGAACGAGCGTTTGCGGTCCGAGGTAGAGCAGATCAGCCGGCACGACTTGAAGAACCCTTTGATGGTGATCATGAATATTCCCGGAGTGCTCCTCCGCAAGCCCGGCATCACAGCGGATGAGACGAAGTGGCTGAAAATGATCCTGGGAGCCGCGCGCCGGATGTTAGAAATGATCAACATGTCACTCGACATGTTCAAAATGGAGAAGGGCACCTACAACCTGCGCCCGGAGCCAGTAGACGCCCTTGCCGTGGCGCGACAAATCGCAGACGCGATGGCCAAGATCACTTCCGATAGCTCACTCTCATTCAATTTCGCCGTGGAGGGACAACCTGTGGAGGCCGCGATCGGCTTCCTGGTCAGTGTCGAGGAGCCCCTTCTTTATACACTGCTTTCGAACCTGATACGGAACGCCGTCGAGGCGTCTCCCGCAGGGGGACGGGTGTCTATTTCATTTTCCGCCGGCGC
>CAYTGX010000146.1:0-7379 GCA_964437385.1 uncultured Spirochaetaceae bacterium
GCTGTAGAGATCCCGTTCGGCGAATACGCCGTACGGGCTGCGGGCCCGGTCCTGAACCCCCCGCTGTAGATATCCCGTTCGGCGGATACGCCGTACGGGCTGCGGGCCCGGTCCTGAACCCCTCGCTGTAGAGATCCCGTTCGGCGAATACGCCGTACGGGCTGCGGGCCCGGTCCTGAGCACCCGCCCTGCGCGCGTGCCGCGGTCTTCTGCGGATTCCCGCGTACGCCCTCACTCGCGGATGGCTGTCTCGATTCCCTCTATCAGCTTTGTAATGTATCCGGGAAAATCGCTTATCTCGGAGCGGGGGATCCTGAACCCGATGGCTCCCTCGTGACCCCCGCCGTTGGCAATGGAAAAGCGCTCCAGAAGCTTCCGCAAATCATACACCTTCCACCCGCTAGAACGGCGCAGGCGGAACTGCACGAGGTCCCCGTGCTCGGGGTTATCGTAATATGCCACGAGCCCGAGCTTCCCGCTCTCCTCCGCGAGCTGATCGGCAATCACCCGCGCACTGGACACGATGCTGTCATCGTCGCATTTGGCGAACAGCGGCGTCATGTCTTCCAGCGTCAACGCCACGACCGCGAGCGAGCCCGAAAGCCGCTTGTGGCCCATCATGATGCTGAAGCAGTCCTCCTCGCGCGTGGAAAGCTTCTGCAGCTCGCTGAACACCTGGTCCATCGTGGAAAAATTCGTCTTCTTCGTGGTGCGCCGGGAGAGCATGTCATTGAACATGCCGGAGAAGATCTGATAGTACCTCTTCTCCCTGCGGGATTTCAGGTACTGGCCCATGTTCGAGTCCCCGATGATGCCGGTGAGAATGGCCAGCACGAGATTGCGGGGAAAGAGCTCCGCAACCTGGTGGCGCTCGAGCAGGTCCGGCCGTCCTTCCAGCTTGAAAAGAATATGCCCGATCAGCTCGCTTGCGGAGGAAGCCTCGGTGACAAGCCGGTAACCCTCGTCCCCGAAATACTCGCTGTCCGCGCCCAGATGATGATCGATCTCTATGTGCAGCACCCCCGGCGCGTGCATCATCGCGCGCACCGCAGGACTGGCCTCGATCATCGAGGGTTTCGGCGTATCGCAGAGAATAACCGTGTCCGTTCCCGCCGCAGGAGGATCCTCGGGATTGAGAAGCCGTATGGAATTGTAGCGGCAGATGTCCAGCAGGTATTTGAATCGTTCGTGCACCTGGCTGCCGATGTACAGGGCCACATCCTTGTAGAACATGTGCAGCACGAGGGCGATTGAAATCATCGAGGAAATGCAGTCATCATCGGGGCTCTGGTGTCCAAGCACCAGGAAATGATGCCGACCGACAATGGCCTCGATGATCCGGGCGATGATCGTGTTCTTCTCCTTGATGCTGCGGATGAAGGTTTTCCCCTGCCGCTTGGGGGCAGGCGCCGGCATGGGTGCGCACACGGCGCGATTCCTTCCCTCCTCCTTGGCCCTGTAGAGCGCGGCATCCGCCGCAGCGCGCAGGCCGGACAGATCTGCCGCGTGCAAAGGGAACCCGGCCACGCCCATGCTCGCGGTCACGGTTGTGATGGCGCCCTTCATGTCCTTGAGGATTTCCAGCCGTGCCACCTCCGCGCACACGCCGGCCATGAGCGCCGTTGCGTGGGCCGGGTCCGTGCGGGGCATGATGATGACGAACTCGTCCCCGCCGTAGCGGGCAATCACGTCCGACTCCCGTAGAAGGGAACGAAAAAGCTGGGCCGAGCTGCGGACCGTGGCATCCCCTTTCGGGTGGCCGTACAGCTCGTTGATCTGGCGGAAGTGATCCAGGTCCACCATCACGAAGGAGAGCGGCTCCCCCTTCTCCTTCGCGTCCGCCACGTAGTTGGCCAGTGAGTCTTCGAGAAAGCGCCTGTTGTAGACGCCCGTCAGCTCATCAGTCACCGCGCGCTTGCGGGCCCCCTCACCCCAAAGCACCATTTCGGAGACGAACTCGCTCGTTCCCCGCAGGCGCTGAGTGGTCACATTCAGCATGCGGTACATGAGCTTGAGCGCGAGCTCGGGGTGGGCGGCGATGATGTCGGTGAAAGCATCCTTCGAAAGGCTGTACAGGACGCTTCTTTCCAGCGCTTTGCAGCTCGCTGAACGGGGGGCATTGTCGAATATGGACATCTCCCCGAAAAAATCTCCGGGGGCGAAGCGCGCAATCTCCTTGCCCCCGCCGTCGGGAAGCTTGATGCTGACGGCTGCCGCCCCCTCTGCAATGATGTACAGATCGTTGCCCTGGTCACCCTCGTGGAAAAGGGTCTGCCCGGCGGTGAGGTTGACCGTGGCAAGGTGCTCCGCCACCTGGTCGATCTCCTTCGGAGACAGGAGGGAGAACACTCCCACCTTTGCGAGCAGCTCGGGTGACTGGCGTCTCATGAGTCGCCCTCCACGCGCACCCGGTCTCCGCCCTCGTTGCGCGCCTCCCACATCCTCTCGAACGCGCGCCCCACCAGGCTCTTGGCATCCGCGGCGGGCGCGGGATGCGCAGAGGCGCCCACGCTCCCCGTGAGGGAGATCGTGTCGCTTCCTGTGACCGGTCGCAGGTCGATGGCGCGTACCGCGGCGCGCAGCGCTTCCGCGGCTTCCTCCGCGTCCCCGGCGCTCCGACCCGGCAGGATTACGCAGTATTCATCTCCCCGGAAACGCGCGCCCATGTCCCCGTCTTTCAGCCGGGATTTGACCGCTTCTGCAAGGAGCATCAGCGTCTTGTCCCCCGCCTCGTGGCCATAGGTGTCGTTGATGACCTTGAAATTGTCCGGCTTCACCACGAGGAGAGTCGTGCGGGTGTGCGTTGCCACGATCTGGGGCAGCTCTTCTTCCAGAAATGCGCGGTTATAGAGACCGGTCAGTCGATCGCGGAGAAGCTGCTTTTTCAGTTCCTCGATCCACGGGGTCTTTTCGGATATCAACTTGTCGATGGCGCGTATCCTTCCCGCGATCTCTCCGAGAAGCTTCCTCAATACCCTCGCAAAAACATCCGGGTGCTTTTCCAGCAGCCCGCTGAACTCCAGGCCGTCGGGAAACACCAGGAGGGTGGCAGGACCTTCTGCCACGGCCGATGCGCTGCGTGGAGCGGTATCCAGGAGGTCCATTTCCCCAAAAACCTCTCCGCCGACGAATTGCGCAATCTCTTTGTCTCCGTCATCCTCGGCATGACGGCGGATGGCCACCGTACCTTCCTTGATCAGGTACAGCTCTTCACGGTGGCTCCCCTCCTTGAAGATCACCTCTCCCGCGTTGTAGCTCCGGTACCCGCTGTAACGCGCGATTGTGCCCAGCTCTTCCGGGCTGAGCTGAGCAAAAAGCGAAGTTTTGCCAAGGAGCGCGATTTTCTGATCCTTCGACGTGGTTTTCTCCGCTGTGGGCGCGGCGCGCGCGGCGGTCTTTTTCTTCGCTGTTACAGCGGGAGGCGCGGGAGGCCTTTTCTTCGCAGCGGCCACCGCAGGCCGCTTCTTCGCGACAACTTTATTCGCCACGGCCAGCTTCTTCACCTCGGCCACGGTGGTCGGTCTCTTCTTTGCGGCCGACTTTCTCGCCGCAGCGGGCCTCTTCTTCAGCGGGAGCTTTTTCTTCAGTGCCGGGCTTTTTTTCGCTGCTAGCTTTTTCTTCAAGGCCGGTTTTTTCTGTGCCGCCGGTTTCTTCTTTGCGGCGGGCTTTTTCACCGTGGCGGGCTTTTTCTTCATGGCTGCCCACTAAAATACCGCCAATATGGGACTCTCTTCAAGGCGTCGGTGCGTCGTTCGGGGCTATTGAGCCTTGGCACCACCTGGCCGCTCACCAATTCCGGCCGCGCCGGCAGCCGGCCTGCCTCACCCCCCCTGCTTCCGCCGCCAGCGTGGCGCGAGGGATGACGCAACGAGGGGAACCTGGGACACGATCATGCCCACAAACATGATTGCGCAGCCGCTTACCCCGCGCGCGCTGAGCCGCTCCCCGAGCACAACGGCGCCGCCAAGGGCGGCGAATACGCTTTCAAGGCTGAGCAGGATCGCCGCGTGCGCCGGAGGCGCGCGGCGCTGTGCCACTACCTGCAGGGTGAAAGCGATGCCGGCGGACATGACCCCGCCGTAGAGGATCGGCCATGCAGCGGAATGGATACCGTCCAGGCTGGGCCGCTCGAAAACAAGCGCGCCGCCGGTGCACAGCAGCGAGCAGACAATGAACTGGACGCAGGAGAGTCGAAATGGATCGACCCGGGGGGATAGCCATCCCACAACCTGGACATGTGCTGCCCAGAGAAATGCACTGATGAGAACGAGGAGGTCCCCGTGCTCGATCGTGAGGCTGTCCGTCACACTGAGCAGGAAGAGCCCGGCAACACACAGGAACGCGCCGACCCATGCACTTATCCCCGTGCGCTGGCCCCAGAGGAGCCCGGCAAGGGGGACGAGCACGACGTACAGTCCTGTGATGAATCCCGCTTTGCCAGCGGTCGTGGACACGATCCCCGACTGCTGAAAGGAGGCGCCGAGGAAGAGCACGGCCCCTGCCAGAAGCCCAGCGGACACCGCGCCCCAGGCGCGCGCACGCACGCCCCCGGCGGGAGGAGGAGGCGCGGCAGGGACGCCGCGGATCACGATGATCGGGATGAGCGAAAGAGCGCCAAGGGCGAATCGGAGGGCGTTGTACGTGAAAGGCCCGACGTGCTCCATGCCCGCCCGCTGCGCCACGAATGCCAGCCCCCAGATCGCGGCGGTGAGAAGGAGCAGGGAGTCGTTGGCAAACACCGATAGCGTGCGACGCATGTGCGACACCCTAACGTCCGGGGCCGTTCGGGGCAAGGGGCGAGGCACCAATCACTTGCGTCCCCAAACGCAAGCACCTAAACTGCTGGTGATTGGCAGTCGGGACCTGATGGTGCCAGGCAGAAGGTTCCTGGAGGAACAGAATGAAAACAGGAAGAATGTGCGCGGGAGCTTCATTGGTCCTTGTCGCTTTGATTCTGACAGGTTGTCTTTCGGCGGACACATACAAGACGAGTTTCTCCAATATCGTGCGCACGGGAACGCCGCAGGATATTCGGACCGCCATCGACAAAGGCGCGAAAGTGAACGCGCAGAACAAGGATGGCTGGACTCCCCTGATGTCCGCTGCCGCCAGCAATCAGGACCCCGCTGCCATCACCACGCTCCTGGAGGCCGGCGCGGATATCAACGCGCAGGACAAGGAAGGGTGGACTGCCCTCATGTCCGCTGGCCGCAGCAACAAGAACCCCGAAATAGTCACCACGCTCCTGGAGGCCGGCGCGGACATCCATGCGCGGAACAAGGACGGCGTGACCCCGCTCATGTTTGCCGCCAGGTACACCAAGAACCCTGACGTGATCACCGCTTTCTTGAAGGGCGGAGCGGACATCGAGGAGCACAACGAGGGCGGCTGGACAGTTCTGACGCTCGCCGCTTTTTACAATCAGAACCCGGAAGTGCTCGGTACTCTCATGAAGGCCGGGGCGGACATCACGGCCCAGAACCGCAACGGTGAAATTGCGCTGATGATGGCAGCCCGCAACAACATTCCGGAGGTGATCACCTTGCTCCTGGAAGCCGGCGCGGACATAGGCGCCCGGGACAACGAGGGATGGACCGCGCTGATGCTCGCCGCGTGGGGCAATCAGAACCCAAAGGTGATCACCATGCTTCTTGCTGCCGGCGCGGACATTACGGATCGAAACAAGTACGGGAATACGGTCCTGATGGCTGCCGCCTCCGCCAACCAGAACCTGGAAGTGATCACGACACTCCTGGAGGCCGGTGCTGACATCAAAAGTCAAAACAGGGATGCCTGGACCGCGCTGCTGCTCGCGGCCTGGGGCAATCAGAACCCGGAGGTGATCACCACGCTCCTGAAGGCTGGCGCCGACATCAAGGATCAGAACCTGGGCGGTGTGACGGTCCTGTTGGCCGCCGCCCGAAACAACCAGAACCCGAAGGTGGTCGCGGCTCTGCTGGCGGCCGGCGCGGACATCGCGGCCCGTGACAAACAAGGCTGGACCGCGCTGCAGACTGCCGCCGCCTACAACCAGAACCCCGCGATTGTCCGTACGCTCCTGAAGGCCGGCGCAGACATCAAGGACCAGAACGCTGACGGCTGGACCGTGCTGATGCGCGCCGCATCGGACAACCAGAACCCCGAGGTGATCACGACACTTCTGAAAGCCGGCGCGGCAATCAAGGCTCAAAACAAGGACGGCAGCACGGCCCTGATGCTGGCCGCCAGGAACAACCAGAACGCTGACGTGGTGAGCACTCTGCTGAGGGCTGGCGGGGACATCGAGGGCAGGGACAAGGATGGCTGGACCCCGTTGATTCTGGCAGCCGGGTACAGCAAAAAACCGGAAGTGGTCATGACGCTCTTAAAAGCCGGTGCAAACGCGAAGGCGAAAAACAGCGAAGGCATGACGGCCTATGACTACGCGCAAAGCAGGGAGAACCTGAAAGACACGGACGCTCTCAGGAGGCTCGAAGAAGCCGCGAGATGAATTGCGAAGAGACCGGTTGCGGTGGAAAAATCGCCCCTGCCTTGTCCCTCGTCCCTGTTCTGACTATCATGGCGGTCAGATGAATACGGGAAAGCTCGTGCGCCTCAACAGGATCTTCGGCCACGCCAGCGGCCGGCTCTGCTCGGTGGCAGTCGATCATTTCATGATCTATCAGAACGGCGTGCCGGCAGGCCTCCGGGACATGGCGGGAACTCTGAAGGCCGTGGTCAAGGGAAAGCCGGACGCGGTCACCATGCAGATAGGAATGGCGAAGACGCTCTGGCAGAATCACGCGGGAGCCGTACCCCTGATCCTGCAGAGCTCGTTGGTGCGATACGATGATTCCGCAATGGGACTGGCGGCCACGCCGGAGGACGCGGTCCGCGTGGGAGCGGACGCATTCGCCATCGTCTGCTTTGTCCGGGGACCCACCGAGTGGCGCTACATGCAGGCAGTCGCAGAGGCTGTGCGCGAAGCTTCCCGCTTCGAGATGCCGGTGATCTGTCATGTCTACCCGCGGATCTTCGCGGGAGGCACCGCGGAGGTTTCCTTTACGCCGGAGGACATTGCGTGGGCGGCACGATGCGCCGCCGAGCTCGGGGTGGACGTGATCAAGGTTCCCTACTGCGGGGATGTGGCGGCATACAGGCAGATCGTGGAAGAGAGCCCGGTGCGGCTCGTGGCCGCGGGCGGTCCAAAGGCGAACGATATGCGGGGGGCGCTTTCGATGATGGCAGATGTCGTGCAGAGCGGCGCGGCAGGGGCCACGATCGGACGCAACATCTGGGGATTCGACAACGTGACCGCAAATGTGAAAGCCTTCAAGGCCGTGATCCACGAAGGCATGAGCGCCGAGGATGCCATCCGAAAAGCGGGGCTCTAACGAGCC
>CAYTGX010000146.1:7479-7569 GCA_964437385.1 uncultured Spirochaetaceae bacterium
TCAGCGGGGCTCTAACGAGCCTCAGCGGGGCTCTAACGAGCCTCAGCGGGGCTCTAACGAGCCTCAGCGGGGCTCTCACGAGCCTCAAGG
>CAYTGX010000147.1:0-7543 GCA_964437385.1 uncultured Spirochaetaceae bacterium
ACGTGAGAGGCAGTCACTGCCAGTTCAAGCATCCTTCGAAGCCGGGCAAGATTACCGTTCCGCATCCCAGGAGAGATCTGCCCGAAGGAACGCTCAGGAGCATCTTCAGACTGGCTGGGTTGCCATGGAGGTCGTGAAATGAAATATCCGGTCCTGATTCACAAAGAATCATCGAGCGATTTCGGAGTGACGGTTCCAGATCTCCCGGGATGCTACTCGGCAGGCACGACCATGGAGGAGGCCCTGGAAAATGCGCAGGAGGCAATCTTGACTCACGTCGAAGGTCTCCTGGTGGACCAGGAGTCTGTCCCGACTCCAAGCAGCGTTGAGAGCCTTCTGCCTGAGTGGAATGAAAAACGGGCCGTGTGGGCCCTTGTACCCGTGGATTTGTCAGTTCTTTCAAAGAAGGCGAAGCGGATCAACATCACCGTGCCCGAGAATCTGCTGAGGAAGATTGATGCTTTCGCCATGAAGGATGGGGACAGCAGATCCGGCCTCCTTGTCACCGCGGCGCTGCAGTACATTGCTCAGAAACAACGCGCGTGAAGGCCGATGTCAGGAGTCTCGTTTCATCTGTCGGTCACCGAGCGGAACGTCACGACAAAAGACCCGGGTAAGGCGACCTCGAAAGCACGGCGTGTGAGCAATGCTGCGGCTCTACAAGAAGGCAGGATGGAGCAATGAACGTCCCCCGCCAGGAAGAGCCGTTTCTCTCCAGCTTCGTCGAGGCCACTGAATACACGGCCGCCATGAAAGGCGCGGCGCGGCGGGAGCCGAAGTAGCCTCACGCCAACGGCAAGAACTTACGCCCAAGTTGCAGGGGGAGTACTCTTCCTTCGCGGAGTATTGAAGTAAATGACACGCATCCTTCATTGCGCCGATGTTCATCTATCCGTTCAGGAAAAGGCGTACTCGTTGTCCGTCCTGTCGGAGATCGCCGGCCTTGCCACCGAGAAGAAAGCTGACCTTCTGCTTTTTGCAGGGGACACATTCGACAGCTTCGGTGACGCCGAAGCGCTCCGAGGAGATTTCAGGAGTCGGATTGACCCGATTGCCGATACGGTGGCCGTGCTCCTTCTCCCCGGAAATCACGAGGACCTCCAGCGGGGAGCGCGGAAGCTGGGGAGCTTTGAATTCGGCAAGGCCCGTCTGCTCGATGAAGAGCCTTTCGGCATTCTCGAATTCCCGGAAATGGATCTAGTGTCAATCCCGCACAGGAAAAGCTATGCCGACTATCGGGAGTGGGATCTGCCCCCCAAGCACCGGAGATTTCGCATCATTACGGCTCATTGCGTGGTTTCTGGCATGGGCGTCCCGTTCGACGAAGGCGAGGAAATGGTCTCCGTCATCGATCCCGATCTCTTCCAACGCGCGGGCGCGGACTATGCCGCTCTCGGCCACATCCACTCCGCGCGCACTATTCGGCTGAAAGCAACAGCGCCTGACTCGCCCATTCGGACAAGTGCTCTCGTCCTGTCATACCCGGGCTCCGCGCGCGTGTGGAGAAAAGGAGAGACGGGACCGCGCAGCGTCAGCTTGATAGAGGTAGGAGACGACATCCGTGCGTCGCCCCTCGTACTGAAATCGGCGGGTCAGTGCAGGGAGATCCTCCTTGATGTGGGTCTCGACGGGGCTATTCCAGATATCGATAGTCTCTCACGCGCATGGAATCCGCCCGACCGCGTAGAGATTGCCTTTTCCGGAATCGTCGAGGACGAGAACACCTTCAAGAGCGCTGCTGACAGGCTCGCCAATAATCTCAGGCCGCGCGTGCGCACTGTAGACATAATTCGGGACGGAGTTTCGGTCCTGGAAGGCATTTCTTCCGAGCCAATTGCGCGAAAGTTCTTGGAACTGTGCGACAAAACACGCACGGCTGTTGACGCGCATGATTTCGCAGTCTGGCAGAAGACGAGAGAAATCGGTCTTCTGAAGCTCAAGAAGGTCCTGGGGGATCGCGCGTGATTGCAAAGCTGACGGTAACCCGGTTCGGGAAGTTCTCCTCACGCACGTTCCCGCTCGGTCCAGTAACTTTCTTCTCCGGTGGCAATGAGGCGGGAAAGACCACGCTGTTCGATGCTCTCTTCGAAGCGTTGTGCAAGCCCAGTGGAACAACGACTCATGGCAAGCGGCTCAAGAGCCGCTATGGAGACGAGCGGCGGGCGGAGGTATCGCCCGTTGACACCGGGTTCTCCCCTGATCCCGACGAGTTCGTGAATATCCACGCCATCCGCTCAGGGGACATGGATGTCGACTTCGCGCAAGGCGCCAAATGGACCGACAAGATCAAGGCGTCTCTCTTTTCCGGGGGAGTGGATCCCAAGCGCATAAGGGTTGAGCTTGAGGCGGAGGCGTCCACGAGGGGTGGCAGCCGCCAGATGAGAAACCAAAAGCAGAAGACAGACGAGCTTGCGAGGTCGCTGAAAGAGAAGCTCGAGCTGGAGACGCGACGCGCGCAGGTGCTTGCCGCGGAAACGGAGACGACCGCGAACGCGGTGGCCCTGGACGTTGTCGACAAGGAAATAGAGCAGGACAAGCGGAAAGTTGACGAGCTGGAGCGTTCCCTTGCCCAGCAAAAGGCCATTCGCGAACAGGAGGAAAGCAAGGCAGTCCTCGCCTTTCTGGCGGAAACCAACGAGCTCGCCATGGGTCTTGCAGAGATTCCGCAGGCTGACAAGGCTCGCGATGAGACGGACCTCGTTGCCCTTGAAACAGCTGTCCAGGATGCGAAAGGGAAGGCCTCACGCTTGCAGGGCACGCGGGAGAACGCTCAGAAGGAATACCGCGAGCAAGGAGACAAGGTTCTTCGACTGGAGAAGACCATACTCGAGCAGGCTCCGCTTGCGGCGCTCTCCGCGAGGCTCCTGGCAGAGCTAAATTCGCTCATGCATACCCGGGCCACCTCAGCCGCGGTCGTGTGGAATCCGTTGATGCTCATTTTGGCGGCCGTTGCGATTGCTTCGGGCGTGATATCTGCAATCCTGGTCGATAATACGACGGTGCGCCTCCTGCTTGCTGCCATAGGCGTTGCCGCCGGCGCTACGCTATTCGCTTTTGCACGGAAAACAATCGTGAAGGAGGATGTCGCCAGGATAGCGGCCGAGGCGAGGCGGATCCGGGACGAATGGCGCACCGTCGCGGGTGAGGCTCGCGCGCTTCGCGGAGAAACGATCGAAGTCCTCGCTGGAGAGTTGCAGCGGATGGAAGTCGAGAGGGATAATGCGACCGCCCGCCTGTCGGAAGAGAAAGTTGAGCTCTCCAGGAGGGAGCGACTCCTTGGTGAGCTGCGTGAGGAGATAACTGCCCTCCAGACTGCCCAGGCACAGGCGATCGCAGGTCTTGAAGAATGGCTTGGGCGAAGGGGTGCGCGGTCTGGCGCCGACCATCGTGCAAAGGTGAAGGATCGGGAAACCCGTGAGAAAAATTTGCAGCAACGGGAAGCCCAGCGTGCAGGACTTCTGGAGAGGTGGAAGTGCGCAGACGCAGCCGCTCTGAAGTCGGAATGCATCTCGAGAATCGAAATCCTTAGTGGGACGATTACCGATAGCCGCCTCCAGGACCCGGATGTCAAACTGAAAGAAAATGCGAAAAACGCCCTACGGAGAGATCTGGGCGTAAAGGAGACTCGGCGCGCACATCTGCTGGAGGCGGTCTCAGAAGGCAGGGGCGTTGTAAAGGGTTCGCTCGCCGATATCCCGGAGAGGATCGTCCAGATGGAGAGGCGCATACTCGACTGTGAGCGGGATATTGCGGGTCTTGAGCTTGTGCGTCAGGCCAGTGCGCGCGCGGCGGAGATATTCGGCGAGATTGAGCGTGATGCCGGCGCGGTCTTCTTCGGCCTCACGCGGGATATCAGCGCTCTATTCGGCGAAATCCTCCCCGAAACACGGGAGATCGCCATTGGAGACTTGGACGGTGGATCGATCAGCGTCAATGATGCGGGAGGCGCAGCGCGGCCCTTGGATGACCTTTCCCAGGGGACACGAGACTCCTTCCTGTTCGCGGCCCGCCTCGCACTCAGCATTCGCGCCGCACCGGAAGGGGGTCTCCTCCTCCTCGATGAGCCTTTCCTTTCCCTTGACGCCGACCGGGAGGAACGGGCACTTTTAATGCTGAAGAACTTCCAAGAGAAAAATGATCGGCAGATCATTATCTTCGGCAAAGAGAAAAGCCTCACAGAACGTCTGCGGAAGCTCTTTCCGGATCTTGTGGTTCACGATCTGGAAGCGTGAGGTCGCGGTCCTCATCCCGTTGACAGCGTCTTACGCCAGGAAAACTCGTGAAGCGGCTTTTGATTCTGCAATGAATATCAGCACTTTCCATGTCGGTCTGTCCAGGTTGAGTCGATCTCCCACAGCCCCCGTCCCTAATTTCGCATCCATCGTGTATAGGCCCGCTCGTCGGCTCTCTTCGTAAGTTGGTGGTTAGTGGTCGAGGTAACCGAACCTGAAGAGGTTAAGCAGCTCAAAGAGGCAATCGGACTGCCAGAAGCAAGGTATTTCTTGGATCTTATTCGCTTAGCAGTAGAGGGAGCGAAGACAGAGTCGAAGTGGCCCTTAATGGCTGGGGGGAGCAGTTTGCTGACAACCTCCGCCATCTCGGATAAAGTGACGCCATGGTGGCGGAAGTCGTCGAACGGAAAGAAGCTATCGCAACTATATGCCGATCGCTCGGAGTCGAAATGCTCTTCCTCTTTGGCTCAGCGAGCCGTGGCGGCAGACTGTCCGAGGTTGGAGACCTTGACTTTCTGGTACGCTTCAGGCCCACGCCACCGATAGAGTATGCACATTGCTACTTTGAACTGATAGAAAAGCTGGAAGACATGTTCCACACGCCCATTGATTTGGTTGAGATCGACCAGATCAGAAACCCGTATTTCAAGGAAGCCGTGGACGAGACCAAGGTGCCAGTATATGAAATCGCGTGAAGTCAAAAGCTGCTCTTCGACGTTCGAAATTGTCTGGGGAATCGCCGCGGACGATGTGCCCAAACTGCTCACCGAGGTCCGGGCGGTGATGGGCGATTCTCCATAGAAGCCGTCCTGACTACGCCGAGAGTCCTCCGGTTTTTTCAACTGCGCAACTCCCGCTGGTAGCCAAGGACGTCGTCGGCCTCCTTGTTCAATTTCTCGGAGAGACGATTGATCGTGCGAAGGTCCTGCTGATCTATACCGCTATCATACCAATACCACGTTCATCAGGTAGTGTGCGGGAACGGGCAGCGAATGGGGGAGCCCAGAATTAACAGGCGCAATGAACGGGACGATTGTGCACGTACTTCATTGGTGTTCAGCATCGGCTGTCTGCACGTGGAGGTTGCGCACGAACTCGCTTGAACGCTCATTTGAGGATGTCCGCCTTTCCAGGTTTCTTTCCGTCCGGGACAACTACTCCGGCCACATTGCGGACTTCGTGCGCTACCTCGAGACCAACCACCTGCGCCTGTAACTTTCTGCTGTGCGGGCATATTTCGTCCATCTCAACGCCTCTCCCCTGGCCGCGGCTACAAAACGCGTGCGCCGCCAGGCGGTAAAGGCCAGGCTGAGAGCAACTCTCTCAAGCACGGATTTCAACCGGCAGGCACGGCTCGAGATGACGCTGAGATCCTTGGACCATGACAGTGAGACAAAAGCTCCCGGGGTTGTCACGGCAGCAGTCCCTGAAGAACGGATTGTCACGCAGGAGCAATTTGACCGCCTGGTGTCCGGCACGTCAAGGCGAACCGCGCTCTTCCTGTGGTTTCTGTACAACACCGGGTGCCGCGTGGCAGAAATGTGCGGCGCACGGTTGGACAAGTGCGAAGACCTTGAAGGCATGGTCAGACTGACGATCACGGGGAAAGGCAGAAAGGAGCGGAAGGTCGACATCGAGAAGGCCTTGTTTGAAGCCATTCGATCGACTTTCCATGGGGAGACCTGGCTATTCCAGACCCAGGGCGGCAAACCCTGCCGCAAAACCTACGTCAGCTATGAGATCACGAAAGCCGGCAGGCGCATCCTCGGGCGCAGGATCTCTGCTCACAGCATGCGCCACAGCTTTGCCACTCTGACAATCCGCGACGGTGCATCCATAAAGGCCGTCTCGAAGTACCTCGGGCACAGCTCAACGGCGATCACCTTGGACATGTATGTGCACGAAAGCCTGGAGAAAGCCCAGAGGGTGCGAAGATCGTACGGGCCCAAATGACCCGGCCATTTTTCGCGCCAGCTTTCGACCGGAAAACTGACCTTTTCGGGGGAAGCTACTTCACCAGAAGCATCGCCAGCCCCAGCAGCATCGCCATGCTCACCACTTCGGCGGCGGTGGTGAGAAAGATGCTCGATGCGGTAACGGGATCTGCGCCGAGCTTTTTCAGGACCAGCGGTACCATGGCTCCGCAGATCCCGCTGACGATGCAGCTCCCTACCATGGCGAAGAACACGACGGCGCCAAGAATGACGGCGAACGCTGAGTGCTGGAGCGTGGCAAGCACAAACATGCCCGCCCCCGCCTCCACGCCGACAAGCACGCCATTCAGCAGGCCCAGCAGAGCTTCTTTCATGACCAGCGCTTTTTCTCTGCCGGATTTCAGATCGCCCAGGGTGATCCCGCGCAAAGTAATCGCAAGCGCCTGGCTGCCGGTGTTTATCGACTGGCCCGCCAGTACCGGTATGAATATGGTGAGAATCAACAGCCGGTCGATGGTTCCCTGGAAGAAGCCCACGACGGCGGCCGCGACGAAAGCGGTGAGCAGGTTGAGCTGCAGCCAGGGGTGACGGAGACTGAGGCTGCGGAACCAATTCGTGCCGAGGCGTTCCTCTTTTTCCACGCCGACCATGGTCCCCGGCTGGAGACTCAGCTCCATCGATCGTTTCTGCTCTGCAATGACTTCGTCGTAGAGGCGCTTGACCTCGTCTTTCTGGCGGCTGATCAGGTCGCGGCTGGCCTCCACTTCCACGACCTTCTGTTCCAGCTCTTTGCCGTGCTTCTTCGATTCCTCGTGCAGCAGGCGTACTTCCAGCATGTTGTGAACGCGCGCCAGCACCTCGGCCAGCTCGATCGGCTTGCTGATGAAGTCCTTCGCGCCCGCCTGGAGCGCGCGCAGCTTGTGACCCGGTTGCGCAGTGATGACGAGTACCGGAAGGTAGCCATCCGGTTCTATTTCCTTTAGCCCATCCATCACCTGGAATCCGTCCATTGCGGGCATCAAGAGGTCGAGCAGGATCAAGTCGTATCGGTTCTTGCGGTGAAGCTTGCAGACCTCGGTCGAACGCATCGTGGAGGTGACGGAAACATAACCGGCATCGGCGAGCATTTTCTGAAGCAGAAGGACGTTGGCTTCCTGATCGTCTACGATCAGGATCTTGCTGTGGAGTATATCGTGTACGCTTATCATGAGAATCGACGCGCCTCGCCTGGTGTTATTTGGAGCTCCTTCCTGCAAATACCAGCGCCGCATCGAGGGCATCCATGAACTCATCTATTTTGATCGGCTTGGTGAGATAGTTGAAGAATCCGGCCTCCAGGCCTTTCTTGATGTCCCGCGGCATCGCATTGGCGCTGAG
>CAYTGX010000148.1:0-7287 GCA_964437385.1 uncultured Spirochaetaceae bacterium
CCATTGTGCAAAAGGCCGACCAGCGCAGCGGCAATCGCACCGAGGGGGTGGTCCGTGACATCCTGACAAGCTCTCCCACTCATCCCCATGGCATCAAGGTTCGCCTGGAAACAGGAGAAGTCGGGAGGGTGCAGGAAATCCTGGGACAGGGCAAAGAACCGTAGCCTTCTAAGCTGTCATCGGGGCAGTAAGCGGATTCGTGGTTCCATCGCCGACCAGGGGGGTATGGGCGAGGGCGCCATGAAATGGGTCAAGTCTCCTGAAGAACTCAAGGATCTACTTGAAGCTGCAATGAAAGACACCAAATGCGAAAAACGGCCAATGTTCGGCTATCCCGCTTACTTTATCAACAACAACAAGTTCATAGGACTCTTCCAGGACAGACTCTTTGCCCGCCTTTCCGATTAACAGCTTGTTTCTCTGTTGCACCAGGTTTCCCTCAATATCCCATCTCGCCACTATGCCAGCCCTAGTATCCAAAACCTATTATGCGTTGCCTAAGGAGCTCTACAAGGACTCACGCGCACTTAAGAATGTCATTCAAGGATCTGCTGAATACACTCGATTCCAGGAGCTGAAAGTGAAGAAGCCTCGGAAGAAGTAGGCCGGTTGCCTGTGACACCTGAATACAAAGTCCACAAAATCAAGGTCAAATCAATTAATCTTCTACTTCCGATAATAGATATTCTGTCTACTATCGGTCAGTAAAGACTCTGAGGACTCCGTATACCAATTGACCTGGCGCGAAAAGTGATGTTTGTGCAAAATCCTATGTCCGAGGATTCAAAGATCGGCAGCGAATGGGCGCTTCTATCGCTCCCCGTAATGCGGGTTGTCCCACTTCCTACTGTCCCAGGGCCTTGCTTCCATTCCCTATCAAGGGCTCAGTACGGGGAGACTTGAACTGTCTGCGTGAAAGGTCCTGGTATACTCCGGAGCTCGCGAATCTCGTGACAAGGCTCCAGAGATCCAGGGCGTGCTGAGGATATCCGGCAGCGAATGTCGAGCCAGCCAGGTAGTAAAGGTCCTTGTAAAAATCAACCTCACTTGCGAAGCGCTGCAGCTCGCTGCTTTTTTCAACCGCAGCCAAGACTTCCTGGAGCGAGCTGAACTCGTAATTGATGTCTCTTTCTCGAAGGGAAGCATTGATCTCACTGACGTCGTAAATAATAGAATACAAGAGGTGCGAGATCGACTGGGAGAACCTCCCGGTGCGGTAATAGAACCATCCCAGCTTGGAATGTGCGCGTACGGCAAATGACGGCTCAAACCGATAAAGCAGCAAAACGTGATCGAGCCCCTTACTGAGGTAGTTGTTATCGATTTGAGTCCGCAGACGGGATGTTGCCGTCTCCGCGAAATGCTTGTCATCCGCCACGATTGCTGAAAGATCATCCTCCATCAACTTGTATAATTCCTGGCTCTCATATAAACGAGCCAATTTGTATAGAACATCGTATTGTGAATCAGATATGTAAAAGCCATTTCTCTCGTTGTACGCTTTTTGATACTGACTTGCAGATAGGTCGAACTCCCCTTCCTCAAAATAGACATCACCGATAGCCATTTCTGCTTCTGGAAAAATTCCAGCCGCGGCTATAGCGTCCTTGTAGTATTGAAGGGCCTTGCCAAACTCCTTCATGGACATGGAAGCATTTCCCTTTTCGAAGAGAAGCCAGTCCTGCGATTGCCTGTCCTGGCTGAACACCGAGCAAACCAGAAATGAAAATAAGACGGCTACCAATACCTTGCGCAAGCTCTTACACCCCCTGCCACAAAGCGCCAACCCTACCAAACGAGCTGTATACTAAATATGACTTATTCAGGTTAATTATGAGTGATTCGCGCGTAGGGAGCTTACCATAAGTGATAATGCTGTCAGCCTTGTCGGCTCGACACTTTGTCCTCATCTCAAATTGTCTTCTACCCTACCATCCTACGCTGAGAACGATATCACTCCCCGTCCTGACGACGTCCTTGATGCTTGTTGTATAGGTCAGGACGGTTTTGTCGCTGGACAACGTTCCAAGTGCAAACTGCTTTATCGGCTGCGGCGCCTCGACAACGAAAGTGAGACCGTAGCCATCAAAGAATGCATCTATCATTCGAAGGGAATCTGCGGTGACCGGCTGCGCGGGCGCATGCGCAATGAGCTGGGAAAACGTGTGACGCGTGCCATCGGCGCTCAACTTGAGCTCCGCGTCATGGAAAGCGTCGACTTGCGCGAGCGCGTCGATCGAGTCAAAAGAAAGCTCGGCCCGTATCGAGATGTCCTTCTCGTTCTCCGTCCGCTCGAACCTGGTCAGCCTTACCTTGCCTTGTGCTGCCTGAAGAGACCTCTCAAAGTCGACCCTCGCGAGAGGGAGCGGAACGATACCCCTCTCGGAGGTCGTCGTACCCAGATCTGCCACGAGCTGGGACACGCGGTAACTGAGAAGGAGGGTGCCCGAGCCGTCTTCCTTGATTGTCATCCTGCTGTCGATGCCGACGCAGGACATGATGAAAACCGAGACTACACACAGGATGACGATTTTTCGCATGGATCCTTCCTCAGTTCACTATAGCGGATTCATGCCTGAATGGCCAGTGGAACACCCGGTCCGGCGCATGCGCGGGGAGCGGCCAGCCTGCGGTCTCGCCTCCGGAGGCTCTCGGCGTCTGCTGCGCAGCCGCCTGCCGCCCTACGCATCCATGTACGCGCCGTACCTCGACATCCTATTGCGCCAACTCTGCCAACTCCGCCAGGAGCGGAAGGGAGCGCAAGGTCTACGACGTGGCTGCGCGGTGATTGTACCAGTTTTTCGCTTTTCGCTTGGTAAGCTGTTCTTCGCGGTGCGCCCAATAGTACTGAAGGGTCCTTGAGTTCTCGCATGAATGGCAGATTGCCTTGCCCTCACGAAACTCCTTCTGAAGAAGCCATTTGCCGCAGCGTTCACACTTGCGCTCGTTGGCGTGGGGATCTTTCGAATCCTGCAGGAAGTAGTAGCCCGACCGTATTTTCATCAGGTTGCGGTGCGATACCTGGCCCGTTTTCAGCCAATGATGAATTGTCGATTGAGTGCGCTGGAACATGCGGGCGAGATCCGACTTGGACATCCCCCATGTTCTCATCATCCAATTGAGCATCTCGCGGACGGGAGGATCTTCAGGCAATTCTCCTGGCATTGCACGTACCTCGTTATCACATATATCGGTAACGTACGGCCATTTTCTTTAGTGGCTCGGGCACTATGCCGTTTTTTTTATTCCCACTCGATCGTGGCGGGAGGCTTGCTGGAAATATCGTACACCACGCGTCCGATCTCCGGGATATTGTTGGTAAGGACCGACGAGATCTCAAGGAGATCGTTCATCTCCATTGGAAAGACATCCGCCGTTATCGCGTCAAGGGAGGTCACCGCGCGCAGCGCAAGGACGTGGCCGTATCGCCGCATGTCGCCCGACACGCCCACGGAGCGAATCGGCAGAAGGACACAGAAGGCCTGCCAGATCTTCTCATAGAGGCCGCGTCTGCGCAGCTCTGCCAGGAACAGGGCGTCCGCCTTGCGAAGAAGGGCGCTGTTCTCCCTGGTCACCTCGCCAAGGATCCTCACGGCGAGCCCGGGTCCGGGGAACGGGTGGCGATTGACGATGGTGCGGGGAAGCCCGAGGGTGAGCCCCAGTTCCCTGACTTCGTCCTTGTACAGCGAGGAGAGCGGCTCGAGGATCTTTCCCTCCGCCCTCATTGCCTCCACCAATGGCGAGCGCACGTTGTGATGTGTCTTGATGAGGTGCGCTTTGTCACCGACCCCGCGCCCCGACTCGATGAGGTCGGTGTACAAAGTTCCCTGTGCAAGGAAAGCGTCGCGGATGCCCAGGGCGCGGATCTCCTCCGCCTGCACGTGCATGAAAAGGTCGCCGATGATGCGTCTTTTCTGCTCGGGGTCAGTCACCCCGGCCAGCCCTGTAAAGAAGCGTTCAGATGCGTCGATCGAATGCACGTGCACGGCGCCCAGCCCCCCGAGACTGGCACGCACTTCGTCGGACTCGCCCTGGCGCATCAGGCCTGTGTCGATGTACATCAGGTGGATCCGGTCCGGAACGAGACTCTTCAGCAGCAGGGCAGCGACAACACAGGAATCAACTCCTCCGGATATGAGGAGGACCACCTGCCGATCCCCCACCCTCTTCGTGAGCTCATCCCGTTCACGGGACAGGAATGTGGTCATGTTCCAGTCCTGGCGGGCCGCGCAGATGTCGAGGGCAAAGGCCCCGAGTATCTCCATGCCGTACTGACAGTGGCTTGCTTCGGGGTGAAATTGCACGCCCCAGACCCGGTTCTTTTCATCGACAAAGGCTGCCGGAATACCGCTTTCCGAGCTTCCGATAACCCGAAATCCGCGGGGGATTCCGGTGACTGAATCGCCATGGCTCATCCAGGAAATGAAGGAATCCCCGGGGAGACGGGAAAAAAGCCGGGCCCTGTCCTGAAGATTGATCCGGGCGCGGCCGTACTCTTTTCGTCCCAGCGCGCTGACAGTACCCCCATGATCAGCGGTCACACGCTGCAAACCGTAGCAAATACCAAGTATGGGAAGGCCCGCCTGGTAAATGCGCCCATCAACCGCGGGTGCACCGGGTTCATAGACTGAGTACGGCGAGCCGGAGAGGATGATGCCCTTGGCTGCCGTAAGGTCAATCTCATCGATGCGGGCGTCACCGCGGACAATCTCACAGTAGACACCGAGCTGCCGGATCCGGCGCCCGATGAGCTGCGTGCTCTGGCCCCCAAAATCGAAGACGAGTATCGTGTCCATCAGCGCGCCAGCTCGGCGCTCAGCCGCTGCATGGCCTGCGCATGCGAGTCCGCGATCCAGAGGGCGCGCTCGGCGGAGAGTCCCCTGTAATTCGCCGGATCGGAGAAGAAGGTCTCCGCCTCGAGGCCCCGTGACCCGGCGAGCTGCCGGGTAAGAATCTCCCAGAGCGCCGTGTCCTGCCTGAGGATGTCGGAGAGCTTCGCGCCGGTCTTTTCCGCCCGCAGGGTGGCGGCGCGCACGCGCTCGTGGGCTTCCGCGTCGCCCCCCAGCGCGATGAGCACATAGACGGGCTCGGAGAAAATCAGATCTCCGCCCATGGCAAGATTCTCCGCCATTCGCTGCCTGTCGACCCCCAGCGAATGGATGATCGTCCGCATGCGCTCCGCGGCGGAAGCGAACCCGGCGATGAATTCCGGCACAAAGCGCGCGGTGGCGGAATTCGTAAGGTCCCGCTGGTGCTCGGAGATCTGATCCATGAAAAATGTAATCACGCGGGGGCAAAACTCCTTCCAGAGACTCTTCACGTGCTCGGAATTCCAGGGATTGCGCTTCTGCGGCATCGTGGAGGAACCCACCTGGGTTGCGGAGAACTCCTCGTGGACTTCTCCGATCTCGGACCTCTGGAGGTTGCGAAGATCATCCGCGAGATTTGCGATGATGCCGAAGGCGGTGTTCAGCTCGAGCAGCAGTGCCAGGAGATGCTCCGGCTCGACCAGCTGCGTCGAATGTTCCGAGGGCGTGAGTCCAAGGAGCGCAAGGAACTCGATCTCCAGCTTCTGCGGATCCTTCACGAGCAAAGAGGTGGCGTTGTAGGCTCCGACGGCGCCGGCAAGCTTTCCCCGCAGTCCCGCCGATTTCTCCCGTATCCGCAGGATGCTCTTTCCGAGACGCGCAACGTACTCCGCCAGGGCAAAGCCGAACGTGATGGGCACCGCGTGCTGCCCATGGGTGCGGCCGATCTGCGGCGTCTCCGCCTCTTCGCGGGCGCGCCGCACGAGCTCCATTTCCAGGTCCACCAGGAGCGGAAGAATCACCGAGTGGATGGCCTCCTTGTAGCGGAGCGCCGCCGCAGTATCGAGGATGTCGACGGACGTCGCGCCGAGGTGCGCATACGGGCGCACCGTCTCGGGAAGATGGCGTTTCAGGACATTGACCAGGGCGCGCACGTTGTGGTGGGTCTTTGCCTCCTCCGCGTAGACCTCCTCCGGGCCGATCTCCGCCGCCGCGGCGTCAAGCTGCTCCTCCAGACCGGCAGGTGCTTCCCATGCCGGGAGGTGCCTGAGCAGGGCCTTCAGAAGCGCGATCTCCACACGGGCGCAGTACTGTATCGATGCCTCTTCCCCGAGGATGGCGCTCAGTCGCGCAAAAAGCACCGGATCGGAAAGGGAGTAACGGTGATCGAGAGGCGATATATTCTGATAGATACTGCGCGCGTCCATGCGGTCTCAGGAGGCGCCTTGTGCGCTGTGGGCGAGCCTGGCCGTCTCCGGCACCTGGTCTCCGACCAGGGACTCCAGCTTCGTCATTTCCTTTTTCAGATCCTCGATGATGCGGGTCACCGCTTCGGCAGAGAAGCGATTGTCCTCGACGACAGAGCCAATGCTTTCGATGGCGCCCGTCACCTCCCGGTTAGCGCCGAGCTGCTCCCTGACAGAACCGGACAGCTCATGAATGAAGCCGGCGTACGAGCCGAGGTCCCGTGCGATGGTGTCGAAGATCTTTCCTGCCTCCCGCGAGGATTCCCCGCCCCGTTCGATGACCGTCTCGATCTGCTTCACCCATTTGCTCACCTCGCCGGCGATCTCGGCCGACTTCTCCGCGAGCGTGCGGATTTCGTCCGCCACGACGGAGAAGCCGCTCTGCTCATCACCGGAGTGCGAGGCCTCGATGGCCGCGTTGAGCGCCAGCAGGTTCGTCTGGTCCGCGATGTCGTTGATGCGCGCGAGGGCGGCAACCATTTTGTCCACCACATCGTGGATTCCGAGGATCTCCTCGATGACTTTCTTCACGATTGTGTTCCCGCTCGCTGAAAACTGCGCCGTGTTCCCGATGGTCGTGGCGGATTTCTCCGTGGAGTGCGAGATGCTTTCCATTGCGCCCTGGAGCTGCTCCGCGGAGGCCGTGACCTGCTCGATTCCTGCAGCCTGATTCCGTGCGCCCTCGGACACGGTTGTGGACACCTCCCCGAGCTTGTTGATGAGCTGGTGGAGGTTGAAAATCGATGCTGTCACGATGTCCATCGTCATCTTCAGCCGGCGGCTGGCGCGCAGCAGATCCTCGGTGACAAAGTTCTCCTTGAGCGCCCGGGTGTAGCGCTGGCAGGCCAGCGTGGCGAATGCGCCGACAAGGGTGTTGAGAGCGGGAACTATCAGGAGCGCAGCTGCGATGCTGCCGGGAAAGCGCATGACCGCATACGTCGAGACGAGAGCGGGAGCAAGGACACCGACCGCGGCGGACACGACACAGTCCCGCACGGACATGCGCAGGGCCG
>CAYTGX010000149.1:0-6995 GCA_964437385.1 uncultured Spirochaetaceae bacterium
CTCTCATCAATGCGCCGGAAATCAAGCAACAACAATCAAGCCAGTATCATGTCGTGGACTGGGACAGTTGCAACTGGTGACGTGACCAGCAGGGTTGTCGGAGGACGCACGCTTCGAATCCAGTGCCTCTTTGGAGCAAGCAGTCATTCGCGGACCGGTATCTGAACGTGAATGCTTGTTCCCGCGCCCGGGGCACTCTCCACCAGAAGCAGTCCGCCCAGGTGCGCGGCACGCTCGCCCATCGAACGCAGGCCGAAGTGTCCGGGCGCCACCATGGACTGATCGAATCCAATTCCGTTGTCGTTCACTTCCAGGCGAACCATCCCGTCTTCGCGGAACAGCTCAAGACGGACCAGAGTTGCCTGCGCGTGCGTTGCAATATTGTTCAGCGCCTCCTGCACGATGCGGTATATTGCCTCTTTCATTTCCAGGGAAATCTTCGGCTCGTCACAGAAATCTGCATGCACCTCGATCCCGTGCCGGGCACGAAGCGAGTCAATATGCTTCTGAAGACCGGCCACGAGTCCTTCCGTTGCCACAGCCTCCGGCCGGAGCTCGTAAAGGAGCGCGCGCATTTCAATGAGGCCGGCGTCCGCCAGGCCGCGCACATATTCGAGGGACTGGGCCAACCGGACGGGGTCCTTGTCCAGAATCTCTATCGCCGTCTGGGCGCCGAGCTTGATCCCGAACAGCGCCTGCGAGATCGAGTCGTGGAGCTCCCGCGCGATGCGTTGCCGCTCTTCCAGGGTAGCGAGCTGTTGAGCTTTCTCATACAACCGTGCGTTCTCGATCGCGACGGCGGCCTGGCTCGCGATGGCCATCGCGAGCTTCGTGTGCTGCGTCGTGAAATAGTTGCGATCGCGATGATCGAGACGGATGATCCCGATCAGGCGGTCTTTCACTGCCAACGGCACTCCCATCCAGGAATGGGCGTACCCATACGCAGGGCTCAAGCATTCCACGGACCGCTGGAAGCTGTGCGCAATTTCGGTATCACCCCAGATATCGGGGATGATTATGGGTTCGCGTCGCTTGACCACATTCATGTATCCGGCCGTTTCCCTGATCGGAATGCGCAGCTGCATCACCTGCTCGCGCGGCATCGGGCCGCGATAGTCGAGAAAGACCAGGTCCGTGCCGTCCGACATCATTATGGCGGCCCCCGTGTAATCGATAAGCTTTTGCAGCTCGGAAAGAATCAGGCTGAGCAGTGGGTCCAGTTCCAGGGTGGAGGCCACTTTATGCGCGACATCCAGCAGGACCGCAAGCTCACGCGCCCGTTCGGCCTCCCTGCTTTCAAGCAGCTGATATGCGTTGATGCGTGCCGTGATTTCCTCCGCGGCACCGTAGATTCTCGTCGTCCCCTGCGTGTCAGGCTCACCTGCCGGGCTGCCGACCAGGCGAAGCCATCGGACCGTGCCGTCACGTGTAAGGATGCGCAGCTCGCGCTCGTCCGTCTGGCCCGAAACGAGCGCGTTGAAGTGTGCCCTGCCGCTGGCGCGGTCCTCGGGATGAACGATCATGAGCAGGTCTTCCATCGTCACGAAGTCTTCCGTGGGCAGGCCCGTGATGCGTGAAAATGCGGCTGTCACCCAATCCAGGGCGAGCGTGCCCTGGGGCGTGGGCCGAAACGAATAGGCAAAATCGGAGATGAGCTCGGAAATCGCGCGGTAGCGATCCTCGCTCGCCAGCAAAGCGGTCGCAGCGCGTTTGCGTTCCGTTACGTCCTGCGTCATTGTGAGCACGCAGGGTTCACCGTTCTGGAAGATCAGCTCCATCGACACAGACACATCGCGCACCTGTCCCGCCCGGTCGCGCAATTGCAACTCGATGGCGTGTATGGGCCGGCGCTGGAGAAGCGCCTCGACCGCCCTGGCGCGCACTCCCGGATCGACCCAGATCCCCAGCTCATCGCAGGCATGCCCGACGATCTCACTGCGCGAATAGCCAAGTATCTCCAGAAGGCTTTCGTTCACGTCGAGGTAGCGGCCCCCTAGCGTGCTGATGCTGATGGCAGTCGGGCTGGCATGGAACGCCTTGAAAATGCGGTCCTCGGCCTGACGGAGGGTCTCCTCGACGATGCCCGATTTCAGGATAGCATGTTGGATTCTGCTCTTGATGCCCATACGGCTGTCCAGCTATTCCCTGGAGGGGATGAGCCCGACGCGGATCGCGTAGAGGGCCGCCTGGGTGCGGCTGAGCACCTCCAACTTGGCGAGGATATTGCTCACGTGCGTCTTGACGGTTTCGTCGCTCACGAACAGGCGGCTTGCGATTTCCTTGTTTGATTCTCCTGCCGCCAGCCACCGCAGCACTTCTGTCTCACGGCTGGTCAGGGCGGGGATATGAGCCGGCCCCGGGATTTCCCCGATGAGACGCGCAGCGACCTGCGGCGACAGCTGCACCTGGCCGGCCGCGGCGGCCTTGATTGAACGACGAAGGGTATCACCCTCGACTTCCTTCAAGACGTAGCCGATAGCCCCCGCCCGCATCGCACCGACAATGGACCGTTCGTTTGAAACGCTTGTCAGCGCGAGCACCTCGGTGTTTGGCAGATCCTTGCGGATCGCGATGGTGGCGTCCACGCCGTTCATGACAGGCATCAGGAGATCCATCAGCACGATATCGGGTGAGAGCTCGCGCGCCAGGCGCAGAGCTTCTTCGCCGTTGCGCGCCTCTCCAACAACAGCAAGCTCGTCGTCGGCCTCTAGGAACATCCTGAGTCCTTGCCGCACCACAGCATGGTCATCAACGATTAGAACTCGAATTGGCATCGCATATCCCCTATTCGGGGGAAACGCTCTCCCCCGAACGTGTCAGATGAAATCACCTGCTACGGCTGACAAGCTTAGCTGCCTGAGACGATATATTTAACGCACGTGGAACAATCACGACGCAACCAATGTACATCCAGTATGGACAACGGTAAAGGGCGGACCACGGATTCATCGATGATCGCCGACATGCTTCGAGAGGGGGAATGATGGGCAAAATCCTGATGATTCACCCGGACAAATGCACTGGCTGCCATAACTGTGAGCTGTCATGCTCGATGACCCATGAAGGCAGTTTCCGCAACCGGGCGGCCCGCGTAAATGTTTACACGTGGGAGAGAGATGGCTTCTCAGTCCCGATGATGTGCCAGCACTGTGACAACGCACCCTGCGTTTCGGTATGCACTCCGGGTGCGATGCACCGAGATGCGGCAACCGGTTGGGTCCTGTGGGACCAGGCAAAGTGCATAGGGTGCAAGATGTGCGTTCAGGCGTGCCCCTTCGGCAACGCCGTCTACGACTCGCTCACCGGCAAGATTCTCAAGTGTGATTACTGCAACGGCAACCCTGAATGCGCGGTCTTCTGCCCCAACCATGCGCTGGAATGGGTGGAGGATACGGTGTCCACGCGCTCGCGCAAGAAGGTCTATGCGGCGAAGTTCAAGGAAGCTTTTACGGAGGTGGGATCATGAACGGCTGGATTGGAAAATATCTTCGCGTCAACCTGACGACCAGGAAGATCACAACCGAGGTCCTCGACCCACGCCTGGCCAGGGACTACATTGGAGCGCGCGGCCTGGGTACACGGTTCATGTTCAACGAAGTAGACCCGAAGGTCGATCCGCTGTCCGTGGCGAACAAGCTGATCTTCGCGCCGGGACCTTTTTCAGGAACCTACGCCCCTTCGGCCGGCCGCTACGATGTTGTCACCAAGGGACCACTGAACGGCACGATCGCCGCCTCTAACTCCGGCGGCTCGTTCGGCCCCGAGCTCAAGTACGCGGGCTACGACATGGTCATTCTTGAGGGCAAAGCGGCAAAGCCGGTCTACCTCTGGATCCATAACGACAAAGTTGAGATCCGTGACGCGGGGCACCTGTGGGGCAAGATCGTACCTGATGCGACAGATGCCCTTCACGCGGAGACCGATGAAGAGGCCAAGGTTGCCTGCATCGGACCGGCAGGAGAACGGCAGGTTTTGTTTGCCTGCATCATGAATGAGATGCACCGGGCCGCGGGGCGAAGCGGTGTCGGCGCGGTAATGGGCTCGAAAAATCTGAAGGCACTGGCCGTGGTCGGCACAGGCGCGGTTACCGTGGCCGACAAGGATGCGTTCAAGGCCGCCGTCATGAAAGCAAGAAAAATGATCCAGGACCATCCCGTGGGAGGCACGGGGTTGCGCGTCTATGGGACAGACGTCCTTGCGAACATCCTCAACCAGATCGGCGCGATGCCGACAAAGAATTACCAGGACGGCTATTTTCCCACGACGAACAACATCGGCGGGGAATCGCTCACCGCCAAGATTCTGGAGCGCCCGAAAGGATGCTTCTCCTGCATCATTTCCTGCGGCCGAACTTCGCGGGTCACCAACCCGAAGTTCGCCGGCCGGGGAGAGGGCCCCGAGTATGAGAGCGCCTGGGCATTCGGTCCGGATTGCGGAGTCGACAACCTCGATGCGGTCACAAAGGCAAACTATTACTGCAACGAGTATGGCATGGACACCATCACGATGGGGTCGACCATCGCCTGTGCAATGGAGCTCTATGAGAAGGGCCTCATCGGCTTGAAGGAGACCGGCGGCATTCCGCTTGACTTCGGGAACGCCGAAGCGGTCGTCGAGATGGTACGCCTCACGGGGATCGGCGAAGGGTTCGGCAAGAAACTCGCGCTTGGTTCCTATCGCCTGGCAGAGTCATACGGGCACCCGGAGCTCTCCATGACTGTGAAAAAGCAGGAGATGCCGGCCTACGATCCGCGCGGCGTGCAGGGCATCGGCCTGAACTATGCGACGGGAAACCGCGGCGGCTGCCACGTCCGAGGGTATACGATCAGCGCGGAGGTTCTCGGTGTTCCTGTGAAGCTCGACAAGGACACAACCGACGGCAAAGCCCAGCTGGACATCACCTTCCAGAATCTCACGGCCGCCCTCGATTCTTCCGGCGCGTGCCTTTTCACCACCTTCGGAATCGGCGGAGACGAGCTTACATCGATGCTGAGCAGCCTGACAGGGGTCACCTACACCGCGGATGAGTTCATGAAGTGCGGCGACCGTATCTACAATCTGGAGAGGCTGTGGAACCTGAAGGCAGGCCTCAGTTCCAAGGATGACACGCTGCCCGAACGGCTTCTGAAGGAACCCATCAAGTCCGGACCATCGAAGGGGAGCATCAGCAAGCTGCCCCAGATGCTGCCCGAATACTACCAATTGCGCGGCTGGGATAAAAACGGGGTCCCTACGGACAAGAAGCTCAAGGAACTCAATCTCACGGAGCAAGGATAAAGGGTCGGGCCTGGCGCGCGTGAGAGCCAAGCCCATCCTTATAACAATGAAAATCCGTTATTTTGCCATGGTCCGAGATGCCACCGGCAAGAGCGAAGAGGAATGGAATGCGCCGGCGGCGACCCTGGGAGTCCTCGTGCGGGACCTCATTGCCCGCTATGGAGTGAACTTACAGAAATGGGTAATGGAGAAAGGTGAGATGAACGGCCTCTCTATCATCCTCGTCAATGGACGCGATGCGAGACACACGGGGTTGCTCGAGACACCGTTGAAGCCGGACGACACCGTCGTGATTTTTCCGCCCCTGGCGGGCGGATGATCGGGAGAGCCTCAATGAGCCCCGCAACGCTGCCAACCCTTCTTCTTCTCAGTGGCGCCGTTCTCCAGCTGGCGTTCGGGCGCTTCCTGCCAAAGATCGCTAAAGGCTGGATGGCGTTTCTCCTTGGGCTCGCATCCTTCATCGCCGCTCTCGTCATGGTGCCGGCTGTAGCCGGCGGGACGGTCATCGAGTCGGCCTGGTTTACATGGGACGCCGGGATACAGATGGCCTATCGCATAGACGGCCTTGCAATGCTTTTCACGCTGATGGCAACGGGCATCGGAACCGCGATTCTCCTGTACAGCATCGGCTACATGGCACACGAATCGGAAGGCACCACGCGTTTCTACACTCTCATGCTCGTTTTCATCGCTGGCCTGGTGAACCTGGTGTGCTCCGCCAACCTCCTCATGGCATACCTGTCGTGGGAGGTCATCGGATTGTGCTCCTACTTCCTTGTCGGGTTCTGGTATCGGCAGCGGGCGGCGGTCGACGGGGCGCGCAAAGTCCTCATCATGACGCACCTCGCGGGATATGGCCTGCTTATAGGAATTGTCCTTCTCTATGTGCGCACCGGTACTTTCATCTGGTCTGACCCGTCCCTGGGACCGGCCTTCACCACGGGGATCGCCGTGCTGATGCTGGTGGCCGCTATGGCCAAGTCGGTCATGTTCCCCCTGCACACGTGGATCCCCGAGGCAATGAATGCGCCCACCCCGGTCTCCGCACTGCTTCATTCAGCCTGCTACGTCAAGGCCGGCGTATACCTGGTAGCCCGGATGTATTCACTGGCGCCCTGGAATCATGCGCTCGGCGGCCCGATGCTCGTCATCGGCTGCCTGACGATGATAGTAGGGGCGCTTTTCGCTCTCGTGCAGACCGACCTGAAGAGACTGCTTGCTTTCTCCACCATCAGCCAGCTCGGTCATATCGTCACACTGTTGTCGCTGGGCACCAACCTCGCAATCGCCGCCGCGCTGTTTTACACGGTCAATCACGGGTTATTCAAAGGCACCCTGTTCCTGTGCGCCGGCGCCGTGCAGCAGGCAACGGGCACGCGCGACATGCGCCAGATGGGAGGCCTTTCGAGCAGAATGCCCGCAACGACCCGCGTGTGGCTTATCGCCGCGGCTTCGATCGTCGGAGTGCCGCTCACCAACGGTTTTGTCGCAAAGTGGCTCCTGTTCAACTCCGCCCTGGAGGCGGGGCAGATCGCAGTGGTCATGGTGGCGTTGGTGGTGAGCATTCTCACTGCTTTCTACATGCTCAAGGCGACATCCAGCGTGTTCTACGGGAACATTCCAGACGGATTGCGCAACGCAAAGATCAAGGAAGCCCCGCTGTCCATGCGCAGCGGCATGGCCGCAACCAGCAGCACCGAGACCGCCAGGTACCGTGG
>CAYTGX010000150.1:0-6471 GCA_964437385.1 uncultured Spirochaetaceae bacterium
TTTTCGCCTCGGCGAACTGTGCCTGGTGGAACACGTTGGACAGGTCCGACACGAAAAACGCGATCTTCATGGGCTTCTTCGCCTGCTCGCCTGCTCCGCCGGCAAACGCCATGGGGACCAGGATCGCGAGTGCGACCAGCAACAAAATTGCTTTCTTCATCTCTTTCTCCCTTCTCAGTATGTAATGGTGAAAACCAAGACCCCCGAACATTTTCCCTTTGCACATTTTGAATGAGCTTCTCCCTGCTCTTCTCTCTCCCCCCTTCACTTCCTGGCCTATGGTCCAATATTTTGTGGCACCCGATTCCATTTGTCAAGAAAAATATCATTTCAAATATCAAATCAGGCAATTTATCGCCAGGAAATAAATTATATGATTCACCGCGGTGCACCGCACCGTTTGTCTCTCAAAAGACCTGTTTTTCCTACCGCACTCCTTCGCCGGCAATGCCTAGGTGCCGGTCCGACGGAAAGGGGTATACCTTGCAGTCGTTCATGTACGTCCGCTCCGGCAGCGTGACCAGGCAGTTCACCACTTCCGTGTGAAGCGCAAACGGCGCATGGTGCCAGACTCCGGGCCTCAGGCAGCACAGCGTCCCACGCGGCACCAGGAAGACCTCCGCCTGCTCGAAGGGGAACTCCTTCTCGGGAACGGCCGGCGCCACGTGCATCAGGACGTCGCCGTCAAGGGGCAGCACGACTTCGCAGCAGGTGTCGTGGTATTCCGACACGTCCATTACAAACGGGCGCTTCACGACCCGGCATACCCCGAAAGAGGCTACCGGCACGCTCCCCAGCTGGGTCTGCACCATGTCGCGGAAGAACTCGATCGGCTCTGCACCCAACCGGGGCCCGACGGGGTTGATCATGTTCGCGAAGGTCCCGTACTTTGCGAATCCCTCCGCGCTCAGTTTCTTGTAGGTGATTTGCTTCATCTTAGAATCCGCTCACGTCCTGGGCCAGGCCGTAGACGAGCATTTCAGACACGCAGCCGCCACGCGAAAGCGCGCAGGTCTGGTAGACCATGTCTGCGAAGTGCTCGGGCCGCACCGCAAGGGACTCGTCCCACTCGAACTTGTTGACGCCGGCGGCCGCCTTCTGAAAGCCGGTGTTGGATCCGCCGGGCACCAGGAGGGTGACCGCAATTCCCAGAGGGCGAAGCTCGGTATAGAGGCACTTGGTGAAGGCGTTCACGCCGGCCTTTGCCGCCGAATACACCGACCACCCTGGCCATGAACGGCGGTCGCATGCACTGGAGACGTTGATGATCTTGCCGAAGCCCTGCTTCTTGAGCTGGGGCGTAAAGGTGCGGCAGCTCATGATGACGCTGGTGAGGTTCAGGTCGATGATCGTGCGGTTCACGGCGTCGTCCATCTCCTCGATCGGGGCGACTTTCACTGCGCCGCCCGCATAGTTGATGAGGAAATCGACGTGGCCGAAATGCTCCAGGCACTCTTTCAGAGCCCGCGCAAATGTCTCCGCTTTCGTCGCGTCACCCTTGAACGCGACGACCTTTGAACCCGCTGCCTCGCACGCCGCGGCTGTCACTTTCAAGCCCGCTTCATTGATGTCGAACATGACAAGGCTGACCTGGTCCTCGCGTGCGAACAGCTCCGCCGTGGCCTTGGCGAACCCTGAACCGACGCCGGAAATGACTGCGACTTTTCCTTTTAAAGACTCGCTCATCGAAACACCTCCCTGGAACTCATCTCATGTGAATGCACGATTCACGGTGCTTGACACTATTACATATCAAATGGTATTTGTCAAATAGAATTTTACAAAAAGAATGGAATTTGATAGGCTGCCTCCGGCGGTCTCCACAGTCGCGAAGAAAGGGGGTCTGCAAATGGCCGAGCTATCGGGAAAAGAACGGATTCTGCGCGTTCTTGCGCGCGAGGAGCCGGACCGTGTGCCGCATTTCGAATGGAGCATCGACAGGAAAGTCCGCGCCGCACTGGTGCCCGGGTGCGGATCCCTGAACGAGTTTGCCGCCAGGATGGGGCTCGACGCCGTGCTGGCAGATCCTGATTTCTCCAGGACCCAGACTGCGCCGGGCCTGTGGCGAACCGAGTGGGGCTACACGATGCGGGACTCTGAAGAGGAACACGGGGTGGAAGTGGACTCTCCCATTCGCTGTATGGAAGATTTCCTCCGCTATGCGCCGCCAGATCCACGGGCGCCGGGCCGGTACGCGACCATCGAGAAGACCGCAGCGGAATATGGAAAGACTCACGCTGTCATTGTCCATCTGAATGACGTCTTTTCTATTCCCCGCTACCTGATGGGCTATGAGAACCTCCTCATGGCTATTGCCGCGGAGCCTGAGCTGGTCACGGCCCTGGTCGGTATGTCCGTAGATGTGAACCTCGCCATGGCCCGGGAGGTGGCTTCCCGCGGGGTCCAGATCGTCTACACGGGAGACGACTTTGCCGGGGGAACCGGACCGCTCATGTCTCCCGCGCACTTCCGCCAGCTTTTCTATCCGGGGCTTTGCCGGGTCGTGAAAGGGTACAGGGACCTCGGTCTTCGCGTGATAAAGCACACCGACGGGATGATCTGGCCGCTCATCGACATGATCGTAGACTCCGGCATCGACTGCCTGGATCCCATTGACCCGATTGCCGGGATGGACCTCGGCGAGGTAAAGGCCAGGTTCGGGAGCCGCATCGCGCTGAAAGGAAATGTCGACTGCTCCCACCTCATGACTCTCGGAACCCCCGAGCAGGTGGCGGCCGCGACACGGGACGCTCTGCGTATTGGCGCGCCGGGAGGCGGGTTTATCCTTTCATCGAGCAATTCGATCCATTCGTCGGTGAAACCTGAGAATTACATGGCATTGCTTCGGACGGTAAAGGAGCATGGCGGGTACCCGATCCGGGCCTGACCGTAAGCAGCCGCCGGGCACAGCGGCGTTCTCCGCGCGCGGCTCGACGGCGCCTGTGCCGCGGCTATCCCGCGGCGCGTGACAATCCGCCGGGTACGGGAGTACCCGTTCGGGGAGTACCCCGTACGGCGGCGCCACGGAGCTGATTCGTCGTGGGATGGGAAAGCTTGTCCGCGAAGTAGTCCCCCGAGTAGCCAATGTCCTTGGACACACGGTAGGCGCACTCCAGGACGAGCTGCTCGAAGGTGGCCTGCCGATTGTTGCGGAATGTGCTGACAAGCCCCGAGATTCCGAGGCCGGCCACGACTTTTCCTTCCACGTCGAAGACAGGAGAACCGATGCAGCGGATTCCCTCGTTGTATTCTTCGTTGTCGTAGCCCAAGCCTGTTTTTCTCACGTCCTCGAGCTCCTTCATCAACTCCGTCCGCAGGAGGATAGTGTGCGGCGTCAAAGGCGCCAGCCGCGGAGGAATGATTTTCTTCACTTCCTCCTCGGAAAGGAATGCGAGAACGGCCTTTCCATATGCGTTGGGATGGTAGTAGACCAGGCCACCCGGAACGATGCGGATGTAGTAAGAGACCTCGGGGCTCACCGTATCCAGAACCAGCATCATGTCACCGCGGGGGATCTGCAGCTGACAGGTCTCCTCTGTCTCGCGGCTCAACCATTCGAGGTGCGGCCGGGCGCGTTGACGCAGCTCGAACCGGGTGTAGAGGCTCATTCCCAGGGAGAAAACTTTTGTGCTGAGCTGATAGCCGTCTGAGAGCGGATCCTGGGCGGTGTATTCCCTGTCAGTGAGCCTTTTCAGGATGCGGAACACCGAGTTCATCGGGATCTTCAGGCACCGTGAAAGCTCCGTTGCCCCATAGGGCCGGGGATGGAGCGCCATGAACTCGAGGATGTCGAGGGTGCGGTCCACGGCAGGGGCCGAATATGTGCGAACGGGAGTTTTGATGCGGGCACGATCTTTCATCTATATTTTCCTGTTACTTAACAAATTATATTCTACTGGTAAAAAAGTCAAGTCAGACTGGATCTGAGTTATCGAACGGCTGAATCCTCGTTCAGATCAGACCAGCTTTCGCAAAGGATGAACTTCAAGCTGAGAGTACCGTCCTCTTTGTAGCTCGCACGAAGCCCGCCGCTGCCCAACACGCCGGGCTTGCCGTCAAGCTCCGCCAGCAGCCTCCGTGCTTCGGCCGCAAGCTCAGGCTGCGTTGGTACCCGGTCGAGGTTGGCCCAGGTCCACGAAAGAAATTCCATCACCCGGTGGACGCGCTCGAAATCGAAGGTCTCGAGCACTTCCTCCACCTGCTGCTCGAATCGGAGCTTGTGCGCTGCCATGGCCCGAAAATGTATGCGGATACCGCCGCGGGAGTCAATGGATAAACTGGAGCAGGGCCGCGACCCGCTCGACCGTCTACGACAACGCATTCAAGTCGGAAGGCCAATTCAAAGAGCCTGAAAGCTTGTGCGAGAAGGTATTGCAGGATGTGATACACTGCTGACCGGCTGAGTTCAACACTATCTTCCATTAGCCCTCTACAGCCGGTTCTGGTATGGGACGCGCGATCCATCAGATGGCTGGTTGCGCGCAAAGGAGGTGCCGTGAAATCCTTCGTGTGGAAGCGAACGCTCGGCCTGTCACTTGCCTTCGGTACGGCCCTGTTGGCACATCTTGGTGCTGACCCTCGGCAACTTGTCGTTGAATATCATTCGGTTCCAGAAGGGGCAAAAGTATTTCAGAATGACAGGTTTCTGGGTGAAACGCCTCTTCGCCTGCCATACGCTGTCCAGGAAGACGCACAAGCGTATGGTTTTGTTCAATTGGCGGCACTACGGTTTCAATGGCGAAGCGGGCAAACCCAGACTGTCAGTCCCCGGATCGATTTGAGCGCCAGCCGCTATGACCAGACATACACGGTTACAGAGGAAAATGCTGCCCAAGACGACTATGACTACGAGGCGTACCAACAGGCGCTTGCCGACTACAGACAAGCTCTTGCCGAGTACCAAAATGCAACGAAGGCCCTCGATGACTATGTCGGCTCGCGTCAAACAAGCGAAGCGTTGGGCCGGCTTGAGCCAGGGAACAAGGTTCTGCAATTTCTCAACTCTTTGGGGAGTGTTCTTGACCCAACGCAAGTTTCGTCCCGTGTACGGGAAGCAGAGATCTCTAAGCTCAAGCTTGATGAGGCGACAACAAGGCTAAACCAGTTCGGAGGGCGTTTTGGAGGGTCAATCGTCAACCTCCCCCCAAGCAGTCCTGCAGCAACGGCCGTTGCGCCCCCCCCACCTGCACCCCCGGCCTACACGGCTCCAGCGCCGCAGGGCCCGCCGCCCAAACGTAACCTCGCGCTTGGAGGCTCGCCGCTCGGAACATCTCCTGGCGGGCAGCTTAGCGCCGGGTTGCTCTCTTACTGGGCCTATCACGCTTCTGGATTCTTTTTTGGATCCGAGCTCAGAGTCACCTCAGCCGACTTCATAAATAAGGTCGCCAAACCTAACCCAACTGACGCCGCAACATGGGACTTTTTGCTCGAACTCGGGGGAGGTGGACAAATAGCAGGCGGCGTCTATCTTGATTTGTCAGCTTGTGCGGGGCTTGCCGGGGTCGACGGGCCTGGAACGTTGCCCGCTGTCGGGTTTGAGGGTGGAACGACCGTCTTCATCACCGATCACTTTGTTTTTCGGCTTGACGGAATCTTTTTGTTCATACCCGGTAGTATCCCGGGAACTGGTGAGGGCGGATACGCAGCCTTGGATTTTTCTGTTGGCTATGGGTTTTGAGCCGACATCGCCCCCCGTTCCACCTCGCTCCGCAGGTGTGCAAAGGCGGCCGGATAGTCCGTGGCGCCGAAGAGCGCCGAGCCGACCACGAAGGCATCCACGCCGGCCGCTGCGAACTCGGCGATTGTCCGCTCGTTGATGCCGCCGTCGGACTCCACGATCGTGGAGAGACCGCGGCGTGACAGCTCTGCGCGAAGCGCCCGGATCTTGTTCAGCACAGCCCGCTGGAACTGCTGCCCGCCGAACCCGGGGTTCACCGCAAGAACAAGCACGTAGTCGGCATAATCCAGGGACCACTCCAGGAGGGAGAGGGACGCGGCCGGCCCCAGGGCAATTCCGGGATGGGCGCCGCAGCTTCTCACGAGCTGGAGGGATCGATTGAGGTGCACGACTGACTCGGCATGCACGCTGATGTGGGTAGCGCCGGCAGCGGCGAACTGTTCTATGAACGCGTCCGGGTTGTCGATCATCAGGTGCGCGTCGATGGGGAGCGCCGTCACTTTCCGGACGGCCTGCACCGTCATCGGGCCCATGGTGAGGTTGGGAACGAAATGTCCGTCCATCACGTCCACGTGAATCCAGTCCGCCCCTGCGCTCTCCACGGCCCTGACCTCCTCACCCAGGCGGGTGAAGTCAGCCGAAAGGATCGATGGCACGATCATTTTCATTTGTTCCTGTCTGTTCTCTCAGTAGCTTCCCGTGCTTTCGGCCCCGGTGATGATGGCCTCGGGCCGCAGCATTGTATGGTCGATAAACTTTGCGATGTCTGCTGGCCCCAGTGCGGGAAATGCCGC
>CAYTGX010000151.1:0-6189 GCA_964437385.1 uncultured Spirochaetaceae bacterium
ATGGCCGCGCTTGGCGTGCTCTGTCTGGTGTTCGGGATCGCTCCCCAGCTCTTGATGCAGACGGTGGTCGGCCCGGCGGTGAGGTCGCTCGGATTCGAATGGAACGCACCGGTATCATGGCTTGGTCTGCTCACCGGCACGGCGGACCCGCACGTTACGGTCGGCGCGATTATTGTGCTGGCTGCGCTCCTCCTCGGGTTCATCATCTACCGCATCACCCGGCCACGGATCAGAAAAACGGTCATGGTATTCACGGGAGGTGATCAGCCTCAGGCGGACCATGGGGTAGGCGCGGCGGACTTCTCAGAAATGGCAGGTGCGGCATTCAAACCCTTGTACCGCGTAAACCCCGACCCAGCGTACATCGCGCTGTGGAGGGGAGTCAGAGGCACCGGAGTGGCGTTGCAGCGCGCCATGGCGCCCGCGCTGGAGAGGCATCCCCTCGTGGCGGCAGGGCTGCTCGCGCTCGCCACGCTCGTCGTGGTCTGGGTCGTGTGAGGGCAGCATGGACATGATTCTTGTTGGATTCTTCGGTGTCGTGTTCCTGGCCGTTGCCCTCTATTCAATCCGGGTCCGCCAGGGCGGGTGGCGTTGGTGGGCGCTCGCTGCCATCGTGACGCTGCTGGTGGTCGGAAGCAGGCTGTCAGAGTCAGCCTGGCCCCGGCTTCTCCTGCTCGAAGCCTCTGCGTTTGCGGCCGCGGGTCTCGTGTGGGTCACTGGCGCCCCTGCTGCATCCCGAGCGGCGCGGCTGTACTTGTGGCTGCTCATACCGGCGGTTGGGTGCAGCCTTGCGGGATTTGCCCTTGCAGGCGGGGGCGCGGCGCCGCCAATTTTTCCGATTGCCAGGATCGCAGCAGGACTTCTGATCGTCGGGTTCGGGCTTAAGCTCGCGCTGGTCCCGTTCTACGTCTGGCTCCCCGAAGTTGCAGAGCATGCTCCCCCCATGACAAGCGCCCTTATCATATCGGTGGTGGACATCGCAGCGTTCGCCGAGCTCGTGCAGCTGCGGGTGGCCTCTCCGTGGATATTCACGGATTACGGGATCGTGTGGATGGTCATCGCTCTCGCCTCGATGTTCGGCGGCGCTCTCCTTGCCCTCGCCCAGAAGGACATCAAGCGGATGCTCGCCTTCTCCACGATCGATGACATGGGCTACCTCCTCCTCGGCGTCGTTGCAGGCGGAGCGGTCGGCTTGTCCGGCGCGTGGCTGGGCGCGCTCAGCCATTCCCTGTTCAAGGTCATCCTCTTCGGTGCGGTCGGAGTAGCGGAGAAAGGGATGGGAAAACCAGTCACGCTGTCGACGCATGGGCTGGCCGCCCGTTATCCTGTCGCTGCCGCGGCGTTTATCGCGGGCGCGCTGGGTATCATCGGAGTGCCCCCGGGATTTGGCTTCGTCGGGCGGTGGAGGCTGTACCTGGCGGGCGCGCAACATGGCGGAGTCCTCCTGGTCGTTGCCATGGCGGTCGCCACAGGGCTCGCGCTGTTGTACTTTGTGCGGGCAATTCATGCGGTATGGCTTGGCCCCGCGGATATCGGGGAGCCGATCGCCCCGCGATATAGGCTTGCTTCCGTGGTGCTGATCGTGCTTGTGCTCATCGCCGTGCTCCTTGGTTTGTTCCCCGGAGTATTTACGTGGTTGAACGCGTCGCTGGCGGCGATGGCGGGTTGAGAGAGGACGGGAAGCGCTCATGAATGTCATCGCACGACTTTCGGCCATCTCGAGAAGAAAATCGCCATGGGTCTATTGCCTCAATACCGGCTCGTGCAATGGATGCGACATCGAAATTGCCTCCTGTTTCAGCCCGCGCTACGATGCGGAGCAGCTCGGTGTGCTGCGGCAGGGCAGCCCCAAGCACGCCGATATGCTCGTGGTTACAGGCCCGCTTACCAAGCGCGCACGCCAGGCAACCATCGACATCTTCGCGCAGATGCCAGGGGCAAAGGCGGTTGTTGCCATCGGCTCCTGCCCCGCCACGGGAAACGTGTTTGCCGGCAGCCCCACCGTGGATGCGCCGTTGAGCTCCGTCATTCCCGTGGACGTCTACGTGCCCGGTTGTCCCCCACGGCCACAGGCAATCATCCAAGGCATTGCCCAGGCTGCGCACTTGCTCGCTGAGGGCCGCACGAAGGACCAGGGGAAAAGGCAGGGATCGCAATGAGCGGGATCTGGCGGTACTTTGTCGCTTTTCTCGTGTGGCCGGGTCTCATTGGCGGCGTGCTCCTGGGATGGCTGTACATGTGGATCGCGCGTAAGCTCACCGCACGGCTGCAGGGCCGCCGCGGCCCTCCCTTTTACCAGCCTTTCTTCGATTTCGTGAAGCTGCTGGGCAAGCAGACGCTGGTACCTGATGGTGTGAGCAGGATCACTTTCCATGCGCTGCCGCTTGTATCCTTGGTGGCAACAGGTATCGCGCTTGCGCTGATTCCCGTGCCCGGCAATCCACTACAATCCTTTGCAGGAGACGTGATCCTGTTGCTGTATCTTTTCGAAGTCCCGGTTATTTGCGATGTTCTTGCGGGGTACGTTTCACGCTCCCTTTACGGCCAGGTAAGCTCGGCGCGCGAAGCGCTGCTGTCGCTGGGACACAACCTGCCGTTCCTCGCGGCGGTGGTCGCGCTTTCCATGCACGCTGGAAGCTTCCGCATGAGTGCTCTCCATGCCGCGCCATGGGGCCCCGTTCACGTGGCGGCTTTCCTGGCGTTCCTGGTGTCTATCCCGGCGCGATTGAAGTCAAACCCCTTTTCCATTCCCAATGCGGAGCAGGAGATCGTGGCGGGAACGCATATCGAGTTCAACGCGGCGCCTCTCGCGTTCTTCGAGTTGTCCCACGCCGTGGAAATGGTGGCACTCCTCGGCCTTTTCTTCGTGCTATTCGTGCCGCCGCTCGCCAGCCAATGGCTGTCGGTGCTTGTCTATGCGGCAGTGAGCATTATCCTGCTCTTGCTCGTAACATTCGTCGCAGTGATCACGGCGCGCATCAAGGCGAACCAGGCGCTGTGGTTCTATTGGGTGTGGGGTGGAGCTGCAGCCGCGGCAGCCTTCGCGGCTGCCGTGATCTGGTAGGGGGAAGACCTCGATGGGAATCTGGCGGATCGTGATACGGAACTTCATGCGCGCGTCGCGCACGCGTCTTCCCAATGACATAGTGCCACTGCCGGCAGGTTTCCGCGGAAAGCTCGACCATGATGCTTCCCGGTGCACTGCGTGCACGACATGCGCATACGTCTGCTCTCCCTCGGCCATCACATTCGATGAGAGCTCCCCTGAGTTATCCGTGTGGCAGTACAACACTGGGCGGTGCACCTTCTGCGCGCAATGCGCGCACTATTGCCCCACGAAATCGATCTCCCTTGGAAGCGTGATACCCGACGTGTCAACGGACGCAACCCGGCATAACATCGCGCACGCCATCTACTACCAGCCGTGTCCTCGCTGCGGCCGCCTCGTGATACCGATGCCCGAGCAGGTCCTCAAGCAATTGTATGGCGGGGAAATCCCGGAGCAGGCACGTGAGACGCAAAAGCTCTGCGAGCGCTGCCGACGCAAGGTCATGAGCACGCGTATCCGCGATGCGATAGGGGGATCTGCGCATGAATGAGCAGAATGAGAGCATTCTGGCAGCTACCCTGGCAGGGATCCCCGGTGCGGCGCTGTTCGAGGTGCGCGGACACGGGCTGTGGATGACCGCTCCAGACATCGATGTTCTGCATATGGCGCGCGCTATGATCTCTCTTGGTTTCCGGCTTTCCACCATGAGCGGCACGGCGCAGGAGGACGGGGAGACCGAGGTGATCTACCATTACAGCATGGCGCGCACGAGTCTCAACATCCGTACGCAAACCCGCGGAGGGGCGTTACCTTCGATCTCGCCATTGGAGCGTTCCGCGAGCTGGATCGAGCGCGAGATTCATGACCTGTATGCCGTGACATTCGTCGGACATCCCAATCCCGAGCGCCTCCTCCGCCCGCCCCAGCTGGAAGAGGGGTTCTGCCGCGAACCAGGCGGCGCGGCTGGGAATTGAAAGCGTAGCAGGAGCCGTCATGCCGTATACAATCCCCATAGGACCGTACCATCCCGCCCTGGAAGAGCCGTACAAGCTGAGCGTCTCCTGCATTGGGGAGACCGTCCAGAGCATCCGCCTCGACATCGGATTCAGTTTCCGCGCCATTGAGCTGCTTGCGCAGCGGCGCAATTATCTCCAGGACATCATCCTTGTCGAGCGCGTATGCGGCATCTGCTCCCACGTGCATACGCTCACCTTCTGCACGGCCGCAGAGGAGATTGCCGGGATTCGTGTGCCCGATCGGGCCCGCTACATCCGCACGATCATCGCAGAGCTCGAGCGACTCCACTCTCACCTTCTCTGGGCAGGTATCGGCGCGGAGGATATGGGGTTTCAGACTCTTTTTATGGAAGTATTCGCGCTTCGCGAAAAGGTGATGGACCTGCTGGAAGCCATCTCGGGCAACCGAGTGCACTACGAGATGAATTGCATCGGGGGGGTGAACCGTGACATAACGGATCCCGAGGCAATCCTTACCGGAGTGAAGCAGATGCGTGCAGGCATCGAACGCGATGTCGTTCCCGGCTTCATGAAGAGCGACACAACGCGCGCACGCATAGCGGGGGTCGGCATTCTCACCCGCGAACAGGCGCTCCAGTGGGGCGTGGTCGGCCCTGTCGCGCGCGCCTCAGGGGTCGCAACGGACGTGAGAAGCGACCACCCCTATGCCGCGTACGAAGAGCTGGGTTTCAAGATGGTAACCAGGACGGAGGGAGACGTGCGCGCCCGCGTCGTAGTGCGCGCAATGGAGATGCAGGAAAGCATACGGTTGATCGAGAAAGCGCTGAGGGAGCTACCGGGCGGGGTGCTTCGCGCATTCGAAGGCGTGCCTGTCATTCCGCCCGGGGAGGCCACCGCCCGCTCTGAGGCGCCGAGGGGAGAGATCTTTTACTACGTCTGCTCCGATGGGAGCGACACGCCCACGCGTGTGAAAATCCGCACGCCGACCTTCGTGAATCTGCCAGCTCTTGAGGCAATGAGCATAGGCCAGCAGCTTGCTGATATGCCGCTCATTCAAGCATCTCTAGACCCATGCATGTCCTGCACAGACAGATGAGGAGCCCATTGCCGCAACAGCAGCCTGATAATTAACCCTTTTGAGAACACAACGCATGGACAGGAGACACACATGAAAGTTCTGGGCATCAACGGCAGCCCTCGCACGGGCGGCAATACCGAGTCGATCCTCAAGCTTGTTTTCGAGCCCCTCGAAGCCGCGGGCATCGAGACGGAGATCATCAGGATCGGCGGCAGGAATATCCATGGTTGCACGGGATGCCGCAGCTGCTTTAAAAACAAGAATGGACGCTGCATCATCGAGGCGGACATGCTCAACGAGGTAGTTGAGCATTTCGGGTCGATCGACGGAATCGTCCTCGGCTCTCCGACCTACTTTGCCGACGTGACAGCCGATATGAAGGCGTTCATGGACCGGGCGGGAATGGTGACGAACGCCAACGGACCCGTGTTGAAGTACAAGGCAGCCGCGGCCGTCACCGCGGTCCGCCGCGGAGGGGCCATCCACAGCCTGGACACCATGAATCACTGGCTGCACTACATGCAGACGTTCATGGTCGGCTCGACATACTGGAACATGGTCTATGGCCGTGAAATCGGCGAGGCCGCTCAGGACACCGAGGGTGTGACGACGATGCGGAACTTGGGCCAGAACATGGCCCACCTTCTGCGGCTGGTGGGCGGAGGGGCGTGAACCTCCTGAAGCAATTACGCTACCTCAGCCCCTTATGTGTCCCAAAGGAGAGTCCGTTTCATCGCGAGACGCCGTGCTCCCCAATCTCTGTTCGCTCTGCCCGCACGCCAGCGCTTCTAATAGAGCTAACAGTCGTCTTGACATCTCTCATTGTTGCTCCTACATTTAGAGCATAGCTGACAGGTAATAAAGAAGATTGCTCTTGCCCATGACACCCGGTCCGACGGACCGCCCGACCCCACGACAAAGCCATCTGCTTGCAGTTCTCCCTGAGGACGAAAGCAAGCGTTTGATTCCCCATTTGGAACTGGTCTCGCTGCCGCTCGGCAAGGCCCTTTACGAATCTGGCGATCAGTTGAATCACGTCTACTTCCCCACTACCGCCATCGTGTCCCTGCTCTACGAACTGGAGA
>CAYTGX010000152.1:0-5936 GCA_964437385.1 uncultured Spirochaetaceae bacterium
TTCTCGAAATCTTCGGGGCTCGTCGTGACCTCGATGGAGTCACCATCATTACTGACATCCTCCGCGCCTGCGTCGATGGCAACTTCGAGGATGTCATCCTCCTTGTACTTGGAGGATTCATAGTTGATGAGACCCTTGCGCTTGAACAGGTAGGCAACGCTGCCCGCGGCGCCGAGGTTCCCGCCGCCCTTGTTCAGGAGATTCCTTATTTCGGCGGCAGCCCTGTTTTTGTTGTCCGTGAGGATATCGATGAGAAGCGCCACACCGCCCGGACCGTAGGCTTCGTACAGGATTTCCTCATAGCTCACACCTTCCAGCTCACCGGTGCCCTTCTTGATGGCGCGGTCAATATTGTCCTTGGGCATATTGGCGGCCTTGGCCTTGAGGATGACTGTCCTCAGGCGGGGATTCATGTCCGGGTCTCCTCCGCCCTGCCGTGCCGTGATGCTGAGCTCTTTGATCAGCTTGGTGAAAGCCTGTCCCCGCTTCGCGTCCGCGATGCCCTTCTTGTGCTTGATCGTATGCCATTTGCTATGGCCTGACATGTTTCCCCTTCTTCTTGTTGAAGTTTAAAAAAGCGTATCACAAACGGAAAACCGTAGTCAATATGGCAGCTGTTCCGTGTGGCTGTTCCACTCTCCTGCGAGCCAGACTGCAGGTCGGCCGCTCTACGGCCAGGAAACAGCGAATTGAGGCAGGGTCTCCGATGCAATCCTGTCCGCCAGCTCTCCAAGGAGCCCGTCAAGCACCATGCGCCCGGATTCCGTCAAGCGCAGACTCACAATTGGCTCATCGGCATATCCTTCTGCGCACCACTTCTTCCAGAGTCCTGGAAAAAACTCATCGAAGCCACGATTGAAACGCCTCTGCCACGAGGCAACGCTGATTCCCTCCCGCAGACGGAGACCCATCATGAGGTTCTCCAGCAGAAAGTCCTCGGGTTTCACCGATTCAACCTCCAACCCCCAGAGCGAATCCTCCCCTCCTATAAAGGCTTTGAAATCTCTTGTATTCGTTACGCGAAGAACGCCGCCGGGGGTCTCCGCAAGGTCCGGTCTTCGAAGCAGGAGAGCAAAGTCTTTTGAGGGCACGGTGGAGACCGCGCTCGGTCCGACCCCCGCGTATGGCTCCATGTGCCAGTAGCGGAGGTTATGCCTGCATTCCCTGCCTGGCAGACAGAAATTCGAGATCTCATAGTGCACGTATCCCCGGCTTTCCAGTGCCTCCTTGCCGGCAAACCAGAGATCTTCGTCCTGCTCACGCGTGTTGGGTACTATGGCCCCCCGCTCGACACGACGCACAAGCTCGGTCTCCGGTTCAAACGTGAGCTGGTAGAGGGAAATGTGGGAAGGGAGGAACTGTGCCAGGAGGGCGAGGTCCTCACGCACTTCATCGGTTGACTGCCCTGGAATGCCCGCAATGTAATCCAGGTTGAGCTCGCCATGCCACCTGCTTCCAAGCAGCTCGAGGGCGGCGAGCGTGCGCGATCGGGAGGCAGGCCTTTTGAGAAGGCGCAGAAGCGAGTCTCTCATTGTCTGCACGCCGACGCTCAGGCGTGTGACACCTGCGCTTTCGCAAAGATCGAGAAACCTCTCGTCAAGGGACTCCGGGTTGGCCTCGACAGTCCACTCGACCGCTGCTTTGTCACTGCAGGCTTCAAGGAGCGGCGCCAGGTTTTCAGGGGAAAGCGCGCTGGGTGTCCCGCCTCCCATGAATATTGTTTCGATGGCCGCGCCCTGCGCACGTGCTTTCAGGAAATAGCGCGCCTGCAGGATGGTCTGGCGGATGACCGCTTTCTGGATATCCTGTCCCATCGAATGCCGCGGCACGGAGAAGAAATCGCAGTACAGGCACTTGTCCGTGCAGAACGGGACATGGACATAGAGGGAGATGGCTCTTGCGCGAGCTTGCGCAGTTTGTGGATCAGAGCTTTCCAATTGAGCGGGGGGGCCAGTAGCGGTAAATGAGCTTGCCGATAATCCGTTCGGCAGCCAGAACACCCCAGGAGCGGCTGTCACTCGATTCCGGTCGATTGTCGCCGAGCACGAAATATTCGCCGGCCTGAAGAGTCACTTCGCCCCCGTTTCCGGACAGCGGCAAAGACCCTGACCAGCCTTTCGCGGTCAAAGTGGTCAGGAGCTGGTAGCGCGCCTGAATAAGCTGCTGCTCAGGTACGAAGTCCGCCGCGCCTCGCGGCTTGATCATCAGGGTATAGTCCTTCATGCGCACCGTATCGCCCGGCATTCCGACTATCCGCTTCACCATGTAGGAGTTCACGCGGGATCCGTAAAGGTCCCTGTGCAGGGTTGCCTTCTGCAGGCTGAGAAAGCTGGCCAGGGGCTCCAGAATGCGCCAGAGAATACCCGGCTCATCCAGGAAGGGCGGACGAATGACCACGAGATCACCGCGCTCGGGAATGCCCAGCCCCGGGAGGCGGGATTGCAGAAAAGGCACACGCGCGCCGAAAGACAGCGAGCTGACAATCACACGGTCAGCCGGGAGAAGACCCGGCTCCATTGAAACCGATTCGATGCGAAAAGTGGAGGCGACAAATCCGAACACGATCAGGTAGACAACAAATGCAACAACAACAACGCGCACCAGCCGGCCGCCGAAAACGTTCACCCTTCTCCTGCCCGTGGGGGATGAATAGCGCTCCACCGACCCGATCATGTCCGTTACTTGACGGCCCCAAACCGGTAAATGGGCCAATAGCGGAACAAGCCCTTGCCGAGCACCTTTTCAAGACGTACCGGGCCGAAATACCGCGCGTCGTGGGAGTTGTCCCGGTTGTCACCCATGGGAAATATCCTGCCCTCCGGGACGGGATAGCCTTCGGTGAGCATCCGCCATTCCGCCGCCTTGCCGTAATTGTTCGGCTCGATGGCCCAGAGAGACGCATCTTCCCAGAGAGTCACGTAGATGTCGTCATCCAGCGCGCGGAGCATGAAGCTGGTGACCTTGCCGCTGGCATCCTTGTTCGCCTGGTAGTATTGATTGATGGCCGCATTCTGTTCGGCGCTGGCCTCAAGCCCCGCATCCAGCAGCGCTTTGCCGGTGCCCGCAAGCCTGAACACAGGGTAATCCTCCGGTTTGAACATCCGGACATTCGCATAGTCGAAGCCAAGGGCCTTTTTCATGTCGGGCTCGGTCATCCACTTTGATTCCCCTGGTGTGAGGATTTCCACATCACCCTGGTTCATCCGGATGCGATCCCCCGGCATGCCGATGGCACGCTTGATGAGGAAGTGATGTTTGGGCTGGCCGTTCTCATCCTTGTCGATGTCCACCAGGGAAAGGGTGACCATGTACACGACACGCTGGAGGACGTCCATGATTGGCCCGCTGGAGATGTATTCAGGGCTTTCGAAGATAACCACGTTGCCGCGGGACGGCGTTCTTAAACCAGGAAGCTTCAGCATCCCCGGAATGAGCTCGGGTCCGTAGACGATCTTGTTGACAAAAATCCTGTCGCTCACCAGGAGGCTGGGCTCCATGGACGGTGAGGGAATCTGGTACGCCTGCAGCAAATACTGGTTGATGAGGAGCACGATCACTACGGCGGAGAGGATGGCATCCAGCCAATCCACGACAGGGTTGCGGCGTTTCTGCTTGGCCTTCCGGGCCAGCCTTCGCCTTTTCCTCCATGTGAGGAACCGCTCTGTCTGTGGTACGACCCATTTTTCCCACTTTTTCCAGGTCATGGAAGTGCTGTCTGGCATACATTCTCCGCCGCGAGGATACCATGCATCTGGAATCATTGACAAGCGACTGCACCCTCCCTATAATTCTTCCATGCCGAAAAAGGACAGGCCGGAGGCGCATTCCGACGCAGATGAAGTATCAGTTCACCTCAAGCCCATCCTTGGGGTGCGTCCCGCCGTTTATCTCACCGGGCTGTACGGTGTTGTTGCAGTCCTGCTCATTTTCTTCCTGTTCTTCTACCCGGGACTGAGGAACCGCGGCTCTTACCTGTCGCTCGCTACCTCACCAGATCACGCCACCGTCAGCGTGGACGGTGTGTATGCAGGCAGCACTCCCTGCGTGGTCTTTCTCAGGCACGGACATAGGAACGTGGAGATATCCAAGCCGTTCTACAAAGGGGTCATGTTCCCGGAGAACATTCGCGGGAGGGTGTTCGGAACTATTTTTGTGCCTGACAGCCATGTCGAGACCCAGATCTTGAGCGTCGCGGATGTTGACGGCTTGATTGGACGGGCCCGAGAGGATTTCCAGAGAAATCCAGGCATCCCCAGCATCCTTTCTGAGGCAGCCTATGCCGCAAATACAGAAGGCACTTCGGATAAGTGGTACGATTTTATTGACAATTCCATGCTCTTTGTCACGAACGAGTTTCAACTCAGGGAGCTTGTAAAGGCTGCAGCAAGAGTCGCGTCAAAGGGTTCGATCCTGACGCCGGCTTCGTTTGTCGAGGCTGTCCAGCATTCGATACAACTTAAACAGAAATATGACAATTTCCCTTCGTGGCTGCTCCTCGTGCTTTCTCGCGCGCATAGTACCAGCCTGGCTGCGAGCCCCTGGGTCCAGCAGTACCTGGCGTCCTACCGGGAGGCCATCTCCAGGTACTATCAGCCTGGCTCCCTCACTGTCGGTGCAGGCGGCGGGGGAAGAGTAACGGTGGAGGGCATGGAGTTCAGGTCTGTTCCCGCCGGCGATCTCGTCATGGGCAAGGACGACAATCTGGACTCCCTCGGAAAATCCATCGATATCCTGCTGGCTCATCCGGTCCATGTCGATTCATTCTATCTCGGTTCCATGGAGGTCACGAGAGGCCAGTACCAGTCCTTTATTCAGCAGAATCCTGAATGGGCCCCCGCGAATCGGGCCGCCCTTGTACAAAAAGGACTGGTGACGGACTCCTATCTCTCCGACTGGTCAGCGGCCGGAGTGGCGGGCGCGAAGGAAGAGCTCCCCGTCACCTCCGTATCCTGGCACGCCGCTGTGGCGTTTACCGAGTGGCTCTCCCGCAGGGTCCAGGCCGCCGTGCCAGGGTACGCCGTCCGGCTGCCTTCAGAATCGGAGTGGGAATGGGCGGCCAGGGGCGGATTGCGCGGCATGCCCTACCCGCTTGGCGGAAAGCCGGGTGCTGCGGTGTTCTTCCAGCAGGGGATCACAGGGCCGTCCCGGGCCGGCACTTCGGAGCCGAACGGCTACGGGCTTCGGGACATGATCGGCAACGTCTGGGAGTGGTGCGCGGACCCGTTTGCTCTCACCTCGAGCCTGCTCTCCTCTCTGGATCCCCGGGTCAATGCCGCAATCGAGCGCTCCCTCCCTCTCGCTCCCGACCACGCGGTGAGGGGCGGCGCCTGGGAGAATACTTCAGGGACCATGAAGGTGTACTCGCGGGGCTCACAGCCTTCAGAATGGTGCACGCCTTACCTCGGGTTCAGGGTCGCGCTCACACGGCAGTAGCTGGCTGGCGGCCGCGCAATGGCAAAGTCTGGGGGAATCAAGGTCCTCGGGGTCAACAAAAAGGCTCGATTCAATTACACGATAGACGAATCCTTCGAGTGCGGCCTTGTTCTTGTCGGCACGGAGGTGAAGTCCATCAAGGACGGGCGCTTCTCTTTTGCGGACTCTTATGCGCTGGTCGAGAATAACGAGCTTTTCCTGATCGATTTCCATGTCACGCAGTATGTCTATGGCAACAGGGTCAATCACGAGCCCCTCCGTCGCAGAAAGCTGCTGGTCCACCGCAAGGAAATCAAGCGGCTGCGGAGAATTGTCGATGAGAAAGGCTTGACCCTTGTTCCCCTAAAGTTCTACCTTAAGAGAGGCATAATAAAGTGCGAACTTGGCATAGCCAAGGGGAAAAAGCTCTTTGACAAGCGCGATGACATAAGGAAAAGAGACCAGAAGAGAGAGCTGGAACGCGAGTTCAGGATCAAGTGACGCGTCCCTGCCCTCTTGTTTCC
>CAYTGX010000153.1:0-5904 GCA_964437385.1 uncultured Spirochaetaceae bacterium
GGGCTGGGTGGAGCCGGCTTTCACCGCGCTGGCCGACATGAAGCGGAAAGGAGCAGCCCGTCAGGACCTGCTCGAGTTCCTTCGAGCGCAGCCCAGCATGTGGTTCCCCGGAAAGGCCGGGAGGGTGGGGCGCGCCCTCTGGCGGGGATTCGCGGAGACCACCGCGGCCGCCCTGTTCCCCGTGCCCAGCATGCGGATCGTACAGGATCACGGGAGCGTGGAAATCATGCGGGGGTGTCCCAACGCATGCAGGTTCTGCCACGCGACTGTGTACGCCCGGCCATGCAGGTTCAAGCTGCACCAGGTGATCCAGGAAGAAGTGGAAGGGCTTGTTCGGCGCGCCGGCTACAGGCAGGTCACGCTGTCTTCTCTTTCCTCGGGTGATTTTCGAGAGATTCATGGTCTCGTGCGGGACCTCAACGCGAAATACGCCCCCCTGCAGGTGTCTTTCTCGCTCCCTTCGCTGCGCATCGATTCAATGAGCCTTGCCCTCCTGAAAGAGATCTCGGAGGTGCGGAAAAGCGGCCTGACATTTGCCGTGGAAACGGCGAAACCGGAATGGCAGCGGGAAGTGAGAAAAACTGCTGCCCTGGAGAAGATAATCACCGTGATGCGCGAGGCCAGGACGCAGGGCTGGAAGGCAGCGAAGTTCTATTTCATGGTGGGCCTTCCCCCGTCTTTCGCCGAGGATGAATCCACTTCGATCATCGAATACCTGAGGGCAGTGCGGGCCGCCACCGGCATGAGCCTGAATGTGAATATCGCCGCTTTCATACCCAAGCCGCATTCTCCATGGCAGCGGGCCCCACAGCTCGGAGAAGAGGAAGCATCCGCGCGGATCACGGCGGTCAGGAAGGGTCTTGCCGGCAATGGCTTCAAGATAGGCCATCATGCTCCTTTCCTCTCCATCCTGGAGGGCATAGTCGCGCGCGGAGATGAAAGGGCGGCGCGGCTGGTCCTGGATGCCTACAGGCACGGCGCCCGGTTGGACGCGTGGGAGGAGCATTTGAAGCCGGATGTGTGGAGGCAGGCGATTGCGCGGGCAGACTGGGACCCGGTTGAAGAGGCCTGCCGGCCCCGGGACCCTTCTGAGCCGCTCCCGTGGGACCAGGTGGCCCTGGGGCTGACCATGAGCGAGATCACAGACGCCCCCGCTGCGCCCCGGATTCAAAGTCCGCTGGAGATACCTCCTGTTCCCCTTGCCGCACTGCCGCCGGCTGATGCGGTGGTGCAGTCTGCCTCTGCACTGCCGCCAGCCGCCTGGAAGCGGCTCCTGTTCAGCTTCACCAAGGCAGGCACCTCGGCATTTATCTCTCACCTTGACCTCATGACCGTCTTCGAAAGGGCAGTCGTACGCGCCGGGTATGCCGCGCGGTTCACCGAGGGATTCAATCCCAAGCCTCGTCTTGAGTTCGCCAATCCACTGAGCCTCGGGTTGGAGTCCATGGATGAGATCGGCGGCATCGATCTCCATGACTTTGACAGTGAAGAAAGCTTTGTAGCGCGGATGAATCGCAGCCTGCCGGCGGGCCTCCTGCTGAAGAGCGCTGCGATCGTTCCTCATGACGGGGTTTCCAGGAGACGCTCGCTCATGTCGTTGTATTGGGGGGCTGATTTCGAGGTGAGAGGCCCGACCGGGGAAACGCGGATCCTGCGCCTTCCTGCCGCGGGGCCTTCCATCAGGAAGACCCTGGAGGCGGAAGGAACGTGGCAGGCTGTGAACGCACTGCGCGTGGCTACGTGGGCTGCCAGCCCGCGCGGCGAGCCTTTGTCCTATTTTGCGGTGCTTTCCTGATCCGCCGCGAGCGTGCGCGATTCCTCATCCCGCGCGAGCGTGCGCGATTCCTCGGCTTTGACCTGATTCCACAATTCGTCCATGCGGGCAAGCCCTGCATCGGCAAGCCGGACTCCCTGCTCGGTGAGGCGTCTTTCAACTTCACGGAACCTGGTCTCAAATTTCCTGTTCGTGCCGTGCAAAGCCACCCCGGGATCTGTTTTCAGAAGGCGTGCAAGGTTGACCACTGAAAAGAGGAGATCGCCTGTTTCGTCCTCGATCCTCGCCGCATCGCCGGTTTCTATCGCTTCCCGCAGCTCCCAGAGCTCTTCGTCGATCTTATCCCACACGGGCTCGGGACCCGGCCAGTCGAAACCGACACGGGCAGCCTTTTTCTGAATCTCCGCAGCCTTCTCCAGCGGCGGAAGCGATTTCGGCACGGCGTCCAGAGCGGAGCCTGAGATCCCGGCAGCCTTTTTTTCCGCTGCTTTGATCTCATCCCACTGACGGAGCGCCTGGTCAGCCGAGCCGGTCTTCAGGGAGCCGAAGACGTGCGGGTGGCGCCGCACCAGCTTCTCGGAGATGCCCGTCAAAGCGGCCTCCACCGTGAAAGCCCCTTCCTGCTCCTTCATCCATGCCACCATTGTGACCAGCAGGTAGAGATCTCCGAGCTCCTCCTGCAGGTTCTTGTCGTCATGGGCGTCAATGGCGCTGACACACTCCCAGACCTCCTCCACGAGGCTCGCGCGAAGCGTCTGCGGTGATTGTGCCCTGTCCCAGGCACAGCCTTCGGGGGATCGCAGGTGGCGTATGATGTCGAAAAGCCTGGAGAAGGACGCTGGACCCGCCGAGTACGGCGATGCTGAGTGAATGCTGTCTGGCATGGCTGTGCAAGTGAATCGGACAAGGCGTCCGCTGTCAATTCCCCGATGCGCGCAGCGCCTGAATCCTTTTTGCGAGATCCTCGGGAGACAGGATGCTCAGGACCTCGTCGTTGATGCTGACCACGGGGGCCTCGGCGCACAGGCCCCTGCAGGGCACGGTCTCGATGAAAAAAAGGCCGTCCGCGGTTGTCTCACCGTCCCCGACGCCGAGCTCACGTGCAAGGACCTGCAGGAGGTCCCCCGAGCCTTTTCGCGCGCAGGTCTCCCCTTTGCAGACGGCGACTCGAAAGCGCGCAAGGGGCTCGGTTCGGAATACAGGGTAGAATGCGGCCGCCTCGACAACCTTCTCCCGTGCCACGTTCAGGAAATCCGCGATGTGGCCGACGGCCTCGTGGGAAAGATAGCCAAACGCTTTTTGCGTATCTTCGAGGATCTGCACGAGCAGCTCCCGCTTGGGCTGGTAGCGGGAGAATATTTCAATCAGCTTCTGAGGCGGGTTTTGCCGGGATTCGACGCCCGCAGCGGGCAGCCCTTCTTTCTTTCTCCGCTTGAGGTAGTGGGACAGGATGGCAAGACCCATGGCGATGTTCTCATTGCGGACAATGACATCGGAGGGCACGGTGAGCTGGGTCGGAGAGAAGTTCCAGATAGCCTTGATGCCCAACGACACGATGCGGCCCGCCACTGTTTGCGCGGCATCTTTGGGCACACAGAGGATTGCGATGCCTACGTCGAAGCTGCGGACCACCCGCTGCAATGACTCCATGGGCAGGATCGTAAAAGCGCCGAGCACGCTGCCCGTCCGGGCCGGGTCGCTGTCGAATATCGCGACCAGCCGCAGTCCATACTGCGCGAGCCCCGGATATTGACTGAGCGCCGAGCCCAGCCGGCCCGCGCCGATCAGGATGGCCGTGTTTTCGTAGTTGATGCCGAGAAACTCTTCTATCGCTTTTTTCAACCCGAGGATGGAATAGCCGGCCTTTGGCTTCCCCTTGTATCCGATGAGAGACACATCCTTGCGCACCTGGGTATCGTCTATGCGGAAGAACTGCGCCAGGTGGCGGGAGGAAACGTACGACTCCCCGCGCGCCTGCATCTCCGCGAGGATCTGGTGGTAGAGCGGGATTCTGCGCAGTGTCTGCTCGGGAATGGGGTGCTCGATCGCCTCGAGTGACTCAGTGTCATGCACGGGGCCGGCTCTATTTCGTGCCCTGATTCTGCATCTGTTCCTGCAGCCGGAGTGTCTGCTGCACCGTGCGGATATTGTCTGCGGCGGGCAGGTACTTGGGATCGAGCTGGAGAACCTGCTGCCAGAGCGAGATTGCCTTCTCGTAGTTGCCGTTGGCAAACTCTTCGACTCCCTGCAGGTACAGCTTAGCCGCCTGGTCCGCGCGCGCCGCGCGTCCGGAGTCTCCCAGGTTGAACTTGGCCTGCACGCTGAACTTGTCCAGGGGATTCAGCTGGCCGCTCAGGTCGAGGTTGTAGTTCACCGTGAGGTCGAGCATTCCCAAGGCCAGGGCGGTGCCGATGCTGATCCGCGGGTTGTCCGCTTTCCAGAGAACCCCTGCCTGGACGGAAAGAAAATCGGTCATTGCAACGGTGGTTCCGACCGCCAGGTTCCAGGTTTCAGCGGGAATACCCTGGAAGGCGAAAGTGAACGGGAGGTTGAAATCAACCGCCATCATCCATGGTCGCAGGGGGGACCAGGCAAAACCCGCCGTCGCCACCTGGGGCAGCACTTCGTCCGACAGGGAGGATATGCCGAGGTTTTTTACTACGAGCCCGGTGGAGAAGTTCTTGGACTGGGAAGAGTAGAACTTGAGAAAGTTGAAGCTCGTCTGAAGCCCCACATCGCCCATGACGGCAAGCGCGGACTGGTTGGCAGCGAACACGGGCGGTATATTGCGATACGCGATCTTGAGATTCCCCCCCACGGCGAGTCCGTAGAAATAGAAACTGGAGAGAAAGTTGTACGAGACATTCAGCGTGCCGACCGTCTCAGTGATGTAGTCCTTGGCGCCGGCAACTCCCCATTCGTTGTACGCGGTGAACGGGACATAGAGGAATTTGCCGCCGATCCCGATGCCGAGATCGTTGAACCGGACCGTGTACACCACGCCTTCCAGATTGGAATCCGCTATCCAGTTGTGATGGTAAAAGGCAAGCTCCGAGTTCTGCAGCAGGGAGCTCGCCGCAGGATTCGAATCGATATAGCCGGAGTCCCTGGCCACGGCGCTGGACGCAGTGCCCATGCCCTCTGAAAGGCCTCCCATGGGGATCAGAAGGGTCGGGAAAGACGTCAAGCCCGTATTGGGGTCCTTGAAGAGGCTGAAGGTGTCTGCCCACCAGGCATAGAGGTTGTTGCTGTCTGCCCACGTGGTGATACAGTTCACGATGAGGATGAGAGCTATCGTGAATACCCTTAGTTTTCTCATACTCTTGATACAAGTATACATCGGTACGAAGCTCAATTCCATATACTGGAAAGGACTCCAGAACCCGCAGACGGGGTTTTGGGGATGACCCGCCCGCCGTTTTGGTCGATAATATGAATTGAGGGGGTCCGTGCTGACGCTTGGCGTGAAAGCCCGTGCGCTGATGCTTTGCCTCGGTCTCTTGCTCGCCGGAGCGGCCGCCTCCCTGTACGCAGGGGGGCAGGGGGAGGCTCGCCTTGCGGACGTGCAAAAGCTGATGCAGCAGCAGGACTACAACGGCGCCCTGAAACTGCTGGCCGCCATTCAGCGCACCAATCCCAATCTGCGGGACGAAACGACCAGGCTGATATCCGAGGTGATCATCATACGGGGCCAGAAGTACAACAGCGTCCTTTCGCAGCTCGTGAAGTCCCTCTACGACGAGCACGACGAGGACAAGAGCGTGCGGCTTATTGCAGAGCTTCAGAGAATAGACCCCGCGCGATCCCTCAACGAGACCGCCGGCGCGTTCGATTTCGTGAGGTTCTTCAAGCTCATGGACAATGCGTCGGCGCTGGTCGCGGCAAGAAAGATCCCCGAGGCCCTTTCCCTGTATCTCCTGCCGTTCACCGACCCAAAGGCCGCCGGGTTCACCATGCAGAAGCCCGATTTCGATTCGGCAGGGTACGGAAACGTCGTAGAGACCAGCGTGCATGATGCAGTCTCGCGCATCGTGTCGGTCGGCAACCAGGAGATCAGGGAGGCACCCCGGGTGGCCGCGGCGCCCGCGGCAGTCGGATCTCTGCTTTCCGGTGCGGCATCACAAGGCGGC
>CAYTGX010000154.1:0-5883 GCA_964437385.1 uncultured Spirochaetaceae bacterium
TAGACCACGTCCCGCCTGAGCTTCTGCGTGAGCTGGCGCCGGAAGGCATCATGGTCATCCCTGTCGGCCCTCCCTCGGGCCAGACCATCCTTCGCATCACAAAACACGTAAACGGAGACGGTTCCGTGGACCTCGAAAGAGAGGACATTTACCAGGGAAAACACAAAGAGATATTCGTTCCCTTTACGAGCAAAGGCGGAGGCCTGCACACGGCAGCGGAACCCAAGGCTACCGAATGACGCTGAGGCGGACAAAGCTCTCCGACGTGAGACTGGCCGCGCTGTTCCTGGTATCCGTCTGCGTCCTGGCTTTCGAGATCGAAGTGATGCGCGCGTTCTCGGTGGCAAGCTGGTCGAACTTCGGTTCCATGGTGATCAGCATCGCCCTCCTGGGTTTTGGCCTTGCCGGGACGCTCCTCACCCTTCTGGGAAGCCGCATACGGACCAACCCCGACACCTGGCTGGCTTCATCAGCCTTTGCCCTGGGGCCTTCGATGGCGGTCGCGCACGCCCTGGCGCAGCAGATTCCGTTCAACCCGGTGCTGATTGCAACGGACCCATCCCAGCTCTGGTGGATCGCGCTGTACTACGTTCTGTACGGGGTTCCTTTCTTTGCCGGCGGGATTTTCATCGGCGTCATGTTCATGACGCTCGCCGGCAGAATGCACCAGCTCTATTTCTGGAACATGCTCGGGTCAGGTCTCGGCGGACTTCTCATACTCGGCTTCATGTTCCTCTTTCCGCCGGGTTTCCTGATCTATCCCCTTGTCGGCGTAGCTGTCCTTCCCGCACTTCTCTGCTGCCTCAGATGGAGCGCAGAGGAGGACAGATTCCGAATCAAGCATCTTGAGGCTGCCCTTTTCGTCGTTGTTGCTTCGGTCGGCTTCATACTCCTGGGTCGTTTCGGAAGCCTCAATGTCTCTGACTTCAAGGGAGAGAGTTACGCCCGCAAGTACCCTGATTCAGCGCTTGTCTACGACGCATTCAGCCCCCTGGGCGAAACGCGGGTGTTTTCCAGCTCGTACTTCCATTTCGCCCCAGGTCTCAGCGATAATGCGGGCGTCTCACTTTCGAAAATGCCTCGGAATGCATTCCTTGGAATGTATGTGGACGGCAATGGGCCGGTCGGCGTGATGCGGAAATTGAAGCCGGACGAGGAAAACTACATCGATTTCCTTCCGATGTCGGCTCCCTACATCATTCTCAGGAACCCCCGTGTCCTCGTGCTCAGGCTGGGCGGTGGCGCCAGTGTGCACACAGCCATTCATCACGGCGCCAGGGAGGTATGGGTGGTCGAATCCAATCCCGACCTTGTGCACATGCTGAGGGACATTCCGTATTTCAGAAAGTACGGGGGGGATTTTCTGGCAGATCGGCGGGTGAAGCTGGTCAACGCGGAGGTGAGGTCTTTTGCAGGCTCGACGGTTCAACGATTCGATCTTGTCGAGATAGGGCTCATTGATTCGATCGGGCTGTCGCAGGCGGGCGGATACTCGGTGGAAGAAAATTATGTTTATACCGCGGAGGCCCTCCAGGAATACATGAAATGCCTTTCACCATCGGGAATCCTCTCCATCACCGTATGGGACACGTTGAGCCCGCCGCGGAACGTGCCGCGGCTTCTCTCGACGCTGGTTGATGCAATGCGGTTGAGCGGCGTAAAGAATCCGCAAAAAAAGATCTTTGCTTTCAACCTTCTGCTTTCGACGGCAACCGTGCTGATAAAAAAGGACGATTTCAGCCCACTGGAGATCGGCCGGTTGAAGGAGTATTGCCGCCGCATGTCCTTCGAGCCCGACTACTACGACGGCATGCCCGCCGGAACAAAGGACTTTGGGCGGATTCTGGCGGGGTATCGCGCGTTCTATCAGTCGGACGACTCGTCCAATGACTCAGGAAGGGCGCCGGATGCGGAGTTGAGGGCCAGCGATCTTTATCACTATTCCCTTGAATGGATGCTGGCGGGAAGGCAGGAGGAGCTGTTTTCTGACTATGTTTTCGATATTCGTCCAGCGTCGGACGACAAACCCTATTACTCGGGCTATCTGAAGCCGGCTACGGTGCCGCAGTTTGTTTCACATGCCGGGGAAATATCCGAAGAATGGGGTTACCTCCTGCTGCTTGCCACTTTTCTTCAATCCCTGATTTTCGGGCTGCTCATCATCATGCTTCCCCTGGCCGCGCGATGGAAAGAGCTTTTCAGCGGGCAGCGGGGCACGCTGGGAGTGATTGCCTACTACGGCGCGCTGGGCATCGGCTACATGATGGCGGAAATATTCCTCATTCAGCGATTCGTATTCTTCCTTGCCGATCCCGTGTATGCCAATTCCATTGTCATCACCGTTCTCCTGATTTCCTCCGGCCTCGGCAGCCTGGCTGCGGGAAAGTTGAAGGCGGACGGCCGCTCACTTGTCATGACCGCGGTGAGCGGCATCGTGGCTTTTGTTCTTTTCTATCAATTCGGTCTGTCGCCCATTCTCAAGGCCGGACTCGGACTTTCTCTTCCGCTCAAGGCGCTGATTGCAGCCGGCTTCATTGCACCTTTCGGCCTGTTTCTTGGCGTCCCGTTCCCCACGGGCCTGGCGGTCCTGTCCGCGAACAGAAAATCGATCCTGCCGTGGGCATGGGGAATGAACGGCGCGCTTTCGGTCACGGGCTCGGTCCTTACCCGTATCATCTCCACTTCCGCTGGTTTCAGCGCTGTCCTCCTGGGGGTGGCGGTGGTCTATGCGGGTGCGGCGCTGCTCTTTGGCTCGAACGCCAGGGGAGATTCCTCGGCGGCGGCGGGCGCTGCCTAGTCAAACACTTCTGTCTTCCTGTGATCCTCCGGACATTCGAGCTGAGGCACCTGGGAAAATCCTTCGTGCTTCAGGGAGGCCCGCACCAGCTTGATCAGGTCCGACCGGTTCACCTTCCCCGCCGTGTCCCTGATGTGCCTGCAGAAGAAATAAGTGAATGCACCCCCCGGCCTTCCTCCGACATCAGCGTCAGCGGAATACTGGTCAGAACGACAGGCCGCCCACAAGACATGATTCAGGGCCGCGTCCTCCCCGATGCGGCGCGTTTTCAGCGTGTCCCCGAAAATGTCATCCGCCCGGAGCGCGATGTCCGCCGGAGGCGCCAGGTACCGCGGCCGAATGCAATGACTGCTCGCCCAGAGCGCCTTTTCATCAAGGAACCCGGTCTGCTGACCGCACAGGCTCGTCCTGTCGATTATCATCTCACGTGTTCCGGTTCCCGAGTGGCACGAATCGAGGATGACTTCCAGTGACACTCCCCTGGCAAGGCCGCTGAAAATGCCGGCAAAATCATCATCCTTGATGTACGTCCCGTTCCAGTCGAAGTCCCACGGACAGATAATCTCGTCCAGGCCGTCCGCCAGCTCGTCTCCTTCCGTATCCCGCACCTGCGACCCATGGCCTGAATAATGGAACACAACGCTGTCCCCTTCCCCGCTTTTCGCGATGAGCCCTCTGAGCCCATCCAGGATGGCCTGCTTTGTTGCGCGCTTATCCGAGAGCATCACGATATCCGTGGAGGCGAAGGCGAAGTACTTCACCAGCACGTCATACAGGTTCGTGATGTCATTGACGCAGCCATGGAGATCGTTCTGCGTACCCGGATAGTCATTGATTCCGACCAGAAGCGCACGTTTCATTTCACATTCTCCTTTCTGAATCTGTTACATATCTATTTCGACTCCTACTCGCTTTCGAACAATGTGGTGTGCTCCGGGTCTTTCTCCCGGCCGCCGAGGAACTCATAGGCGATGGTGCGCGCAAGTCCCTCGGTGAGGGACACGGGCGGCGCGAACCCGGTTGCGGCCAGGCGGGAGGACCCGAATTGGGTGGTTGCGCAGAACTTCCTGACCCTGATGGCGCTGATGGGAAGCTCTCTCCTGAAGACTTTCGACGCACCATCCGCTGCAAGGCCCCCGAGGTATGCGGCGGCATAGGGTATTCGCAGCCCTATGCGCGCGGGCAATCCCAGGCATCGCTTCACGAGGACAACCAGCTCGTTCATCGAGAGGTCGGGCTTGTCGATGTAGTTGAACAGATGCCCGCCCGGTCCAAAGTCTGCGGCGGCCGCAAGGAGACCCGCCACATTTTCGACAAAAGCCATCGACTTCACATTCTTTCCCGATCCGATCATGGCAAATCGTCCTGATGCCATTTGCCGGAGAAGGTTGTAGACGTTCCCCCTGTTGCGAGGTCCGAACACGACCGTGGGGCGCACGATCGTCAGCATGCGTCCCGTGCCGCCATTCAGCCACTCCTGGTAAACGCCTTCAGCTTCCTTTTTGGTCCGGCCGTAGTCGTTGAAGGGATGGAGCGGGCCTTTTTCATCTGTATCCGGGGCGGCAAAGCCATAGACGGCGACAGAGCTCGTGAACACAATCGCGCGGATAGCCAGTTCCGCGGCGATCCGGCAGACATTTCGCGCGCCCTCCACGTTCACCTCGTCGTAGAGTGTGAGCGGCCTCACGTTGTCTTTGTGCTCCGCAGCGAGGTTGTACGCGATATCGGCACCCTGGAGAGACGCGCGCAGCGCGGCAGCATCTCTCACGTCGGCGGCGCGGCAGAGCGAAGGATAGGTGGCGCTGGTTCTCTTGTCCACGATGCGCACCTTCTCGCCCTTCTGGAGAAACTGCCGGACCAGCTCAGTTCCAATGAAGCCTGCTCCGCCGATGATCGCAATCAACCTGCCGGACATCGCGCTACTGCCTGAAGCTGGCGCTGAGCTTCACAAGGATCAGGAGCTCGACGCGCTTGCCGCCGGGAACCAGACGATTATTCACTACCTCGCCGTTGTTGGGGCCGAAGATGACCGGGAGCCCGATCTGTATTGTCGTCAGAGCCACGGGAGAAATCTCCAGGAATGGCGCGATGAGCGCCGATCCATCCGTCCAGTTCTGCTGCCAGAGCAGATTGAAAGCGAGGCCCGCCGGACCAAGCTGGTTGAAGCGGACAACTGCGGCCGAGTTGTGGCCTCCAGGGCCGGTCGCGTCAGCGAGCCAGGAGGTGCCGGAATCACGCTCCCCGTTGTATGCGTATTCCGCATAGAACTTGATATGCGCGTCCGTCCACTCCCGGGACAGCCCGATGACGGCCGTGGGATAGATCCGCTGCAGCTCGCCGCCCACGAAGATACCGCCTCCTGTCGTGCTGACCGTAGAAATGCCGGAAAGAGTAAACCGTGCCGGGTAGGCCATGATCATTTCCGCGGAGATGTCAAACCCGCTTACGGTCGTCTTCATCGCCAGCAAAGTCCGAGGAGTAAGGAGGTATTGCCAGAATCCGGCAACGCTCCACTCTATAGGACCCGTCACCATGTCATACTGGAGTCCATACCCGGCGTCCTTCGGATTGGGTGAGGAAGGATTGGGGAAGTAGTTTGCCAGGTCGAACCGGGCAAGGAATGTAAGTCCGTTGAGGCCGAACGGTATGTTCATTTTCAAAGTGACAGGCACTGTCTCCGTCACTGCGCTGGTGAGGAGATTCGTCTGCTCCCAGAAGGGCAAATTGGTTGTCCCCACCCATCCCGGGAGGCTTCGGGCAGGGAGATTGGCGTACTGAAAAAACTGGGAATTGCCCCAGGTGTAGGCAAAGGACCCGACACGGAAGAAGACGCTGTTCAGGATGGAGTAGTCTACGATCATCTCTGAGAACAAAGGTCCTGCGGTCGGGAAATAGTAGCTCAGCGTGCCGCGGATCCGCAGCTCACTGGCCGGCCGAACTTCAAAGCCGATATTCGTCGTAAGGGAACCGCCGCCCTCCGGGCCGAAATTGTCTCCCAGATGAGCCAGCTGGGGAAACTGCGACCAGCCGAGTCCGGCCAGGCCGTAGATGTCCACCGATCCGAAAAAGTGGATCTTGTCGTCGCG
>CAYTGX010000155.1:0-5851 GCA_964437385.1 uncultured Spirochaetaceae bacterium
AAGGAATTGCCGGCGAGAAATTCTGTTGCCCATCGTAGGTTCCCTTCCCTCACTCATTGGTTGTGGCGGATTGCGAGACGATGCATTGGACCGAGTTGCGCATTGAAGCAAACTGAAAACCCCTCCTCCCTGAAAATCCGGTTTCCTGTCAGTCTTTCGTGCGTTCGGTTTCGGCGGTCATAGGGTATTGAGGTGCGAGATTCTTGTCGCGAAACAAAAGACCTCAGCCTCAAGTATTGAAATCAGCGGCGCTGATTTCAATACTTGAGGCTGAGGTCTTTTCCGAAAAAAGCGGCCGGGGTTATCCGGCCGCTTGAGTCTCCGTAAATTGGCTGAAGCCTACTCTTTCTCCTTCTGAGGAGGAGGGGGCATTGCCGTCATCGAGCTGTCGTCCGCCCGGCGGGCGATCATCTCCACCTTGCGCAGGATTTCCATGTCGGCGTTCTGCTGGTCGACGCGGGTCAGCTCCACTTTCTTCAGCAGGTCAAAGTCCTCGCGGTTGAGCGTCTCCCTCTGCTGGTGCAGCTGCTCCAGCTGGATCTCGAGCTCGGACCCTTCCTTGGAATAGCGGTCCGCATCGGTCGTGTTCCGGTCGGTCTCATCCTTGATCTTCTTGGAGTCGGCCTGCCATTTTGCCTCTCTGTCGGCGGCCAACTTGTCGTCGGCATCCTTCTGGTCCTTCGCACGCTTCTCAGCCGAAACCCGGGCCTGGTCCTCCGCCGACTTCTTCTTGGCGTCGGCGTCGGCCTTGTCCTTGGCGATCGCATCCGCGCGGGCCTGCTCCCTCAGGGCGACCTGCGCCATGTCCTGCTGGTAGAAGAATAGGAAAACCCCCAGCATGACCGCCGGGAAAATCAGATACATCCATTTTTTCATGTGAAAGCGTGTGGTGAAGGAGGATTGAGCCCGGAATCAGGATTTCTTTGCGGCAGCGGCAGCGGCCTTCAGGGCGGCGGCGCGGGCGTCATCGGCCTTCTGGATCTTTTCAAGAACCGCCGTGAGACTCTTGTCGCTGACTTCCGCCTTCTGGACGTAAGCCTGGAAAAAGACGACCTGGGCCTTGAGGAGCTCCTCGTCCTGCTGAATCTTAGTGATCTCCTCCTTGACCGTCGCCACGTCCTTCTTGAGCTTCTCGGACCGGTCCCGGAACTTGATCAGATCCGAAAGCGACTTCTCGCGCGCATCGAGGGAGGCCTGGCGCTCCTCCCCGCGCTTGGCTAGGAACGCGTCCCTGGCTTCCTTGTCCGCCTTGTGCTTTGCCTGCGAGGCGAGCGCCTCGTCGACGGCCTTCTTGCGCATATTATTCTGAGCGCGGACAGTCTCCTCCTTCTCGCGCTGCGCGGCGGCCGCGACCTGCTCCTGCTGCAGGTCGTATCCCGTGCGGAAATGCAGGTAATAGGCGATGAAAAGGACCAGCGCCACGAGGGGCGGGGCAAAGTAAATGTACTTTTTCTTCATGTGGAAGGGGATTGGAGGGTTACTTCTTTAGCTGGGCCTTGATCATGTCTTTTTCGTCTGCGCGCGCCTTGATGGCCTGCTTTACGCCATCCCTGAGCCGCGTGAGGTCCTTTGGCGCGTCGGGGAAGGACAGCGCCTTCTCGCACGCTGCAAGGGCCTCGTCGTACTTGCCCAGTTCGTAGGCCGCGAAAGCGAGGTACTGATAGGCGATGTAGGGCTTGCTCTCGAGATTGCCCTTTTCCACGGCCTTCTTGCTGAACTCGTAGGTGTGCTCCGTGTCTTCCAGGCTGCTGTAGATCTCGGCGATTTCGAGGTCCAGGTCGCCCGAACTCGCGTACTTGTCCATCGCCTCGGCCTCCTTCAGGACATTGACCGCCTGAAGATCCCGGTTCATCAGCCTGTAAAAATAGGACAGGATCTCCCAATTCTTGCGCGTATCCTCGATCTTGGCGCTCTTCAGCCCGCCGTACATGAGTTCCGCAGCCCGGTTGTACTGGCCGACCTCGTTATAGAGGGTGACCAGGTTGAAATTATCCTTTGGCGTAGTGCTGAATCCGAGCGCCTGTGCGCGCTCCATCGTGTTGATCGCCCGGGCATAGTAGGTCCGCTGCAGACGCGGATCCTTGTCGGCGCCCCCCGCCAGGTTGTTGTAGACGGCCCAAAGCTGCGTCCAGTACTCCTTGCTCGTGGGGTGGACCTTGACGAGCCACTCCAGGTATTTCGAAGCGACGAGGTAATCGTTCTGCTGCTGCGCTATCTGGAAAAGGATCTGGTAATAGACCTCCCTGGGCTTGATATCTGAGACAACGGCCTCTTCGGCCTGGTGCTTCGTCTCCTTGAGGGCGGCCATGTCATACTTGTCGGCGCCGCCGTTCAGGGCCTTGTAGTAGAAAAGCTCGGTGATGAAGAGGCGCTCCTGCGACGTGGGTCTCGGCGTCGCGGCGAGCCATTTCCTCATGTACTCGATCGACTTGTCGAACAGGGCACCCTGGCGTGCGTCGCCCGTCTTCAGGCCGGTGGCGACCATGAAATAGGCCTGCGCGATGAATTCGTAATGATCGGTCAGATCCTTGCCCGTCATGAAGTCCGGATGCAGCTTGATAAGGGCCCACATCTTCTCCCAGTCCTCGATCGCCTTCGCTGGCTGGTCCTTCCCCTGGAAATAGATCTTCGCCCGGGTGTCGTAGATGACCGACATGTCGTAGCTGTTCGGATTCAGGCCCGGAATCAGCGCGTTGAGAACCTGGATCGCGCCGTCGTAGTTCTTGGCGTCGAGCATCGGCGGCAGGCTCGACAGGGTTTCCCCGGTCTTGTCGCCCGAGAAGCTCGGCCCGCTCTTATCGGAGTCGTCCGCGCGGACGATCGAGGGCGATGCCAGCGAGGCGCAGCCGGCAACAAGAATTGCCAGCGAAAACCGTAGGGAGTGTCGGAAATGAAAGTTGGGCACGGAAAGATCAGTCCTCGTTATTAAGGGTGAATACGATCATCACCTGCATGTGGGTGTTGACCGTGTGTCCGCTCTTCTTGCCGGGCCTGAACCGCCACTTGCTCACTGCGGCGACGGCGGACGACTCGAACTCACGCTGGCTCGAAGACGCGGCATAGGGGGCCCTCACGTTGCCCGATGTGTCGACGATGAAGTCGACGTTCACCGTGCCCGAAAGGCCCGCGCGGCGCATTTCAAAGGGATACTGCGGCTTGCCCTGGACGACGGGGATCGGAATCTGGTCCAGCTTTGAAATATCAAAAATCTGCCCGATGCCGGCGCGCCAGCTCCCCGTGTTCTGGGGAATCACGATCGCGCCCTTGTTCACTGACATGTTCTCCGGGGGCGGCGGCTCGAGCTTCTGCACGAAGGAGGTGTCCGTCACAATCGACGGCACGTCGGTCTGCATGGGCGGGGCAAAATCGGCGGGAGTCACCTGCTGCTGGTCCGCATCGGTGTTCTCCGGCTCGTCGGGCTCGATCTTCGGCATCTCGATGAGCTGGATGGTCGGCTCCGCCGACTTTGCCCTTGCCGGCGGCGGGCGGTGGCCCAGCACTTCCCCGACATAGGCAACACTGCCGTGGACGAGGACCGAAACGAGGATACCTATTATCAGGTCGCGACGCATGGAATGGGTGTGGGGCGGCGAATCTTGGGGTGTTGGCGGCTATTCGCCGGTCTTGCGGACGCGGGTTTCGACCGATACCTGGTCGATCCCGGCCTTGCGCACCTGGTCGAGCGCATAGACGGTGAAGCCGAACTTCGCCTTGCTGTCGCCCGCGATCAGAACCCGCGGGTTCTGAGTGGCTTTCTTGTACTGCTCCAGGCGGGGCGTTATCTCGTCCCGGCCGATCAGCTCCCGGTTCCAGTAGCAGGTGCCCGAGTCCGAGACCTGAATCGTCACCATGTCGTCTTGGGCCGGAGACGAAGCCGCCTGGGCCGCGACGGGCAGCTGCACGGGCAGCGACACGATCTTGCTCAGAGACAGGGTGAACAGAACGAATGTCGCCAGAAGGAAGAAGATGACGTCGATCAGCGGTATGATCTCGATACGAGCCTTCTTCTTGTTTTCCTGGAGCGCTGGATTGCTTTTGGCCATGTCGGTTGGGTGTCTGTGCCTGGAGAGCGTGCTTGTTCGCGGCGGCGGCCGGTCCTCAGCTCTGTCCGCCCGAGTGGCTTTCCGTCTCGATCAGGACCTTCTGGATCCCGGCCTTGCGGGCTTCGTCCAGGACGTAGTAGGCCGTGCTCCACATCGCGTCGGCATCGCCGTTGATCAGGATGTGCGCGTCCGGTTCCGGATGCTGGTTGTGGAATATTCTCAGGCGGTTGAGAAACTCGTCGAGCGTGATCGGATCCTTGTCCCACGCGATGCTCCCCGTCGCCGTAACTGAGACGGTCGCCCAGCCCGCGGGATCGCGCGGCTCGCCGGTCTCGGACGTGGGCCGCACAACCTGTATCCCGTTCGACTTGTTCAGCGAAAGCGTGAACAGGACGAACGTGGCGAGAAGGAAGAAGATGACATCGATCAGGGGAATGATCTCGATGCGGGCCCTCTTCTTTGTGCCGCTGCCTCTTGTGCTGCCACCACCGGCCATGATTTAGGGGGGTTGATTGTGCGCGGGACGAATTTCCGGTATTTGTGACTTTTCGGTTACTTCTTGGCCTCTTCGGTCTCCGACTTGGCGATGAGGATCTCCAGGGCGTGGGAGGCATCGGCGATCTCCTGCTTTGCCTGCTCGGTGCGGGCGTTCAGATAGTTGTAGGGGAGAAGGCAGCAGATGGCGATGAACAGACCGCAGCACGTTGCGATCAGGGCCTCGGCGACGCCGCCGGTGATCTTGCTCGCCGACTCGGCAATGTTTCCGGTGCCCAGGGCGCCGAACGTGCGCATCATGCCCGTGACCGTGCCGAGCAGGCCGAGCAGCGGGGCGGCGGTGATCGCCGTGTCCAGCGTCGCCATGCCCTGCTGGTAGCGGTTCAGCTCCTGGCTCGAGGCCCGGATGAACGCGTTGGACAGCGAATACTCGCGGTTGGAGAGGCTGTACACGAGAATGCGGGCGATTGTGTCGCGGCTCTTCTTGCCGATCTCGAGGGCGCCGGTGATATTGCGCTTTTCGACCTGCTCGAGCATCTTCTCGACCACTTCGGGCTCGTGGTGGCTGTTCTCGCTGAGGATGAACAGCAGGCGCTCGATGACGACCGTCAGGGCCACCAGGGAGAGGAGCAGGATCGGCCACATGATCTCGTGACCTTTGCTGAAAAGTTCCATGGGCGTGTCGTCGCCGATCAGGAACGCTAGGGGAAGCAGAGATGTAGTAATCATATTGGAAGAAGGGGGGAATTGCGGCGGGTAATTTTCTTTATTGGGTGCCTACACGAAGAAAGGGGGGCCGGTGAACAAACCAGGATCAAGGGGATAGACGCAGGCGATTGCCCGAATGATCAATGTTTTTCGCGAGCCCCAAACCCTGGCGACGCGAAACTCGCCAAAATGTTCGCGCCGAACGATCGGTTGATTGGATCTGAGGTGGGGCTGCGTTGGTCAGCATGTCACTGAGCAGAGGGTGAAGATAAGCGAGAAGGGGTGAACTTGGGGCAAACCGAACTTTCCTGTCAATCCACTTTCTAATTTCGATTGGAGAATAAGTCTCCCTTCAGGGACTATCAGCGGAACAACGAACTTTGGTTTGACCGGCGCACCGGCTGGATCGAACCGGCAACCCCGCACTATCGTCGGAAATTGGACCGCGGGCAAGCTCCGAAAGGCAATTGAACCTTCGGCGTTGCCCGGGGTGTGAAACCCGCACGACGGCCCGCCATGAGCGAGCCCCCGTCAGGGGGCGAGTCGAATGGCTGCCCGGCTAGGACTCGAACCTAGACAAGCAGAGTCAGAATCTGCTGTGCTAC
>CAYTGX010000156.1:0-5778 GCA_964437385.1 uncultured Spirochaetaceae bacterium
ATCGCGGACTATCTGGCATCAATGGAAAAGGATGTTGATGATCTTCTGAAAGAAAAAGACAAATTCGAAGTGAAGTCCAAGTCATCGTCTGATTTGACTCCGCAGATCGCCAAGCGCGCCTATGAACTCTATCAGCAGGGAGGCCGAAAGAGCGATTCGTCAAGACAGGACTGGAATCAGGCGGAACGGGAGATTCGGAAAGGGGAGGCTAAGGCAGAGCCCAAGCCTGAGGCCAAAGCGGAGCCCAAGCCTGAAGCTAAGGCGGAGCCCAAGCCTGAAGCCAAGGCAGGGCCTAAGCCCGATACAGAGAGCTAATGAATATGGCACCTGAGAGTCTCCAGAACGTTTTCGACAGCGCGTTTGCTGAATTAAGCCAGGTACGGGAAGCATTCACGCCGCAACTGACGCCACGGGAGGTGGGCACAATCACCAGTGTCGCAACTGGCATCGCCAAAGTGTCGGGTCTTCCTGGCGTGGGTTTTGAAGAGTTGGTGACGTTTCCTGGCGATGTGCTGGGCATAGCGTTCAATGTGGACGCGGATGAAATCGGCGTCGTTCTGCTCGGCGAATACTTGCATCTCCACGCGGGCGATGAAGTCCAGCGTACGGGACGGGTCATGGACATGGCCGTGGGTGATGGATTGCTGGGACGCGTCATCGATCCGCTTGGTCGGCCACTCGACGGCAACGGGCCGGTGGCCTCCAGCAAGCGCCTGCCTGTTGAACGCCCAGCCGTCCCCATCATGGACCGCGCGCCCGTCGCGGTGCCTCTCCAGACAGGCCTCAAAGTGATCGATGCGCTCATTCCCGTTGGACGCGGCCAGCGGGAGTTGATTCTAGGCGACCGCCAGACGGGCAAGACCGCGATTGCGATCGACACCATCCTCAACCAGCGCGGGCAGAATGTGCTGTGCGTTTATTGTGCTATAGGGCAGCGTGCTTCCGCCGTCGCGAAAGCCGTGGCAACTTTGCGGGAAAAGGGGGCGATGGATTACACCATTGTCGTCGTGAGTGAGGGGAACGACCCGCCTGGACTCGCATTCATCGCTCCGTATGCCGCGACCAGCATCGCGGAGTCTTTCATGGAGGCGGGCCGGGATGTGCTGATCGTGTATGACGACCTCACCCATCACGCTCGCTCCTATCGCGAGCTTTCTCTCTTGTTGCGCCGTCCGCCCGGCCGCGAGGCGTTTCCCGGCGACATCTTCTATATCCACTCGAGGCTCCTCGAACGTGCGACGCACTTGCGCAAGGAGCTCGGCGGCGGCTCCCTCACCGCGCTTCCCATCATCGAAACTGAAGCGCAGGACATTTCCGCCTATATCCCGACGAACTTGATTTCCATTACGGACGGGCAGATCTATCTCTCCCCGTCGCTATTCGAATTGGGCGTGCTGCCTGCGGTTGATGTCGGAAAGTCAGTTTCGCGCGTTGGCGGAAAGGCGCAACGCGCAGCCTACCGTGTGGCGGCGGGCGACCTCAAGCTTGCGTATGCGCAGTTTGAGGAGCTGGAGACCTTTTCCCGTTTCGGGGCTCGTCTTGATGAAGACACCCGCACAATCATCGAACATGGACGGCGAATTCGCGCCTGCCTCATACAGCCGGAATTCGCCCCGGTGGCCGTACCCGCGCAAATTGCCGTGCTGCTGGCGTTGACCGCGAAGCTGTTCGATCTGGTGCCGCTTGACCGGATGAAGGATGCCGAAAACGCCCTGCGTGAAGCAGCGGCGGATATCCCAACGGAGGTGTGCGAGCGATTGATTACCGCCGAAAAACTGAGCGACGAGGATCGCAAGGCAATAATCGAAATCTCCCGCAGGTCGCTCGTCCGGTTCCAACCCAAACCGGAATCCAAGCCTGACGCGAAGGCCGAGCCTAAGGCTGAAGGCAAGGCCGAGCCTAAGCCTGAGGCAAAAGCCAAGCTGAAGCCCAAAGCCAAGACCGAGCCTGAGCATGGGGCAAAAGCAAAGCCTGAAGCCGAAACCAAGCCCGAACCGAATTCAGAACCGAAGCGGAAACCATGAGCGAGAGCACGGCGAGTCTGCGTCGGAAAATCCGCGGGGCCGGGGATCTCCAATCCGTCGTTCGCACGATGAAGGCGGTAGCCGCCTCGAGCGTCGGACAATACGAGAAATCAGTACTTGCGATGGGCGACTACTATCGCACCGTGGAGCTGGGGTTGGGCGTATGCTTGCGAAAAAGCGGCCCGACGCCCCTGAGTTCAGAAACGGAAGGAAAGAAAAATGCGCGTGTGATTGGCGCGGTCGTCTTTGGTTCAGACCAGGGCCTCGTGGGCCAGTTCAATGATGTGGTGGCCGATCACGCTTCAAAGGCGCTTGCGGCTCTGTCCGCCAAACCCGAGGTGTGGGCCGTCGGTGAGCGCGTTCATGCTCGGCTGGCGGACGCCGGCCTGCCCCTGGTGGGACTCTTCAACGTGCCGAACTCCGTCAACGCCATCGCCCCGCTTGTCGGGCAGATACTCGTTGAGAGCGAGACGCGCCAGGGCCGGGGTGAAGTCACCGAGCTCCATCTCTTCTACAATCGCCCCACATCAGGGGCCGCGTATGAGCCCGTCAGTCAGCAACTACTGCCGCTGGATGAAAACTGGCGACGCATGCTATCCGGGCGGCCCTGGCCGACGAAAAGCTTGCCCGAGATCATAGGTGATAGCACCGCAACCTTGCGGGCGCTCATCCGCGAATATCTTTTCGTTTCTCTCTTCCGGGCATGCGCCGAGTCCCTCGCGAGCGAGAACGCCAGCCGCCTGGCATCGATGCAACGCGCAGACAAAAACATCGACGAGTTGTTGGAAGGTCTCACCCGTACATTTCACCGTTTGCGCCAGAGTGGCATTGACGAGGAACTGTTCGACGTCGTCTCCGGCTTCGAGGCGTTGAGCGTGGAGGAGAGATGACGCGCATGAGCAAAGTTGCAGAAAGGCTCCCGGAATGAAGTATTCGCACGATGAGGTGGCCAGGAAGGCATACGCCATCTATGAGAAGGAAGGTCGTCCCTTGGGACATGATGTGCAGAATTGGCTGGAGGCCGAGAAGAAAATGCCGCACGGCATGCACGACCATCACGATCACCATGCCCACATGGCCGCAGATTTCCGCACACGCTTCTGGATCTCCCTGATCCTGACCGTGCCGATCCTCGTTCTTTCCCCAATGCTGCAGACACTGGCGGGACTGAGAGACGCGATACATTTTTCCGGCGATATATACGCACTTTTTGGATTTTCTTCGGCGGTTTTCTGGTACGGGGGATGGCCTTTCCTCAAAGGCCTGTTCAACGAGCTGAAATCCCGTCAGCCCGGAATGATGACACTGGTCGCTGTTGCCATAACAACCGCATACGTCTACAGCAGTGCCGTGGTATTCGGCCTGAGCGGCAAGATGTTCTTCTGGGAGCTGGCCTCTCTCATCGACATCATGCTGCTCGGTCACTGGATTGAAATGAAGTCGGTGATGGGCGCCTCAAAAGCCTTGGAGGAGCTGGCGAAGCTAATGCCCTCGGACGCTCACAAGATCATGCCCGACGGCAGCGTGAAGGACGTGCCGCTCGGCGAGCTGGCTGTCAATGACAAGGTCCTGATCAAGCCAGGGGAGAAAATTCCCGCGGACGGCACCATTGTTGGCGGCGAGAGCTCGGTAAATGAAGCCATGCTCACGGGAGAATCAACACCAGCAGCCAAGACAAAGGGCGCAAAGGTCATCGGGGGGTCCATCAACGGAGAAGGCTCGTTGACCATCGAGGTCAAGGGAACGGGCAAGGACTCGTTTCTGTCGCAGGTCATCGGACTGGTCAAACAGGCACAAGAAAGCAAGTCGAAGACCCAGGACCTCGCCAACACCGCGGCGATGTGGCTGACGATTATTGCCCTCGGGGGCGGCGCGATCGCCTTTCTTGTCTGGCTGGCTCTCATGGGCAAGGAGTTCTCTTTCGCCATCGAGCGTGCCGTGACCGTCATGGTTATCACCTGCCCGCATGCCCTCGGTCTTGCCGTGCCTCTGGTTGTTGCCGTCTCCACGGCACTGGCAGCGAAAAATGGCCTTCTCATTCGGAATCGCGTGTCCTTCGAAGGTGCCCGCAAGCTGCAGGCCATCATATTTGACAAGACCGGCACGCTGACGGAGGGACGATTTGGCGTGACCGACACGCTGGTACTTTCGCAGGACATCGACGAAGAAACGCTGCGCGCGTACGCGGCTTCCGTGGACGCCAACTCCGAGCACCCCATCGCCAAGGCTATTGCCGCTTCTTCGGAAAAGAAGCTTCGCGTCGAAAACTTCAAGAGCATCCCGGGCAAGGGGGCCGGAGGCAAGGTGGAGGGAAAAGAGGTCAAGGTAGTCAGCCCGGGCTTCCTGCACGAACAGAGCATTGAGCTTGGCGACACGCGCATCGAGCCACTTCAAGCCCAGGGCAAGACAGTCGTGTTTGTCCTCGTTGACGGGAAGTTGAAGGGAGCAATTGCTTTGGCCGACATAGTTCGACCCGAGGCGAAGCAGGCAATCGACGCCCTTAAGGCTTTGAACATTCGATGCATGATGCTCACTGGCGATAACAAGGCGACTGCGAAATGGGTCTCAGACCAGATAGGGTTGGATGAATACTTCGCTGAAGTGCTGCCGCAGGACAAAGCCGCCAAGGTGAAAGAAGTTCAATCACGGAGCGTACGGGTTGCCATGACCGGCGATGGAGTGAACGATGCCCCGGCGCTGGCACAGGCTGACTTGGGAATCGCCATTGGTGCTGGTTCGGATGTAGCGGTGGAAACCGCAGACGTGATCCTGGTGCGAAGCAACCCATTGGACGTCGTGTCCATCCTGAAGCTTTCCCGCGCCACCTATCGGAAAATGATTCAGAACCTGATCTGGGCCACCGGCTACAACGCCTTCGCAATTCCGCTGGCCGCAGGAGCGCTGTACGCCTGGGGCGTGCTGCTCACACCTGCGCTTGGCGCGGCGTTGATGTCGGTGAGCACGGTGATCGTGGCCATCAATGCGCGCCGCTTGAGGATACGTCGATGACGCCCGATGGCAGGACCCCAGATTCAGCGGAGCTGGATCGACTGTCAATCGATACAATCCGGTTCCTTTCGGTTGACGCAGTGCAAAAAGCGAACAGCGGTCACCCGGGGTTGCCTTTGGGCGCTGCGCCCATGGCATACGTGCTGTGGACCCGATTCCTCCGGCACAACCCCGCCAATCCACAATGGTTCAATCGGGACAGGTTTGTCCTGTCGGCCGGTCATGGTTCAATGCTGCTTTACAGCCTGCTGCATCTCACCGGCTATGATGTGCCGTTGGAGCAAATCAAGCAGTTTCGTCAATGGGGCAGCATCACCCCCGGTCATCCCGAGCACGGCCTGACCCCGGGCGTGGAGGCAACCACGGGCCCGCTCGGTCAGGGGTTCGGCAACGGCGTGGGTATGGCGATTGCGGAAGCGCACCTGGCGGCGCACTACAACCGGCCGGGGTTTGACATCATCGATCACTGCACGTACGGGCTGGTAAGCGACGGTGACCTCATGGAGGGCGTGGCGTCGGAGGCAGCCTCACTCGCCGGGCAACTGGAGCTCGGCAAGCTCATTTACCTCTTCGATGACAACCACGTGACCCTCTCCGCCGGCACAAACATCGCCACCAACGAGGACTGCGCGCAGCGCTTCCGGGCCTATGGCTGGCACACCCAGTCGGTAGAGGACGGGAACGATCTGGCGGCCATCGACAACGCCCTGCGCGCGGCGCGGAGCGACTTGAAGCGTCCTTCGCT
>CAYTGX010000157.1:0-5602 GCA_964437385.1 uncultured Spirochaetaceae bacterium
AGCGTCACGATCATCATGGAGATCAGGGTGATGCCGATGTATTCCCCGACGTAGAACATGGCGAACTTGAAGCCGGAGTACTCGGTGTGGTAGCCGGCCACAAGCTCGCTTTCCGCCTCCGGCAGATCGAACGGGATGCGCCGCGTCTCCGCCAGGCCGGCAATGAAGAAGACCACGAACCCCACGAACTGCGGGACCACATTCCACATCCCCTTCTGGGCGCTGACGATGTCCTGCATGCTGAACGACCCTGCCATGAGCACGACCCCCATGAGGGACAGGCCCATGAAAACCTCGTAGCTTACCATCTGGCCCACCGCGCGGATGCTTCCCAGGAGGGAGTACTTGTTGTTGGAAGCCCATCCGGCCAGCGCCACGCTGTACACGGCAAACGAGGACATGGCAAGGAAGAACAGGAGCCCCACGTCGATGTCCGACACGAGTATGGCCGGAGCGATGGGAATGACGGCAAACGATGCCAGCGTGGTGATCATGATGATGGACGGGGCAATCACGAATACGGCCTTCTCCGCAAAAGGAGGGATCCAGTTTTCCTTCGTGAAGATCTTCAGCATGTCTGCAACCACCTGCAGCACGCCGAAAGGCCCGGCCCTGTTGGGACCGTAGCGCTCCTGGAAAAGGGCAAGGAGCCGGCGCTCGAACCAGATCATCCCCGCGGCAAACAGAAGGGCGCCCACCAGGACTCCGAGGATCACCACGATTGACAGGCCGACCGCGCTCATGCGCCGCCCCTTGCGATGCGGACCATGGCAGGCAGCGGGGTCCCTGCCAGTCCGGACCTTCCGTAGGGCGCCGCCGCAACGCCGGCTGGAAGCTGCCTGATCGTCACAGTCAGGTCCATCACCGCGCCTGCCTCTGTCGTGACACGCGCGTTCTGCCCTTCTTTCAGCCCGAGGCTCTCCGCGCAGGCAGCGGAGAGGGCGATATAGGGGCTCGGGGACCGTTCGGCAACTCCGGGTGCCAGCACCGACAGCTCCTCCGAGCCGAACACGTGGTAGCGGGGGACCAGCAGCAGGAGACCGTCTTCGGAGGCAGACGCGGCGGGCACAGGGGCAGCCGGGGCCGCGGCAAAGTAGCTGCCCGCGGCGCTGGCGGGCGCCTCCACAAGACGCACACCCGGGTCCCCACCCACAAGCTGACCGCCCACCTCTGACTGGAACTTGTTGAGGGACTGGTCGGAGTTCCAGCCTGGAGACCAGAACCTGGCAAAAAGGGCAGGCGGCGCTCCGCGGCCGAGTCCCTCCATAGTGTAGGAAAGCGGGGAGTCAGGATCCTGGGCGGGCCGCGGCTCGTGCAGTTCGATGTTTGCAGTCACTGCAGTGCGGCCGCTTTCCCGAATGGACTTGCGCGGGATGCGCTGTGCGTTGACCCGGAAGGCGGCATTGGGCGCCGCGTCCCGGACCCCGCGAAGCTCGGGGAGATCTGCGACCATCGCATCGATGATCGCATCCAGGCTCTTCCAGGCCTCCGCACCGCCGCCCGCCGCCAGCTCTCCCAGCCAGTGCCAGCTCTCCCTGATATCCCCTATGGGCGGCATGACAGAGAAGAAGCGCTGGGCACGGCCTTCGCTGGACACCAGCGTGCCTGAAGACTCCGCGTATGTTGCCGCAGGCAGCACCACATGCGCGGCGTCTGTCGTTGCGTTCGTGGAATGGTCGATGGCGATGACGCGTGACGCAGCTCCCAGCATTACGCGCACTGTCTTTGCGTCCGCTTCGCGGAAAAGGTCCGCCTCTGCGATCACGAGCGCCACTTTCTCGGCGTGCTGCGCCCCTTTGCGGATGCCGAGCGCCCGCGCCGCTGACTCGATTCCGCCGCGCGCGAGCATTGCAGCGCCGAAGCTGTTGGCTTCGGGGAACACCAGGCTGATGCGGGCATCCCTGCCCGCCGTCTTCAAAGCGCGCGCGATGTTCGCCGCTGCCTGGATGATCTCCGCGCTGCCCAGGCCTGCCCCGCTCACCACCAGCGGGCGCTCGGCGCCCAGCAGCGCCCGCCCGATTCGCGCGGCCAGCTCCCGCACATCAGGTGCAAGGCCGGTCACCGCGGGCGCTTTCGGGTCGATCTCTCGCGCCACCGCAAAGCCCAGCCGCGCGAGGTCGGCGGGCGCTGCGTGCCAGGCGGCCTGCGCCACTTCATCCAGCCGCGTCTCCTCCACACCTGCCACGAAGAACGGGCCCTTTTCGTGCCGGATGGCTTCCCGAAGGGCTGCGTCATCCCAGCGGTTCAGCTTCTGCCTCTTGATTGCAGCCGCGGCCGGAACATTGGCGGATGCCTGCCGGAGGTTGAGCGCGAGAATTGGGGCAGTGTTCCAGACGTCCTCCCCCAGAACCAGGACCGCGTCCGATGCGCCTGCCTGCTTCACTGACGCGACGGGTGCAGGGCCGTCCTTCACCACCTTCAGCATGAGCTGGTGCAGGCTGAACCGTGAATCCGAAATGCCCATGAAAAAGTTCTCTGCGCCCACAAGTTTCCGCAGTGCGTAGTTCGTCTCCAGGGAAGCTCGGGGAGAGCCGATCCCCACGGCCTTGCCCGCCCCCAGTGATTCGCGAGCCATGGAGAGCGCGTTCTCCGCGGGAACAGGAGCACGCGTCCCGTCCTTTACGGCCAGAGTCTGCCGGATCCTCTGCGGGCCGTTCACGAACTCGTACCCGTACCGGCCGCGGTCACAGAGGAAATAGCCGTTCACTTCTCCGTTGAACCGGGTGCGCACTCGGCGGATGGTGCCGTAGCGCTCGCCGGGAATGATGTTGCAGCCAACTGCGCAGTGCGTGCAGATTGAAGGAGCGGTCTGCAGGTCCCACTTGCGCGTGTAGTGTTTCTTGAGGGTCTTGTCCGTGAACACGCCGGTGGGGCAGACTTCCACGAGGTTTCCGCTGAACTCGTTTTCCAGGGTCCCGTCGGCGTGCCGGCCGAAATAGACATTGTCGTGCGCACCCAGCACCTCCAGGTCTTTCCCGCCCGCGTAGTCGCGGTAGAACCTGATGCACCGGTAGCACTGGATGCAGCGGTTCATCTCGTGGTTCAGGAAAGGTCCGAGATCCTGGTTGTGATATGTCCGCTTGGTGAACCGGTAGCCCCGATAATTATGGCCCGTCATCACCGTCATGTCCTGAAGGTGACACTCCCCGCCTTCATCACAGATGGGGCAGTCGTGCGGGTGATTGACCATGAGCCACTCGGTGACGCTGCTGCGGAATGCGCGGGCCTCGGGATCCTCGATGGAAACGAACATGCCGTCCACCAAGGGCGTCATGCAGGACATGACGATCCTGCCCCGGGTGTCAGCGGCGTCCTTGAAGAGCTTCACGGCGCACTGGCGGCAGGCGCCCACCGAGTGAAGGACCGGGTGCCAGCAGAAGTAGGGGAGGTTCAGGCCCAGGGAGAGGCTGACGGCAAGGAGATTCTTCCCCTCGCCATCGACCTCGTAGCGCTTCCCGTCTATTGTCAGGGTGAAGGTCTTCATTTCCAGGGACACCTCTTCTCCCGTACATGGCGTTCAAAGTCTTCTCTGAAAAGCTTCAATGCGCTTCCCAGCGGTTCGACCGCCCCGGGGGCAAGAGCGCAGAATGTGCGCCCGGGCGCAAGGAGGCGCACGTGCTTTTCGAGTATCTCGAGGTCCCGGGGCTCCCCCCGTCCCTGTTCCAGCGCCTCCAGCGTGCGCGCGACCCAGGGCAGGCCTTCCCGGCACGGCGTGCACCAGCCGCAGGACTCCCGCGCAAAGAACTTCTCCAGGCTGAGCACCATGCCGACCGGGCAGGTATGATCGTCCAGGACTACCATCGTGCCTGTTCCAAGCCGGCTCCCCGCCTTGGCCACTGAATCGAAATCCATCCGGACGTCGAGCTGGTCCGCGGTGAGGAAGTCCGTGGAGGCCCCGCCGGGGATGAGACCGCGGAGGGTAAGGCCGTCCGCCATGCCGCCCGCGTGTTCTTCCAGAATCTCGCGGATGGTGGTGCCGATGGGCAGCTCCCACAGTCCGGGCTTCTTCACCTTGCCGCTCACGCCGTAGATCTTTGTGCCGGAATCCGGCGAAGTGCTCAGCGCCTTGTACCACTCGGGCCCTTCCCTGAGTATGTGGGGGATATTGCACAGGGTTTCCACGTTGTTCACGACAGTGGGTCTTCCCCAGAGCCCGCTCACCTGGGGAAACGGCGGCTTGTTCCTTGGGATGCCGCGCCTGCCTTCCAGGGCATTGAGGAGCCCGCTCTCCTCCCCGCACATGTACCGGCCCGCGCTGAGGTGCAGCCGCATCTCGAGGTTCCACCCGGTGCCCAGCACGCGCTGGCCGATGTATTTCTTCTGGCGCGCCTCTTCCATCGCCTTTGTCAGGCTGGCCGCGCATTTGGAGTATTCCCGGCGGAGAAAGATGTAGGCGATGTCAGCCTGCATGGCCCAGGCGGCAATGAGCGCACCCTCGATCAGCTCGTGCGGGTTGCCCTCCATCAGCCACCGGTCCTTCATGGTGCCCGGCTCTTTTTCGTCCGCGTTCACCACCATGTAGCGGTGCCCGTCCGTGTCAGGAGAGCCGCCCGCGGTGCCGCCCACCGCCCCCACGGGCCCGGTTCCCATCGGCACAAAGCTCCATTTCATCCCGGTGGGGAATCCCGCGCCGCCCCGTCCGCGCAGTCCCGAGGCTGTGACTGTCTGCTGGACCTGCACCGGGTTCATTGCCAGCGCCTTTCGCAGGCCCTGGTAGCCGCCGGCCGCTTCATAGGCGCCGACGTCCAGCGCTGCCCGGTCCGCACGTATGTCAGCGGTGAGCGGTCTGAGCATCTGCTCCCCTCCCATCCGCCGCCCCGCGCGGCAGCCCGTAACGCTCAAGAATTTCATCAGCCCGCTCGGGGGTCAGCTTGTCGAAAAGCTCTCCGTCCACCATCATGGCAGGTCCCGTGTCACACGCACCCAGGCAGCCGGCAGGCAGAAGAGTGAAGATGCCGTCGGTCGTGGTGCCGCCCGGCTCGACTCCGAGCCTCCGGCGAAGATGCGCGGTGATGCGCTCCTCACCTGTGATCCAGCAGCTTACGCTGTCACAGACCATGATCACGTGTTTGCCCACAGGCCTGCGGTAGATCAGCTCGTAAAAAGTGGCGATCCCGTCCACTTCCTCCACGCTCATTCCGAGAATCTCCGCCACGTCCGCGATGCCCTCATCCGAAACCCATCCGCGGCTTTCCTGGACGATCAGAAGCGCCTCGGAGACGGCGGCCCGCCTTTGCTCGTGGTGCCGCGCCTCCTCTTCGATCTGTTGCCTCTCGTGATCGCTCAGCATGTCCCTTCAGACCCCCTCACCTGTCGATGTCCGCCAGAACGTAGTCGATGCTTCCAAGGATTGCCACCAGGTCCGGAATGGTCAGCCCGCGGCACAGCATGGGCACCATCTGGATGTGCGCAAAGGAAGGAGTGCGGATCCGGGTCCTGTAGCTCATTGTCCCGCCGTCACTCACCAGGTAGTACGAATGATTCCCCTTGGACCCCTCTGCCACGGCGATTGCCTCTCCTGCCGGGACAACCGGTCCCCAGCTCACGCCGAGGAAGTGGTTGATGAGCGTTTCGATGTCGTGCATCGTGCGCTCCTTGCGCG
>CAYTGX010000158.1:0-5561 GCA_964437385.1 uncultured Spirochaetaceae bacterium
GCAGCAGCAGCCAGCGGTCATCACGGGCTTTCCAGCCTCCAATGGCTTTGACCACTAGGAATATTCCGTCGGCGAAGGCGTAGATGCCAAAAGCGATGATAAGTGCATCGACCGTAATCGCAGGCCAAGCCCAGACCATGACTCCAAGTGCGATAGCGATGACTCCTCTAACAATGAAAGCCCACCAGTAGCGAGCTAACACCTCCAACATCCCGCGCCTCCCTTCTTCTCCACCTTGGCTCGATTTTATCAGAAAGGCGCGACAGCGCAAAGGGACTTCGAGACACCGGGACTTCGATTGATCAGCAGGCTGCTGACAAAGTTCCTGACCAGACAAGCGCACTCGAGGAGATTCTTGAGAGGACTAAGGGACTGGAAGAGACACAAATTATGGACATCGTTGAACACTTGGATAGGCTCGGCTTGGTCACCGCGAACGTCTCTGCGTTAAGGGGGGCTCGCAGGAGCGGGGATATGCGGCACCTTGTAACTCCGCTTGGGGGACGGTTCCTGACCTTCCTGGAGTAGACTTTCTGGCAGCCGGCCAGAAAGTCAGATTCTAATTTATCCTTCCCTCAGACGAAAGAGATGCGGGAATACTCGCGTGGCATCATATCGAAGAGAAGCACGAACAGGGCGGGCCGGGATTTCTTTTGTAAAATCGGGATCGGCTTTGCACCCAGTAGGCAGGGGGTTCGAACTCCTTGCCGCCCAATATGGAGTGATCGAGATTCCATGGAATCAGCCTGACAGCGGCCTTAACCATCGTCACTGGGCGGCATCGCAAGAATTTCGGGGTTATCTCCGTTAGGCTAAGGTTTTCTAGCCTTATTAGGGAATCGAACTTAAGGGTCATTTCCATGCTGCCTGTCAAAATGAAACAAAGGCAAAAGGTCCTGGAGTCTTGCTTCTGGCGCTCGCGTGGTACGCTCATTGGTACGCTTTTGGTTGAAGTGTCTGACGGATAACGCCGCTTTTGGATACAGTTTCTGGCTTCGCTTGGGCTCAAGGATTATCTCTCCGGTGCGAGATGTACTCTCTACGGCCGAGAAGGCGTGACACCTATGACAAGCCGCGGAGTCAAGTAGCCATGACTGCAATACCCCCGGTCCTACGGGAAACATCCATACGCCCTCATTGGAGCCTGATCACCTTCAGCAGGGGGTGTCACAATCAAGTCGCGTGGCTTCCATGGCACATGTTATGCCCGGGCTCACCGCTGCTTTGGCGAAAACCGCGACGGTTCACGATATGGCTCACTTTTCGAGAGCACCCAGAATGTCGACTTTGCAAGATGTCGAGCCACTGCACCGAGGGCAATCGAGGATCCTTTGCCAGAGCGGATGCGCAAGTAAAGTCTCGAACCGCCGTGTACGGACCCGTATGCACGGTGGTGTGACAGGGAAAGCCTGTGAGGGCCTACCTATATCGATTAGCCCCAAAGCCTTTGACGATTCTATGGCAATAGGCTACGGCATATGCGCTTGACAAAGACTATGGTTCATGGTAGCTCATGGTAGCTCATGGTAGCTCATGGACTGCCGTGAATACGAGGACGAATAATCCTCATCCTTGAAACAGGGGCTTAGCCAGATGGTTCAAGATTCTGACGTATTTGGCATCCGCGAAGCTGCCGCCTTCCTCGGAGCCCACGAACAGACTGTACGCAAGCTCGCAAGGCGCGGCGCGATTCCCGCATTCAAGGTGGGAACAGACTGGCGGTTTCGCAGAAAGGCGCTCGCTCGCTGGTCCGAGGAACAACGACTGAGTGCCGAACCCGTATCTGTCAAGATTGCAGGCGACAAGATCGACGGCCGCCTGGACCGCGCAAGACGAAGCAGACGTGGACCTTCGATTGCGGCCTCTTTGGAAGCTGTCCATCGTCACATGTCTGATCACGGCCATCACGTCGGAGCATCCCGCACCAACATTGAGGATCACGACCTCGCGGTGAGAATCCTGTCCCTGGTGGCTGACCCTGACAATCTCAACGCCCTGATCCAAACCGTCACCCTGTGCCTTCAGAAATGGATCGGCTGCGACGCGGTCGGGGTCCGCCTGCGCGAAGGTCTCGACTTCCCTTACTACGAGACCCGTGGGTTTCCGGAAGAGTTTGTACTTGCCGAGAATCACCTCTGCGCACGTGACACGATGAATGAGCTGCTCCGTGACAGCAATGGGAATCCGTTTTACGAGTGCATGTGCGGCAACGTGATTTGCGGACGCTTCGATGCCGCCAAGCCATTCTTCACTGAACATGGAAGCTTCTGGTCGAACAGCACGACCGAGCTTCTGGCCAGCACCGCCGAAGAAGACCGGCTGGCGCGCACTCGCAACAGATGCAATGGGGAAGGCTACGAGTCAGTCGCCTTGATCCCCCTCAAGCTCGAAGCCGAGATACTCGGGCTCTTGCAGATCAATGACAAAAGCAAGGGTTTCTTCAGCAAAGCACTCATTTCTCTCTTGGAGCGAGTCGCGGAGAGTGTGGCTTTTGTCGTCTTGCAAGACCAGGCGCTCAAATCTCGAACAGAAAACGATGTCCCGGTTAGTTACCGTTTGGACGGTCGCAAGGGAGTGATTGTGGCCGGCCGATCCGTCCTTCCCGCGAAATCCAGCCCTTCTGGTGTTGCCGCAACTATGGTTTTGGAAGTGGCTTTGGATTCGGATACCCACAGAGTTCTCACGGTTGCTTGCGATGGTCTGCCAAAGCTCGGGCAAGAGATGCTCGCCCGTCTCCTCGTTAGGAAAACTCTCCCAGAAGCGGTCCGCGACGCGAAGGAGGGGTTGACAAACGGCTACTACTCGGAGCTGCGCAATCCGGCGATAGCGGCGCTGCAAGATCTGGTTCGCAACTACCGCGAGATTGCCAAACGCGTCGGCGGTGGGGATCCAGACAAACCCTGCTCCGTGCTCGTCGTCGATGACGAGGATAGTACCTGCAAGGCGTTGGTCAGGATCGAAGAAGGCTTCGGTTGCCGCGTACGACAGGCAACGAGCGGCGCGAAGGGCCTGGAGTTTGTCGAAGAGGAAGTGCCGGATCTCATCCTGCTCGATATCATGATGCCCGGCATGAACGCCCCACAATTCTTGAAGAGGCTGCGCGAGACCCATCCGGACCTGCCGGTCGTCATCGTGACCGGTTATCCAGACAGCAATCTCATGAAGCAGGCGATGAACTATGCGCCGGTCATGTTGCTTGGGAAACCGGTCGATGCGGGCCTTCTCGAACGGACGTTGCGCCTGCTGGTCGACGAGAAGGTGGCGTCAGTCAGACCGTCTGACAATCGTGCGACCGCGTCTATTTTGGCGAGCTACGGAGCGGGTAGATGAGTGATGCCAAGAAAGGTCAAAGACAACTCGTCCATGAGAACGAGGCCCTCCGACGTCAGGTTGCGGCCCTACAGGCCCAGGTCACCCGGGTCAGGACGACTCTCCAAAGCATTGGCGATGCAGTCATCGCCACCGACGCAACCGGCCAAGTGCTCCAAATGAACCGCATGTCCGAGAAGCTTACAGGTTGGGCAGAGGCTGATGCCCGCGGCAAGCCGCTCGACGAGGTCTTCCACATCGTCAACGAGAACACACGGGCTGAGGTCGAGAGCCCAGTGAACCGCGTACTGCGCGAGGGGATGGTCGTGGGCTTGGCGAACCACACGCTGCTCATCACCAAGGACGGCAGTGAGCGCGCAATCGCCGACAGCGGCGCGCCCATCCGCGATGAGAAAGGCAAGGTCAGCGGCGTCGTACTGGTCTTTCGCGATCAGACAGAGGAGCGCGCCGCACAGCAGGCACTGCAGAAGAGCGAGGCCTTCAATCGAACCATCGTCGAGAGCATCCCACAGGGGCTCTTCCTCAAGGATCGCAACAACGTTTACCTCGCAGTCAACGAGCCCTACGCGACTAGCCTCGGCTACAGACCTGAACAAATCGTGGGCAAGGACGACTTCGCCTTTTACCCGACCGAGTTGGCCGAGAGGTATCGGGCGGACGACCGCGCAGTCATGGAATCGGGGCGTGTCAAGGACATCGAGGAAAAATACCCTGCGCAGGGAAAGGAATATTGGGTCCACACGTTAAAGGCGCCGGTAAAAGGCGAAGCGGGACAAGTGACCGCGGTTCTCGGCCTATTCGAGGACATTACCGAGCGAAAGCGTATGGAACAGTCCCTGAAGAAGGCACAGGATCGGCTGGAGGAGGCTCAGCGTGCAGCGCATCTTGGCAACTGGGCGTGGGACGCCGTCAAAGACGAGATCACCGGCTCCGAGGAGTTCTACCGGCTGTTCGACGTGGCCCCAGAAGTGGTCGTCAAATTCTCACAGTTTGTCGAGCGGCTGCATCCCGACGACCGGGAGCGCGTACAGCGGGACGTCGCAGACGCATTGAAGCAGGATCGGCCATACGACACAGACTATCGCGTAAGACTAAGCGACGGTGGCTGGCGCGAGATCATCGCCAGGGGCCGCGTCTTTGCGGCTTCGGACGGCAAGGCTGTGCGGATGGTGGGGACTTGTCTCGATGTCACCGAGCGCAAGCGGATGGAAGTGGCGCTACGCGAAAGCGAGCAGCGCCTGCGTCGATTTTATGAATCCGGTTTGCTCGGCGTAATTTTCTGGAACATGCGCGGCCAAATCATAGACGCCAACGACAGGTTTCTGCAGATGGTCGGCTACACTCGAGATGACCTAGTGGCTGGCCAAGTCGACTGGGTCAACATGACCCCACCTGAGTATCGTCATCTCGATGAGGATTCCGTAGCAGAGCTTAAAGCGACAGGGGTCAACAAGGTGCCGTTCGAAAAGGAGTACCTTCGCAAAGACGGTACCCGGATGCCGATTGCCGTGGCCGGTGCCATGCTGGACGAAGAGCGCGTCAATGGCGTGGCCTTTGTCCTGGACCTTACCGAGCGCAAACGGATGGAGGAGAGAATCAGCCACCTCAATCTGGCGCTCAAGGCCATCCGCAACGTGAACCAGCTCATTGTGCGCGAGAAGGATGCCGAGTTGCTCATCCGGCGTGCCTGCGAAGTGCTCACAGAGACCCGGGGCTATTCCAGTGCTTGGATTGCACTGTATGACGAGTCAGGGAAGTATCTGAGAGCGGCCGCGGCCGGATTGGGTAACACCTTCGAATCATTGGAGAATTGCATTAGGAGCGGACAGCTTGCCGCGTGTGGCAAGGCTCTCCATGAACGCGGAGTTCACGTGGTGAGGAATCCGGCGATGGAGTGTCCGAATTGTCCCGCTGCCACGCTCAACATGCACCAGTCCGCTATCGCCGTCCGGTTGGAACACGAGGGGCATGTGCTTGGCCTGCTTGTCATGTCCACGGACCCCGCGCTGGTGGACCTCGAGGAAGAACGGCATCTGATCGAAGAAGTGGCGGACGATATTGCCTACGCGCTGCATGGACTGGAGGTCGAAAAACGACGAAGCGCGGGCGAAGAGGAGCTCAGAAAGAACCGTGACGAATTGGAACAACGTGTCCGAGATCGCACCGCCCAGCTCGAGGAATCAAACAAGGAGATGGAGGCTTTCAGTTACTCGGTGTCCCACGATCTGCGC
>CAYTGX010000159.1:0-5518 GCA_964437385.1 uncultured Spirochaetaceae bacterium
CAGCGGTGAAATCAACAAGGAAGAATTCGAGGCGAAGCGCAGGGATATTCAATAGCCAAAAGCGCGCTTGCTGTTATTCCGATTCGAGGACCCATATTGAGGACACCGCAACGTTCGTTATCAATTGCTGTGGCTCACTCCGCGGTCAGCTCGGGAAGCAGGCGGCGGTACTCTTTCCTGACAATTCCGTAGCACTCGCATGCCCGCGCTTCCAACCCTGATCGATCTATCACGCGGATGCGGCCACGAACGTAGCTTATTAAATTGGCACTCTGCAGCTTTCCGGCAACGGCGACCACACTCTCGCGCCGTATCCCTATCATGCTGGCGATCAGTTTCTGAGTCATCCGCAGCTCGTTCGAAGGCAATCGGTCGAGACTGAGCAGCAACCACCGACAGATTTGCTGCTCTACCGTGTGATGACGATTGCAAACGGCTGTCTGCGCTGTCTGAGTCAGCAGGGCCAGAGTGTAGCGCAGCAGCAGCTGCTGCAACGCCCCGGCGCGATTGAACTCATCCTGGAGCACTTGTGTCTTCAGCCGATAGGCTTGGCCCGCATTGCGCACAATAGCGCGAAGCAGCATGGTGCCGCCACCCATGAACAGGGCGATGCCCACGACGCCCTTGTTGCCGACCATAGCGATCTCGGAGGAAACGCCGTTCTCCAGGACGTACCGCATGGATACAATAGCAGTAATGGGGAAATAGACGTGAATCAAACTGCCCGTAGACTCATAAAGGGCCTCGCCGCTTGACAAACGGACCAGCTCCAGGTGGGGAAATAAGCGTTTGGATTCAGACTCTGGTAGGATTGCGAGTACACCGTTTTGTCTCGGGTTCGGAGTGCTTACCAAGCCGGGCATCATGTGTATGTGCGACCTCTCTAGTGTGCCGATTGTTACGCCTGAATTCCACAACAAATGCGATGAACCCGTCAAGATGCGCACTCGACTCACCGATTTCCCGCGATAGAGGCGACGACCATCGCTGCCGCCGGTTCAGAGGCATTCAGACTCTGTCGTGCGCTCGCCATGAGCTTTGGCTGACAGCGCCAGGTCGAAGGCCTGGACTTGGCCCGCCTTCGGGGACCTCCCGGTGAGCCGCTCTCTTTGATGTGGTCGCGTGAAAGCCGTAGCCATCTGGGGTCTTCTGAAACCGTACTATAAGTTAACTACCGCACAGAAATGCGTCAGGTTTCCTCCCTAATATTTATTGCGACGAGTCGACGAATGGGCGACGGCGCTGAGGTGGGTTTCCATTCAGCGCCGACTCCTCTCTCAGCGCGATCGTCGGCGGCCATTGAAGGAGGCACCATGCCAAAAAGGTCCTGCTGCTCGAAAAATCTCCAGCAATAAGATCAGCTTCACCCTAGTTCTAAGACCGCCTGAGGCAAGTGAATGGGAGAGAATACGTCGCCAACCAGTTCAACAGACGCGCTCAGGGGAGAGGAGGCGGTAAACGGTGACATTGTGCGCCCTTTGCCTCTCACGCCAGTCCGGATCAACCATGAGGCCGGAGAGGCCATACACAACATTCGTTGCTCGGCCGACTTGCAGCTATTTGGCATGGAGCAGTGGGCTGTTGATCGCACATTTCGTGATTATCTTTTTACCATCGGCGCCTGCCTCGATGAGCGCCTCACGACTATTTCGGAACTGGCCAGATCGGACCAAATACGACCATTCAGCGAAATCGTGCTTGCGGAAGGTGACAGGCCGGCTCCAGTCGAGGATCGTTCCCTACGTATCGGTGTCTACCCGCTGGCCGCGAACCCCCTCCATTGGGGCCATATTCTGGTAGGCCTCACCGTCATGGCTTCGATGAGTCTGGACAAGGTAGTACTTCTCATCGCGGGCGCGGACGGCCGTAAGCCATCGATGCTTTCAGCTGATGCGAGGCATCGGCTGGGCCGCTCAACCATCGAGACATTTCGTCCCCTGTTCGCATATTCCCCTCTAGCGCTTGGTACCGACCTTGACGGAGAGACAAACTTCGGGCGGCTGCTCAGCCTCAACTCACGCCAGCGCATGGAAGCCTTCTATATCGCAGGCGCAGATCACTATCGCAGAACCACGGCAAGGGGTGAACCGGACACGATCCAAAAACTCGAACGGGTAGTTGAAGAGCAGGAAAGGGTTGGGGGGACGCGGCACACAATATCGGCGGTCTTTCTCGACCGAGAGGGTATAGAAAGGAAACGAGGACAGGTGACGACATGCTTGAAGGTCCATGTCTTGCCTCCTGTTCCTCTTTCCTTCTCTTCGACTGCCGCGCGACAGGCCCTCTGCAAAGAAACGTTCTCTGAGGCCCTCGTGTCGTTGCCCTATGCCTATTTTCTGGGCATAAGAGCGGCCGGACTTTATGTGGGCAAAGGTGAATGAATTGCGGACAGGGAGAGCCCGGCGTGGCAACAAGTCCCCTTGCAGGAAAACCGCTCACGCCGGAAATGCCGCGCGCTACGGGATCAACCTGACTGTCGTCACCACGACCGTCGACCCGACCTTCCGTTTCATGACGGCGGATTGGGACGGCTAGATCCGCATGGACCCCTCCTCGCGCTACACCATGCAGAGCCTGATCGATCTGAAAGGCGGCAACAACGACGCCTACTGCCAGGACAACGAAACGAGCTGGTATGACTGGAGACGCCTGGAGCAGCACAAGGAAATCTTCCGCTTCACCCGTGGCATGATCGCCTTCCGTCGCGCCCATCCGATTCTGAGCAAAGAGCAGTTCTACACGGACGCCGAGATCCATTGGTTCGGCCCGCACGAGGAGGGAAAGCTCACGCTGGAAGAGTATTTGGGCCGCGTGGTCTTCTATCGGAAGCGACCGTTCACCCGGGCGCAGTTTCAGCGCTTCATGTTCGCACAATCAAAACCTTACCCCGAGATGATCGAGCTGGTCGCTCAACTCAAAGTCCGCCGTGAGCTGAAGATCGTCGTGGTCAGCAACGAAGCTCGGGAATTGAATTCGCACCGGATCAAGAAGTTCAAGCTTGACAGGTTCGTGGATTCTTTTGTTTCCTCCTGCTTCGTCCATGTCCGTAAGCCTGATGCGGACATCTTTCGGCTTGCATTGGACATCGCCCAGACACCAGTCCGGAAGGTGGTCTACATCGAAAACACCCCGATGTTTGTCCGGATAGCGAAAGGCTTGGGAATTCGAAGCATTCTGCACACGAGCTACACGTCTACGTGCGCGAAACTGGCTTCGATTGGATTACACAATGGCGCATAAGTCATCCACAAAGCCGGAGAGCCCAAGCATCCTCACGATCAACGGCGGCTCGTCGAGCATCAAGTTCGCCTTGTTCGAGGCCGGTGACTTGCTTCGACAGATTCTGGAGGGCGCGATTGAGCGGATTGGACTGCCCGAGCCCACGATGCGGGTGAGAGGCCTGAATCGGGCGGACAATACTGCGCGTCGTGTCACGGCGCCCGATCACACGGTGGCTGTGGGCATCCTGATGGATTGGATCGAGGAACTCAGCGGGGGTAATGCGTTAACCGCGGTGGGGCATCGCGTGGTGCATGGCGGGCCTACGTACAGCACGCCGCAGCGAATCAGTCCGGAAATGCTTGAGGAGCTGCGCCGGCTTAGTCCATTCGATTCTGAACACATGCCGGAAGAGATCCTGTTGATCGAGGCATTTCATCGGCGCTATCCAGGATTGCCCCAGGTTGCGTGTTTCGACACGGCTTTTCACCACTACCTGCCCCGCGTGGCGCAGATACTGCCCATCCCGCGGCGCTATGAAGCTCAGGGGGTGCGCCGATACGGGTTTCACGGCTTGTCGTATGCGTTTCTTATGGGAGAACTGGCTCGGGTAGCCGGAGCGGAAGCGGCACAAGGCCGTGTCATTCTGGCCCACCTTGGCAACGGGGCGAGCCTGGCGGCGGTGAGTGCGGGCAAACCCGTGGACACGAGTATGAGTTTCACCCCGACCGCCGGGGTACCAATGGGCACTCGCTCAGGCGATCTCGATCCCGGTTTGCTTTGGTATCTGGCGCGCACCGAAAGAATGGGCGCCAAGGAATTCAATGAAATGGTCAATTTCCAGTCCGGGCTGCTCGGAATGTCGGAGACCAGTTCCGACATGCGTGACTTGCTCGATCATGAAACGCAGGACGTGCGGGCGGCTGAAGCAGTCGCGCTGTTTTGCTACCAGGTCAAGAAATGGATTGGGGCCTTCGCGGCAGCGTTGGGTGGATTGGAAACGCTGGTGTTCGCGGGTGGCATAGGAGAGAACGCGCCCACGGTGCGTACCCGGATTTGCCATGGGCTGGGATTCCTTGGCATCGAACTCGAAGAAAAGGGCAACGCGGCGAACGACGGCGTGATTTCCACGGCTGCCAGCCGGGCTGCTGTCCGCGTTATTCATACGGATGAAGAATTGATGATAGCGCGCTCAGTGTGCCATGCACTCGAAATTGGCCCGCCCAGCAAGGAAAGGAACTCGGACCCTGCGACGAAATAGCGGTTTCTGGATGCGCGCGGCGTGGGCGCGCGGTCCCCCAAATATAAGGGGCGCTCCAACGCAACAGGATTGTGGGAGCCCGCGCGGATCGCGCCGGTAGACAACAACGAGCAGGAACGGAACTCGGAGAAGGAAAGGAATTCGATTATGCTGGAAAAGGCCAAAACACTGAATGGGTATGCATTGCACAGCCTGGATGGAGAAATAGGGAAGATCAAGGAGTTCTACTTCGATGACCAGCATTGGGCCATTCGCTATCTGGTCGTTGACACAGGGAACTGGCTTGCGGGCAGGCATGTGTTGATCTCCCCTTATGCGCTGCGCACGGTGAATAAAGAAAAGAAGCAGATTGCCATCGATTTGACAAGAAAGCAGATTGAGGACAGTCCATCCCTGGACACTGACAAACCGGTCTCGAGGCAATTCGAAGTGGACTACTACGGCTACTATGGTTGGCCGATGTATTGGAACGGCCCATACATGTGGGGGCCCTCTCCTTACATCATGCGCAGCCATGAGAAGGCCAGAACAACGAACCCGGGTGGAAAAGAATGGAATGCACATCTCCGCAGTACGTCCGCCGTGACCGGCTACAACATCCAGGCCTCAGACGGTGAGATTGGCCACGTCGAGGATTTTGTCATTGATGACGAAACGTGGGCCATTCGCTACCTGGTTGTCGATACGAGGAACTGGTGGCCGGGGAAAAAGGTTCTGATTTCACCAAAATGGATTCAGCGCGTAAGTTGGGACCTGTCGAAAGTATTCGCCAATCTCTCCCGTGATGCCATAAAGCAGTCACCGGAATACTCTGAGAGCTCGCTTCTCACCCGGGATTATGAAACCAGGCTGCATGGACATTACAATCGCCAGGGATACTGGATTGAGGAAGCGGCTGCCAAGGTTCAGTCCCACCGGTGAGGCGGATATGAACATGAATTCGAAAACACTTTCCCCGGAGCTGCTCCACAAGATGGATGCCTACTGGCGCGCCGCCAACTATCTGTCGGTCGGCCAGATCTATCTCTACGACAATCC
>CAYTGX010000160.1:0-5187 GCA_964437385.1 uncultured Spirochaetaceae bacterium
AGTTAAGCCCTGCCGCGCCGATGGTACTGCCGCTTGACGGTGGGAGAGTAGGTCGTTGCCAGGCTTTTTTTTGTCCAAAACTGACCAGGCCCTGACCCGGGAGCGGGGCCAGGGCCATCCAGTGCAGGCGGATTTTCATGTTGCCGACTGGCCGAGAGCTCTGTGCCATCCCTGTTCTCTTTATCGAATGTTAGCAATTTTCTGCACTATTTTTAACGAAAACTATTTTATCTTCACATATTCTAAGAATTCGTGTTGACTTTCCACAGAAGCGGATTTAGGATTTATTCCCTGCGAAACCACATGTGTCCCGCACGTTTGAAGTTCTTTCCTGTTCCGAGCGAGTTATGCGTATAACTCGCGGAAGACTCTGAGGAGAAAGACGTGAAAAACATTGATTTCCGACATCCGAGTGTGAGGTAGCGGATGAGGACGACTGAACCCGTTCCTGCTGGGACGACTGCAATTCACCGGGACTCGAGCCAGATCATTCGGTTTATCCCCATGGGCGGGCTTCTGCTGATCCTCGTGGTGCTGAGCGCGGTCGTTCCCTACTTCCTCTCGGTTAATAACTTCGTCAGCATTCTTGTGCAGTGTTCTTCTCTCGGGCTGATGGCGATCGGGCTGACGGCCGTCCTCATTACGGGCGGAATGGACCTCTCGATCCCCTCGCTTATGTCGTTCAGCGCGGTGATCGGAGCGATTTTCATGCGTTCTGGTGGAAGCCCCGTGATTGCCTGCGTTATCATGGTACTGGTGGCGACGGCGGGTGGATGCCTCAACGGGTTTGCCGTGGCATACCTTCGCATGATCCCCTTCGTCGTCACCCTGTCCACGATGGCGGTGTTCGGCGGGGCATCGATCTGGGTGACCAACGGGATGAGCGTGACCGGCATCCCGCGTGGGTTCATCACCACCGTGATGCACGACATCTGGATCTTTCCTGCACCCGTCGTGGTCTTGATCGTGGTGGCGATTATCGCCCATCTCTTCATGACGCGCAGCCTCTACGGGAGGTGGCTGTACGCCGTGGGCACGAACATCCGCGCGGCGCGCGTGTCACGGATTCCCGCCCAGGGAGTGCTCTTCGGCTCCTACGCGTTCTCGGGATTCGTCGCGGGTCTTGCCGCCATCGTCACCACTGCCTGGCTTGGAACCGCGGGGGGGACGATCGGGTCCGAAGGCGTCGTCCTGGACGTCGTGAGCTCCGCTGTCCTCGGCGGGGTCAGCATCTACGGTGGCGCGGGCACCGCCCTGGGTGCCTTCGTGGGGGCCATCTTCATCAAGCTGATCAGCAACACCCTCAACTTTGTCCAGGCGTCCTACTACATGACTCTCGTGGTGAAGGGGATCGTCATCGTCGCCTTCGTGGCGCTGGACTCCATGTTCCGACGGAGAGCAGGAGGTACGCTTTGACCGCACCATCGCTGGTGATGACAGGCATCAAGAAGAGTTTTCCGGGTGTGAAGGCGTTGAAGGGAGTCTCTTTCGAGGCATTCCCCGGCGAATCCCTTGCAATGATCGGCGCCAACGGCGCTGGCAAAAGCACGCTGATGAACATCCTCGGCGGCGTCGTCCAGCCGGACGAAGGGCAGATCACCATCGACGGGGAGGAGACCCTGATCCATTCGCCGTCTGAAGCGGCCCGCCTTGGGATTGCCTTTGTGCACCAGGAGCTCGCGCTGATGCCCACGCTGAGCATCCTGGACAATATGCTCATTTCCTCCTTTCCCACCCGCAACGGGCTTATTGACTACGACCGCGGCGAAGTGCTCTGCCGCGAGGCCCTGTCACGCCTGGGGTACGAGTTCAACCTGCGCATGCAGGTGCGCGATCTCAGCCCCGGAGACCAGCAGATCGTCGAGATTGCACGCACGCTCCTGGGCAAGTCGAGGATCGTCATTTTCGACGAGCCTACCTCATCGCTCACTTCGCGGGAAAAGGAGCGGTTGTTCGAGATCATCCGCTACCTGAAATCCGAGGGCACAACGATCATTTACATCACCCACCTCCTGGACGAGATCTTCACCATCTGCGAAAAGGCCGTGATCCTGCGAAACGGTGAGAAGGTGGCCCAGTCCGCGGTGAAGGACCTTACCCGGGACGGGATCGTGGAGAAGATGATCGGCTCCCAGGAGGTCGTCAGCTACTTCCAGCACCACGCCCGCCAGCCGGGCCCTGTGCTCCTCACCGTGGAGAACTTCCAGCGTGAGGGATACCTGGACAACATCAACTTCTCCATCCACCGTGGGGAGGTTGTGGGGCTCTGGGGGCTCCTGGGATCGGGCCGCACGGAGCTTTTCCGGGCGATGATGGGCCTGGATCAGATCACCGGTGGCAGGATCCTGATCGACATGGGCCGAGGCGCCCGTCCCATCAGGCCCCACAGCGGGAAAAACCCGATGGGCCTCGTCACCGAGGATCGGCGTACAGACGGCCTTCTCCTGCCCATGTCCATCAGGAACAACCTCTCACTGGCGAACCTCAGGAACTTCATCTCGCGGCTGTGGCCGTTCATCGCGCGCACGCGTGAAGAGGCGGCCGCCAACGAGTATGTTCGAAAACTGAACATCAAGAGCACCTCGATCGAGCAGCGCGTTGCCACGCTCAGCGGGGGAAACCAGCAGAAGGTCGTCGTAGGCCGCTGGCTGCAGACAAGTCCCCTCGTCTTTCTCATGGACGAGCCCACGCGCGGCCTTGACGTGGAAGCGAAGGCGGAGCTGCACTCGATCATCAGCGGCCTGGCGGACAGCGGGGCGGCGGTGATGTTCGTGTCCTCCGACCTGGACGAAATCATGAGTCTTTCAGACCGGTTCCTCGTGATGGTGCGCGGGAGGCTCGTCAAGGAGCTGCCCCGGGAGACCACGAAACACGAGCTGCTGGCCACCGCATCCGGAATGACCGGCACAATGGGGGGTGAGTAAGCAATGATCGTGAAGCAGCGTCTGACTGCGGGCGCGTTCCTGCTCTCGTATGGTTTTCTCATCGCGATCGTGGTGATGGTTGCCATCTTCTCCTTGTATTCGCCCAACTTTTTCTCCTTGAAGAACGCCCTGTTCATCCTCCACGCAGCCGCGCCGTCCATGATCCTTGCCACGGGCGTGGCCCTCGTGCTGATGACCGGTAAAATCGACATCTCCATCGGGTCCACGGCGTACCTTTCCGTCGCCATCGGCGTCATGCTGATGAGGGGACTGCACGTGAACCCGATCCTGGCCATGCTGATAATCCTTCCCATTGGCGCGTTCCTGGGCGCGGTCAACGGATTTGTGGTTGTGGTCCTGAAAGTCAATCCCCTGATTGCCACCCTGGGCAGCTATTTCACCTTCCGAGGCCTGGCTCTGCAGGTTTCCAATTCGATGACCATCTCCATCCCGGCCCAGTTGGGCAACATCGGGAGCCTGCGCATCGGCCCGGTCTTCATCGACATCCTGTTCGCCGCGGTCGTACTGGCGATCTTCCAGCTAATCCACACCCGCACGGTATTCGGCAGGCACGTGATGGCGGTCGGCAACGGCGCCGAGGTGGCCCAGAAGGTGGGTATCCCGGTGGACCGCACCAGCTTCCTGACCTTCATGCTGGCAGGGCTCATGGCAAGCATCGGAGGGGTCCTCACGATGTTCCAGGTGAGCTCCCTCTCTCCCACCCTGGGACAGGGTTACGAGTTCACGGCAATTGCCCTCCTGGTGATCGGCGGTGTGAGCCTCTTCGGCGGAGAGGGCACGATATTTCCGGGCATCGTTCTGGGGGCTCTGGCGCTGACGATCATCCAAAGCGGTTTGAACTTCATCGGCGCGTCGGTATTCGTCTACCCGCTGGTGCGGGGCGGGATCATCTTCATCGCCATGTACGCCGACTCGCTGAAGAACATGAGGAAGCGGCAGGTGAAGGTGCTCGCGGAGCAGGGATGAACCTGCACAAAGGAGGTGGTGCCGGCCTACGCAGGTCAGGAAACGGTCACGGTTTCGGAGCAGAAATTGGTTTCGTGATCCACGCCCGGGGGAGGCAACCCCGGGCGAAACACTTCAAGGAGGAGAGACTATGAAGAGGTCTCGTATTTTCATCGTTCTCAGCGTGATTCTCGTCGCGTTCGTGTTCCTGGGCGGACAGGCATTCGCCGGCGGGAAGACGGAGTCGGGCGCCGCGAACGGCGCAAAGCTCATCAAGGTCGGGGTGTCGTGGAACGAGAAGATTCACTCCCAGATCCAGGCCTGGCAGGATGAGATGGAGCGTTACGGGAAGACGTTCGGCGAGAAGAACAACGTGAAGTTCCAGTGGATCTTCAATGTTGCCAACAGCGACCCCGCGACCCAGGCGTCCAACATCCAGGACCTCATCAACCAGCACGTCGACATTATCGTTGCGCGCGCGGAAGATGCGGCGACGATCGGCGCCTCAATCGAGGCCGCCCACAAGGCGAACATCCCGTTCATCACCTTTGACCGGGCCTCCGCAACGACGTCACCCGACGCCCACGTGGGTGGAGACAGCTTCGACCAGGGCCTGCAGGCAGGACTTGCCTTCGCGGCGCTGCTGGAAAAGAATCATGTCCAGGGCAAAGTCATCGAGCTGATGGGTGACCTTCGAGACCTGAATGCGGTCAACCGCGGACAGGCATGGCACCAGGTGGAGAATCTGAAGCACGCGTGGACCACTGTGGCCCAGGTCCCCACCGATTGGAAGCCCGAGAACTTCTACACCGGCACGGCCAACGCGCTCGCGGCGCATCCTGAAGCCAACGCCATCTTTGCGCACAGCGACTTCGCCTTCGAAGGCGTGCTGAAGGCCCTCAAGGAAGCCAACAAGCTCGAGCCCACCGGAACCGCCGGACACATCTGGATCGCCACCTGCGACGTGCAGCCCCAGGGCTACGATGCCATCATCAAGGGGTATATCGACGTGTCAGCCAGCTACGAGGCCTACGCCCAGGCGGACGCGCTTGTGACCGTCATCGCCGAGCTCCTGGCCGGGCAGAAGGTCCAGGGAACCCACCTCGTTCCCTGCCGCGTCGCCACGCCGGCAAACCTCGCGGCCATGAAAGACGTCTGGTCGCGCGACTACAAGGACTAGACCCTCCCTCATCGGGCAATTGAGGAATTGTGAACATGCGACGGGCCCACGCCGACTTACGGCGCGGGTCCGCTCTATTTCCCCAGGCTTCGCCTGTGAATGAGAGCGCGACATGCG
>CAYTGX010000161.1:0-5173 GCA_964437385.1 uncultured Spirochaetaceae bacterium
CTGTTGAGAAACCATTGGGGGAAACGGGAGCTCCTGGACAGGAAAAGGGAGACAAAGTTGTCCATGGTGGGGTTCGCCGGGAAGAGCGTCATCTCGTAGATCTGCGTGGCGTCCTTGAAGCTCGACAGGAGCATCCAGAGGAAGGGGAAGAGCATGATCACGGAAAGGAGCGTCAGTACAATGTAAGCCGGGGCAGCCGCGGGTGTGCGTCCTTTCATCACGGAGGCCCCTAGTAGGTGAGCTTTCTGTCGAACAGCTTCAGCTGGACGAGGGTGACGGCAAGGATGATCACGAAGAGCACGAGGCTCGCGCTTGCCGCCACGCCCATGTCGAAGTTTGTGAAAGCCTTCTGGTAGATGTAGAGCGCGGCTGACTTGGTGGAGTCCAGCGGCCCCCCCAGCGCCTGGAAGGACATGTTGTAGACTTGGGTGAATATCCGCAGAAACTGTATTCCCTCCAGTACGGCGAGCAGGATGATCACCGGTCGGAGAAGGGGAAGGGTGATCCAGCGGAGAAGCTGCCGCCCCGATGCGCCGTCTATGCGAGCGGCCTCCGTGATGCTGGAAGGGATTGTCTGCATTCCCGCCAGGAAGACTATCGTGCAGTACCCGAGCTCCACCCACACGTTGACGGCAAGGATGGACGGGAGGGCCTGCGTGGGGCTGTTGAGAAACTCGTGCGCCCGCAGGCCCACGGAAACGAACGCCGCGTTGATGATGCCCAGGGGCGGGGACTGGAACATCCAGCGCCAGACCCAGGCGACAGCCACCAGGGGGGTGATGTAGGGGAGGACGTAGATCAGCCGATAGACGCCCTTCCCTCTGGGAAGGCGGTCCAGGAGGATGGCAATGCCCAGGCTTAGGACGATGACGGCCGGCGCACCGAAGACAGCGTACTTCGCCGTGTTCAGGAGGGATTTCAGGAACACCGGGTCGGCGAGGATTGCTTCGTAGTTCGCGATCCCCACGACATGGAGGGTCTTGCGGAGAAGACCCCAGTCCGTGAAGCTCATGGCGATCATGTAGAGCATGGGCCCGAGGCGCACGCCCACGAAGAACAGAAGCGGTATCCCAAGAAAGGCGTACGCCGTTGCGGCGCGTCGAGCCGCGAGTGTCATGCCCTCTCCTACTTCCAGAAGTCGTCGATGAGCTTCTGCTCCTTCACTGCAGCGGCCTTGAGGACCGCGGCGGGATCGGCCTTCTTGAGGTTCACTTCGTCCACCGCGTCGTCCAGGATCGCGCGCTGTCCTGCCTCGTCCACGTAGGAGGTGGCATGGGCGTAGGCAAGCCCTTTCAGGAACACGCTGATCACCGGGTCATTCTTGAACTTGTCCGAAAGGCTCGGGGTGGCGGGAAGCTCGCCGACCTTCTGCAGCCACTGCTCCTGGACCTCGGGTGAGGTAAGGAAGGTGAGGAACTTGACCGCCGCATCCAGCTTCGCGCCTGTGACGCCGTTCACGATCGCGTTTGTCCAGAAGGAGGCGAAGTTCGACTTGATCCCCTTGTAGGTGGGAAGCTCGGCTGCTCCCCATTCGAGGTTCTTTACCGCGTTCAATGTGGCGATTCGGAAGGATCCGTCAATGTTCATCGCAGCCTTCTGGGCGGTGAACGCGGTGGGGTCGTCCGTGGAGAAGTTCGGGTAGCCGACCTTGTCCTTTGTTATCCTGTCCGTGTACCACTGAAATGCCTGGATGCCCGCCTGGGAATTGTAGGTCACGGTGCGGCCATCCGCGCTGTAGGGGGTCGCCCCGAACTGCCGGAAGAGCACTTCCCTGATCCAGACGTGTCCCTGGCCGCTGGGCTGCATGAGGAGACCGGCTTGGACCAGGTTGCCCTGCGTGTCGTACTTGGAAAGTCTCCTCGCGTCCGTGAGGAGCTCGTCGAGAGTCCTGGGCGGAGCGTTCGGATCGAGTCCTGCGTCCCTGAAGAGCTTCTTATTGTAGATCAGGGCGAGGGTCCGCACCGCGGTCGGCACGGAATAGTTCTTGCCTCCAAAGCTCACCGACTGGGCAACGAAAGGGTAGAAAGTCTTCGCAAGGTACCTGGAGCTGAAGTTGAAATCCGGAAGGGCCTGTATGTAGCCCGATTTCACCCAAAGTGGAAGCCACCCGTAGTAAAGATTGATGACATCCGGTCCTTCACCGGCCGGAACGGCCGCCGCCACCTTCTGCTGGTAGCTTTCATAGGGGAAGGTTACCTGCTCGACCTTGATGCCGGGATTCCTGGCCTCGAACTGCTGGATGAGGTCGTTCATCAGGTCGACCTTGGACTGGTAGAAGTACTGCCAGTAGGTGATGGTGACGTCCGCCGCCTGGCCTGCGATTGCTCCTCCGAGAAACAGTGCCATGCAGAGAGAGATGCCGATTCGCGTCCTTTTCACGGAACTCCTCCTTGGGATAGCTTCAACGCAGGGGCACCCTGCTAAGGTACCGCCACGATCCAGCGGCGCCAAGCGTGAGGGTGAATGAAAGACACATCAAAATGGCTTCGTGCCCAAACAACCTGGTCGGAATCTAAGAACTTGCTACTGACGAGTCAAGAATTTTCGTAGTCGTCGCGCTGTCCGATGCCGGTTGAGCCGAGCCCGCGGCACGTGCCCGCCGCCTGTCCCCGCGCGCTGCGGGAGAGCGGGCCGTTGCCAAAAAAAGACCCGCCGCTTATGCGGCGGGCCGTGGTGTGGATTTGCAGGGTGGAGCGTGCTATAACTAGATCGGGCGGTCACGCTGCCTTATCGGTGGATCGCCCTCTTCTGCCCCGCAGGCTCGAACGGCGAAAGCCGGTATCTTGCCTGCAGGGCGTCTTTCTAACTCTGGCTGTCTCGCTCAGCCGTTATCTTGCCGTTCGAATCGACATCGAACTGGCGCACAACGTTCACCGAGCTCATTACACCCACGCCTTCGTGCTTGACATAGGTGACGGTCTCACCGCTGGAAAGCATGTCGGTATACGTAGGTGCGCCCAGGTTGATCAGCAGATCAACGGTCGTCTTGCCGACCCACTGGCTGCTGTTGTTCATGTCCGTGCTTGGAGCAGGTGACGCGGTGGCGGTCATGGAATCAGCTCCCGCCGTCACAGCAATCATACAGGAAAACGCCACAACGATCATTGCCGCAAGAAAAAATCGCTTCATAATGCTAAATCCTCCGAGTGTTCTCTGCGCTCCACCTCTTGTGCAATCCACACTCATAAGTTACTCGCAACGTATCGTGTTTGTAGCGGCGTGCCCATCGGTGCCGGGGGCACCTGGCGTTGAGCGCTATGGGGTGTCTGAAAGGGCAGGAAAGACCGGCTTCAGCGCTATGTCAAGATCGTGCTCTTCCTGGAGACGGAACAGATCTTCTTTCAGGCGCGCTATCGACACGGACGGCCCCACAAGCAGCTGCGCCTTCATGCGAAACATGGGCGCACCCGTCCACGGGGCGGCAGCAGTGTCCGTTTCCAGCTCCTCGATGTTGATGCCATGGCTGCGCAGGATGGCCGAGACTGACTGCACAATGCCTGGAGTGTCCAGGGCAATAGCTTCGAGGAGGTACGGCCTGCCTTTGTCCGGTGCGCTGGGCTCACGGGTGGGCCGGCATTCCACGTGCAGGGAGAGCTTTTCGCCGATGAGAGGAATCGATTTGCAGAGAGTGTCTATGGCTGCAGCGCCGCCGGAAACGAGCATGATCACGGCGAACTCGCCGCCCAGCACCGCCATCTTGCTCTCTTCAATGTTGCAGCCTGCCTCGGACGCGGCAGTGGACAGATCATCCACGATCCCGAGGCGATCAGGACCGACAGCGGTCAGCACCACGTACGCCCTGTCCATACTTTCCAGAGTAGTACGGGCGCGGCCGGATGTCCAGCGCGGCGTCCCGGAAGCCGTCTCAGATCCGCTTCCGCGTACCCCTGGCCCCTGCCCCGCGGCCAGGGCGGGGCGGTGTGGGCCGCGCTCGGTAGCCGCCTTCACCGCCTCCGTCTTCCTTGGCCACGCGCATGCGCGGAATGCCGCCTGAACCGCGGGATTCACGGATGATGCGCTCTGCCGCGTCAAAGGGGACCGTCACCAGGGAGAAGGCATCGAACACCTGGATGCCTTCGATGAGCCGGTCGGGCAGGCCCGAGACGCGGCGGATGATGGCCGCCAGGCCCTTGCGGTCGATCCCGCTGTGTCGACCTGCGGACACGAAGAGACGCGTCTGGCCGGTCTGATCCACCAGTCGTCCCGGGCGCTCTTCCCGTTCCACGTCGGCGATCTGACTGTAGCGCTCGGGATCCAGGGTCCCCGCGAACGCCAGGGAGAGGCATGAGGCCAGCGCAACACGCGCCTCGGTGGCGGTGAGGATCTCATCGGCAAGGACGATCCAGGGAGAGCCCTCTGCCCCCACGTCCTCTGCCACGGTGTTCACCTTGGCGATGGCGCGGGCGCGCCGGGCGTCGATGACATCGCTCACCTTGGGAACCGAGCCCTTCCTGATGCGCCCTCCGGCGCCTTCGCGCATGCGCGTGAGCTTGCGATACTCGAAGGGCGTGACAAAAGTGATTGCCGTGCCTTCGTTTCCCGCCCGTCCTGTTCGGCCGATTCGGTGCATGTAGGCCTGCGAATCCTGGGGAAGGGACCAGTTCACGACATGGGTCAGGCCTTCCACGTCGATGCCGCGCGCCGCCACGTCGGTTGCCACGAGGATGCGCACCTTGCCGGATCGGAAGCGCGTCATGACGCGGTCCCGGTGCTCCTGCGCGTAGTCTCCGTGGAGCGTCTCCACGGGATAGCCGCGCTCCTCGAGGGACTGGCCGATGCGGTCCGCGTCCACGCGCGTGCGTGCAAATACGAGACCGTAGAAGTCCTCTTCCATGTCCACGATGCGCGTAAGGGCTTCCATCTTGTCCTGTTCGCGCACCTCGAGCCAGATCTGCTCGGTGAGCTCCGTTGCCTCGGCCTTTGCGTGATCTTCGATCGTGGTGAAGTTGCGCAGCCGCGTGCGCGCCACGCGCATGACGGCGTCCTGCATTGTCGCGGAAAACATGAGAACGCGCCGCTCGGGGTTCACCGCTTCGAAGATCGCGTTGATCTCTTCCGCGAAACCCATGTCGAGCATCTCGTCGGCTTCGTCCAGCACGAGGAACTCGACGTGGGAGAGATCGAGCTTGCCGCGCTGGATCATGTCGATGACGCGGCCCGGGGTTCCCACCAC
>CAYTGX010000162.1:0-5084 GCA_964437385.1 uncultured Spirochaetaceae bacterium
CCAGGTGTCGGCGTCTCGCCTGAAAGCCGAAGTCGCTCGTACCAACGGCCGTAGAAAGCGAAGTCTCGTTCAATGAAACGGGCGAACTCGGAGCTCGAACTGAGGCCGAGACGCGCCTCGTGTTCCCGTACCCATCGGTGAAACTCAGTGCCGATCAGGTCGAAATCTTGTGCCTCGGCGCCTCGCTTGCGCTCCCGGATGCTCTCTGCGTGCTGACTACGCAGCCAAGCCTTAATTCCGTCCGCGTCGTCGTCTTTGCTGAGGTCTGCAAGCGCCTCAATTCTTTGCTTCCAAGAACTGCTGGCACGAGTTCGAGTGGCACTGCCGGCGATGTTTGCCAGCAGATATCCCTTTAGCATGTCCACTGGCGCGAGAGACAGCCCCCCGTCGTTCATCGTCTCGAAAATCGTGTATGCGTCGTCATCGGAGTAGGCCGTAATCTCTATGAGGTGAACGTTCTCCATCAACCAGTCGCCGAAGTATGGCAAGTTGGCGCCGGACAAGTCCTCTGGGAACTGCTCTTGGATGTCCATGAAACGCGCGATGATATTGCTAACAGACTCGGAGGCGTCGGCGTCGGGAAACTCCTGGCCAGCATAGAGGGCCTCCATGCAAGGAGTTCTTTCTGGGATGTCCAGGTTGAAGGAGCGCGTCCCGTATTTCTGAGAGAAGATGAGTTCGGCGATCTGGCCTTTCTGCTCCGGGTCATCGATTCGTCGCTGAAGGAAGATCAGGATCAGTGAGAGAGTCGTGAGTCTCTGTTGGCCGTCAATGATGAACTTCTGGCCATCCTTGTCACTCACAATGACCGAACCCAAAAAGTAGTGACCGTAGTTCGCGACGGCGCTTCGCTCGTTACTGCTTTGATGACTCTCCAAGAACTTGTTGGCAAGGTCCTCAATGAGCTCTGCAACCTGTTCTTGCTCCCACTTGTACTCCCGCTGGTAGTAGTCTATCGAGTATTTTCTGCCGGCAAGTAGCTCACGGACCGTGCGGCTCTTGCCATCAATTTCCCGAGGGTGCCTCGCTGATTCGGTCATTTCGGGCGCTGAAACGGGTTCGCCACGGCTGCGCGGCCCTCTTTCCTTCTATATGAATTTGTGCGGCTGTAATCTCTGCTAAAGGCGCTCTTGTCCTCCGCGGCCCCGACAATCCGCGCCCTGGTCTCTAGCACCAGGGCGCGCTGGGTCGGGGAAGCCTGTGCCATGAGGGGCCAGAACACCGCTCCCTCCACCGGCTGACCTCCACCTGATATAGAAAAAAGATCAGTACTTTCCATACCTGACGCCACCAGCGGGCCGTGCTCATCGCCCCACCACTCCCTCATTCGCATCCTCCGCCGCATGCTCGAGTTCGAGGCAGGGCTCGTTGCGGAGCTCAACCGTGAGGAGGTGGTCTCGGAACTTGTGTGCCCCATCGGCTGCAATCGCTGAGCGATGTCCTTGGTTGATATCGGGGGAAACGAACGGCGGAGATGAGTTTGTACCAAGTCTGCCACTTGGTGCGACGGCGCGACTGCGACCAAACCTGGTGCCTCCAAAGTAGTATCCGGAGCCCCCGTTGCCCGTTTTGCGAGTCGGGAGAAAGTATGATAGACGGGAAATCACTAGAACGCAAGGAGAAGAATCAGAGCCCCCTCTGAGATAGCTACGCGACGGTCGAGATCATATCGCTTAGATGCTAAGAATAACGAGTGATTGTCAGGCGGAACGATCACGGCAAAGGGCAAGCGCGGTCACTTTGTCCTTCCATGAGTCTGCGGGGATCATGAGGCCCAGCTTGCGCCATTAACCACTATCCACGACTTGGCACCCCCATTCTCCCAGCGCGTCGTGCCCTGCGCGAGAAGGGCTGGTCGATCCTGGAAGTGGCAAGGAATACGCGTTCAGGCGGAGAAAGTGGCCGCCGGATACTGTTGCGCTCGCTTTGCGGAGACACCTATCAGGTTACTTCAGATCTGTTGACAAACGGGTGACAAAGTGGTACATCTCCTCGAGAAGAGGTCGCAAATGAAGTTCATAACTGTACGGGACTTGCGTACCACTCCTGCACAAGTGTGGAAGGCGCTTCCCGAAGAACAGGAAATCGTCATCACGAACAACGGAAAGCCCATCGCCCTGCTCACGCCCCTGACTGACACTGATCTTGAGGACACTCTCGCGTCCGTGCGACGGGCACGGGCGATCAACGCGGTCGAGAAGATGCAGGCTGGTGCCGTGGCGGAGGGAATCTCCCGGATGACTATGGAGGAGATCGACCAGGAGATCCGGGCCTATCGAAAAAGCAAAAAGACGTGACGGTCGTGCTGGATACGAACGTTCTCGTTTCTGCCCTGGTCAATCCCACGGGTGTCCCTGCGACAGTCTTGGGACTGTTGCTGAACGGGAAGCTCACCGTGTGCTATGACAACCGGATACTCGGGGAGTACCGGGAAGTGCTTTCAACGCAGAAGTTCCATTTCAAGAAGAGTCTGATCCTTCAATTGCTGGATTACATCAGGCAGGAAGGTGAGTTCATAGCTGTCGAACCACTCCGAACTACCTCCGTCAGTGAAGATGACAGGATGTTCTACGAAGTCGCCAAGACCGGAAAAGCGGCGTGCCTTGTCACCGGCAACAAGAGGCATTTCCCGAATGAGGACATTGTGCGAACGCCCAAGGAGTTCGTAGACATCTACCTATCCAGAGAGTAGCTCAGGGTAGGTGCAGATCAAAGACCAAGTGCCACAGGCATACGCCATCACATAGTGGACGCAACCTACCCTTCCACGATCTTGATGAACTGCCGAACCTGGCATGGCTTGGCCTGCCCCACGGCAGCCCATCCGATGGGCACCCGGCCCTGCCCGTCCTGGCCACATCGCAATAACTGCGTGACACGGTGTGCCATTGCCCGCCGGTCGAAGCGCCAGGAGGTTCTCAGCCAAATGGCCTTCTTACCTTCTGACCCTTCTCCAGGCGTTCGTGCACGTACATGTCCATGGTGATGGCCGTTGAGCTGTGTCCGAGATACTCCGAGACCGCCTTGATCGAAGCGCCCTCGCGGATTGCCAGGGTGGCGAAGCTGTGCCGCATAGTGTGGGCCGAGATTCTGCGCCCCAGGATCCGCCTGCCCGCCTTGGTGATCTCGTAGCTGACGTAGGGCGGGCGGAAGGGTCTGCCGCCCCGGGTCTGGAAGACCCATGTCTCTCCGGCGAACTCCGCGCGTATGGCTTCGAAAAGCCGCTTCTCGATCTCGACCTTGCGCTCCTTTTTGCCCTTCCCGATGACGGTGATCCTGACCATGTCCCCGAGGTGTTCGCACCAATCCAGCCGGGCGCCGCACATTTCCGCCGCGCGGCAGCCGGTGTTGTAGAGAAACCAGAGGAAGAGCGATGTCCGCCGCGAGGTCCCCGACACCAGGAGATCGAACTCGGCCGGGGTGACCACCCGATCTTCCGTGACTCCTGCCCTCACGATCCCGGGCGCCTTCGTTTCGGTCCCGCGATCCAACGAGCGAAGCGTCATCTCCAGCTTCGCCTGCCGGTTGAGGTCCGCGCTGGCCAGCGCCGCCCTGAGGCGGGCCTTCACCGCCTGGCGCCGAACGCACTTGGTGCCCGAAGCCAGCGCCGAGGCGTTGAGGTGCGTGAAGTACGCCTTTACAGCGGAGAGATCCAGGACAAGATGGTTGGCCTTGAGAAATCGGACGAAATCCCCAATGGCGCTGCCGTAGCTGTCCCTGACCGAGAGGACCATGGCAAGAAGGTTGTCTTCAGGTGCCTGCTCGCTGGGCAAGCTCATGCGCGCCCCCCGTGGATGAGTACGGGCGCAATCACCACGAGCATTGTGCGTCCTCGAAGCTGGGCATTCCACCGCCGCTGACACATGGCAAACGAGTCGGTCTGCTTCCGACAGTCTCATATACTGGACTCTTCCCAAAGAGTCCAGTATACTGGACTCATGAACCTGCAGGGAGTGGGCGTTCTCGTCGCGGAGCGACGACGGGCGCTGGGTCTCACGCTGCACGCACTCGCGCTGGAGGCCCACGTGGGCAGATCGACACTTGCGGCCTTCGAGGCGGGAAAGCTCAGTGAGCTTGGCTACGCGAAGGTCGGCCGCATCTGTGGCGCGGTCGGCCTCGTCCTGGAGGCGCGGCCTCTCACCCTGGAGAAGCCCCTCGCGCGGCACCGGCACCTCACGGATCTTGCCGCTCGGGACCTGACCAAGGCGGCGATAGAAGACATTGTCCTCAGGGGCGACATCGACTCCTGGCGGGGCCTGGTCCAGACCCTGAGGCGGGACGGCAGCGGTCGTCTTGCCCGCCGCGCGGCCGATGTCCTGGCCGGTTCGGACAAGTCGGATCCGCGAGTGCGTACCTTTTCGACGCTCGTCTCGGGCGCGTTGAAATCACCAAGGGGCGGCGACAGCCGTGGCTAAGGCGCAGGAGCCGTACGACTGGGAGAGGTTGCTGGCACACGCTGCCATCCTCCAGGCCAAGGTGCCAAGCGCAGTCCTGGTCGGAGGGACGGCTGCCGCGCTTCATGCCGGCCACCGCGTTTCGTTCGACCACGACCATGTCCTGGGAGACCTGGCGAAGCACTATGACCAAGCCATTGCCGCGCTTGAATCCATAACGGGCTGGCGGACCAAGCGCCGCATTCGCGGCAAGCTCGTGCTCGGTGAGGTCGACGGCATTGACGCCGGGCTCCGGAACCTGAGGCGGTCGGCGCCACTGGAGACCATCGCCATCAAGGCGCCGGGCGGGCGGACTCTCAAGATTCCTACAGTTGAAGAAATGCTGCGGATCAAGGCCTTCCTGGTGGTCGAACGCAACGCGACTCGCGACTACCTGGATGTTGCCGCGCTCTCCCATCACATCGGCACGGCAAAGAGCGTCCTCGCGCTCGAAAGCATGCGGCAGCTGTATGCCGAGTTCGCCGGGGAAGTCGGCGACATCATGATCTCGATTCTCGTAAAGCTGGGTACGCCCGACCCGTACGACCTCACCGACGTCGACCTCAACGAGTACAAGGGCATTATCCCTCCTTGGAACGACTGGAGGGCGGTCGAGAGGCAGTGCCACTCGCTTGCGGCGGCAATGGTGAG
>CAYTGX010000163.1:0-5045 GCA_964437385.1 uncultured Spirochaetaceae bacterium
TTCCAAACAATTCATTTGAAGCCCTCACACGGAACCCGTGTGCCTCCTTTCGTCCTGAACGAGGGGGATTTTCCGGCGCCCCTCAACAGACGATACTCAGCGTTGTTCTCGCTAGATGGTCCCTACTAGTAACAAGAATATGTATGAACGGCCGGCACATTTCTGTGCGGCAACGCACGCTGCGTGAACCTAATTGACAGGAAGTATTCTCGATCGATGAGCGGATTGCCGCTTGACCATCAGCATGACGACGGCGCCGAGGAAACCCTTCCTCAGCGCCGTTGCCTGCTCGCGCACAACATTATTGCTATACTTTCTATGCTTCGATACAGCACGCCCGCCAGCCTACGGAGTGACGATAGTATTACCCTGGAGCGTAACGGCAGTCTGTGCCATCGCTCTTCCGTTGATTGACGCCAGGTTTCCCAGCGTAATGGCAGTCTTGTCCAGAATAATCCCTTCGAAATGAGCCGTTGATCCCAGGACCGTTATTCCAGCGACCTGCCAGACGATATTCTTTGCCAATGCACCACCGCTCAGGATAACGTTCTTCGCGGCCGCCATTGTGAGATTTCCCGCAATCTGGAAGACCCATGTGTCTGTCGCGCTGCCCGCGATCGTCACATCCGTGGGAATCGTCACCGAGGTCCCCCATTTGTAGAGGCCCGGCGCAAGAGTCAGTCCGCCGATATTCCCTGCACCCAGCCCGGTGTAGCCGGGATTCGTCCGCCCGGCCGCGTCAACGTATGCGGTCTGCATGTCGGCTATTGCCGTCGTCATTTTCGAAGGCGTGGGCGGCGTCAGGTTGGCCGCGTACGATTTTCCGGTTATCTGGGCTGAAGTCGACCACTGGTTGCTTGCATCACGCGTGAGCGCAAGCCCGGAGATGAACGATTCAGCGGCCGGGCTCAACCCGATATCTCCCGTGATCGCCGACGTTCCGGTGTTCGTAATCGCCGATTTCGCCAGGACAGCAAAGCCGGGGGCAAAGCCTACGGCGCCGGCGGAACCAAGATTTACCGGGCCAGCTCCAGGTGTGCCTGCTCCGGATCCGGATGCGGAGCATCCGATCATTGCAACGACACCGAGAACTGCGACAAGAACCAGGTATACATGCCTGCTCTTTATTTTCTTCATAACTTAATCCATCCTCTCTTGTGCATCGCACGAGGAGCGCACTCTGTCGCTCCTTTCCAAACAATTCATTTGAAGCCCTCACACGGAACCCGTGTGCCTCCTTTCGTCCAGTACAAGGGGGCTTTCCTGCGCCCTCAACGGACGATATTCGCCTTGCTTTCGCTCAATCGGACTTGCCCGCAAATGGAATATGCATTAAAGACCGGCCCAATTCTGTGCGGCAACGCACGCTCTGTTATTGCCTGTTGTAGATTTCGTTGAAGCCGTCTTTATCCACATATGTCATCCTGTTGTCGGAATTGGTGAAACTAGGGGTAATCGTCGAGGTCGTGCCGATAAGGCCGAAGAACGACCCGGTGAGCGTGTAACTGTCCCCGCTTTTCGTCCAGGTTCCCGCGTTTGACGTGACACCAGCTATCGACCCGGTGTAGGTCTTTGCCGTAAAGTCGATCACGGTGACCAGGACTGTGGGGATGCCGTTCACAGACGCCTGCTGCCAGCTTCCCACAATTGTGTCAGGGCCGAACAGGCTGCAGCCGGCCAGAACAAATACGAACAAGACCGCGGCCCCGACGATGAACAAGTTCCTTTTCATGATTCCTCCCTGCCTGAATTGAACATGCTCACAATATTCGCAAATCGCCGGCAGCCGTCCGTTCGCTGGCGAACTAATCTCAGAGCCCGAAGATCGAATCGGCCATTGTGTGCGCTGACGCACGGAATACGCTGGGCTTAATTCATATCCTTACCGGGAAAGGAGAGACTCGTGGCAAAAGAATATGACGACAAGAAGATCGACGAAGCCCTTGAGCTTCTCGACGAGCTGGCCAAGGAGAAGAAGGACGAATTACTCGGAATGGTCTCTGAGAAATACAAGCACCTGAAGTCAGCGATAAGCGGCGCGGCAGGAAAAATGCAGAACGAGGCGCGGCAGGCATTCGTGCAGGGCGAGGAGTCCGTCAAGGAGTTCGCCTCCACGATCGATGCGGACGTGCACAAGAACCCGTGGCCGTATCTTGGCGGGACCGCCCTTGGGTTCCTTATTATCGGGATCTTCCTCGGCAGACCGAAGAAATAGCAGCCGCGCGGATGGAACTCCGGAAGGTGAATCCACAATGACAGGTTTCTGGAGAGAAATATTCAGGCGCCTGGTTGGTTCGGAAATCGATGCCTCGGTCGCCTTGTTCAAGATCGAGTCGGCAATCGTCTACCTGAACCTCGTCAAAGGCGCTCGGGGCCAGGCAAGGCTTCTCTGCATGATGGCCATCTCCGTCATGGTCCTGGCCTCCGGGTGCCTGCTGATTCCAATCGCGCTCTGTCTTTTTATGCCCTGGAGCAGCGAAACCAGGGCCATTGTCGCCGCTGCCTTCGGCGGTGCCTATGTCATTCTCGCCTTGATCGCGCTGCGCGTGCTTTTCTCAGAAAGGCGATGGATGAAAGCGTCGCGGGCCGCCGCGCTGCTGAAGGAAGCCTTCAAGGTGTGAAAGCCCGGCATCATACGCGAAGGCCCGAATGAACACACCAGCGTGCGTTGCCGTACAGATACGCGCTGATCCTGCGACTATTGTCTATGTACGGTTTTGGCATCGAGGATGTTTTTCGCATTGGGAACCGGAGCCGCCCATTAGTGGTGCGAGCACCTGGCCCCGCGAGAGGCGTCGACTGGTTGGCGGGGAAAAGAAGGACGAGATTCGCTCCCCGGGCAATCCAGAAAGGGGGCATGTGAAGTCAAAATCAGGGCTTCAATCGACTTATCCAACACGGAGCGAAAAGATTCGCTCCGGCAAATTCACGTAGTAGGAGAGGACGGAGAATTCACATGAAAAGAATAAAGAGTACACGAACGGTTCTATTTATTATCGCAATTCTTGCCGTGTCCGCAATCATCGGATGCTCGACATCAGCGGCGGGAGGCGGCGGAGGCGTTGTGGCTGCCAAGGGTCCGGCACCAGTGGTGCTCGGAGCTGCCGGCAATTACGTAGTTCTCGCCAAGACGGGGGTCTCCAACACAGGATCTTCGGCGATCACGGGAGACATCGGATTGAGCCCTGCTTTCACGGCAGCCCTGACTGGAAATTTTGCGCTCGTGCCTTTCACCGGCTACGCCACTTCAGCCCTGGTGACGGGGAAGCTCTACGCTGCTGACATGGCTTCACCCACACCCGCGAACCTGACAACGGCAATAGGCGACATGCTAACCGCGTACACGAACGCAGCGGGACGCCTGACGCCTGACTTCACCGCCCTGGGTTCGGGCAATATCGGCGGAAAGACCCTCGCTCCCGGCCTGTACAAGTGGACGACCTCGGTAACGATGCCGGCAGATGTCACGATTTCCGGCGGGGCAAACGACACCTGGATCTTCCAGATAGCAGGAGACCTTATTGTCAGCAACAGCTTCCACGTCTTACTGAGCGGCGGCGCGCAGGCAAAGAATATTGTCTGGCAGGTCGCAGGACAGGCAACCTTGGGAACGAGCTCCCACTTCGAAGGGATCATTTTGAGTGCTACAGGAATTCACCTGCAGACCACGGCGTCGATGAACGGCAGGGCGCTGGCCCAGACCGCGGTAACCCTGGACACGAATGCCATAGTTAATCCGTAGAGCGGGAAGGCATAGAAAGTACTGCACAAGCCATCGTCTACGGATTTGATAAAGAGAGGGGCGCCAGGCGGCGCCCCTTCTTTTTTTACATAGTGGACCAACTATACGTAATTTATACTTTATGTATACAACCAATCAAGCTTTCGCCTGTCAGGACCCGCGGCCCGGCAATAAACTCCAATAAATGTGTTATTAAACACGAATAATGTTGCAGATTGGAGATTATTGCGATACCCTTATTGATATAGGGCACCTGCCGACCGGGCTGCGGATCACAGAATCCCCTCGGATACTGGCAAGCTTCTGAACACAGAACTCAGTCAAGCGCAAATCCCTATACAAGAAGCGAGCAGCAATCGGAAGCGCTCCCTTTACATATACTGGCGGGCTCCTGTCTCAAGGGAGGTGGTTGAGATGTATGTGAAAAAAATGCTGTCTGTTCGGTCATTGAGCACACACGCGAAGGCGGTATTGATCTCGGTTTGCATGGTCTTAGCCGCGACCCTGACCTTTGGATCCGAGTTTTCGGTGGAAGTCGGATCCTATCCACATACTCTGTTCCAGGTGCAGGCGCCCGCAAGCGCGGCGCTCAACTATGACTATCTCATGTACTCTGAGTTCAGCGCAAAGATCGACGTGTTGAAGTGGCTCTACGTCACTGGGGCCACGACGATCTACTTCTACCCGTACAGCGACAGGGTGTCCTTTTATCCCTTCTATGCCTTGTTCCTGGTCGGCGCAGGGGTACAGTTCGGTCCCGTTACTATCGGCTATGAGCATCGGTGTGACCACGCCGTGGTGCCATACGCCTTTGTCACGGACGCACTCCTCGCCCAGGATTCGGGATACGACAAGGTGTTCGTGCGCTATGCGATTAAGTTCTAGGTCCGGTCTGACAGCATAGCGCAGAACCTGGCGGACGACATATTCTGTTTTCCCTCTCACGAAGGCCGCGTTTCGCAGACGCGGCTTTCTTTTTGCCCGCCTACCCTTATCTGTCCTCACGCTCGTGCGCCATGTCTCCGTTCGTCGGATGCGTGCGCCTTTTTCTGAGCGAGCTGGGGAGCAGAATGTCGAAGCCGATGTAGAGAAGTACCACGATCAATGTGTAGACAAGGACGACCCACGCCATTTGAGCGGTCTCCTTCCAACTGCGGACGTTACGTTCACCAGTGGATAGTACGCCCAGGCCGGGAATCCTTCTGTTCGCAAGCGCACATATGGAAATGGCCCATTCAGATGCTTTTGTGGGCAATTTTACAGCCGAAAAGAGTCGGGAAACAGACGGTGGAACTCTTTCCGG
>CAYTGX010000164.1:0-5035 GCA_964437385.1 uncultured Spirochaetaceae bacterium
TCTCATTCTTGCCATTCTGCAGCGTATTCCTCAGATGGAAGGAGATGGCTTCCCCTTCCCGATCATTATCCGAAGCAAGGAGGATTGCGTCCGCCTTCTTCGCCTGCTGCTTCAAATCCTTCAGGATCTTTGCCTTTCCGCGAACGGTGATGTATTCAGGCTCGAATGTGTCCTCCACGTCGATGGCGAGACGCGATTTTGGCAGGTCGATGAGATGACCCATGGAAGCCGCCACCGTGTAGCCTTTGCCGAGATACTTCTCTATTGTCTTGCCTTTTGCCGGCGACTCGACAATGAGAAGGGTGTGCTTCCCTTTGCGCGCCGCCGAAGGTTTAGGCTTCCGGGGCTTCTGCGCCGTGGTATCCGGCGGACTTTGCTCCGCCGTATCCGGCGGATTCTGCGCCGCGGTATCCCGCGGATCTTCTGTCTGCATCATGTTCTCCAGTATGTTTCTCCGCCCCTCGTGGCGCATGTACCAGCGATTTCTTCCTTTAGTATGGCTGCCAGCCGCTCGCCTTCAGGCAGCTCATCGGCCAGGACAACGGTCCGAACCTCTCGAGGTTCCATTCCCCAATCGCGCAGCATCTCGGCGCTCCCGTGTATGATCGGCGCGCCTGTTTCAGCCAGTCTGCGCGTGCCCGCCCCCGCGGCCCCGGTGGTCCCGGCTGCATGCACGTACAGGTCTCTTCCCTGATCAAGGGCATATTCGGCCGTGATAAGCGCCCCCGAACGCTCAGGGGCCTGCACCACGACGACGGACCGGCACATTCCGCTGATGATCCGGTTCCTCGCGGGAAAGTGATGACGAAGGGGGGGGATTCCAGGCGGGTATTCGCTGAGAATCGCCCCGCCGCGCTCGAGGATGGCGCGGCCTGCGGGCAGGCTGGAAGCGGGGTAGACAAGGTCGATGCCGTTGCCGAGAACGGCAACCGATTTCCCTCCTGCCTCCGTGCACCCTTCGTGGGCCTCCCTGTCGATGCCTCGTGCGAGCCCTGAAACGACTCCGATCCCCTCTCTGCCCAGCTCGAAGCCGAGCCGAAATGCCGCCGTGCGCGCCGCGCCTGTCGGGAAGCGCGTTCCGACGATCCCTGCGAGAAGAAGTCCGTTGTCGGGAAGCGATCCGCGAACGAAAAGCGTCACGGGCGGATCATAGATCTCGCGAAGCTGCGGTGGGTACGTCGTATCCCAGTAAAAGATGCTCTCCATCCCGCCCTCGGTCAAGCGCTTTCCAATTTCCTCCCCGGCGCGCAGAATTTCGTCCGGGTTCCAGAGGTCGGTTGCACGCTTTCTGCCGGTCAGCCCTTCAAGTTCGTGCAGAGTTAAGTCAAACAGCCTCCGCGGTCCGCCGCGCATGTTGATAAGGGCGAGCTTTTCGTGCGGAGTGAGGAACTCCACCGTGGAGAGTCCGAGCAGGCATGCTTTGTCGTGTTCATTCATGCCTTTCTCTAACGGCACAATCGAGTTTCCGGCTTTCATGATCCGCCCCGGTCATGTGCCGATTCGTCCGGTGCGCCGCGGGGATGAAACTCTTCATGAGTCTTTTTCAGCACTTCCTGGCTGACGTGAGTGTAGATCTGCGTGGTGCTGATGTCCGCGTGGCCGAGGAGCTCCTGGACAGAACGCAGGTCAGCCCCGCCCTGCAGGAGGTGCGTTGCAAAGGAATGACGCAAAGTGTGTACCTTCGCATCCAGTCCCGCACGAATGGCCAGGCGTTTGAAAGTCTTCCACACGGTTTTGCGTGACAGTTTCTTGCCGCCCCGCCCGAGAAACAATTCGTTAGCCGGTACGCGGCCCGCCAGCGACGGCCGCGCAGAAGAGAGATACAGCTCGAGCTGATGCCGGGCGCGCTCTCCCAACGGGACCATCCGCTCCCGGGAGCCCTTGCCCATGACGCGCAGGGCGCCTTCGGGCATCGAAACGCGGTCCACGGTAAGGCCCACGGCCTCGCTCACCCGCAGGCCGCAGGAATAGATCAGCTCGAAAAGCGCCCTGTCCCGGATGCCCAGCGGCTGACCCGGCTCGCATGCATCCAGGAGCTGCTGAATCTCTTCTTCCTGAAGATAGCGGGGGATCCTCATGGTCACCCGCTGGGCATCCACAAGCCGCGCCGGATTGGACTCAATTCTCCCCTCGAGCACGAGGTACCGGTAGAAGGAACGAATCGCGGAGGCCGCCTTGGCCAGGGTACGGGAGTCGATGTTGTTCACGCGCCGCTCGGTCATGTAGGCCTCGACGTCCCGCACGTCCGCCTGGGCCGCCGCTTTGCCGCCCCGCGCAAGAAATGCCTCGAACCCGCGCGCCTCGGAGGCGTACGTGGCAACGGTGGTCGGGGAGAGGCCGCGCTCAGCGGACAGGTAGTCGGCAAAGCCATCTGCATCGCGGTACTCCGCGGATTTGGCGGCCCCGGTGCGGGCGTTCATATCGGCCATGGCGGGCGCCTTCTAGTCCTTCTGGCCGGCGATCCGCTTCTCCCGCAGCACCGTCGGGACGCTCAGATCCGCCTCGCGTGAGTTTCTTCCCAGGAGGAAATCCTCGGCATGCGTGCGGCTGCCGGTTTTTCCCATCGAGGCCCATTCCTCGTACGGGATGATCTCAGCCTCGGACCGCTCGGGTTCCTGGAGGGCCACCCGCGGCTTCTCGGATGAAAAGCCGGTTGCAATCACCGTCACGCGTATCCTGTCGTTCATCGATTCCACGATGGAGGTGCCGGCGATGACCAGCGCATCGTCGTCCGCGTTCGCCGTGATGATCTTCATGACCTCCTCGTACTCCGAGAGACAGAAATCGAACCCGCCGGTGACGTTGACCAGAATGCCCTTGGCCCCCTCCACCCGCGCGTCTTCGAGCAGGGGGTTGTTGATGGCATTCGTTGCCGCGTCGGTTGCCCTGTTCTCCCCGCTTCCGATCCCGATGCCCATGAGCGCGTCACCCTTGCCCTTCATGATCGTGCGCACATCGGCGAAGTCGATGTTGATCTCGCCCGGTTCCGTGATGAGGTCCGAGATGCCCTGCACTCCCTGGCGCAGCACTTCGTCCGCCATGAAAAAGGCTTCCCGGATGGGAGTGCGCTTCTCGGCGATCTTCAAAAGGTACTGGTTGGGAATGGTGATCAGCGTGTCGACTTCCTGGCGCAGCCTTTCGATGCCCTCTTCCGCGAGCTGCATCTTGCGCTTTCCTTCGAAATCGAATGGCTTCGTCACCACTGCAACGGTCAGTGCTCCCATTTGCCGCGCCACGTGCGCAACCACGGGCGCCGCCCCCGTGCCCGTTCCGCCCCCCATGCCCGCAGTAATGAAGACCATGTCGGCGCCCTTCAGGAGATTCTGCACGCTCTCCTGGTCCTCCAGCGCGGCCTTCTCACCTATCTCCGGGATACCTCCTGCGCCGAGGCCTCCGGTGAGCTTTGTGCCGATGGCAAACCTGGTTTGGGCATTGGAGCTGTGCAGCGCCTGCTGATCGGTGTTGATGGCGACAAACGACACATTCTTCAGCCCCATGGCGATCATTCGGTTGACGCCGTTGCTGCCGCCGCCGCCGACGCCGACAACCTTTATCACGGTCGGGCTTGTACCCTCGTTGTTGAATAGCTCGATGTTCATGTCCCCTCCCCCATGAATCTCAGTTACTGTCTATCTCAGAAGAAATCCTTGAACCAGGTTCTCATCCTTTCCCATACGCTCGTGAATGTGCTCTCGCTGGAGCTCGTGTCGAAGCCCTCGCTTCCTTCACGGGAAGCGCCGTACATGACCAGTCCCACCCCGGTGGCATACATCGGATCGTGGTATTCCTCCACGAGGCCTCCCAGCTTCACCGGGTAGCCCACCCGGGCGGGAAGCCCGAATATCTCTGAGGCAAGCTCGCCGGCCCCCGCAAGAAGGGCGCCGCCGCCGGTCAACACCACGCCGCCGCCCAGCAGGTGCAGGTAGCCCTTTTTCTCGATCTGCTCCTTCACCATGCCGAGTATCTCCGCCATGCGCGGCTGAATGATCTCCGCCATGCTGCGCCGGCCGATCTTCCGCGGCGGTCTCCCCCCCACACCGGGGATCACCACCTCGGAGTCGTCGAGAACCGCGGGAACATAGCAGCAGCCGAACTCCTTCTTGATCTTCTCCGCCACTTCCAGCGGCGTCTTCAGCATGATCGAGACGTCGCTGGTCACCTGCTCTCCGCCGATTGAGAGAACCTCGGTGTGATACGGGGCGCCTTCGAGGTGCACCAGCACGTCGGTCGTGCCGCCGCCGAGGTCGATGAGGAGCACGCCCAGCTCTTTCTCATCAGCGGTGAGCACTGCCTTGGACGATGCCAGGGGCTCCAGGACGATATCGTTGACCTTGAACCCCGCCCGGTTGACGCATTTCACGATATTCTGGGCAGAGGTCACCGCGCCGGTGATGATATGCGCCTCCGCCTCGAGACGGACACCAACCATGCCGACAGGGTTCTTGATTCCGCCCTGCTGATCGACGATGAACTCCTGCGGGATGACATGCAGAACTTCACGGTCCATCGGGATGACAATGGCCTTGGCTGCGTCGATCACGCGATCGACGTCTTCCTTCGTAATCTCCCTGTCCTTGCCCGTCACGGCCACGACGCCGCGGGAGTTGATTCCTTCGATATGCCCGCCTGCCACGCCGGTGAATACGCCGTGCACTTCGCGCCCGGACATGAGCTCGGCGGACTCCACGGCATTCTGAATGGACTTCACGGTGGACTCGATGTTGATGACTACGCCGCGGCGCAGACCGCGTGAGGGGGTCGTGCCGACGCCGATGATCTCGAGCTGACCCGTCTCGCTGAACTCGCCGATGATGGCGCACACTTTCGTCGTGCCGATGTCCAGTCCGACGATCAGTTCCTCTGATGCCGCCACCTCTGCTATCCCCCCTTCATCGCGGCGTCGGTACCCCGCGCACTCGCGGCGTCGGTACCCCGCGCACTCGCGGCGTCGGTACCCCGCGCACTCGCGGCGTCGGTACTCCGCGCACTCGCGGCGTCGGTACTCCGCGCACTCGCGGCGTCGGTACTCCGCGCA
>CAYTGX010000165.1:0-4969 GCA_964437385.1 uncultured Spirochaetaceae bacterium
AGCCGACTCACCAAACTTTCGTTGAGATTGTGCGATTTGTGCTTGCAACATATGCAAAGCTCCAAACACCCCCTCTGAAGATTCATCAAGTCTCTCCGTCTCCGCTTTGATCTTTTCCTCAATCTGTTTTTTCAGTCTTTCTGTAGTATCAATAAATGATTGCTTTATCTCTGCTATCTGCTTTTTTGCCTCTTCCTCTAACACCATTCTTTCCTTGCGGAAAGCTCTATTCTGCATCCACGCAACAAACAGAGGGACGACAACTGCTCCCACCCCGATCAGGATTCCGACCACAGTGACGAGTCGGCTCCATGCCGAGTCGTAGAATCCATTTACCGCTTGGAGTATTTGGAGTGTATCACTCATTTTTCTCTCCATTCATGAGACAATCTTATCATAGGAACGATGAATGGGTTATGTGACTATATCCCAACTCTCTGGTATGGAAGATGCAATGCCTTCGCCGCTTTCCTCTTCGCTTCATCACCCCTTCTGTCGTAACGTTGGGTCGTGGAGACGCTCGAATGCCCTGCCATAGCCGCTACGGTTGAGATGTCTACCCCGTTGTCGAGCATATCACTGACGAAGCTTCTGCGCATGTCGTGTGGACTCAAGGTCTTTACTCCTGCAAGCATTGCACACCGTTTGATCCGAGCGTACACAGCCTGATCGGTGATGTCATAGTTGTTCCGGAATGACATATTGTAACGGAACTGAGTTGGCTCCCTATTCTGCGGATTTGATTTGAGTCAATAGTCTCTCAATAATGTTATTGACGATTTGCGATTGAAGGATATTGGCCAACACCGCCTTGTATGCGGCTTCGTCATTCGCTCTTGCTTGTGGAGACTCGAAGGCTTTTGACTGGACAAAGACAGGATACAGTCCTACGGTATGTGAAATCATAAGTATTTCTATTCTGTATCCTGCCAGAGCTGGAGCAGTAATGCCAAGGGTAGCGTTTACCTTTCCGACCACGTCACCTTGTACCTGAACGCTTCCCTCCAATAGCCTATTAGTGGCCACCGACAGTAACTCGGCTTGCTCTTTTAGGATCGACACCGGTGTTTGAATCTTGCGACCTTCTGGTATAGCTCCCCACAAACTGTCACCTGGCATTCTATTCGCCCTCCTTTAAATCGATTTTAACAACAATAGGCAAATGATCAGAAAACCTTTTCTTATTTGGTGTGCCTGAGGCATTCAGTAGGTTCTCTGTATCAATTTGACTGATAATTCTTGTGCCACCTCTATCGTAGTAAGCAATCATGTCTGGTCGGATTAGCACTTGATCAAAGAGATTCCATTGAAATACGTTTGGTGTTGACTTCCTATAGAAGTATGTCCCACACGGTTTGTTGTCATCCCCAAGAAAATTCCACATCGGATTGTAAAAAAAATCCCTAAAATGCCCCCTGACCGTTCTTCCCGCCGTTGTCGCAATGTCACTAGACATGGTAGCATGAAATGTCTCAGAACTTATCATGCCTACTTCAAAAGGATTCATATTAAAGTCTCCTATAACTATGCTCCTTTTGTGGCCTTGCTCAGACTCAATCCTAGCGATATTTCTAATGATTTCGTTAACTAGGAGAGCTTGCTCAGTTTCACTCAGGTACATTTTGGACCCCAAATGGACAGCGACTAGGAGGAACTGAATGCCAATCGGAGGCCTAACATTTCGAATTGTTACGCCATTCGAATCATATACGGACAACACTGCTTTTTGCGGATATCTTGAAAGTATGATTGTCTCGGTGATTGGAGAAATGTGTAGTCCATATTTCCATTTTGAGGAACTATTCAAAGCGATGAGCAGAGCGCTCGCACTCATATTCACTTCCGAAAGGACAAGCAAGTCTATGTCAAACTCTTTTGCGGCCTTTGAAATTTGGCTAGAAAGGTCTTTCTGGTTCGTATTCCAATATAGTAATCTCAACGCCTTTACAACCCCATTAGAGAATGGTGGATGGCCCATGGCGGTGACCCGGTCCAAATGTGCCTACTGTTAGATAGGTATTCTCAACGCCTTAGCCGCCTTTTTCTTCGATTCCTCTCCCCTTCTATCATATCTTGCAGTTGTCTGCACATTCGCATGACCCGCTAGCGCTGATACGGTCGTAAGGTCAATCCCTAAATCAAGCATATTGCTCACAAACGTTCGTCGCAAGTCATGAGGAGTTACATTATCCACTCCCGCTTCCTTCGCCCTTTTCTTCAAGACCCCGTAAATGGCCTGATCCGTCATTCCCTGCCCTTGAGTCAGGGTCCCACCTTTTCGACCAGCATAGAATAATGGACCTACTTCTGCCCCACGTATAGAGAGGTATGTCTTGACAGCATCCCTGCCACCATTATTCAGATAGACCAATCGTTCTTTGTTCCCCTTTCCAATCAAACGGATTGAAATGTAATCTTCTTCCTCCTTCAACTGCTCAATATCAAGAGAAGCAACCTCCGCTCTACGGAGTCCTGCCGCATAGCTCAGAGCTAGGATTGCAAGGTCCCTTATTCCTGCCGGACTTTTGTCTTGAGAGGTTGTTGAAAACAGTGCAAATATCTCTCCCTCAGATAGCTGTCTCCCCGCAGGTAGCCGACTTCCTTTCATGAGCCGAACATCATGCACCCTTGCGTAATCCTCTGCGCTTATGAGTTCCAGCCTCCACGCCGCTTTCATTGTCCCCCGAATTGCCGCCAAACCCTTGTTGACAGTTGCAGGAGCCAGAGTTTCGCTCAGCTTGGTCGCCACGGCCTGAACATGCTCGTAGTGGAGTTTGTGCCACGGCAAGGTTCGAAGATTGAACCCGAATAGCTTGGCAATCGCCTCAAGTGAACTTGCCATGGATCGTCTGCCCTTCGGTTGAAGGCTGGACAAGTAGACCAAGGCCGGGTTCCGTCTTTCGGGAAGGGCCGGAGCAGTCAGACTTAAGGGTATCAGGTCGTTCACTCGCTTTGCCTCCTTACCTGTTTAGAATTATACTTCTCATAAGCTATTTTGTCAATATTTTGGGCACTTTTTGGATATCTTCCCTGACTCAGCCTATGCCAAAATGGCCACTGTTTTAATGCTGGTGGGGTCCAGATAGAGCCAGACTGCCAACCATGCCCACAGAAGACCCCTTCTTATTTCCGGAAAATCGTCGGTGACCTTATTCGGTGGACCACCGCTCATATCATCTGCCGGGTCGGGATAGCTGGCAGGACCCACTCCAAAGAGGTATTCTATGAAATCTCAAAGCAAAGTGGTCGTGAAAGGAAGTTGAATGCCCACCAACGGCTTCTCCGACAAAGCCAGCTTCATCTGGTCAGTTGCCGACCTCCTGCGTGGTCCTTACCGTCCGAATCAATACAAAGATGTGATGCTCCCCCTCACCGTTCTTCGGAGACTTGATTGCGTCCTTGAACCGACCAAGCAGAAGGTTCTTTCCGAGTATCAGGTTTGGAAGGACAAAGGGAAAGGCATACTTGAAGCGAAGCTGACGAAGATCACCGGCTTTCCGTTCTACAACACAAGCAAGTTCACATTTGAGAAGCTGAAAGGCGAACCAGCAAACATAGCATCGAATCTTGTGAACTTTATGAAGGGTTTTTCTGATAAGGCACGGAGCATTATTGATTCTTTCGCTTTTGAAGAACATATAGGAAAGCTGGACAAGGCAGATCGTCTCTTTCTCGTAGTAAGTAAGTTTGCCGAAATAGACCTTCATCCTGATACCGTTCCGAATATTCAAATGGGCTACATCTTTGAAGAACTTATCCGGAAGTTCAGCGAAGCATCAAATGAAGAAGCAGGAGATCACTTTACTCCAAGGGAAGTCATCCGCTTGATGGTGGATTTACTTTTCACTCCTGACAAGGATGTTCTCACAAAGAAGGGCATCGTAAAAACGATGTGCGATCCTGCTGCCGGGACAGGTGGGATGCTTTCTGTCTCCGAAGAGTATCTTCGTGAACTCAATCCCGATGCACAACTTGAAGTATTCGGGCAGGATTACAATCCGCAATCATATGCTATCTGCGGATCAGACATGCTGATAAAGGGTCAAGAGATTGAACACATCGTATTTGGAGATTCTTTTACCGCCGATGGATTCAAAGGGATGACCTTTCATTATCTACTTTCAAACCCACCTTTTGGGGTGGAGTGGAAACCCGAGCAAAAGTTCATTGAGAAAGAAGCAGAAGAGCAGGGATTCGGTGGACGGTTTGGAGCAGGGCTTCCCCGCATAAACGATGGCTCGTTTCTTTTTCTTCAGCACATGATTTCAAAAATGAAGAAGCCGAAGGACGGAGGAACCCGACTTGCAATAGTCTTCAACGGCTCTCCGCTATTCACAGGAGGGGCAGGATCAGGAGAAAGCGAAATCAGAAAATGGATTATTGAGAATGATTGGCTCGATGCCATCATCGCTCTTCCTGATCAGCTTTTTTACAACACCGGTATAGCACTTATCTTTGGGTCGTCTCCAATAGAAAAGAAGAGAAGCGCAAAGGGAAGGTTCAGCTTATTGATGCAACCTCATTCTTCAGCAAGATGAGAAAGAGCCTTGGTAACAAGCGCAACGAAATCACCGACCAGCACAAGATAGAGATCGTTCAACTCTACGGTGCCTTTAGGCAGGGAAAAAACGTAAAGATTTTCAAGAACCAAGAGTTCGGCTACAACCGGATCACCGTTGAACGACCGCTGAAGCTCAACTTCTGCGTAAACGATAAAAGACTCGCAAGACTGAAAGAGACAAGTCAGTTCCAATCTTTGGCTGAAAGCAAGAAAAGGAAGAATGCGGCAACAATCTCAAAGGAAGAACAGGAAGGACTCAAGCTCCAAGAGAAAATACTTATGGCTCTCAATGCAATGGCAAATGGTCAGGTGATCAAGAATCAGAAGACCTTCGAGAAGAAACTGGACAATGCACTCGCTGACTATTCTCTTGATTTGAAGACCCCATTGCATAAAGCAATCCTTGAT
>CAYTGX010000166.1:0-4936 GCA_964437385.1 uncultured Spirochaetaceae bacterium
GCGCAGAGCGGCAAGCTGTTAATCGGAAAGACGGGTAAGAGTCCCTGGAGGAGTCCTATGAACATGTTGTTGTTGATAAAGTAAGCGGGATAGCCGAACATAGTACGTTTTTCGGACTCGCTGTGTTTCATTGCACCTTCAAGTAGATCCTTGAGTTCTTCAGGAGCTTTGACCGACTTCACAACGCCCTCCCCCATACCCCCCTGGTCGGCGATGGAGCCACGAATCCGCCTACTGTCCCGATGACAGCTTCGAAAGCTACGGTTGTTTGCCTTGTCCCAGGATTTCCTGCACCCTGCCGACCTCCCCTGTTTCCAGCCGAACCTTGATGCCATGGGGATGAGTGGGAGAGCTTGTCAGGATGTCGCGGACCACCCCCTCGGTGCGATTGCCGCTGCGCTGGTCGGCCTTTTGCACAATGGAGACCCTCACGCCAGGGGCTATGCGGGCACGAACCGTTCCGTCCACCTGTTCACCCTCCTCTCTCACCTGGGGTAGCTGGCCTTGGACAACAGCCATATCATGAGCAGTGACGTTGCCAACGCGGAAAAGACGTTGACCGAGTTCACGTCGGAGAGGTACAGAATGACCTTGGAGAAGAGCTGGTCTATCAATCCGCCGAGGAATGACCCGATAAGTCCAATAACTATGGCTCCCCACAGCTTGCCCAGCACCGGCTTCTTGACGATGAAGAAAAAGAAGACTGCCGCGGCTACCCCGATAGTTACATACGTCAGGCCTACTCTGAAATAATAAAACCACATGTTAAAGCCCTTTCTTCACTGTCAGCCTGATGGATTAACCAGGGCAGTGACATAGCCGAGCAATACCGGAGACGAATAAATCGGGGTGAAGTCAGCAATCGATTTTCCGTAACTTAATGCATACAACATCACGTAGATATTGCCGCCGTTCTGGGTAGTAGCGGTCCAAATCGCCGTGCCTGCTCCGCCTGAGAGGTCTAAATCCGACCAGCCGACGGTGTCATAGTTAGTCAACAGTGCATAGCTGTTATTACCGTTGGGCTGGAAGGTCTTGCAGCCGGGGCCTGGCACAAGGGTTACAAATCTGCGCACCTCCGCGTACTCCGTCGGGGCCGGATTGCCGGGCGGCGTGTAAATGAAGTAGGACGTTGGGGGGCCATTAGGCGGCGTAACCGCCAGCACAGGGGGCGAAGGGTTTTCGTCATTAAACTTGATTGTGACCGTGTAACTTTGACTGATGTGTGCCGGGTCGATCTGGGTCATGTTGATCAGTGGCGCGCTGGCATATCCGGCACTCGTGTCTGCAACTATCCCAGGAATTATGCCTGGCCCAAGACAGAGACGGTGAAACCCGGCCTGCTGGAGATCGATGTTTGTCGAGCCGGTCGTGAAGCTCGTAGAATCGCTGATGAACGTTGAATCATTGGTGTTTCCATAGAACTTGTAGTAGATCTCGTAGCCCTGGAATATCGCGCCGGTATCGGACCCCCTGTCCGTCCCGGTGATCGAAAAGTAGGGAGTTCCCAGGGGTGAAGCCTGGTTTCCTACTGCCGGCGGCACGAGATAGAACGAATCCGGCAGCCCGCACCCCGTCCACAGCGCCATGACACCGAGCAGCGCAATCAGTCTGAAAAGTCGCATCCAGCTCTAAGCCTTTGCTCCAGCCCCGGCCTGAACCCTGCCCCTGCCGTCGGTTTTCTGGGGCGGCTCGAGCCCCCCGACCACGTCAATGAGCTCGTAGATAAGGACCGGCTTGTTCTTGCCTTTCACGCGGATATTGTCCAGCTCCCGCGCAACCACCTTGTCCTTTACCTGGGCGTATGTAAACTCGCTCATGATGATGTGCGTGGAATACTGCTTGTTGGTGCCCTCCAGTCGGGCGCCGAGGTTGACCGAATCTCCCATGAGAGTGTAGTTCATCCTTCCCGTCGATCCCATATTGGCCACTGTCATGGTCCCCGTGTTGAGCCCGATGCCGATGTCAAGGCGCCTTTCCGGGGGCCAGCCTGCGTTCATCTTATTCAACACTTCCATCTGCTTCAAGGCGCACTTGCACGCAAGGAGCGCATGATCGGCCTGGGGCAAGGGAGCTCCCCAGAAGCACATGATCTCGTCACCGACGTACTTGTCCAGCGTCCCCGAGTACTCGAGGATCAGATCCGTCATCGCCGTCAGGTACAGGTTGAGGTGGTTCACGAGCTCCTGGGGAGTCATCCGCTCGGAAAGAGAGGTAAAGCTGCGGATATCCGAGAAGAATACTGTCAGGTCCTTGTCCACGCCGCCCAGCTCGGGGGGGTTCTGGAGTATTTCGTCCACGACCGCGGGGCTCACATATTTGCCGAACATGTCGCGAATCCGGCGCTTGTCCCGCTCTTCGAACACCGTCCGGTAGGCGACGACAGCAAGGAAGCAGAGAAACACGCCGATTGCCGGCGCGGAGAATGTCAGGACGTAGCTGTCGAACTCGAAAAGAAGGAGGAAGCAGAAGAAATACACCACGATGGCACCGAATGTGACGACCAGCGACAAGATCGTGGAAAGGCGCGAAACCATGAGTGAGACCAGCATGACCAGGGCGAACAGGATAAGCGTGTTTACCCGCGGATCCGCGTAATTCAGGAAATTCCCCATGAGGATGGTGTTGAGCGCGTTTGCGTGCATCTCGACGCCGTACATCAGCCCGAAAGGAGTGGGCTTCTGGTCTGCCGCGATCCCCTGGGAAAAGGGGCCGACCATGAGGATCGTATTGCCCACCTTTTTCGTGGGCGGCCAGCGCGCGGGGTCAGGTGGCGGGGGCGAGGCTGCATACCCGAAGTAGGAGCGGACCGGGAATGTCTGATGTTCGTCCGGATTTGCGCTGGAAGGCTCACCCATGAAGTTGATGAGCATGGAGCCGCTGTCATCGATGGGAATCAGGACCTCGGGGACCTTCCTGAAACTTCCCTGTTTCGTGATGGTGCCGTCCTGGTCGTATTGGGGAGGCGTGACCGTAATTGTATAGGGCTCCCATTGCTGAGTGTCTACATTGTATTTTTCCGGAGAGGGAATCCGTATAGAGCGGCCCAGTACGATCTCTGCGTCCGACATCTTTTTGTGCATGTATTCGAGGGCAAGGGAAAGCGTGACGGAAGGGAGAAAAGTGTCCCGGTATTTCCTCACGACGAAGTAGCTCTTTTTGGGTGCCGTGTCGGTGGCTTCTTCAACTTTGAGGGGCGCAAGCTTCTCCATCTGAGTTTTCAGGTCTTTCAGCACAGCGGGAGTCAGGGGGTATGGCACATCATGGGTCTCATTGTTTTTGTCTATCCAGGCAAGGTGCTCGAACCCCGCCCTGTCCAGGGGCTCATCCACGGTGAGCTCGTCCAGCGGGATCTCTTTCTGCAGCCTCAGCAGGCGTGCCACCAGCGGCTGCCGGCGGTACACCTGGTCCGCATCCGGAAGGAAATTCGCGTGTCCGAACGCGTAGGTGGCCCGCGAATAGGGCTTGAGAGGAGACTGAAGACCGAGGAAGGGGCTGACTTTCAGCCAGTCGCCTTTCACGTTCGTAAGCGTGCCGATGCGTGAATCGAGGATTTCCTGCCTGCCGAAGAACTCCTCATCCGTTCCGGGGGGGCTTTCCTCTTCCGTGAGAACGGTTTCCAGGAAGACGCGGCCGTTATTCCTGATGCTGGATACCAGCAGGGCGTCATCCTCCGGAGTGGCCGAGGGTTCGATAAAGAACACATCAACGAAGAGGGCCCTTTCCCGTTCCGCCTGGTTCTTGATGCGGGCAAAGGAATCTATCAGGTCCGCGTGTCTGTACCGGGGAAACGGCCATCTTCCGAAACGCGCCAGGGCCTTGTCGTCGATACCTACAATAAGTATGTCAGGAGAAATGCGCGGATTGGCCTGAAGAACCGAGACGCCTTCCTGGACGCGCGTGCGGGTGATCGTATTCTTCAGGCGGAAGTTCAAATCGAGCATTTTCTGCTCGGCAAAGCGAATAAGCACGGTTCCGGAGCTGAGGCCGAACAGGATGGCGAAGACAAGGAACCCGATCACGAGCCCGAAATACCTGGTTTCCAGGAACTTGGATACGGCCCTTTTCTCTGCCATGCGCGCCCCTCCTCAGCTTGAGCCCTGCCGCGCCCCGCGCGATCTTCCGCGGCTGCGGGCATGCGCGTGCGGGCCTTCTATTTTATTTTTCCCTGCACCTTGAGCTGGACCACACGGTTTTTCGCCAGCCTGGTCCACACGCTCTGGCCGTAGAGGGTGTCCATCTGCTCGTACTTCTTCTGAGCTTCAGCCCAGGCCCCTTTCTGCTCGTCAATGCGGCCCGCGTTGAAAATAGCCCGCGGGGCAACCGTGGAGTCCTTGTAGGAAACGTAGACCTGCGTGTACAGCTTCTGCGCCCCGTCCGCGTCTCCCTTTTCCTCGGCGCATGCGCCCGCGTCGAAAAGGCTGATAGGAGCAAGATAGCTCTTCGGAAAGCGCCCGGCCAGCGTCACATAGTCCTTGAGAGCCGCATCCCAGGCCTTTTTCGCGTAGCTCAGGTCTGCGCGGAGGAACAGGCCCCGCTGTCCGCCGTACTGCCGGGGATACCGGGACACGAGCGTGTCCAGCTGCCCGGTGAGATCCTTCTCCAGCGCGGCCTTCTTGGCCGCGTCCGGCTCCGCCGTCCACTTGTCGAACAGGTCCTGCGCGCCTTCGGCAATCGTGCTGGAGTCGTAGATGAGCTTCTTGTTGACTTCCGTGTAGATCAGGTAACCGATCAGGAATGCGGCTGCGGCAATAAGAACCACCCACAACGCGATGCGGAACCGGTCAACGGTTCGCGCCATGAAATTGCTGATTCTGCGTCGAAGCGGCTCCTGTTGGGACTGCCCCTGTCCTGCGTGCTGCTGCACTGGCTGCATGTGCTCTATACCCCTCTTTCCTTCATGATGCTCAATTCTTTCACGAGCTTGGACAGGTAG
>CAYTGX010000167.1:0-4903 GCA_964437385.1 uncultured Spirochaetaceae bacterium
TCTTCCGATTCCTGACCCGGGAAGACAACCTCTACCGCTACGCCGCGGGCCAGCCTGAAGGCACGAGCCTGTCCTTCCCGACCCGTCCGGTTCCCCTTCTGCCTAACGAGCAGACCTTCCTGGGCTCAGCGCCGCTTGGCGGGGAGCCGTTCCAGGGCGGGGTCAAGTTTATCATGGCGCAATGGATGGAGGTCGAAGCGGATTTTGAATCCATGCTGGCCGGCGCGCTGACCCCGGAGCGGTTTCTCTCCGGCGTGGACGCGCGGCGTACCAATATCGCCACGGCCGACCGTGACCCCGCGTGGCTGCGGGCTACGGCCGGGCCATCGAGTCCCTGAACGTGGAAGGGTTCTTGCCCGTTTCCTTCTTGAACAGCCGGGAGAAATACAGGGCATCCTCGTAGCCCACTGCGACGGCCACCTGTTTGATCTCCATTTGCGGATGCCCCACGAGCAGGCGCTTGGCCTTCTCGATGCGGAGACGGATCAGGTCCTGCGTGGGGGTGCCTCCCTTGATCCGACGGTACAGCCGCAGGAGGTAGGCGGCCTTGCAGCCGAAGGCGGCCGCGAGGCGCTCGAGGGAGTATGGCTGGCGGTAGTTCTCCTTGAGATACAGCTCAACGGCGTTCGCCAGTTCCTCCTCCCGCGATCCGATCCGGTCCAGCCCGAACTCGGCGTCGATCGCTCCGGCGCGCGCTTCTATTCGGATGCGAATCCTGCGCAGAGTTTCCTGGAAGGCCTGCAAATCGACAGGCTTCAGCAGGTACTCGTCCACGCCCAGCTCGATGGCCCGCTTGGCGTATTCGAACTCGCTGTAGCCGGAGACGATGAGGATCCGCAGGTCGGGGTTCGTGCGGCGCAGGCGCTGGATCAGCTCCAGCCCCCCGATCACCGGCATCTTGATGTCTGTAATCAGCAGGTCGGGCAAGTGGCGCTCCGCCAGCTCCACCGCTTCTTCGCCGTCCGCCGCCGTGCCGGCGCATTCCAGTGCGGGGTCCAGCTCCGTGGTCTTGCGCGCCAGGTACTCCCTCATTCGCTCTTCGTCCTCGGCGACGACAAAGGTGAGCTTCCTCTCAGCCATGGAACAAGGCCCCCATCGCGATGCGTGCGCCGCCGTCGGGACGGTTGGTGATCTCGAATACCGCCTCGTCCCCGAAAGCGAGCCGCAGTCTTTCGCAGGAATTGACGATTCCCATCCCCGAGATCGACATCGGGGACAGGCCTCCCGCCCTTTGCCGTCGGGCGGCGAGCCGCTCGGAGATGCGGGCCATGGTTTCCGCCGCGAACCCCGGCCCGTTGTCGAGAACTTCCAGGCACCAATGTCCGTCAGCACTGTTTCCGCGAATTTCGATGCACCAGGGAGGACGCGCGGTGGTTCCGTACTTGAAGCAGTTCTCGATGAACGGCTGGAGAATGAGGCGGGGCACAACGATCTGCCTCATCGCGGGACTGACGTCGATCACGTACTCGAGGCTGTCGCCGAATCTTGCCCTCATCCCAGCGAGGTAGCTTTCTGCGTATTCGATCTCCGTCCCCAGCGTCGCCGTCGTTGCCTCCGTGGAAGAGACATAGCGGAGCATCCGGGCGAGGTTCATGATCAGATCCTGGATGGCCTCCGGGGACCCCTCTTCAGCCATGATGCCGATGGTCTGCAGCATGTTGTGGATGAAGTGCGGGTTCAGCTGTGACTGCAGCGCCACGAGCTGGGCCTCCTTCTCGTGCGCGCGAAGTGACACGGCTTCCTGGATGGATTCGTTGAGCTTCCGCCGCATGTCCCGGAAGGCCAGGCGCAGCTCGTCGATCTCCCCAAGATCGGACTTGTGGGTCCCGGCACCTATCTCGTCCAGGTTTTCCAGGCCCAGCGTCTCGATCTCGGTGTGCAGCGCCTTGAGGGGCACTGTCACGCGGCGGGCGATGAAATAGGAGGCTGCCAGGGAGCAGGTGATGGCGATCAGGGCCAGGAGCGCGATCCGCACCGCGTATTGAAGGACGCTCGCCGCAAGGCCGCCGGTCGGCTCACCGATCAAAAGCGTCCACCCCGTGTCCCTCGAGGTGGCAATCGCAAAGATCTGAGGCTCGCGCTTCCCCGGGAGGACGCCGGTCACGATCGGACGCGCAGCCGCCTGGACGGCCAGCTGGCGGAATGGCGCGGGGTCGGCGGGGGAGCCATCATAGGGGTAAAGCTGGTTCCAGGCGTCGTCGAAGAGAAAGAACGAGCCGGAAGCGCCATTGAGAAGATCCAGCTCGCTGAACAGCGCGTCGCAGTACTGCTCCACCTCGATGATCCCCTGCGTGGACAAGAGTGCGTCCTGGAACGTCCTCACCAGGGAGACATAGCGCTTGTCCTTGACGATGATCGACGTCTGCTCCAGGAGCGGATCCATGTGCGGCGGCAGGATCACGCGGTCTCCGCCGGCTCCCATCACCGCCGCGTACCAGGGTTCGCCCTTTACGTCCCTCTCGATGAGGCGGCTGTAGTAGCCGGCGCCGATCATTTCGCCCCGAAGATCGAACACGTTGGCCTGGGGAGCGGAGCGGTTGGGGCCGAGAATCGTCTCGCTGATCTCGATCAGCGCCTCCGTGTTCTCCAGCCGCGCGATCCTCTGCTCCGCCGAGACCGGGTTGCGGGGAAGGGCCAGGTGCCGCGCGAACAGGCCCTGGAACACCCGGGAATAGATGAGCGTCAGGCTCAGCCGATTCATCTCGGCCACCTGGGCGTCCACGTTCGTCATCACTGAACGCGAAAGCGTGTTCAGCGCTTCCGCGAACCGGTCCCGGGCAACCCCGGAGGCGTAGTCGTACACCACCAGGGAGAAGGCGATGAGCACGCATACCAGGAGCAGCGAGACGGCGAGGAAGACGGATCCGCGGACCGTGCGGCGACGCGACACGGGGGTAGGATAGCACAGAATTTATTCCATGTTCCCGCGCAATCCAGTCCATTTACGCGCCCGGGGGCTCACCAGATACTGCTGGTGATTCATACGATAGAAGGAGGTATTCATGATCAAACGATCGGCTCTATTTTTCATTTTGGCGGCGACCATTGCGGCGCTCGCCTTGGTGAGTTGCGCCCGCGGACCGGTCACGCTCACCGTCTGGGACTTCAAGTTCGGGCCAAGCGACGCCCAAAAGCCCATGCAGGAGATCGACGCGCTGTTCCAGAAGGGGAACCCCGGCGTCACGATCAACCATGTCGCCCAGCCCGGCGAGCCCCAGTACTACCAGATCATCCAGGCCGCTGCAGCCGCCAACCAGGGACCGGATGTCGCCATGTTCCACCCCGGAGCCCGGGAGTACGGGTTTGGCGACATCCTCGTCGACCTGACACCGTATATCCAGGATATCAAGAGCCAATTCACCGCCGCGAGCATCGCAATGGTCTCCATGGACGGCAAGGTCGGCGCGCCTATCAAGGTCCTGCCGATGACCATGCAGGGGTTCGGTATCTACTACAACAAGGACTACTTCAAGAAGGCCGGCCTGGATCCCGAGCAGGCCCCCAAGACCGAGGCGCAGTTCCTGGCGGCCTGTGAGAAGCTGAAGGCGGCCGGGATCGTTCCCATCGCCGTCGGCCAGACCTATACAATCGACTTCCTCCTTCGCTGCCTGGTTGCGAACGCCTTCGGGCCGAACGTTGCGGGCCTCAAGGACGGATCCGTGACATACGCAGACCCGCTGTTCAAGGAGAGCGTCGAGTTCATCAAGACGCTTGTGAAGAAGGGGTACCTGGAAAAGGATGGCTTCTCTCGGCCCTATTTCATGGACGGGATAAACAAGTTCGCCGCCGGGACCGGTGGCATGTTCGTCGGCCTCCTGTCGGACGTCGGCAACTGGAAGGCGTTCTCCGACAAGCTCGGGGCAAACAACATCGGGTATTTCCCCACCATCAACTTCCCCGACAGCAAGTACCAGGACCAGCAGGTAGCCCAGGGCGCGGGGATCGGCTATGGCGTCATGAAATGGTCGAAGAACCAGAAGCTGGCCGCCGCTTACGCGAAGTTCTACACGACGGGTGATGGGGCGCGCATCTACGCCGGCGCCACCGGGGCGCTGTCGCCCAATACGGCCGTGAGCGGCTTCGAGGCCAACTATCCTGCGCTCAAGACCATCCAGCAGTACCTCAAGGGCGCACTGGCCCTGGACTACCTCCCGATGTTCTACAACGGGTACGAGGATGACGCGAACCGGCTCTGCGACCAGGTGTTCGTCACCGGTCAGCTTACGACAGACAAGTTCATCACCGAGTACCAGAAGCTCATCACGAAGAAATAGAGTTCTCTTTCGGAGGACGGGGCGTCGTGCCCCGTCCTCTCTACTCTACCCCACGGAGCACCCGCCATGCGTCATCGAGGGCTCGAACAAGACGGCATTGCCCCTTACCTTTTCCTGGCTCCGCTTCTGGTGCTCCTTGCCGCGTTCATCCTCTATCCCGTCATCATGAACCTGGTCGCAAGCTTCACCGAGTGGAAGGGGTACGGGGCGATGAAATGGATCGGCGTGTCCAACTACCGCGCCATGGTGAGCGACCAGGCGTTCTGGACGTCGATCTGGAATACCGGCATCCTGGTATGCTACATCCCGTTGAGCACGGTGATAACTGTTTTCGTGGCCGCGATCCTGCGTGAGGGCATTCGGGGCTGGAAGGCCTACCGTGCCATCCTCTACATCCCGAACCTGCTGGGGCCGGTCATCATTGGCGTGGTCTTCTCGATCTACCTCCGTGATGACGGGTCGCTGAACCTCCTGATCAGGTGGGCCGGAGGGACCACCGTGCGCTTTCTCACCTCCCCCTCCATTGCCATCAACTCGATCGGCATCGTCCAGGTGGTCTGGGTCCATCTCGGGTTCGGTCTCATCTACTTCCTGGCCGCAATGAACGGCATCGACCAGGGAGTCTACGA
>CAYTGX010000168.1:0-4873 GCA_964437385.1 uncultured Spirochaetaceae bacterium
CCCCCGGTTGACATGCCCCCCCCATGCTTCTTATTCTTTTTATGTGCATTTGAACCCGAAAAAGAACACGGTCTTCGAAACATTGCTGATCGTGTCGTTCGCCGTCGCCATACTAATGGGAGTGACGCTGGGCATTGGCCTGGCGGCCACGCGCAATATTTCAGTGAAAGAACAGTTCGGCGAGCACCAGCCGGCCCTTCCCACGAAGATACTCGATATCAACGACCGGGAGATCACCCAGTTCTTCGGCGAGCAAAGCCGGGAACCGATCACGATTGACCAGGTCCCGCAGAACCTCGTTGACGCCCTGCTCACACGGGAGGACAGGGACTTCTACTCTCATCACGGATTCAGCTTCCGCGGTCTGACCCGCGCGGTCTTCAACATCATGACGGGCCGCTATGTATCCGGCGCAAGCACAATCACCCAGCAGCTTGCCGGCAGGCTCTATGCGGACAGGACGGACATTTCCATCAAGCGCAAGCTGGTGGAGCTGTGGTGGGCCGTCCAGATGGAGCGGCGTTATACCAAGCAGGAAATCCTGGAGATGTATCTCAACGAGATGCCCTTCGGAGCCGGGACCCAGGGCGTTCAAGCGGCCAGCAAGTTCTTTTTCAAGCACCCCGTGGAGGAAGACACGGTCGCGGAATCCGCAATGCTCGTCATCCAGCTTGCCAGCCCTTCGGTCAACTCCCCCATCAAGAATCCGCAGCGGGCGCGAAGGCTCCAGCGGGAAATACTCGACCAGATGGTCAAGCTCCGCTACGTGGCAAAGAAGGAGGCAGACGACTCCTTCAACGAATACTGGACGAAGTACGATTACACACGATCCAACAGCAGCGCCTTTCTGGACAGGGAAGACAAGGCGCCCTACTTCAGCGAGTATATCAGGGGCCAGCTCGAAGACCTTCTTGTAGGATCGTACAACTATCTCACGGATGGGCTTGTCGTCCACACCACGCTCAACCTCGACTACCAGAGGGAGGCGGACAAGAGAATGGCGGAAGACATCGACAAGGTGAACGCGCTCTATCTGTCAAGCTCCGGGGCGAAAATCGCTTCCTCAAATGCATCGTACCTGCCGATGATCGACATGCTCGGCCTGTCATTCGACGTTGATGACCTGATGTACCGCAACCGGAACGCCACCGGAAACGCCAAGCGGGAGTTTGCAAGGAAGATGGGACCCGTCGTGGAGATGGTGGCATCCCTGTTCTCTCTGCAGAAAGCGCAGCCCATAGTGTCCTCGGGAATCGACTCGAGCCTGGCCGTGACGCGCAAGACACAGGTACAGGGCGCGCTTGTTTCCATCGACCCCTCCAATGGCTACATACTCGCCATGGTGGGAGGGCGGCAGTTCTCCAGCGCGGACCAATTCAATCGCGCCACCCAGTCGGAGGTCGAGCCGGGGTCTGCGTTCAAGCCGCTGTACTATTCGGCGGCTATTGACTCCCGCAAGTTCACGCCTGCCACGATGATCATGGATGCCCCCGTGGTGTTTACCAACGCGGACGGGACCCTCTATGAGCCCCTCAACTACAAGGGGGAATGGCACGGCAGGGTTCTCCTCCGAGACGCCCTGGCGGAGTCGATGAATGTGCCTTCACTGAGGGTCCTGGACGGCATCGGATTCGACGCGGCAATCCAGAGGGCAAGCCGCATGCTGGGCGTCACTGACCCGGCGGAGATCGACCGGAGGTTTCCGCGGTACTATCCCCTTGGCCTGGGGATCATCACGGTCTCCCCCCTCGAGATGGCCCGCGCATACTCGGTTTTTGCCACGGGCGGCCGTGAAGTGGTGCCCGTCTCCATCCGCTATATCGAGGACAGGAACGGCAAGATCATCCTGGAGCCGGCAAAAGAGATACTCGCCAAGGAGAGCAGGAAGGGAGATTCGGCGCAGATCATGAGCAGGCAGACCGCCTACATCATGACGAGCATTCTGCAAAGCACGATCAAGGAAGGGACCCTCGGCGGCGTCGGGGGCATGCTGGACATCTGGAACGACAAGGGCCAGCCTTTTGCGGCCAAGACAGGAACAACGCAGAACTGGTCGGATGCGTGGACAGTCGGATTCTCTCCGTATGTCACCACGGCCGTCTGGTACGGGTTCGACCAGGGAAACCGGTCTCTCGGCACGGCGCTCACCGGCGCAGCCATTGCCGGCCCCACCTGGGCCAAATTCATGAAAGCTGTTCACAAGGACCTTCCGGTCAAGAAGTTCTCACGGCCCGAAACAGGTCTCGTGGATGTGGTGGTCAGCGCGACCTCCGGACTTCTGCCCACTGCATACACGAAGAAAACCATCACAGAGGTTTTCCTCTCCGGCACGGAGCCGAAGACCTTCGATGAGCTGGACGAGTACAATTCAACCCAGACCACTTCGACGCTGGAGAATTTGAAGAACTCCCTTCTCAGCAACCCCGATCTCCAGGGTGGAGGAAACACGGGCGGCACACAGCTGGATGGGGGTGGTCCGGGCCCTGACCCGGGAAACTCCTCCGGCGGCAACCCGCTGCTGGACTGAGGCAGAGCGTGATGCTGCTTTACACGAAAGATCACACCTGGGTGCTCATCGTGGGAAGCCGGGCAAAGGTCGGGATTTCTGATTTTGCTCAAGCGGAGCTGGGAGATATCGCCTATGTCGAGCTTCCCGCGCAGGGCAGGCACCTCGTGCGCGGGGACGTGGCCTGCACTGTGGATTCACTGAAATCGTCCAGCGAGATATACGCCCCGGTCTCGGGGACCGTGGCCCGGGTCAACGGCGTCCTGGCCTCCGAAGAAAGCTGCTCCCTCATCAACAAGGATCCCCTGGGACAGGGCTGGCTGATCGAGCTCGAGATGAGCGACCCGGGAGAGCTGGAGAACCTTCTGACGGAAGCGGACTACGAAGCCTACATCAGGGGAGGCTGACGTTCACCGGCGCGCGAACAGCCGGAGCAGTCCCTTGATCCTCGCCCACACCGTGCGGGCCATCGCTTTCAGGCCCGGCTTCTGCGAGTTGTGCGCGTAGTCCTCCGCGGCCTCCTCCAGCGTGAAGAGGGGTCCATAGCGCCTGTTCAGCTCGCTCCAGTGCTTTCCGATGAACACGTAGAAGTCGGCCTCCGTGGTCTGCGGGCATGCGGCGAGGAGCTTCGACTCGCGCAGCACCGTGATGATGGGGACGTATACTTCGTCGTACCAGGAGACGGCCGCCTGCTCGAAGGGGATCTCCTCGGTCTTCTTGAGATTGATGTACCACTTGTGCTCGCTGATATGGCGGAGCAGCTCGTCATAGCGCCCGACCTCTGTAAACTCCAGGATGCATCCCGGTCGGCGGATATCGAGCTGCGTGGTCTCGAAAAACCTGCTCTTCTCGAAGTCGATCACTGCCCGCTTGAGCTCTTCCAGGGTCATATTGGGTGAAAGGGAAATCTCCGACGACAGTGAGATCACTTCGGCGTCGATGAACTCCGCCCCCTGGGCCTTGGCCACAGAGACCCTGTGATTGCCGTCCCTTACGAAGTACACGCCGCCGATCTCGAAAACCTGTATCGGCGGAAGAGAGACATTCTGGTAGTGCGCGAGGTCCACCCTCATCCAGCGGCCCATCAGCTTGTCATGACGGGGCAGGAACGCCCGGTCGAAATCCTTGTATCGCCCTTCGCTGCCGACGATCTTCTCGATGGGAACGGTCCGCATTCCCCGGTAGACTTCCGCGTCCGGCCGCAGCAGCGAGCGCACATCGCCCAGGGAAAGCATCTCGTCTTTCTGTGCTTTGAGCAGGGAGAGTATCCTCCGGAAGGTCTGCTGCGTCCGCAGCTTGCTGAAGTCACTGCGCGCAAGGGTCTGATACATTCGATCGCTCATGTAGTATTCCCCAGATCGATCATGATGTGGTCATATGCGTTGATGATCGTCGTTCCTCCGTAATGCGCCTCCCGGGCGGCGTTCCTGTCGTAGAGGTGCACGTGTCCATGCACGAGGTACCGCGGCTTGAAGGTCCTCATGAACCACAGAAAGACGCGGAACCCGGTGTGACAGGGATCGGGGAGGTCGTTGATCCCGTAGGGGGGCGAATGGGCGAGCAGGATATCCAGGAACCTCCCATGCATGATCTTGTGCCAGAACAGCCGGGGCATCATCCGCAGGATGACCAGGAGCATTGTGAAGTCGGTGTGCTGGTTCCCTCCCCCGTTATACCAGATGCTCCCTCCCAGCCCGGCCAGGATGAGCCCTTTGTTGCGGACGACCTTCCCCTCTATGCATGTCGCCCCGCACGTCGACACGATGCCTGCCTCTCGTGCGATGTTTTTGTCGTAGAAATCCGCGGATGCCCCCTCGCCGTTCCGCCCTTCCAGGTGATGGTTTCCGAACACGAAATACAGCGGCTTGTTCAACGTGCTGACGATGAAGTCATAGTAGTCCAGCGTCAGGTCTCCCGCGCTCAGGACCAGGTCGACATTGCCATGACGTGTTTTGAGGCCCGTGCTGTAGATAAGCGGGTCCACGTGGTCTGCTATGCAAAGGAGTTTCATGGCTTGCACACGAATATAGTGAAACGAGCACCCTGGTGCAACGCACTATCACGCACCGCCCGAAGGGCGGTATTCGCGCGCGAGCCCGACTGTATTTTGCTTGCCATCGCCCTACACGCTCACAGGGGACCGCCGATCGGCAGGCACCTTTGACAAATCGCCGAATTTCGTCTATACATGGCTGAGACCAGATTTGAGGAGCCAGTTATGGATAGAATTGAGATTCAGGAGAAACTCGTCGAAATCCTCTCAAGGCACACCTCGATCGAGCGGGCATCGTTGAGTCCCGATAAACATCTCAAATTCGACCTTGGGCTGGATTCGCTGGATATTGCCGAAATGGTATACGAGATTGA
>CAYTGX010000169.1:0-4870 GCA_964437385.1 uncultured Spirochaetaceae bacterium
CCCCCGGGAAAGCGGCTCTCTCAGCGCCTGTACGCCCGCAGCACCTTCTTCACAGCGGACACGCAGAGCTCCACGTGCGCGCGTTCCCATGACGGCGGAAGCCCGAGCACAACAGTCGTTCCCTGTAATGCCTCTGCCACTACGCAGCGGGCCTGCGCGCGCCCCGCAAATACGGGCTCCCTGTAGGACTCACGCCAACGTCCGCCGCAGTCCGGGAGCCCCTCTGCAACGAGCGCCCTCAGAAACTCCTCCACCCCGCAGGTGAGCTTCTCCAGGTCGAGCTGCAGGGGGTACTTCCAATAGGCGTTTCGTCGATCCGGGGTGTTGAGAGGCAGGGCGCGCACGCCGTAGAGCTGTGAGAAGGCATGATCGTATGTCCTGGCAAATCCTGTGCGACGGGGGAGATTCCACGCGTCCAGCCGGTCGAGCTCGCCCAGCCCGATAATGGACTGGATTTCCGTCAGCCGGTAGTTGAATCCTACCCGTACGTGCGCGGCCGCGCCACGGTCCTCCGCGGCGGACTGCTCGCGGCCATAGTCGCGCAGGGATCGGCACGACTCAGCGAGCGTGTCGTTGTCAGTCACGACCATGCCGCCCTCGCCCCCCGTGCTTACATGCTTGCCCTCGGAGAAGCTGAAGCACCCCGCATCACCGAGGGTCCCGGCCTTCTTCCCGTGGAACTCCCCCCCGACCGATTGGGCGCAATCCTCCACCACCGAAAGGGCGTGCTGCCGGGCCGCCTCAAGGATACGGTCCATGGCACACACGATGCCGTACAGGTGCACGACGATGACCGCCCGCGTCCGCCCGGTGACCCGGGCCTCCAGCGCGCGCGGATCCATCGTATGATCCTCCCCCACGTCGCAGAAAACCGGAATGGCGCCGGCATGCAGAACAGCGAGTGAGGTGGAGAGAAAAGTGTGGGAGGGGACGATGACCTCGTCCCCCGGCTGGATGCCGAGGGCGACGAGGGCCATATGAAGGGCGGCCGTGCCGCTGGAGCAGGAGACGGCGTGGGTGGCCCCGATCCACGAAGCCCACCGGGCTTCGAACTCTCTGCCCCTGGCACCGGACAAATAGGAGACCCTGCCCGACCGAAGCGGCTCGAGGACGCTGGTGAGTGTCCTTTCCGCGAATTGCGGCCACGGCGGGAAGGGCTCATGCGCCGTCTTCTCCCCGCCGTACAAGGCAAGCTCTCCGCGCACGTGACTTAGCCGGAGGCTGATCTCCACCACTGGTAGTGCGTGGTCTGCAGCTCCTTCTCCGAAGGCATCGGATAGTAGAGCAGCTCCTTCCCGCTGCCGAGGAAGAATCCATTCTCTACCAGGCGATAGGGAAAATCTGTAGGCGCCGCGCGGTCCACCGTTTTGGTTCCCTTGTGGGTGTCCTTCTTCACCTCGGTGATGCAGGACCGCAGGTGCTCGATGTTGGGGTAGGAGAGGTCACGGACGCTCCCTGTTTCAGGGTTCGCCGCGAGCTCGCCCAGGCTCAGCTCTGCAAAGAAGATCTTGGGCACGTGGATGCTCCGCTTGGAGTCTGTCATGAACGCACTGAACTCCTGCGGATCAAGACGACTCACAACGCGCGGCGAGACCGGGCAGATTTCCTGGTAGAAACGGAACGCCTTGGGAAAGTTCGGCATCACCTTTGTCGGGGCGATCTCCAGGACCCTCCCATCCCGCGTGGCGAGGTAGAGCTTGCCAATGGCGCTCAGCGGTACGTGCTCAAGCACCCTGTACACGGACAGGTACACGGAGTGCTTCGGCTCCCCGTTCGGGTGCGGCACGCAGCGGGAATCGATCTCCGACATGGGGAAATAGTCGCTGGAGAATCCCCTGTCCACGCTGAAGTATTGGGCCTGGCCGCGAGACTTCTTCTCCATGCCGACCGAGTAATACATGCCGAAATCCAGCGGCGTCAGCATGGACGCGATGAGCGCTTCGGGAATCGTTGAAAGGTACAAATGGACTGCCATACTCTCCTCCCTTGGGCGATAATACCGCGGCCGTGGCCGCAAATCAATCCAGCGTTTCGAACACCATCAATCAATCATGAGAACTTATCATAGAAGATCAGGTCTTCCGACAGCCCCTTGGCGCGCAGGACCCCCATGGAGGCGTCGATCATGCCGGGGCTCCCGCACAGGTACGCCTCGTGACGGGTGAGCCCAGGCAGGAGACGGTTCAGCGCCGAGGCGATCCCTCCCTTTTCTCCCTCCCAGCCGTCCTGGGGCCGGGGATTGGAGAGGACCGGCACGAAGCGGAAATGCGGCAGCTCGCTTTCCAGCGACCGCATCTCATCCAGGTAGAACAGGTCCGGGGCAGTCCGCGCGGCAAAATAGCAGGTGATGGCACGAGTGATCCGCTTCTCCGCCATGTCCGTGAGCATGCCCCGCAGAGGGGCCATTCCTGACCCCCCGGCCACGAAAATGATGTCCCGCTCGCTTTCGCGGAGATAGAACGCGCCGAACGGACCGTTGACTGCAACCTCATCGGAGGCCCGAAGGCGCTCGAAGACGTACGACGAGCAGACACCGCCGGGAATCTTCTGGAATACCAGGGTCAGCCGACCCGATGACGAGGGGGGCGAGGCGATGGAATATGCCCGGAACAGGGGCTGCGCATCCTGCTCGGTGCCGGGAATCAGGAACTGCACATACTGGCCGGCCTTGAAGGGCATGCGGTCCGGGCCGATGAGCTCCACCGTGACTTCCCGCATGTCAGGGGCAAGGTCGCGGATGAAAGTGACGCGGCTCTTGTACTGCCGGGCGCGCAGGCTTGTTTCGGGGATCTCCACCCGCGTCTCCGCGCCGATCCTGACCTGGCAGGCAAGGTGGACTCCCCTCTGACGGTCCTTTTCGGGAATCAGGGGAAGCTCTTCGGCGGCATACCCCTCCGCGCCCGAGAGAACCCTGACCTTGCACTGTCCACAGCTTGCCCGGCCTCCGCAGGCGGAGGGGATGAAAATGCGTTCCGACATCAGGGCGAACAGAAGGGGACGGCCCGGTTCCGAAAAAATGACACGCGCGCCGCCGTTGATGACGATCCTCGCGCCGGATCCGGGGGGATGCATTGCACAAGGATAGCGGCGTCGCGGAGCGTGGTCAATGCCGGCGCCAAATCCAGGGTTCAGGCGGGCTATGGTTGACCGCGCGCGGGCGCCCCATTACACTACACCCTACACGGAGTCATGGTGGAACACACTTCCATTTCCAACCTGCTGCAGAAAGTCCTGCTGGTCCCAATGGTCGCACTCTGGGCATTTCACCTCTACCAGAGACGCTTCAAAGACGCAGCCATCCGCAAAAGGATCGCCACCCTCTCCCTGACCATGGTCGTGATCGGGGCATGGGCGGCGTCCTGGATATTCGCCCGCTACGGAATCAGCGACACGTATCTTCTCGCGGTTGCCGTGCTGGCCGTGGCCGTGGTGATCTGGCAGCGCAGGCTCATGCTGCCCTACCGCGTCCTGTGCGTCCGATGCGGCACACCGCTCGGTATCACGCGAATGCTCTCCTATGACTCGAACAAATGCGAGGCCTGTCAGCCCGCAACAACGGAAGGAGACCGACCCTGATGAAGAACCGAAGAATTTCCATGCCGTTCTGGTGCGTGAGCAACCCCGTCGGGGACCCGTTCGGGCCCGCGGTGATGGACCGCATGACCTCACTGGAGATCTGCGACCTGCTCTGCAAAGCGCGCGAAGAGAAGCTGATCGAGCTCACCTCCGCGCATGACGACGACCTGGTTGCATGGGACCCCAAGCACCTCGAGGACGACCTGGATCCCTCCAGTCCCGCCTCCAAGACGCTCAAGGCCCTCAAGGAAAAACTCGACGCGGCCGAGCTGAAGGTGGCAATGATCACCTGCAGCCTGCACGCCAACCCGCTCTTCCGCAACGGCGGGCTCACCAACCCCAACCCTGAGATCCGGCTCCTTGCCGCACGCAAGGTCATGCGCACCATCCGCATCGGGAATTACCTCGGCGCTGAATACATGACGTACTGGGTGGCGCGGGACGGCTTCGAATGCCAGTTCTCCGTGCCCTGGGAGAGGAACTTCCATTACCTCATCGAGGGGCTGAACCTGGCCGAACGCTACATCAAGGAACAGAACGGAACGATCCGGCACGGAAGCATCGAGCCCAAGCCCAACGAGCCGCGCGGAGAAATGTACATTCCCACAACGGGCCATGCGTTGGGCATCATCGCCATGCTGAATGACCCGAGCTTCTGGGGAGTGAATCCCGAAGTTCTGCAGCATGAAGGCATGACCAATCTCTCCGCGGAGGTGGCGGTGGCCATGGCCGTGCACGCACAGAAGATGTTCTTCCTCCATGTCGGCAACCAGAAACCAGGCCAGTTCGACAACGACCTGCCGATGCTCACCGGCATGGACGGGCTGAAGGAAATGGTGGCAGTGCTCTGGATCCTCGACCGGATGAACTGGCAGGGGCACGTGGAGTTCGACAACCACATCCTGCGCACCGACACGGCGCCGGGAAAGGACAACAGCACGAGGATCCGCATGGATTTCATCCGCCTGAACGTGGAAAACTACCGCATGGCGGAGAAAAAGGCGCGGGACCTCGGCGCGGACTCCGAATTGGCAAAGATGATGAGCGCCCTGTGGGACAAGGAACCGGGCATTGCCAAAACACTTGCGCACGGAGATCCCGCCGAGATGCTGAAGACCAATGTGGACTATGACAAAGTAAACGGCACGGGGCTCCAGATCTCGAGACTCGACCAGATGGTGAACAGGCGCATCTTCGGGATGTAGCCGGACGGGCGGACCGGATGGTCCACGCGAGCGTAAAGAAGGGCTGCTTCGCAGCAAAAAGAAGGGCTGCTTCGCAGCAAAAAGAAGGG
>CAYTGX010000170.1:0-4815 GCA_964437385.1 uncultured Spirochaetaceae bacterium
GATCGACCACGTCCTGTACAAGATGAAAACGGTCCAGATCATTCTGCACCCTCATATCGAAGGCCGTCGTGATCGTGCCCTCTTCCTTGTAGCCCCGGACGTGCAGGTTGTGGTTGGTCCGGCGGTAGGTCAGCCGATGGATCAGCCATGGGTATCCATGGAAACCGAAGATGATATGCGTGTCTTTCGTGAAAAGCGAATCGTAGTCTATGTCGCTCAGTCCGTGAGGGTGCTCGCTCTGAGACTGCAGCTTCATGAGATCGACGACATTGACCACCCGGATTTTCAGTTCAGGAAGATGCTCACGCAGAATGGACACCGCGGCCAGAATCTCCAGAGTGGGCGTGTCGCCGCAACAGGCCATCACCACGTCCGGCTTGGCGTCCTGGTCGTTGCTGGCCCATTGCCAGATGCCGATGCCCTCGGTGCAGTGCGTGACGGCCGCGTCCATGGAGAGCCATTGGGGAAGAGGGTGTTTTCCTGCGACAACCACGTTCACATAATGCCGGCTGCGCAGGCAGTGATCGAAGACCGACAAAAGGCAATTGGCATCAGGCGGCAGGTACACCCGCACGATATCTGCTTTCTTGTTAACCACATGGTCGATGAAACCCGGATCCTGGTGCGTGAACCCGTTGTGATCCTGCTGCCAGACGTGGGAGGCCAGCAGGTAGTTCAATGAGGCGATCTTCCTGCGCCAGGGCAGTTCCAAAGTGACTTTCAGCCACTTGGCGTGCTGGCTGAACATCGAGTCGACGATGCGAATAAAGGCCTCATAGCTGTTGAACAGGCCGTGTCGCCCTGTCAGCAGGTATCCTTCCAACCAGCCCTCGCACTGGTGTTCACTGAGCATCGAGTCCAGCACACGTCCGGCAGGCGCGAGGAACTCGTCGTTCTTTTCTTGTCGGGCGTCCCATTGACGGTTGGTGACTTCGAAAACCGCGCCCAGCAGATTCGAGAGCGTCTCATCAGGACCGAAGATGCGGAAATTGCGCTGGTCTTGATTCAGCTTGGCAACATCACGCAGGAACTTGCCCAGCACGAGCGTGTCCTGGCCATCTATGGCGCCGGGCGACGGGACATTGACCGCGTGGACGTGGAAGTCCGGCATTCGCAGGTCGCGCAGTAGAATCCCGCCGTTGGCATGCGGATTGGCGCCCATGCGCCGGTCGCCATTGGGCGCCAGCTCGGCCAACTCCGGCATGAGTCGACCGTTCTTGTCGAACAACTCCTCCGCCCTGTAGCTCTTCATCCAGCTTTCGAGCTGCGTGAGATGATCAGGATGCGTGGAATCCACCAGGAGCGGCACCTGGTGTGACCGAGACGTGCCTTCAACCTGCAGACCGTCGACGACTTTTGGTCCCGTCCAGCCCTTTGGCGACCTGAGAACGATCATTGGCCAGCGCGCCCGCGCGGCGTCTTTCTTGCTCCGCGCATCGCCCTGGATGCGGCGGATGTCCTCGATAGCCCCCTCTAGTGCGGCGGCCATGAGTTGATGCATCGCTTCCGGCTCATCACCTTCTACAAAGTAGGGCGTCCAGCCGCAGCCTCGCAGGAATTGCTCCAACTCCTCATGCTCGATGCGGGCGAGGATTGTCGGGTTGTTGATCTTGTAGCCATTGAGATGCAGGATAGGCAGCACCGCTCCGTCGAAAACTGGATTGAGAAGCTTGTTGGACTGCCATGCGGTGGCCAGGGGGCCCGTTTCCGCTTCACCGTCGCCCACGACGCAGGCAACGATCAGATCGGGGTTGTCGAATGCGGCCCCGAATGCATGGCTGAGCGAATACCCCAGCTCGCCGCCTTCATGAATCGACCCGGGCGTCGTCGGCGCAACATGGCTGGAAATCCCGCCCGGGAATGAGAACTGCATGAACAGCTTCTTGAGCCCCGCCTCATCCTGAGTGATGTTGGGATAAATCTCACTGTATGTTCCTTCGAGATACGTGTTGCCCACCAGCGCCGGACCGCCGTGACCGGGCCCGGCGACGTAGAACATATCCAGGTCATACTTCTTGATGACCCGGTTCAAATGCACGTAGATGAAGTTCTGGCCCGGTGTCGTCCCCCAGTGTCCGACCACCAGCGGCTTCACGTGAGACAGCTTCAGCGGCTCCTTGAGCAGGGGATTGTCGTAGAGATAAATCTGGCCGACCGACAGATAGTTGGCGGCGCGCCAGTAGGCATCCATCTTGTGCAGCAGCTCCGGGGAGAGGGTTTTTGCTTTCATGATATCTTCCATCGCGCCCTTGTGTGGCGCCCCTTGTGATGCGCCTTCTTATCCACAGCAGCCTTCGGACTTGTCCCCAGGCTTGCCACCGGACAGAAACTTTTGCCGACAGCCGTCGCAGCAGAAATAGTATGTCTTTCCGTCTCGTTCGGCGTGGACAGCGGTTGCGACGTCCACGCTCATTCCACAGATGGGGTCTTTGGTCATAGATTTCGATGCTTTCATGGATATGTTCCTTTCTCCGTTGTTCTCAGTATCTCTTGCTTCTGGTCTCGTACCCGCTTTCACTGGTGGGACTGAACCTTGACGGCCGCTTCCTCAATCCAGTATCCCTTGCGATTGTAATGTCCATGCAGCCTGGTTTCATAATCCCTGGTGAGCAGTGATTCCTCCGAGTATTCGGGTGATTTCTTTATGGCATCACGGGAAAGATTGACGAACACTTTCGACTCGTCCCAGCTCACACGCTCGATCCATTGCGGTGAGACCAGGACCTTCGTCCCCGGCCACCAGTTCCGTGTATCGACAACCAGGTAACGAATCGCCCACGTCTGGTCATCAATGACAAAATCCTCGACGTGGCCGATCTCGCCGTCTGTCCCCTGGATGTGATAGCCGCTCACGTCGTGAGTGCTGCGCAAGTGGGGATCCCACGCTTTTCCACCCGGGTTGGTGGCTTTCGATCTTTCACGGTCACGCGGAATGTAGGCATATGATCCCCACATGTACGGTCCGCCCCAGTACAGCGGCCATCCATAGTAGCCGTAATAGTCCATCTCGAATTGTTTCGAGACCGGTTTGTCGGTGTCCAAGGATGGACTGCCCTCGATCTGCTTCTTGGTCAGATCGATTGCGATCTGCCTCTTTTCCCTTGTCACGGCACGCAGGGCGTGCGGGGAGATCAGCACCTGCCTGCCCGTAAGCCAGGTTCCCGTGTCGGCGACCAGGTAGCGAACGGCCCAGTGATGATCGTCGAAGTAGAACTCCTTGATCTTCCCTATTTCGCCGTCGAGACCTTCAATTCTGTAGCCTGTCAGTGTCTTGGCTTTGTCCAGCATCGTCGTATTCCTTTCATTCTTCGATTTCCGTCGTTGGCAGCACTCAGGGCTGTCGGGGGGCCCCGCGCCAACAGCCGATACTGCCTATTCCTTCGCATGGTCCGAATTCCGTTCTCTAGCGGGCGAGCCGAGCCCGAGTTCGTGGTACACCGCGCGCGCGATCACCGTTTCTTCGTCGGTGTGGATGACGCGGACCGCTACCCGGCTGGCACCCGTGGAAATCATGGCCTCGTTCGCCCTGTTTCGATTTTCTTCCAGTTCGATTCCAAGGAACCCCAGCCCATCGCAGATCCGTTCGCGGACCGTGGGCGCGTTCTCTCCAATGCCGCCCGCAAATACCAGCACGTCCAGTCCACCCAACGCCGCCGTAAATGCGCCGATCCATTTCTTGACCTGGTAGCAAAACAACGCGACCGCTTCAGCCGCTCGCACGTCCCGCGCCTCATGCTCGAGCAAGTCATGCATGTCGGAGCTGGTCTCCGATACCCCGAGCAGCCCGGACTGGAAATTCACCATTTTATTGAATTCCCGTGCGCCCATTTTTTCAGTGCGCGCCAGGTACCAAACCAGTCCGGGATCGAGATCGCCGGAGCGTGTGCTCATCGGCAACCCGGCTGCCGGAGTGAAACTCATGCTTGTGTCCACGGGCTTGCCCTCATGCACCGCCGCCAGGCTGGCGCCATTCCCAAGGTGGGCAAGGATGACCCGGCCCTGTGCCGCCTTCGCTCCGGCAATGCGGGCCAGTTCTCCCATGAGAAACGAGTACGACAGCCCGTGAAACCCATACCGCCGCACCCCGTGCGCTTCGTAACGCCGCGGGATCGGCAGGATTCGCGCCAGGCGAGGAAGATCGTGATGAAAAGCCGTGTCAAAACATGCAATTTGGGGTAGTTCTGGATAGCGCCGATAAAACGCCTCAATCAACAGGATTTCCTCCGGCATGTGCTCGGGATCGAAAGGACCAAGCCGGTGCAACTCTTCAAGCATCTCCGCAGTGATTCGCTGAGGCGCGCTGTACGTGGGCCCGCCATGCACCACGCGATGTCCTGCCGCAACCAAACCGTTGCCTTCGTTGAGCTCCTCGATCCAATCCATGAGGGCGCCCACCGCCGCCGTGTGATCCGGCGCCGTCACGACCCGTGAGAAGTTGTCCTCCCGGTTCAAGCCTCGTACTCGCATTGTGGGTTCCGGCAGTCCAATTCGCTCAATGGCCCCTTCCAGAAGCTTCCGCAGCGAGTGATCAGGCTTGAACAAGGCGAACTTGATGCTCGACGAGCCGCCATTGACCGTGAGGATGCTCGGACTAGGTAGCTTCATGAGTGGCTCCATCGTCGCTCTCCAATCCGAACAAAGCCAGTTTCGAGCAGGTAGACATGTAATCCGTGTGAAGGATGCTTCGTATCCCCAATCCTTCGGCAATCTGGACGAACATCGGGGTGTTCTCGATATAGAGAATGTTGCGGGCAGGCACCTGGGCGATCTCCAGCGCAAGCCGAAAGATGTCCGCGTCGGGCTTGCGGAGGTGGA
>CAYTGX010000171.1:0-4802 GCA_964437385.1 uncultured Spirochaetaceae bacterium
GTGTTCGGCATGCTCGACAACGTGATGAACATGCTCGCCATCAAGTCCTACTACCAGGTCCTGCTGAAGGGAGCGGTCATCGTGGCGATCATCTGGCTGGACTGCTTCGCCCAGAAGCGCAGGCGCGAGTTCATATAGGAAACGGAGCTTTCCCTTCCTGGGTCATGCAAGAGCCTTTTCCAGGGCCTGCCGCATGACTTCCTTGTCGGGTTTGTGACCTGTCCACATCGTGATGTTCAAGGCAGCCTGGTTGATCAGCATCTGCATGCCGCTCTGCCAGCGCACGCCGCGCCTGTCAGCTTCCCTGAGGAAGGGGGTGAAGGCCGGATTGGGGATGACATCCTGCACGTACATCTTCTTCGTGATGGTGTCGTAGTCGATGTCGGGCTTGTCGTTGACATTGGGATACAGGCCGATCGAGGTCGCGTTGACCACGATGTCCGTGTCCGCGGGAATCTTGAATGTTCCCGCCCAGGGAACATATTCGGCGGCAACACGGGTGTTCTCCTTCAGTGTCTTGAGCAGGCTCTCGGCCAGGACGCTGTCCCGGGGAATGTTCACAATGATCAGTTTTCGGGCGCCGGCAAGGGCAAGCTCTACGCTGATGGCGCGCGAAGCCCCCCCTGCACCCAGGACCACTACGCTCTTTCCCTTTGGGTCGACCCCGGCACTCTCCAGGGCGATCATGAAACCCTTTCCGTCCGTGTTTTCCCCCGTCAACACTCCGTTGTCATTGATGATGGTGTTGACCGCGCCGATCAGCTTGGCGCTTGGAGCCACCTTGTCGAGATACTTGAGGACCTCGATCTTGTGCGGGATGGTACAGTTGATGCCGCGCATTTTCATGGCTTTCAGCCCCTTGATGGCATCGCCCAGGGAGCCCGCCTCGACGTCGACGGTCAGGAAACGCCAGCGCTCCAGTCCCAGGTTCCGAAAGGCCGCCTCCTGGATCACGACGCCGGGGTTCTCCGCCACCGGGTGGCCAAAGACACCCACCAAGTTGTCCAGATAGTTCTGTTCCTTCATTTCTTTTCTTTCCTTCTTGCATTCATGGTTTACCGACCGGCACCCAGCCGCCCTGGGCCGCTGATGCATAGGCGGCATCGGTCACAAGGTGCACCCAGACACCATCGGTGATGCCGGGATCCGGTTCTGTTCCCTCGAATACCGACTTGAGAAACCTGTACGCATTCTCCGCGTGGGTCCGGTCCCATCCCACAATGGACCTGGCAGGAGGGACGGCGGCTCCCGGGTACGACTGGATTGTCTCCAGGCGGATCCACCCCGGATTCCCCCCGCGCTCCGCATCGAAGAAGTACAGCCAGTTTGCATCCATGAGGTCGAACTTCAGGGCCCCGCGTGAACCTTCTATCCGGAATCGAAGGTCGTCCGCCGACCCGGTGGCAAACCGTGAGACCTCCAGGGTGCCCACGGCGCCTGTAGCCAGCCGTGCCTGGACCCAGGCCGCGTCGTCCACCGTGACCGGGCCTTTCTCCGAGGATCCCTTGCGGACAGGACGCTCGGCGATGAATGTCCTGGTGGTGGCCATGACTTCCACGATCTCGCCGAGCAGGTGACGGATCAGGTCGATTGCGTGCGCCCCAAGGTCCACCAGGGCGCCGCCGCCCGAGGTTTCCCGGCGCATCCTCCACGTCAGGGGGCGCATGGCGTCCTGGTAGCCGCCGTGAAGGTACTCGAAGTGGAAACCGTAGATCTCCCCCAGGGCGCCGTCCTGGCAAAGCTGCCGGGCCTTGAGGATTGCAGGGAGAAACCTGTAGTTGAAGGTCATGCCGACGCTGGTCTGGTGCATGCGCGCCGCCGCGGCCAGTTCACGTGCCTCTTCGGATGAGAGGGCCAGCGGCTTCTCGCAGTACACGGGTTTCCCTGCAGCCAGGCACTCCAGTATGGCCGGCTTGTGAGTGTGGTTGGGCAGAACGCAATCCACGACAGTGACATCGGGGTCTGCCACGAGATCGCGGATCTTCCAGTACCCCCGGGCAAAGCCCCCTTCCTTCGACGCGGCGTGGGCCGTCTCCGGGCTGTTCGTGCAGACAGCGGCCAGGCGGTAGCCGGGAAGGGAGGGATACAGGCTCGGTATCTCCCGGTAAGCCAGGGCGTGCACCTTGCCGATACTGCCGAACCCGAGCATTCCAATACCCATGGAATCCATCGCGTGGTTCTCCTTTGACCGTCAGCGCAGGCGTGATCCGGAACGGAATTCCCTCGACGCCTCATCCAGCTTCTGTTTCATGTGCTGGACGGCAGCGGTGATGCCGCCCGCGCCGGGCTCGAACTTCCCTTTCGGCCCCTTCAGGAGCGGCGAGGAGAACTCGCCCACTGTCATGCCGTTCGCCACGAAGGACCCCGCGTTCTCGGCATTCAGGCCGCCGTCCTCCATCAGGTCTACCTCCGACTCCCTGCCTGCCTCGACAATCATGTCGTGCAGCCTGCGGATATTCTTCAACATGAGAGGATCGATGGTGTGGGGGCTCTTCGCTCCCGAGGTGGGTTTCCAGAACGGGGCCCTGCTCTCGTACTCGATGATGTCGACAAAGGGCACGTACTGTTCGAATGACACGATGGGCGTTCCCTGCCAGGCCCAGACACCGACCTTGAGGCCAAGGGTGTCCTTGACGTAGGTGACCTGCTGCATGAGCATTTCACCCGTGGTCTCGATGGGCAGGGAGATGAGGCTGGCGCCGAGGTCTTTGAGCTGCCGGAAGAGATCGAACGTCGGTCGCACCATTTGAAGCTGGATCTCGATTTCCAGTCCGGTATGCCGGCGGATCCCGTCAAGGACATCGATGCCGCCCCGGGGAGCGGCGAAATCCATATATTTGCCATCGCGCATTTCGATGTGGATCCAGTCCGCGCCGCCAGCCTCCAGCTCTTTTACGGTTGCCGCGAGGTTGCCGTAGTCTGCCCAGAACAGCCCGGCCGCGATTTTTGCATTCTGCCCGACGACCCCGATCTTCGAATTCTTCTCCATGGACAAATCCTCCGTCCACCTCAGGATACTAAGCGGCCTCCAAACGGTCAACATTTATTTACGAATGAAGGAACTTTGACATCTCAATGTTTTTCATATATATTTCATATGAAACCCATAATGGATGAAACTGCCAAATGCGACGTTGTCATCATAGGTTCCGGCCTGGGCGGTTCCGCAGCAGCCCATGTCTTGAAAGACACCGGCCTGGACATTCTCATCCTCGAGCGCGGGGATTTCCTCAAGCAGGGACCGGAAAACTGGGACGTTGCAGAAGTCGTGCTCAAGCGTCGCTACGATGCGGATGAAACCTGGTTTGATGGAGACGGGATGGCCTTCCGACCCAGGGTCTACTACAACGTCGGGGGAAGCACGAAGGTCTACGGCGGGAGCGCTCTGCGATTCCGGGAGCAGGACTTCGCCGCCCGGGACCACGAGGGTGGCGCCACGGTTCCCTGGCCCTTCCTCTATTCTGAGCTCGAACCTTTCTATGACAAAGCCGAGTCCATTCTGGGCGTGCACGGGTTGTTGGGGGAAGACCCCACCGAGCCCCGCAGGAAGGCGTTCCCCCTTCCGCCGCTGCTTCATGAAGAGGTGATCGAGGTTCTTGCCGGGAGACTCCGGGCGCAGGGACTGCATCCCATCCACCTGCCCGTTGCCATCGACCAGGGACCCGGGGGACGGTGCCAGAAGGGCAGCCCCTGCGACGGGTTTCCATGCAAGGTGCGCGCCAAGGGAGACGCGGAAAACAACCTGCTCCGCCCGATTCTATTGAAGAAAACGCCGAACGTCCGACTCTGGACGAACAGCCGTGTCGATCGGCTGGAAACTGATCCGGGCGGCACAAGGGTTGTGGGCGCCCGCGTGCTCAAGGAAGGCCGGCCGGTTCTCGTGAATGCCGCGGTCTTCATCGTTGCGGCCGGTGCGGTCAACTCGGCGACACTGCTCCTCAAGTCGGCGAACGCTCACCATCCCGATGGACTGGCCAACTCCAGCGGCCTGGTGGGGAGAAACTTCATGTCGCACAACAGCACCGTCGTGATGGCTCTCTCTCCGCTGAAGGCCAACCCAACGGTCTTCCAGAAGACCCTGGCAATCCACGACTTCTATCATACGGGCTCATCGAGCGGCAAACCCCTGGGCGCCATCCAGCTGCGCGGCAAGGTGAAGGAGGAAATGCTCCGGAACAAGCCCTCATCCATTGTGAGGCTCTTCGGGAAACAGATCGCGCGCAGGAGCATCGATCTCTGGGTCATGACCGAGGACCTTCCCCACCCCGAGAGCCGGGTCACAGTGGACCGCGACGGGCGTATCCACCTGGCGCGCAGGATGTCAAATGGGAAGGCACATGCAGAGCTGATCCAAAAGACCCGGCAGATGATGCGCCGCGCAGGGTTCCCCCTCTGCTTTGTCGACCCGCGGGGAGTAAGCGCCATCCAGCACCAGTGCGGCACCGCCCGGTTCGGCACCGATCCCCGAACTTCCGTTCTCGACCCCTGGTGCAAGGCCCATGACCTGCCCAATCTCTACGTCATCGATTCCAGCTTTTTTCCGTCATCAGCGGCGGTAAACCCTTCCTTGACCATCCTGGCGCAGGCGTTGCGCGCATCGGAGCACCTGAAGGAGCAGCTGAAGGCCTGAGCGCGTATAGAGCGACGGCAAGCAAGGGACAGTTGACCCCGCGCGTGGGCTCCCGGCGCGCCTTCCGCTCCCTTCTGCTCCTGGCAGAGTTGGCGGAGTTGCGCGCCTGCCGCCCTGCGGATAGCCGCGTCGGCCTGTCGGCCATCCCTGGCCTCGGCCGACCTCGCCTTCC
>CAYTGX010000172.1:0-4688 GCA_964437385.1 uncultured Spirochaetaceae bacterium
TGGCTTTTCGTCATCCTGTGCGCGGCCGTTGCGTCGGGGGCTTCAGCCCAGTCCCGGACCCAGACAGCAACGAACCCCGCGGCGGCCCCGACCGAGCCGGAAATAGTGATGCCGCAGGTCATTCTGCAGATCGAAGACCTGAGCGTGGAGAAGGTGGAGGCGCAGCTTCCCCCGGAAGAGGACCTGCTTGCTCCTGAAAGGAAGATTCCTCTCCTCAGCGAGGGAGAGCTTGCCATCGGGGAGCCGGCACTTCCTGGCCCGGGGCCGGAAGTCGAGCCCAATGCGGGCCAGCAGAAAAACAGGCTGCTCTCTGCCGACGTCAATCTTGGCGCAGGCAGCCCCAACAGCATCGTGGGCAGCATTTCCCTGAAGACCCTCGGCGATGATCCGCGATTCTCCCTCCTGTTCAATCACGAGACCATCGACGGATTTGCCGGGAAACCGTCCGGCTCGGGATTCAATCTTCGCAACGACATTCTTGACGGCGGGCTCAAGTTCCGGGCGGGCGGGGTGGATACGAATCTCAGCGGGACTTTTTCCGACAACGAGACCGGACTGCAGGGTCAATCGATGTTCACGGCCCGGCTGGGGCGCACGCTGAGTGGTACGGCAGCTTTCTCTGCCGCGCCCCTGGACTGGCTCACCCTCCATGCGGCCGCCACAGGCGGGTGGGACTGGCTCACCATGCAGGGAGCGCCGGCTCCCGGACCGTCGCCCCAGGAGCTGACCGGCGTACGCGCGTCTCCCTCTGTGTCCGCGGAGGCACGGCTCGGCGTCGTGAAGCTCGGGTTGGAGACCCTGTACGCGTTCCGCTCCGATCCTGCCACCGATCAGGACCCGGGGGGTTCGCTGCACAGGTTCCGGACCACGGCATCTTTCGCCGCGGATCTCTCCACTGCCTTCCTGTTTGAAGCCACTGCCGGATGGTTCGTGAACAGCGAGCGCCTCAGCCGCTTTCCTTTCTCTGCGACCCTGACGGCGACACCCTTCGAGTTCCTCACCTTCACGGTTGACGGCGGCTACAAAGTCACCCCGTATGACATGCACGACGTGATGAGCGTTCACCCTCTCGTGCTGCCCAACAGCATCGAGGATGACCGCGGCTGGTTCGCGGATGTCTCCGTGCAGTTCGCCTTTGCCAAGGAGCTCTCGGCCTCTCTGACAGCGGCATTCATGGCGAGCGAGGCCATGCCGATGGGGGATACGACCCAATACGCCGGCATAACGGGAAACGGCCTTTTTCCTGTGACCCAGGAGCGGGGCACTCTTCTTTCCACAAAGGCCGGCATGCGGTGGGGAATCACCCAGTCCTTCTCTCTTTCCGCATCGTGGACGCATGAGTTCCTCGATCGTCCCTTCTTTACGCCGGTCGATTCCCTGGATGCCGAGCTGGTTGCTCTCGAGTCGGCGGGAAAGTTCGGCGGCACCGTTTCGGTGTCGGTGGCACCGACCCTCTCCGGCGTGCTCCAGCAGCCGCTGCTTCGCATTTCGATGTTCGTGAGAGTCTCCGAGGCGGTGAAGCTGCAGCTTGTCGGGGATGACCTTCTGGGGCTTCTGCCCGGTGACCCCCGCGTGGACATTGCGCCGTTCCTGACGCCCGGTTTCAGGGTGACGGGTTCTCTGGGCATCAGCCTATGAGCGATACGATTCATCCGCTGGAAGCCGACAGAAAGCGCACGCTGACGAGCCTTGGGGCTGCGTTGGGCATTCACGTGGCGGTTCTGGCTGTCATGGGGCTTGCCTTCGCACTGCGCGGCCCGTCGCCGGAGTTGACAACGCCGATCGATGTTCAGATCGACTCGGGGCGCGAGGGCGCGCAGGACCTCTCCCCGGGCCCCATGCCAGGCGCGGGACAGGACCTTTTCCCGGGCTCCGCGCCAGGCGCGGCGGCTTCCTCCGCACAGGCTTCCGGGGCTGCACTGCCGGGCAAGGCCTCCAGCGCGAGCGGCGGATTTGTCATTCCCACTGTCCGCGCGCATTCTCCCGACATTGCGCCGTCTGCGGGCGGTGGAGCTTCTTTCCGCGAAGCAGGGGGGAAAACCGGCTCCGGGGGAGCCCTTCCGGCTGTTCAGAACCAGCTTCCCCCGCCCGCCGTGAGTGCCGGTCCGAAGGGCACGAGCGCAGGCGCCGCGGCCGGCTCTGCCTCCCAGCGAAGCGGGCAAGGGGTTTCTGTCGGTCCTTCCAATGCAACATCGGGCCCCCTGGACCTCGGGAAGCTTGACCAGGTAATCGCGGGCAGAGGGACCGGCACCTCGGGCGCAGCGGGGGCGTCCGCCGCTGGCGCGGGTCAGGCCGGCGGCAAAGCAGGCGCAGGGGCGGGCCGCCAGGGGCAGGGTCAGGCCGGCGGCGGAGGAGGCGGCACGGGAGGCGCGGGGGCCGGCGGCACCGGCGGCGCAGGGGACTACCGAGTGGTGTGGGACCAGCCGGATGCGAACAAAGGGCGCGTGCTCCTTTCCAGCGTCGACCCGAAGTTTCCCCCTTGGGTGAGCAAGCAAGGGCTCAGGCTCACCGTGACAGTCTCATTCGTCGTCATGCCGGACGGTGTCGTATCCGTGGTGTCAATTGATCGCTCCACGGGATACGCTGACGTCGATTCGGCCTTCAAAGACGCGATCCGTCGGTGGAGATTCAGCGCAGCGAAGGGCGCCGGGCCCATGACCGGGCTCATCCCGTACGTGGTAAATCCCAAGTAATGCACGTTGACATCCGGAGGTGATAGGAATAATATTGTCACAAATCTCCTGGGGAGGGGACAATGTTATTCTCATTTGGTGATCTCATCACCCTCGTCGTCGTCCTTCTCATAGTTATCGTCTTCCGCGCCATCGACAGGAACAACAGATCTCTCGAAAAGCTCAAGCGATTCAGCGACAAGATCACGGAGAACCTCTCCGCCCTCGTCGAAGGGAAGACCTTGGAGATGAGAGACCTGTCCGTCGAGTTCCAGGGGGAGCTGACGGCGGGCAAGGAGATGATCGTCCATGCCCGAAGCGTGGACGAACAGCTCCGGGGCAGGACGTCGGAGCTCGAGTCGATCCACACGCGCCTTTCAGATTACGAGAAAGCCCTCACGGACCTTACCGCCATGTCATCCCGCGTGGACACAAACATGAAAAGGCTGCGGGATGAATCCGCGTTTGTCGATGTTGTCGGGCGGAAGATCGGTGAGACTGCGACGCGCCTCTACAGGGTGCAGAAACTGATTCCGGAGATGGAGAAGGCATTCGCCGCCCAGGGGCGCGAAACCCTCGAAACGGCGCGCGCCGAGGTCGTCGGCGCCGTGCAGGAGAAGGTCGGTGCCCTGGCGGCCGCGCTCGTTGAATCGGAGAAGAAGGTAAAGGATTTCTCTGCTTACATCGCGCGGCTGGAGGCCAGGGAAGAGCAGACGGAGAAGGAGCGGATAGCCGGGCTCGCAAAGGCGCTGGATGTCTTCGAGGCGGACCTGCGCGGCAGGCTTTCCTCGGCCGCGCACAAGGGAGAGACCCTGGAGGACGAGGTGTTCGGGCGGCTCGCCTCCCGTATCCGGGCGAACGAAAACGCCCTTGCCGCAGGCATTGGAACCATCGAGCTGCGGCTGGCGGACTACCAGGGTGACGTCGACTACCGGGTCAAGGTCCTGGAAGACGCGCACCACGACGTGGATGCCCTGCGCACCTCGCTCCTGCAGACCATGGACAAGATGGCGGTGAGCATGCGCACCGAGATGAAAGGTATCGCGGAGAAGCATGCGGCCGAGCTGACGGCCGGATGGAAGTCGGAGGTCGCCGGCGCGGAGACGGCCCAGGAGAAACTGCACGCGAGCATGGGGCAGTTGACAGCGGAGCTTGAAGACCTGAAGTCACGCGCATATCAGGACGCGGAAAAGCAGCTCACGGTGTTCGAAGAGGAGTTTTTTGCAGATCTGCGGATGCGGTCCACGCTGACCCAGCAGAAGTTCCAGGCGTGGCAGGCGGAAATGGAGAAGCGCGCGGAGAGCTTCGAGGCAGCGGTCAGGGAACGCGCTGGCAGCTTCGAGGCCGCAGCCAGGGAACGCGCGGAGAGCTTCGAGGCCGGCGTCAAAGACGGCGCCGCGGCCCTGGAGGCCGACCTTGCGTCGCGTGCCTCAAAGGTCGAGGCGGACGTCAGCGCGCGCATTGAAAGCCTTGCGGCTGAGGTGGAGAGGCGCACCACGGGAGTTGAAGCGGATATGAACGCGCGCGTGCAAAGCCTTGCTGCTGACGTGGAGAACCGTACCACGGGAGTGGAAGCGGATGCGAGCGCGCGTGTAGAGAGCCTTGCTGCCGCGGTGGAGAAGCGCACCGCGGGAGTGGAAGCGGATGCGCGGGCGCGTGTGCAGAACCTCGCGGTGGAGGTGGAGAAGCGCACCACGGGAGTGGAGGCGGACGTCAGCGCGCGCGTAGAGAGCTTTGCGGCCGCGATGGAAAAGCGTACCGCGGGAGTGGAAGCGGATGTGAACGCGCGGGTGGAAAACCTCGCGGCTGAGGCGGAGAAGCGCGCCGTGGGAGTGGGAGCGGGCATCAGTGCGCGCGTAGAGAGCTTTGCGGCCGCGATGGAGAAGCGCACCGCGGGAGTGGAAGCGGATGTGAACGCGCGGGTGGAAAACCTTGCTGCTGAGGCGGAGAAGCGCGCCGTGGGAGTGGAAGCGGGCGTCAGCGCGCGTGTGGAGAGCTTTGCCGCCGCGGTGGAGA
>CAYTGX010000173.1:0-1683 GCA_964437385.1 uncultured Spirochaetaceae bacterium
ACACGAACCCGAAAAATCGCAAGTTCGGTGGCGAACAGAGGAAAGCGAAAGAGCCCCGGGCTGGAGAAAAATGAGTTCGTGGACTATATTTTGATCAAGCAAAAAAGACTGTCCGAGCGCTGCATTTTCTCAAGGCTTCTGTACCGGAGGTTTCCTGCATGTTCGCTGGAAAACATACGTCTGCCCCAGGCGCATTGCGTCCCACGCTCCGATTCCTGGCGGCCGCGGCAGTCCTTGCCGCGGCGCTGACCGGGTGCGTCCCGTACGAGCTCAAGCAGGTCCTTGACGGTCCCGAAGGAAAGCCCCTTGCCATCAGCCCGGCCCGGACCGTGGTGCCGGTCAATGGGACAGTGAACTTTGCCGCGGAAGGAGGGCTTCCTCCCTACGTGTTCTCAATCGCCTCTGGCGGGGGCCTTCTTGATTCGGCAACGGGCGCGTACACCTCTTCGTCCATCGGCACGGCGACCATTCGGGTCACAGACAAGACGGGGAAAGGGGCTGACGCTACCGTGGCGGTTCAGGCTTTCGCGGGGTCACTCACCATAAGCCCGGCGGCCCTCACGTTGGCAGTCGGCAGCAATGTCACATTCTCCGCAAGCGGTGGGACGCCTCCGTACACGTTCGCCATCCAGACCAACAACTCCGGAAGTCTTTCCGCCGGGGCTTCGGGGGTGACAAGCTGGCTGTACGCTCCCGGCGGAACGCCTGGCGCGGACATGATCCGACTCACGGATTCCACCTCAGCATTTGTCACTGCTGCTGTCACGGTCACCCCCCTGAGCAGCAGCGTCGACTACTCGGTACCCGCTACGAGCTTCCTCGCCACGGGGACCGTTTCCACGTCGATCCCGGGATCGCCTTCCTTTACGCTGCACAATGGCGGAAGCGCCCCGGGCACCCAGACCGTTGACTACAAGGTATATCTCTCGGCGAATAATGTGCTGGACGGTGGAGACCTGCTGGTTGCCAGCGGCACGACAGGTGCCCTGGCCGCGGGGGCCAGCTTCTCGGTGCCGGTTGCAGGCAGCTTCCCCGCTGTGCCGCCTGGACCGGGGTGGAACCTCATTGTCCAGGTCTCTGCCGCGGATGACACCACCACGGCCAACAACACCTCCGGGGCAGCCACTCTTACCCTCAGCCCGCAGAATATCGACTACACTGTTCCCGCGGTGAGCCACACGGCGGGAACCGCCGCTGGCCTGGCGATGTCCGGCAACTTCACGATCAAGAACAACGGAACAGCGCCGGGTGCGGCAGGAACTACCTGGACCGTGTATGCCTCCGCCGACACTGTGTTGGACGGGGCTGACTATCTCATTGCAAGCGGCACGCACGCCGCCCTCGGGGCAGGCATCACTTCAGCCTCGATTCCATTTGCCGGCTACTGGCCCTCGACGCCGGGAACCTGGTACCTGTTGGCCACAGTTGCTGCAAGCGACGACATTCTCCCCACCAACAATACGTCCGCAAGCAGCGCGGTCACCACGACAGGGGCCGCGCCGGGCAACGTGGACTATACAGTCGCGACCGTTGCCAACGCGGGCGGCGCAGTTGCCGGCGATCCCCTGTCGGGGAACTTCACCGTCCACAACGGCGGGACGGACCCGGGGGCCCAGCCGGTGTACTGGACAGCATACCTCTCTTCCAACGCGACCCTGGAGCTTGGCACGGATCCCGTGATCG
>CAYTGX010000173.1:1783-4686 GCA_964437385.1 uncultured Spirochaetaceae bacterium
GTCAACCCGCCCAACATCGACTACCACGTTTCGGTGGTCAGCAACGCGGGGGGCACGACAAGCAGCGGGCCCGCCGCGGGCAATTTCAACATCCACAACAACGGGGCGGCGCCTGGAGCCTCGTCGATCACCTGGACGGCATATATCTCGTCCAACGCGACATACGAAATCACAGACCAGGTGATCGCCACCGGTATTACCGGTCCGCTTGGCGCAGGCGGCGACAGCGGCTCAATCGGGTTTGCCGGCACGTGGCCGGCCGGTATCGCCACCTGGTACCTGGTTGTCAGGATCTCGGCGGCGGATGACATCAATACGGCAAACGACGTCACGGCCTCAGCGCCCTTTGCGGTCACTCCGCCGGCGCCCATCTACACGATCACCGCCGTGCCTCTTCCTGCGGGATCGACCGTCAATGTGCCAGTCAGCGGGAGTTTCACCATACAGAACAGCGGAGGGGCTGGAAGCCAGCCCGTGAACTGGCAGGTGTACGCGTCACTGGGCAATTCGGTGTACGACGGGGGTGACATACTCCTGCAATCCGGCTCGAGCGGGCCGCTGGGCCCGGGGGGGACCACCTCTCCACCCTATGCGGGCACCTGGCCGTCGACGCCGGGAACGTGGTTTATCGTGGTGCGCGCCTCCTGCGCGGATGCGGGGGCCATCGTGGACGCCGCATCCGCGGGTGTGTCAGTTGTTGCACCGCCGCCGCCGAATTATACGGTGGCCCAGAACTTGGGGGAAATTCCCTGGACCGGCGTGGTCGGCACCCCGATGGATGCGACGAGCTTCTGCGCGTTCAGAGTGTACAATAACAGCGCAAATCCGGGCCTGGCGAATGTCAACTGGTACGTCTACCTTTCCACGGACCAGGTGCTCGATGGGGGAGACACGCTCGTTCAACAGGGAACCATCGGCCCCGTGGCAGCGCACACAATAGCCCCCGTGTCTTTCACCGGCACATGGCCTGCTGCGCCGGGCAAGGTCTACTGGCTCATCTTCAAAGTCCACGCGACCGACGATTCGTTCCCGGCGGACGACGTAGTGACAGCGGCGCATCCGTCAGCCATCGGCGACTTCCGCTACCAGGAGGGCGGGGAAAACAACGACGACACGGGTGGCTACCCGACGTTTTTCAGCGCTACGGCAGCCACGCTCGGTCCCAACAAGATACTTGTGATCGAAGGGACCATGGACGGGTACCTTGGATATGACACGTACCAGTTCGCAACGTCCGGAGCCAGGTCGCTGAATGTCCAGGCCCTGTGGGCGACCGGGTCCAATGACCTCGATCTCATGCTCTGGGACGCGGGCAGATTGAACATCAATGCATTCAGCTCCGATGGGAGTGCCGATTCGGAGCCTGCTTCCGGGACGTTCAACTCGACCTCGGGGCTCGCCAACGCGACATACAATGTGTCGGCGTATATGTGGTTCGATGAAGGCGGGTCGGGAAGCACGGGCCAGACGTACGTCCTCATCGTAAAGGCCCTGCCATAGGGGGGCGACGGCTTCAGATCGGGGGGGGCAGGCCGCGCGCGAGGGTGTCTTAACCCCTGCGGGCGGCGGTCCACGCATCCTTGAGACGCCGCAGCCTTTTCCCTGCCTCCGCGAGCGTGTCGATTTTCTTGGCAAAGTGGAAACGCACGTAACTGTTGACCGGCGTGTCGAAGAAGCTCGAACCGGGGACAGCGGCCACCCCGATTTCCCGCGCCATCCATTCACAGAGCTCCGTGTCGGAGGCGCACCCGAGCTCGGAGACGTCCACCATCACGTAGTAGGCGCCCTCCGGGGTCGTGTAGGGGAGCCCTGCGCTTTCCAGCGCCGCCAGGAACAGGTGCCGCCTCTCCGTGTAGCCGCGGAGGAGCTCGACGTAATATTCATCCGGCAGCTCCAGGGCAGTGATGGCAGCCTCCTGGAGCGGGGCCGCTGCTCCGACGGTGAGGAAGTCATGAGCCTTGCGGGCCCCTTCAATTGCATCCGCGTCGGCCACGACATAGCCGAGCCTCCAGCCCGTGATGGAATACGTCTTTGATAGTGAGCTGCAGGTCAGTGTGCGCTCGAACATGCCGGGAAGGGACGCAATGGAAATGTGGGTGTGGGGAGCATAGACGATGTGCTCGTAGACCTCGTCGGTGATGACGAAACTGTCATGCTCCATGGCGAGCCCTGCGATCAGGTCCAGCTCGTCCCGCCGGAAGACCCTTCCGGAAGGGTTCGAAGGGTTGCACAGGATCAATGCTTTCGGCCGCTGCTGAAATGCACGCCGAAGCTCCGCGGGATCAAAGGAATAGCCGGGCGGTCGCAACGGAACGTAGAGCGGCCGCACACCCGTAAGGATCGCGTCGGCTCCATAGTTCTCGTAGAACGGGGAGAAGATGACCACCGAGTCCCCGGGATCGCACACGGTAAGGACCGAGGCCATCATGGCTTCTGTTGCTCCGCAGGTCACGACAAGATGACGATCGGGATCGATCTCCAGCCCCATGTGCCGGCTGCATTTTCGCGCCAGCGCCTTGCGAAAGCCGGGCGCGCCCCACGTGATGGCGTACTGGTGGGGGCCGTCTCTTCCCGCCTTTTCTCCCGCCCGCCGGAGCGCCGGGGGAGGATCGAAGTCAGGGAAGCCCTGGGAAAGATTGATTGCACCGTATCTGTCGGCCACGCGCGTCATGCGTCGAATCACCGACTCGCTGAAGTGACGTGTACGCTCCCCTATCCTTGGCACTCACTCCTCCCTTGAAAGAGCGCGGACAGGCACAGTAACGTCATCAGGCAGCCTTGTGTACAGCGGTCATAGCTGTGGGCTGCCTGGGAGCAATTCCCAGAGCAGCCCTTCTTTTTGCTGCGAAGCAGCCCTTCTTTTTGCTGCGAAGCAGCCCTTCTTTTTGCTGCGAAGCAGCCCT
>CAYTGX010000174.1:0-2889 GCA_964437385.1 uncultured Spirochaetaceae bacterium
AACGCGGCAATCAGTGTCAAGACGGGGCCCTGCGCCGAGCTGCTCGGCAGAGCTGGAGTGACTACAGTCTGTCTATGAATCCTGTCTTCAGGAAAACCTCGGTGGCAATCTTCCTCCTTTCCTCGGGATGGAGCATCATTCGCACGAGTATATCGATTGCGGTGAATCCAATCTCTGATGTCGGCTGAGTGATCACCGAGATGGGGAATTTCAGGTAATCGAGCCACTTGTTGTCATCGTATGTCACTATTTTTATCTGCTCTGGAATGCCGATCCCCATCTCTTCGAGGCTTCCGAGAAGCTGGTAGCAGACATCCGATGTCGCACAGAGCACGCCGTCGGGACGGAAACTTTCCACGAATTCCCTTATGAGCTTGTTCGAGTCCTCCTGGCGGTACTTCAACTTGAGCACCCGGGGCGGGCAATCAGGCACGTGTTCCTGAAGGAAATGGCGGTACCCGATGGCACGCTGATGCACCGTGTAGACGGTCTCGGGATAGCCTATGAAACCGATCGTCCTGCAGCCCTTGGAGGCAAGGTACTCTGTCCCAATGTAGCCGGAATCGAAATTGTTGATGCCGACGAAAACCTTGTCGTGCGTGTCGTACTTTCGGTCGACCAGAACGACCGGGGTCTGCGTATCCTTGATTTCTTTGGGATATCTCTCTGAATTGACGGGGGCGATGATGAGTCCTCCCACTTCCTTTTCGAGGATATTTCTGATATTGCGCTTCTCTTTCTCAGTATCGTCCTCCGAGTCATTGAGCAGTATCGAGTAGGACTGCTCCGAGGCATAGGTCTCGATGGCCTTGACCACGGAGATGTAATAATCCTCGGTGAGGTCGGCAACAATAACGCCGATCAACCTCGAGCCATTCTGTTTTGCCTTTGGCTTCCTGATGGTATACTTCATCTCGTCAAGGATTCTGAGCACGAGCTCGCGGGTCTCTCGCTTGACGTACCTCGTCTTGTTGATGACATGGGACACCGTCGTAATCGAAACGCCGGCTTTTTGCGCCACATCTTCCAATCGAACCAGTTTGTTCTGCATTGTGCTTCCAGGAATACGGGAACGGCTATGCTCTTTCCGGCATCGAACGGCGGAATATCCTAATGGCCGATGATCGCGGCGTCAAGCGAGGCGCTCCGTCCGCGCACTGGGCCGGAGCGCTGATTCCTGTTCGCGCATGCGCCGGCCTACCTGGCTGCCGCGCTCTTGACGAGGCTCCTCGTTCGTCTACCCTTGATCCAGATATCATAGATGACCGCAAGCGCAATGATCGCGCCACGGATAATCTGCTGCAGATATGAATTGACGTTCGCGAGATTCAGGATGTTGTTGAGGAAGCCAACGATGAAGGAGCCGACGACTGTTCCGCCCGCCGTTCCAACTCCGCCCGTGAAGCTCGTGCCTCCGATTATCGATGATGTGAGCCCCTGGAATTCATAGTTGATCGCGCCGTTGGGCAGTCCGGCGTTGACCCGCGACATGAAGAGGACGCCGGCGATGCCGACAAAGAGGCCGTTGACCAGGAATGCCGTGATTTTGGTCCTGTTGACATTGATCCCGGAAGCTTTGGCCGCTTCCTGGTTCCCGCCGATGGCATAGAGTGCGCGACCGAATCGAGTACTATTGAGTATGTACCATGTTGCAAGGAAGAACCCCACAAGGAAGAGGAGGGGAATCGGTATGAAACCCACCGAGCCCTGTCCGACCTTCGTATAATTGCCGATCTGATAGATATTCTGGCCATTTGAAAAAAGGAGAGCGCAGCCTCTTGCCATGGCCTGCATAGCGAGCGTCGCGATGAAGGCGGGGGTATTGAACGACGCGACCATTATCGCGTTCAGATAATTGCAGAACATCGACACGCCGATTGCCACGGCGAAGGCAAGCGCCATGGAGCCGGTTGCCTGGTAGCTGGCGACCGACAGGAGCCCCGCGAGTGCCAGCACCGATCCAGACGACAGGTCGAGAAGACCGCAGATGATCAGGATCGTCTCTCCGAACGCGAGGATCGTGGTGACCGATATCTGCCTCGTGACATTGGAAATGTTCTCGGCCGAGAAAAAGTTCGGGTTGATGACCGAGCTGAGGATGATCATTGCGGCGAGGACGAAATAGATGCCGTAGCTCCGGGTGATGGAGGACCAGGAAATACGCGCGCTGCCGATCCCGCTCACGATGCCTCCCTCGTCTTTTCGAATCCCATCGCCAGACGCATGATCGCCTCCTGTGTGAACTCGTCGCGCGCCAATTCGCCCGAAATCCTGCCCTTGCACATCACGTATATCCTGTCGCACATCCCGATCAGCTCCGGGAGCTCGGAGGACACCATGATCAAGGCTCTTTTCTCCGCCGCGAGGTCGCCCATCAGCTTGTAGATTTCGTATTTTGCACCGACGTCGATGCCGCGTGTCGGTTCATCCATGATGAGCACGTCAGGCTCGCTCAACATCCATTTTCCGAGCACGACCTTCTGCTGATTCCCGCCGCTCAGGGCCTCGACGGCCGTGTTGAGCGAGGGCGTTTTGACGTTCAATCTCGCGCAGATGTCGGAAACGAACTTCGTTTCCTTGGATCCATGCAGGCGTCCGCCATAGATGAACTGCCGCAGGTTGGAAAGCGACACGTTCTCGCGCACGCTGCGCACCGACACAAGTCCGTATCTTCGACGGTCCTCCGACAGCATCGCGATCTTTGCCGCTTTGCTGTCTCTTACCGAACTGATCCGGACGCGCTTTCCGCGAACCCAGACCTCCCCCGACGCAAACCTGTCGAGGCCGAAAACCGCGCGCATGACTTCGGTCCGCCCTGCGCCCATGAGACCGGCAAAGCCCACAATCTCGCCCTTCCTCACATGGAAACCGATATCCTTGAAGACGCCC
>CAYTGX010000174.1:2899-4634 GCA_964437385.1 uncultured Spirochaetaceae bacterium
CCCGGCGCGGTCAGTTTCTCCACGCGCAGCGCCTCTTCCCCTATCTCGATCTTCCGCTTGGGAAAATTGCTCTCCAGCTTCCTCCCTACCATCAGCGAAATGACCTTGTCAATGTCCAGTTCCTTGCGAGGCTGCGATTCGACAACCTTGCCATCACGGAGGACTGCAATATCGTCGGCGATCCGGAATATCTCGTCCATCTTGTGAGAGATATAGATGATGCAGGTGCCGCGTGCCTTGAGCTCCGCGATCTTACTGAAGAGCCTTTCGACCTCGCGGAGTGTGATGGCGGAAGTCGGTTCATCCATGATGATAATGCTCGCGTCTATGGAGATCGCCTTCAGTATCTCGAGCATCTGGATGTCCGATACCGTCAAGTCCTTCATCCGCATGGTCGGCTGGTAGTGGAGGTTTTCCCTCTCAAGGAGCTCGAGCGTTCTCTTCCGGACGGTCTTCCAGTCGACCCTCCCGGCCCTGGCAGGGAGGCGCCCGCAAAACAGACTCTCCTCTACGGTCAGCTCGGGGATGAAGTTCAATTCCTGGAAGATCATCGAAATGCCGAGTTTCCGCGCGTGAATGGGGCTTCGGACATGGACCCTTTTCCCGTCGATGAGTATCTCGCCCCTGTCGGGCTGATACACACCGTCTATGATTTTCATCAGCGTCGATTTGCCGGCCCCGTTCTCACCGCAGAGCACGAGGACTGAGCCTCGTTTCGCGTTCAGGCTGATGTCGTCCAGGGCCAGAACACCAGGGAATGACTTGCTGATGTGAAGGACCTGGAGTTTGTAGGAATCCATGTCTACCTCTGATCGAAGAAAATACAGAAGGGCACGCCCTGTACACGGACATGCCCTTCGATGCCGAACGGCAGGCTTACTTTATTGCACCGGCCCTCTTGTGCATAGCAATGTAGGTATCGACGTTGGCTTTCGTCACGAGGGGGGCATCGATATCCACGTTGATCTGTCCGGCCTTGCCGGTGACGAGCTTGTTCGTGGTATCGAGGATCTTCGTGGCCAGGGCATACGCGCTCTGGAGGCAGGTGGAAGTCATGAGGCCTTGCTTGATGAGGAGGCAAGCCTCGGCAGTGCCGTCAACGCCGTAGGAGAGGATGTTCTTGTAGGCGGGTTTGTCCTTGATGACCTCGATGGCGCCTGCCGCCATGTTGTCGTTCATGGAGATGATGGCGTCGATTTTGGGATTGGCCTGAACCCAATCCTCCATGTAGTTCATCGCCTCGTCCTTGTTCCAATGCGCAATCTGCTCGCCGACGATCTTGACGTCGGGGCGCTTGGAGAAGAACTCGTTCTGCCAGCTCACCCTGCGGGAATCGGCATGGAAGTTGCCCGGGGGGCCGTTGAGGACGACGACCTTGGCGTTCTGAGGGACCTGCTTGAGCGCCTGGCGGGCGTTCACCGCGGCCTGCTCGTAGGGATCCGCGTCCACCGAGGAGGCGCCTGCGATGCCGGCGATCCGGGCGTTCGTCGTGATGAGGAAGATTCCCGCCTGGATTACCTTCACGGCGTACGGGCGCTGGGACTCGCCGTTGTTGGGCTGGATGATGATCACGTCGAACTTGTTGGTGATGGCATTCTCGATGAGAGAGTTCTCGGTGTCATCGTTGGCCTGGCCGTCAAATACCTTCAAGTCGATGTTCTTGTACTTCTTGGCTTCTTCCACGATCGAGTTGGTCAGCCAAGCAGCGAAGGAATCAGCCTGAGCCCGGGCGACA
>CAYTGX010000175.1:0-4621 GCA_964437385.1 uncultured Spirochaetaceae bacterium
AATCACGTCTACTTCCCCACTACCGCCATCGTGTCCCTGCTCTACGAACTGGAGAACGGTTCCTCGGCTGAAATCGCGGTGGTCGGCAACGAGGGCATCGTCGGCATCGCCGTATACATGGGTGGGGACATCATGGCGAATAGAGCGGTAGTCCAAAGCGCGGGGCATGCCTATTGCCTGCCGGGTCGTCTGCTCAAGGCGGAGTTCAACCGCGGCGGTGCGATCCAGCACCTTTTGCTTCGGTATACCCTGGCCATGCTGACCCAGATGGCGCAGACCGCGGTCTGCAATTGACACCATACGCTCGACCAGCAACTCTGCCGCTGGCTCCTTCTGAGTCTTGACCGCCTGCCTACGATGGAGTTGAAGATGACCCAGGAACTGATCGCCAACATGCTGGGCGTGCGGCGCGAGGGTGTGACTGAGGCGGCGGGCAAGTTGCAGCGTGCTGGGTTGATAAGCTATCACAGGGGCCGGATCACAGTGCTGAATAGACCTGGTCTGGAAAAGCGAGTGTGCGAGTGCTACGGAGTTGTCAGGGAGGAGTTCCGCCGCCTACTACCGGACGTGATCGCCAGGTAATGCGTTCCGGTACCCATAGCACCTTGCTGTGGGCTTCCGTCATCTTGCACGAGAAGCCTCCTGAACTGAGAGCCTCTAAATCCTGCGTGCGCGGAAACTGGTAACTGCCCAGATAATCACAAAGATCAACCCTATTACGAGCGCGACGTGTATGAAGCCGCCAAGCGTGAATGCGCTGACAAGTCCCAACAGCCATAATACAACAAGGATGATGCCGATAACCAACAGTACAGCCATTTTTTGCTCCTTCTCTGACTTTGAGGCATCCGCGCTGAGGAGTACCCACTCTCAGCGCGTTCAGCCAAGTGCAACTTTATCGATATACGTTATCTTTTTAAAAGATCGACATAGAATCAAAGTCTTTCCGTTCGCCAGATCACTCCCCAGATCGAGAAAGTGAGCCCCGCGGGTACGAAAAGATTGGGAATACCGTCGGACAGCGCGCCGGTGAGCCGACCATTGATTCCGACTGTCGAAGCGAGCGCGTTCACCACGAGAACAACAATGAATGAGATGATGTTGACGATTTGAAGGATCTTGATGTTCGTTTTCATGCCAAGAGAGTACCATCGCCAGCCTGTTTCCGGCCACTCGTCTTGCCCGCCAAGTATACATCAGCCCTCATTCGGTGAGGCTTTCCCTGCGGAACCACGTCTGAAGCGAGTGCGAGAATATCTTGCTTGCCGGCAGGGCCGGCCAGCCGATCTATGCTATCCCGACCAATCGAGCGCTAGACTCCCAGAGCCGGGCTGCGACGCCTTCTGCGTCGTATGCAGGACGGAAATCCGCCGGTTTCCTACCCACGAAGATACGGCCTGTCAGCCCCTCTACCTCCGGCGAGGTGGCAAGGAACACCCCGGTATCACTTTCGGTTGGGAAAAGGGTCATCGCAACCTGAGCGGGCAGCTTCAGGTACCAGGGCAACCGATTCGGCAGTCCAGAACGAACAAGCCCCGGATGAAAGGTGTTTGCAGTAACTCCGGAGCCTTCGGTGCGCCGCGCGAGCTCAAAAATGAAGAGAGCTTTTGCCAACGCTGCTCGCGCCGTCGCCTTCAAAGCGCTGAATCTGTTCTTCAGCATTAGATCGTCCATGTCGAGCTGGACCCGCACCAACGAACCCGGCAACCCCGAAACAGCGATCACCCTCGAAGGAGCACTGCGGCGAAGAAGATCAAGAAGAAGATTCGTGATGAAGAAGTGGGAGAGGTAGTTCGTCGCAAACATACTTTCGTAGCCGTCTGCGGTCGTCCGCCGATTCAACGTAAGAGTGGCAGCGTTAAGAGATAGCACGTGAAGCTGCCGGTAACGGGTTTTAAACTTTTCAGCAAGCGCGCGCACCGAGTCCATTACGGACAGGTCCGCCTGCAGGGCTTCGATCTGTCGATTGCCGGTCACTTCGCGCATGCCGCGTGCGGCGGCGTCAGCTCGCGTCTGATCGGAACCGACAATGACTACGGTTGCACCTTCCCGTGCGCACCCTACCGCAATGGACCTGCCGACCCCCGATGTCCCCCCCGTCACTAAGCACACCTTTTCTTTCATCATAACCTGCCCACCCTCTCGAGACGACGTATCTTCCTGTCAAAAACCGGCTCCCGCTTTCAATAGTCGCCCTTCGTGTTCGGTCCCCTGGAATCATTCTATTCCTAATCAGGGATCAATCAAGCACTGGCGTGCCGCTCTGTGGAGTCTTGTGCTCTGCCGTTGACCGTCAGGGTCACAGAATGAGAGCATACTTGAGGGCCGGTACCACGATGCACGAAACGCGCACTCGGGCGCTCAACGATGCCGCGATAAGGCGAGGACGGTACGTCCTGTACTGGATGCAGGCGTCCCAGAGGGCCGATAGTATTAGTCAGCAGTGACTTGTAGAGAGACACGAGCCGACACGGATCGGAGCCGTTTACCGTAGGTCGGATGTTCGAGTCATCCCTGGGTACGTAACTCCCTGATCTGCATCGCGCTACAGCTTTGGTTTCGTCCTATCATCTCATTGGTTGAAACGTGCTTCTTCGGCCTACCGGCTTCATCCTCGAAAGCTTGTTATTGTGGTGCTGTTTTGGCGGGCGTCTACTTTGGAGCCTGGAACATGCTTTTGATATTAAACTTCCTCTCCTCACCCCTGATGATGCGGGCGATGTTCCCGCGGTGGGTCATCACGATGAAGAGGAATAATGCAACGGCGAAAGCGGCTTTCCAGTGATCGAAATGGGCTCCGAAGAGGCAAGAGGTGAGATACATTCCCGGAAGAAAGAAAGCGGCAGCAAGCGACGCAAGACTGATCCAACGGCTGAGCGCAGATATGACGAGGAAGATGACCAGGCAGAAAGGGGCCAGAAGCGGAAATACCACAATCGCGGCGCCTGCGGCGGTCGCTACTCCCTTTCCTCCGCGGAAACCGGCGAACACCGGAAAGACGTGCCCCGTCACCGCGGCGATCCCACAAAGAGCAGGAGAGCCTCCATCCGCCACCGGTGCGATGCGCGCCAGCAGGAGCACGGAAAGCAGGCCCTTGGCAAGGTCGATCAACGCTACCGCGATGCCCGCCCTTAGTCCCAGAACCCGTGCGGCATTGGTGGCTCCGGCGTTTCCGCTGCCTTCCTTGCGGATGTCGATTCCCCTGCGCAGCCGTGCCGCGATGATGGCCGTAGGAATCGAGCCGAGAAGATAAGCAAGAATCAACATGAGGACTGCTGTCATCGGCTACTCGGTTTCTCTACTGATTTCCCCGATCAGCTCGAAGGCCCAAAGTACGGGCACAAAGCCCTGGAAATCTCCGAAAAAAGCCTCGCCTTTGCCCCCCAACGTCTGTTCGGTTGCGAATATATTTCTTTTGTGTGGAGGTATCAACACGGACTGCCAGCTCGGATTCTCAGTCCCACGTTCTTGATTTCCCCAACAAGATTCGACACATTTAGGCCATGGATATACTCCTCCCCCTGGGAATAAGCGTCGGGATCAATGCGATATTCTTTGCCTTTGCGGCGGCGCTGCGCACTGACAAGGTTACTGATTTCTCCTACAGTCTTTCCTTCGTGGTGCTGACTGTCGTGCTTTTCATCTGGGGGCGCGGCCTTCTTTTCACCCAAATCGTGACCGCAGCGCTCATTTGCGCATGGGGAATCCGTCTAGGGGCATACCTTTTCACCCGGATTTTGAAAACAGGAGTTGACCATCGTTTCGACGACATACGCAACCGCCCGCTGCGATTCGCCCGGTTCTGGTTGCTGCAGGCGCTCACCGTCTGGGTCGTCATGCTCCCCGCCATCCGGATTTTTTCCCGCTTTGGCAGCGGCAAGGTCCACTGGATATCGATTGTCGGCTTTGCCCTCGGGGTGGTTGGATTCGCAATCGAAGTTGTCAGTGACGCTCAAAAATCGGCCTTCAAGAAGGACCCAGCAAACAGGAACCACTTCATTGCAAGCGGTCTGTGGAGGTATTCGCGCCATCCCAACTATTTCGGGGAATCGCTCCTGTGGTGGGGGCTCTTTATTGCGGCAGTTCCGTTTCTTTCTGGATGGGATTTCCTCGTTGCCATCGGCCCGCTGTATCTGATGCTGCTCCTGCTCTTCGTAAGCGGAGTGCCGCTTCTGGAGAAAAGCGCCACCACCCGGTACGGAAAAGATGCCGAGTATCTGGAGTACAAACGTCGAACGAGCGTTTTCCTCCTCCTGCCACCGCGCAGGAAGTAGGAGGATTCACTCTCTCATTGTGGCGACACATACAGCGCCAGGTCCCGCATTGAGGCTTACAACAGGAGAGATCTCCATGATGTGCAGCGGGTCCTTTCCAATGATGCCCGCCAGCCGGAATGCAAACCGCCGCGCGGCTTGCGGCCCCCCGGAATAGACCACTGCGAAGCTTCGGAGCGGGTACGAGCGATGTTCTTCTGCAACTATCCTGAGGATCTTCTCGATGTTGGCCCGTGTGCTGAAGGCCCTCCCGTAGAGCAGGGAGTTGCCTTCACTGTCCACGGAGACGATTGGTTTGAGATTCATGAGTTTCGCAAGGATCCCCTTGAGCGGGCTCACCCTCCCTC
>CAYTGX010000176.1:0-4499 GCA_964437385.1 uncultured Spirochaetaceae bacterium
TCACGCCTGGGCGGTTTGAGCGGACGCGAGATCGCGGCGAACGCTGCGAGAATATAGGCTGCGGCCGCGCGTACATAATGAAGGAAGGGACACATGGCGGACAACGTGATTTTTGACGCATTGGGGATGATCGAGACCCGCGGATTCGCGGCGATGGTGGAAGCGGCGGACGCGATGGTGAAGGCGGCGAACGTCACCCTGGTGGGATACGAGAAGATCGGCGGCGGCTACGTGACGGCCATCGTGCGGGGAGACGTGGCGGCATGCCGTGCAGCGGTGGACGCGGGGGCGCGGGCGGCGGAGAAGGTGGGGGAGATCGTGACGACCCACGTCATCCCGCGGCCGCACGAGTCAGTTGACGCGGCCCTGCCTCTTGGCAGGAAGCCTGCGCCCTCGAAGAAATAGCTCTACCGGGACGCATCAATGGTACTCGCGCGAGTGAAGGGCACGGTGGTCGCCACCCACAAATCCCCCCCCATGGAAGGGCTGAGGCTTCTCCTGCTGGAGAAGATCGACCCCGTCACGCTCAAGGGCAAAGGTGACTACGTGGTGGGGATCGACAGCGTGGGTGCGAACGCCGGAGAGATCGTTTTCTACGTCACCGGATCCAGCGCGCGCATGACGGACACGACGAAAGGCAAGCCGTCCGACGCCACGATCATTGCGATCGTGGACGCCATCGAGAAGGACGGCTCGCTCACCTACGACAAGGCGGCGGCAACGGATGAATCCGCCCGGGGGTCGACGCAACAATCCGCCCGGGGGTCGACGCAATGAACATTGCGCGAGTGCGTGGGACGGTGGTGGCCACACAGCGGTCGGACAAGGTGGACGGAGCGCGCTTTCTCCTGGTGGAGGAATGCGACCAGAGCGGGGCGGGCCGCAATGAATACCTGGTGGCGCTGGACATGATCGGCGCCGACAGGGGCCAGCTCGTGCTGCTCACACAGGGCAGCTCCTGCCGCTGGACATTCAGGACCGATGACCGTCCGATGGATACCCTCGTGGTGGCCATCGTGGACACCATCGACGAGCGCGGCGTAGTAAAGTACGCCGGCCAGGGCTGAGGCGAGAGAGCAAAAGGAACGGGGTATGGCGAACATGGCGGATGACATACGCCTCATTGTGGAACAGGTCCTCAAGAGCTATGACATGCAGGCTCTTCTCGGGGCGTCCCCCGCGGGAGGCGCCACACCTGCGGCGCAGCTCGGGAGCGGCGTTTTCCCGGATGTCGACACGGCAGTGGCGGCGGCCGGTACGGCGCAGCGCGAGCTGACTGCGCTGCCGCTGGACACGCGCCGAAAGATGATTGCCGGCATGCGCCGGGCGGTCCTTGAGGCCAACGAGTCCTTGTGCGCGGAAGCCGTGGCGGAGACCGGCCTCGGCAACGTGCGGGACAAGAAGGTGAAGACCGCCCTTGCCGCGCAGAAGACTCCCGGTGTCGAGGATGTGGAGCCCACCGCGTACTCGGATGAGCACGGTCTGACCATCACCGAGCACGCCCCGTATGGGGTCATCGGCGCCATTACACCCGTCACCAATCCCCTTGCGACAATCACGAGCAATTCGATCGGCATGATTTCAGCGGGAAACTCTGTCGTCTTCAATGTGCACCCGGGAGCAAAAGGGGTTTCCTGCAGGCTGGTATCCATGCTCAACGACGCGATTGTCCGGGAAGGCGGCCCGCGGAACACCCTGTGCGCGGTGGCCAACCCGACAATTGAGAGCGCAAATGAGCTGATGAAGCACCGCGGGGTGGCCCTGCTCGTCGTGACAGGCGGCCCCGGGGTGGTGAAAGCAGCAATGGGAAGCGGGAAGAAAGCCATCTGCGCCGGGCCGGGCAACCCCCCGTGCGTGGTGGACCAGACCGCAGACCTCGTGAAGGCGGGCCGGGACATCGTACGGGGAGCCGGGTTCGACAACAATGTGGTCTGCACGGATGAAAAGGTGATCCTGGCGGTGGACAGCATCGCCGACAGGCTCAAGGAAGAGATGCGGAAAAACGGGGCATTCGAGCTGACAGGCGGTCAAATTGAAGCGGTGACCAGGGCAGCCCTTCCGCAGAACGCAGGCCCCGGGAAGCACAGCCCGCCGAACAAGGACCTCGTGGGCAAGGACCCTTACGTCATTGCACGGGCAGCCGGTATCGAAGTTCCGGTGGAGACGCGGATCCTCCTTATGGACGTGCCAAGCGATCACCCCATGGTCTGGTCCGAGCAGCTCATGCCGGTCATCCCGCTCGTGCGTATGCGCAACGTGGACGAGGCCATCGAGTTCGCGGTGAAGGTGGAGCACGGGTTTCGGCACACGGCCTCGATCCATTCACACGACATTGAAAAGCTTTCCAAGATGGCACGGCTGATGAACTGCTCCCTGTTCATCAAGAACGGTCCCAATTTCGCGGGTCTCGGCGAAGGAGGAGCAGGATATGCGTCCTTCACCATCGCGAGCCCGACCGGGGAAGGGGTGACGCGGGCCCGCACCTACACGCGCGAGCGGCGCTGCACCCTCGTGGATTATTTCAGGATCATATGAAGCCATGGATGGCGAAAGCGCGCGTAGGCCTTCCGCGCCCGCAGGGCGTGGAGTTGGATGCCGTGAGCGCGCTGAAGCGTATCAGGGGCGAGTGCGGAGGTCGCACGTGAAGCTGGGACGGGTGATCGGCAGGGTAGTCTGCACGCAGAAGATGGAGTGCTTCGAGGGCTTGAAGCTGCTCCTGGTGCAGCCGGTGGACGAGAACGGAAAAGACGCCGGCGCGGCGCTCGTGGCGTTCGACGTTGCACGGGCAGGGGAGGGTGACCTGGTGTTTTTCGAAGCAGGAAAGGAAGCGGCGCAGGCGAACCCCAATGGATGGTTCAATCCCGGGGATGCGGCGATCATCGGCGTGGTGGACGCCGTGGACGACGGCAGCAGACCCGCCGAGCGCGGCGGCGGCAAGTCCGCCGGGGTCCGAAAATGATGCTTGCCAAAGTGGTTGCGAACGTAGTATCCACGGAAAAACACCCCCACTACAAGGGTCACAAGATCCTGGTCGTCCAGCCCATCGATCCGGAGGGAAAGCCGAAGGGCCGAAGTCTCCTGGCGGTGGATGGGGTGCAGGCAGGCATCGGAGACCGGGTCCTTGTTGTTGATGAGGGCGGCTCTGCCCGCGCGGTCATCGGGGATGAGACAGCGGTCACCATCCGCACGGCCATCTGCGGAATCGTGGACAGCGTGGACATCGAAGACATCGAAGAAATCGAAGACACCGGAGGGGCCTCGTGAGCGAACATGATGCGTACGGCCGCGCAGACGCGGTGCACAGCGTTGCCATCGGTTCCGATCACGGCGCCTTCACGCAGAAGGAAGCCCTGCGGCGCTACCTGGAGACCCTTGGCTACCGCGTTGTGGACGTCGGCTGCGCGGGCGGGGAGAAGGTGGACTACCCCGACATTGCCATTGCCGTGTGCCGCAAAGTGGTGAACGGCGACTGCGAGCGCGGGATAATCCTGGACGGCGCGGGCATCGGCTCGTGCATGGCCGCGAACAAGATCAAGGGGATCCGCGCCGCGCTCTGCTATGACGTGCGCACGGTGATCAACAGCCGCGAGCACAACAATGCAAACGTCCTCACCCTGGGCGGGCCGCTGCATGATGCAGGGCAATTGTGCGACATGGCGCGCACGTGGCTCCAGACGCGTTTCGCGGGCGGCCGGCACATGGTGCGTGTGAATAAGATCATGGCGATCGAACGGCAGTAATGCGCCCGCTCAGGCGGTCGCCGGTCAATAATGCGCCCGCTGAAGCGGTCGCCGGGAGGTTTGGAGACTGATGGACCAGAACCAGCTTATTGAAAAGATAGTCGCCGAGGTTGTCGCGCGCATGGGCGCGCAGGGCGGCAAGTCACCCGCCGCTTCCGGAAAGGCTCTGGAGTCGGCAGCCTCCAGCGTCTCCGCGCTGCCTGCGCTGGCGCCGTCTGACGTGGCCAGCTACATCGACCACACCATGCTGCGCCCCGAAGCTCCCACGGCAGCCTTCGACAAGCTCTGCCAGGAGGCCCTCACCTACCGGTTCTTCGGTGTGTGCGTGAACTCCTGCCGCATCGCATACGTTGCGCGCAAGCTGCAGGGCACCCCGGTCAAGGTCTGCTCGGTGGTCGGGTTTCCGCTGGGCGCCATGACGAGCAGGTCCAAGGCGTTCGAGACGCGCGAGGCGCTCTCCGACGGCGCTTCAGAGATAGACATGGTCATCAATATCGGACTCCTCAAATCGGGCGATTATCACGGGGTGGAGGAGGACATCCGCGCCGTGCGCCGCGCCACGCGGGGGACTACAATCCTCAAGGTGATCATCGAGACCGCGCTCCTCACGCAGGACGAGAAAGTGATGGCCTGCGAGCTCTCCAAGAAAGCCGGGGCCGACTTCGTGAAGACCTGCACCGGCTTCTCCGGTGGAGGGGCAACCCCGGAGGATATCGCCCTGATGCGCCGCGTGGTGGGCAGGGAAATGGGTGTGAAGGC
>CAYTGX010000177.1:0-4458 GCA_964437385.1 uncultured Spirochaetaceae bacterium
ACGGTCTCCTGCGCGTGCGCGGCTTTACGCAGGACGACGCGCACATCATCTGCACCCCGGAGCAGATCGACGACGAGATCCTCGAGGTCCTTCGCTTCTCCCTGAAGATCTGGAAGGCATTCGGGTTCACCGACATCAAGGCCTACCTTGCCACCAAGCCGGCCGACGGGATCGGAGACGATGCCACGTGGGACAAGGCCATCGCCGTCCTGAAGCGGGCGGCGGAGATCGAAAAACTCGACATTGTGATCGACGAGGGCGGAGGAGCCTTCTATGGTCCCAAGATCGACCTCAAGATCAAGGATGCACTGGGGCGCGAGTGGCAGATGACCACGATCCAGTTCGACTGGAACGAGCCGGAGCGTTTCGGGCTCACCTATGTCGCGGCGGACAACACGCAGAAACGGCCGTTCATGATTCACCGCGCGCTGCTGGGCTCGATGGAGCGCTTTTTCGGGGTTCTGATCGAGCACTTCGGCGGGGCGTTCCCGCCGTGGCTCGCGCCGGTGCAGGCGGTGGCCATACCGGTCAGCGCCGCGTTCGCCCCGTACGGCGAAGAGGTAGTGAAGCTGCTTCGCGCGCGCGGTGTGCGGGCGGAGCTGGACAAGGGCGATGATCGGATGAACGCCAAGATCCGAAAGGCGCAGAACCAGAAGGTCCCGTTCATGATCATCCTGGGGGAAAAAGAGCAGACCGGCAGGAGTGTGTCTCTGCGCACCAGGAGCGGTGAGCAGAAGAACCTGATTCCCCTGGAAGAGTTCCTGGCCATGATCGAGGTCGAGGTGAGGCCCAAGACGCTGGACTGACGCATGATCGCGATGATCATCAAACGGGACGGGAGGGCCGTCCCATTTCTGAAGGAGAAGATCACTTCGGCCGTGTACAGGGCGGCGGTAGCCTGCGGGGGCAGGGACACAACCGAGGCTGAGCTCGTCACTGCCGATGTGTGTGACATGCTCGATGCGCGGCAGGGCCGGGGAAGCTGGCCGACGGTGGAGGAGATCCAGGATCTCGTGGAGAAGGCTCTGGTCGAGCGCGGTCATGCCCGCACGGCAAAGGCCTACATTCTCTACCGCTACGAGCACGCCCTCAAGCGCGAGGGGAAGGCCAGCCTTACCTACTCGGAGGAAAACATACCCTACCGCAAGCTGTGGGAGGCCTTGTCATGGGCAACGGACCACGCGTGCGTCACCCTTTCCCAGCTGTCCCGGGAGATAGCGTCGGGACGGTACACGGATCTCATCGCGGCGGCTGATGCCTTCTACGAAAGCGAGCTGGACGCCGCGGTGGAGAAGATGCTTTCCCGGCGGGACGAATTGAAAATCGTCATCATCGCCGGGCCCTCTTCATCCGGGAAGTCCACGACGACGATCAGGGTGAAGGAGAAGCTCGCGGCGGCAGGCATCACCACGGTGTCGCTCACCGTGGACAACTACTTCTACGACCTCGATGTGCATCCGAAAATCGGCGCGGACGACTATGATTTCGAGACGCCGCAGGCCCTCGACCTTGCTCTCATTGACCAGCATCTCCAGGCGCTGGTCGGCGGAGCCGGCGTGGTCGTGCCCCGGTATGACTTCAAGACGGGCAGGAGGACGGGGGAATCCGGCACAGTCCGGCTTGCCCCGGACCAGGTGCTGCTCATCGACTCGCTTCACGGGCTGTTTCCCGACATGACCCGCAGCGTGCCGGAGGAGATGAAGTTCCGGCTCTATGTGGAAACCTTGTCCCAGATCAAAGCCGCGGACGGCCGTTATATCCGCTGGGCCGATATCCGCATGCTCCGCAGGATCGTGCGGGACATGCAGTTCAGGAACTACTCCCCGCGCGCCACGATCCGTCACTGGCACCTGGTGCGGCGCGCCGAGCTCCGGTACATCGTGCCCGAGCTGCGCAGGGCGCACGCCCTGGTCAACAGCTTTTTGTCGTATGAGCTGCCGATCATGAAGGGGAGGGTGGAGCAGCACCTCGGACCGCTCATCGAACAGTTCGCGTCGGACCCCGAAACGCAGGATGCGCACGAGAGGTCGGTGCGGGTGAAGTCTCTGCTCGACCAGGTGCCGGCGGTCAGGGACGAAAACGCCATCCCGGACCGCTCCCTCTTGCGGGAGTTCATCGGCGGGAGCGCATATACCTACCATTAAGAATGCCGGGAGGGATCCATGAGCGTAGTGCCGATGGTTCGGACCATAGCTTCCAGCCCGCTTCCATGGGCAATCCTCGCCGGGCTGTTCGTCGGGGCGGCGGTTGCGCATGCTTCAATCCGCACGAGGCATAAGACGCATCCCGATCGTGCGCACGCGCGAAAGTGGGTCGTGGCCTGCGTGCTTTTCTCCATCGCCATAGTTGTGGCCTTGCTCGGAGTGTTCATCCCCGGACCGTCGAAGATCGTCGATATCCGCCTTGCGTGGGCCGCGGCCATTGCAGCGGTGGTGGCTTTTGGCGCGCTGCGCTTCAGGAAAGCGTTCGGAATTCCCGTCCTCATCCTTCTTGTCGCCTTCGCTGTTCTGCTCGGCCTCTTCTTTCAAAGCATCCGCGCCTTCACCGGGGAGACGCAGATCGCATCGGTCCGTGTCATCAGCGTTCCCAGCTCCTCGATGAGGCTGGAGATCTCGCCACGGGGCGCGGAGCCGGTTCTCCTCACAATGGATGGCGTCTATTTTGCCCCCATCGTCAAGGTCGTGATTTTCGACGATCTCCTGGTCTTCCTGGGAGCGCGGACCTGGTATCGGTTCGAGGGGATGACATCATTTGATGTGAATCTCCGCCAGGGCAGCAAGGACTTTCGATTTTCCAGCCCTTCGGGCATCTCCGAGCAATTGTGGGCGATTTTCGAGCGGAATGAGACAAGGATTCCCGGCGTGAAGACCGTCCAGATAGAAATGCCCAGCAAACGAGCCGTGGAGTTCACCACCTATGGCATCATGGTCCAGAACGACGGAGGGGTCGAGGTCGTGCCGAAATCAGGCTGAACCGCTGGCGGGAGGGATCCGCTCCTGTCGTTGCCCGGTTTTCCGGAACTCGCGTCTCAGAAATACCGCCTTGTCCACCATGGAAACTGCCACAACGAGCGCGACGGCGTATTCCATGATCCTGACAACCAGCCCATTGCCGATCCAGGGCACCCCGAAGAGCCCTGCTATTTCCATCACGTACAAAACCATCAAAGCGAAGATGGACGCCTTGCCGAGGAATGTAGACAGGGGGTCGGGCTTCCCTACCCGCAGGGCAAGCGCCACCATTCCAAGGGCGAAAAGCACGAATCGGCACAGGATGAGGATGAAAAACCAGAGCGGAATCAGGTCATAATAGAAGAAAATGATCGAGACCGCGATGATCATGAGGTAGTCGCTGGAAGAGTCCAGGTACCTGCCGGCGTATGTGATTTCATGCCTTCTCCGTGCCACCATGCCGTCCAGGGTGTCCGTGGCGAAAACAAGAACCATGAGCGGAAGGAGCACGGGCATGACGGGGTAGCTGGACGCCTGCATGATCAGGAACAGTATGGTGGGAATGGCGCTGAGACGCCCCAGAGTGAGCGTATTTGAAAGGTTTACCCGCTGAAGGGGGGCAGGTGTCCCCTCGAGGTGAAAATCCGCCTTGCGATGGAGAAGCAAGGCTGTCAGACCGGCGTGATAGCCCGCTGAGATTGCGAAAAAGAGGGCGGGACGATGCCACCCCATTCGATATGCCAGTGCCACGGCAATGAGGATTGCGGCCTGGGTGAGGAAGAAGAATGCGCCATGCAGTGTAATGCTTTTCTCGAGTGTTCCATTGGCCGGCATCACGGGGAATCTAGGCCTCCGGCATGCCCCTGTCAAGGGAGAGGATTCGGCGGAAGACCGCGGCAGTGCGGGCGCCGCGCCGCGACCTGGGTTTTGCCGGGAGCATGCGCGGCACATTGCGTTTTTGCCGAATTGAGAAGGGACTTTTCAGGCGTTGACGAAACCCGCGCGAACTATAAGATGCACGCATGACTTTGCCCATGATCCTTACGTGGGGGAGGATCGCCGTCGCGCCCTTTTTTTTCCTGTTTTTCGAGCTGGCTGATGCTCGAGGGGCGCCACTGCTCGCTGGAGTCTGGGCCTGTTTCCTCCTCATCGAGCTTTCTGACCTGCTGGACGGCCATTTTGCCCGCAGCCGGAAGCAGGAATCGGAGATGGGAAAGGTCCTCGATCCATTTGCCGATGCTCTGAGCAGGCTCACATACTTCGTTGCTTTTGCCGGAGCGCGTATTCTGCCCCCCTGGATACTGCTTATCCTTGTCTATCGTGATGTTGCAGTTGCCTATATCAGAGTGATGATCTCGAAGTCGCAGGTTTTGATGCCTGCGCGTGCAAGCGGGAAGCTCAAAGCCTGGATCTATGCTTTTGCGGGCGGCGGCGGCATTGTCGTATTTTCCGTTAAGAAGCTCGGCCTTTTCCCTGACTATATGCCCGTCATTCAAGGAATCGCTTT
>CAYTGX010000178.1:0-4455 GCA_964437385.1 uncultured Spirochaetaceae bacterium
GCGAAGAGCCCGCCGAGAATCCACAGCCGCGTCACAACCTTGCTCTCGGGCCACCCGCTCAGCTCGAAGTGGTGGTGCAACGGGGCCATCTTGAACACGCGCTTTCCCGTAAGCTTGAATGAGACAACCTGGATCGTGACCGACAGGATTTCCAGGACGAAAACCCCTCCGAGGATGAGAATCAGGACCTCCTTTTTCAAGATGAGCGCGACCACGCCCAGAACGCCGCCGAGCGCCAGGCTCCCCGTGTCACCCATCCACACCTCGGCCGGGTGCGAGTTGAACCAGAGGAAACCGACGGACGCGCCGACCACCGCGAGGCAGAAGATGGCCACTTCCCCGCCGCCTTTGACAAAGGGAATCTGCAGGTAGTCTGCGTAGTCCACCCTGCCCGTCAGGTACGCGAGCACGGCAAGCGCCAATGCCACCATGATGACAAGGCCGATGGCCAGGCCGTCAAGGCCGTCAGTGAGGTTCACCGCGTTGGAGTAACCGACCATCAGGACGACCGCAAAAGGGATATAGAGCCATGACAGATCAAGAACGGCGCGTTTGAAGAACGGGAGGTACAGCAGCGTGGTCGTCTCTCCCTTCTGCAGGTAGAGGACCATGACGATGAGGGTGGATACCAGGAACTGGCCGCCGATCTTCACCCCTGCGCTTATTCCCTTCCTTCGCGAAGACATTTTCAGCCAGTCGTCAGCGAAACCGATGGCGCCGAAGCCGAACGCGGCGAGGAGAAGCACCCAGGTATATATGCTGTCCGGGTCCTGCCAGAGGATGGTCGAAATGCCGACGGAAAGGATGATCAGGACACCGCCCATGGTGGGCGTTCCCGCTTTTGCCTTGTGGGTCGTCGGCGTGTCCTCCCGCGCGGTCCACCCGGTCTTTATGGCGCGCAGCCGGGCAATGACCCAGGGCCCGAACAGGAAGGCTATGAGAAGTGCCGTGATGGCCGCATACGCGGCGCGAAATGTGATGTACTGAAAGATATTGAGGACCGAAAAGTACTGCCGGAGCGGATAGAGAAACTTCAGCACTTCTGTTCCCCCTGGCGGTCCGGTGGCCGGCGGGTAAGCCGCGGAAGGAGCCTCTCAAGCTCGAGGCCGCGCGAACCCTTCAACAATACCAGGTCCCCCGGCGCCACGAGCCTGCTCAGCTGGGCATCCAGGGAGGTGAGATCCACCGTCCATCGACCCCGTGCCTCGGCGGGAGATCCTGCCATGGCCTTCCATGCGTGCTCCATCTCATCCCCAAACAGGAAGACCGCGTCCAGCGAAGAGGTTGCGCGCAGCCGCCACCCGAGCGCGCTGTGCGCGGCAGTGGACGAGTCCCCCAGCTCACGCATCCCGCCCAGTACCGCGATTTTCTTCCCCTTCCAGGGAAGCGCCTCGACGAATGAAAGAGCGCTGGCCATTGAATCGGGGTTGGCGTTGTAACAGTCGACGATCACGGTGACAGGTCCCGTGACGATCTGGGACCGCCCGAACAGCGGAGTGACGGCTTCGAGCCCGTCACGTATCTCCGCGTTCGGGACACCCAGCTCGCGCGCGACGGAGATCGCTCCAAGCGCGTTGGCGAGATTGTGCGGACCGAAAAGCGGGAAGCGGACCCGGAACCCCTCCCAGTGGATGAGCGTTCCACCCAGTCCCAAGCTTTCGCTTCCCCCGTAGCCCGGTGTGCTCTTCGGTCCGAAGAGGACGATCCTGCCCTTTACGCCTTCGGCAAGGAACGCCCGATAGCGTTCATCCTCTGGCAGCAGGCCGACCTGGCGGCCGTCGAAATGGGCGAAGATCTTCTTCTTCTCTTTTGCGATCTCATCCTGCGATCCCAGTATCCCGACATGCGCCATGCCGATATTGGTCACCAGCGCCAGGTCGGGACGTGCGACGTCGGCAAGCACGCCCATTTCGCCGCGGTGGTTCATGCCCATCTCGAACACGGCGTAGCGGTGCTTCTGCTCCACCGCGAAACATGAGAGCGGCAAGCCGATCTCCGAGTTCAGGTTCCCCTCGTTCTTCGCGGTCGCGGCGGAGCGGGAGAGAATGAGCCCGATGATTTCCTTTGTTGTCGTCTTGCCGTTGGAGCCAGTGACTCCTATGCGCGTCACGGACGGGAGCCCCCGCATGTGGAATCGGGCAAGGTCCTGAAGACCCGCGAGGGTATCTGCGACGGCGACGACCCCTGTGCCATGTGCGGCGTGCAGGGCCAGAAGTTCCTCACGTCGGCGAGCGACCTGCTCGTTTGAAACGAGGACCGCCGCGGCCCCGGAACGCGCGGCCTCTCCGAGGAACTCGTGGCCGTCCGTCCTTTCTCCGGGCAGGGCGACAAAGAGCGATCCCTCTACGCTCGCGCGAGAATCGGTGACCACGGAGGAGATGCCTTCCGGTTCCCGGGATTCGAGCACGGCCCGTCCGCCGGTGGCGCTCACCACGTCGGCAAAGGAAAACAACCTCCTGGTTCCGATTGCCATCACCGCGCCGATTCTCCCTGAGCAGCCGTATCCACCTTGAGGCGAGTGACGGCGGACTGGTCCAGGGGTACCAGCCCCTCCACGAGGGCGGCCTTCTGTCCGACCTGTTCCGGGGAAGTCTCATAGGCTATCTGGGCTATCGCGTCCCTGTTTTTTCCAAGGAGGTCTTTCTGCTCCTTTTCCAGTGTACTGACCTTGTCTGAGAGGTCGTTGTACCGAAAGCCCTGCCATGCGTTCAGAAAGAGAAGCCCGGGAATGGCCAGGCAGAGTACAGCCCACATGATCCTTCTCATCTGTCCCCCTTCGCGCGCGGGGCGCGTCCCTGCGGTCCCGGTTCCTGCGGCAGAGGCTTCTCCGCCACCCTCAGCTTGGCGCTGCGGCTTGCCGGGTTGCGGGAAACCTCCTCCTCGGATGCGGTGACGGGCTTGCCGGTGACCAGGCGCAGCTCCGCTTTTCCCCCACATTGACAGATCGGCCATTCCGGCGGGCACGTACACTCCTTGCTCTTGTCCCTGAAAAACCGTTTGACGATCCGGTCTTCCAGCGAGTGAAAAGTGACGACGCCGATCCTGCCACCGGGCTTGAGGATCCTCAGTGCCTCCCTGAGGCCGGATTCGAGCTGCTCCAGCTCGCGGTTCACGGCGATTCTCAAGGCCTGGAATGTGCGGGTAGCCGGATGGATCCTCCTGTGGCGGTAGCGATCCGGCACTGCCGCTGCAACGAGATTCGCCAGACGCCGGGCCCGTGTGATCGGTGCCTCCGCGCGCTCCCTCACGATCCGGGAAGCAATGAGACGGGCAAACTTCTCTTCACCATAGCGGAACAGGATGTCGGTAATCTCCGCTGCGTCAGCCGTGTTGACTATGTCCGCCGCGGTCGTCGTAAGATCCCGACCAAGGCGCATGTCCAGGTCCTCGTCCCTGTCGAAGGAGAAACCGCGCGCGCTGCCCTCGTAATGGTAGCGGGAGATTCCGAGGTCCATGAGGATGAGATCGGGGCTCTTTTCCTCGGCGTACCCTGCCAGAAAATCTGCGAACCATGCATTGATCAGCCGGATCCGGCCGTTGAAGGGAGCAAGCCGGGACTGGGCCACCTCCAGGATCGAGGCATCCGCATCCACGCCGATAAGGAGCAAGGCAGGATACTTCGAGAGGAACGCCTCCGCGTGCCCCCCCTCGCCGAGCGTCGCGTCAATGATCAACCCGTCATCCGAGGGCGGAACAAGGTGCGTGAGGACCGCTTGCATGAGCACAGGCTGATGAAAGATCAAAGGGTGATCCTCGCCCCGAGCTCTTCCGCCGCTTCCTTGAACTTCGCCTCATTCTCCGACAGGTATGCCTGATAGGCGACCTCGGACCAGATCTCCATGTATTTCTTCAGTCCCAGGACAAGACATTCTTTCTTCAAATCAGCGTATTCTCTCAATGTCTGGGGAATGACGATCCTGCCCGCCTTGTCGATCTCTGTCTCCTGAGCAGGAGCAATCATACGCCGTTGGATGAGTCTTGCCTTCTCCTGGAAAACCGAAGTCGAGCCTATGAGGTTTTCAGAAAATGTCTTCCATTCTTCGGGAGGGAACAGCCAGAGACAGTTTTCCACGCCGCGGGTCAATATGACCACGTTCCCGGCGATTTCCGTCCTCATCCTGGCAGGAATGAGCAACCTCCCCTTCTCATCCAATGAACATCGAAATTCCCCTGTTATCATGGTTCACTTCACCACTTTTTCCTAATTTCTCCCACTTTTCCCCACCTCATGTTGCAGATAATACAGCGGAAACATCAGTTGTCAACAGAGTTCCTCACGGAAAAAGGGCAAAAATACATAATAATTATCGGAACTATGTAACTTATGTGTAGTAGATGCAGAAAATTGACAGGCATGCCTCTCTGCGATATCATGACTGACGGAGAAACAGCAGCGTGTCCCTTTATCGTGTTCATTTCAAATGGAAGGAAAAGGAAGTGGAGCTGATGTCGAGG
>CAYTGX010000179.1:0-4404 GCA_964437385.1 uncultured Spirochaetaceae bacterium
AGGCCCTGAACGGGCGCATCTGAATCAGCGCCTGCCCCGCTTGCTTCCTTGTCTTCTTTCGAAGCGTCGCTTGCCGTATTCCTTTGCGGCGCAGCCTCTATCTTTACTTCCATAGGCGGCGCCACAGCCTGTGTGTCCGGATCCACTGTCACGCCTATCCCGTAATTGGCCCACACTGCCTGTACGGCCTCCGGCGCGCCACCGACAAAGTGCCACACGTCAAGCAGCCCGAGCTCCTTGCTGTATGCTGCAGTCACCTGCGGAATGTCGCGCTTCGGATCGGTGGTCACGGCGACGAACACGACATTCGCCGCGTCCTTTCCAAGGAGGGCGTACGCATCCTTCTCCTTGACCGCGATATACGGACAGATATCCGTGCAGTGAGTGTAGATAAAGGACAGCACGACCACCTTGCCCTTCATGGCCGCCATGTGAAATGGCTCGCCGTGCTGGTCGATGAGGGTAAAGTCGGGCGCCTTCATCGGCTGCTGCAAAAGATTTCCCACCAGGCCAGTGACGGGCTGCTCCTTTCCGCCAAGCGCTGACGCCGGCACGAGCGCACAGCATGAAAGCAAAGCGATGATCTGGAGCCTGAGTAGACGCATCGAATAATGTCCTCCCTGTCAATGTCAAGCTACTGTTTCGTAATACCTATGGCCATCGGAGAAACTCTTTTTCGCAGACACCAACGCTCCGCCCCCGTCTCGTCACTGGGCCGGCCATCTTTCCTTTGCATGATGGAAAGCGTAAGCTTGACACAGCTGGTCGGGCCGTAATTTCGATCAGGGCAAAGCGAAGTGAGCCGATACAAGTAAAGGGGAGGGGTTGCAGCAACTCACTGTGGAGCGCACTGGTTCGCCGTATTTCCGATTGGCTTTGCCGATTTTGATTCTAGTTTTTCTGGCTCCCTCAAGTACTCATGCGGAAGACGAGTCTCTGGCAACAGATGAAAAAGCAATCGCGGATCCGATCCCGGCCGGCCTTCTTCAAGTACTGAAAGCTCCACCCGCTGCGTGGCGTTCTCCTTTGCTCGAAGTGTACCGATGGAATCTTTTTCCTGACATCCTTGTCATTGACACCATTGACTTCCACTTGCAGGACAGAATGTTTACACGGCTTGCCTATTTCGTTGAAAAGAGAGGATTTCGCGGGAAACTCATGACGAACGTCCAGCTTGACGGCCGGCATGGGTGGAACGCACACGACTACAGCCCCGACGGGCTGGCCTCCTTTTTCAATGCCGCCTCAGAGAGAGCCTTTCCTTTGAACCCTGAGGAGAAAGACCTCGAGCTACTCGCGGCAAAGGAAGGTATCCTCATCGCCGACAAAAACCATTTCGCACCAGGTAAAGGCGGGGTGCTTGCCATCTCTCGATCTTCGTCGGCTATCGAGCGTCAGTACCTACTGACCCACGAGTCATTTCACGGAATCTTCTTCTCGTCCTCCGAGTACCGAGAGTTTTGCTTCAATCTCTGGGATTCGCTGCCGCCCAACGAGAGACGATTCTACCGAAGCTTTTTAGATTCGCTTGGCTACGACAGCAATGATCGACATCTCGCCGTGAACGAGTTTCAGGCATACCTCATGCAGCAGCCTCTCGAATATGCTACCTCCTATTTTGAGCGCTTTCAGGCCCGCTTCGGCAAGTCCGGTGCCCTCGAGCCGACCCGTATCGTGGCTGCGGCAAGGGACCTGGACAGGTTCCTCCGGTCCCGTTTCGGGGTCCAGGCAGGCGAAACGGTCCGTCCAGTCGGTCTAGGGGAGCAAAGGCAGTGAGAAGGTTTCTTCCCGCCTTCGTTTCGCTACTCGTCCTGGGCGCGCAGCCTGCATCCGCGCATCCTCACGTCTTCATCAACAACAGGATGACCGTGATGTTCGAAGGCGGCATCTTGCAGGGGATCGGCTTCACTTGGACCTTCGATGACATGTTCTCAAACATGATTTTGTTGGACTATGATCCGAAGCACACTGGAAAGTTCGACGCGGCACAGGTCAAGGCAGTGAAGGAAGGCGCGTTCGACAATCTGGAGAACTATCACTACTTCATCGCAATTTCCACCGGGAAGAAGCAGGTCGGACATTTCAAGATCGAACGGTTCACTCCGAGCGTGACAGAAGAGAAAAAACTCGTGTACTCCTTCTTCGTTCCGCTGAAAGTCCCTGTTCAGCCGACGGACCAGACGGTACACCTCACCGTTTATGACGATAGCTACTTTGTAGCATTCGATCTTCTGCATCTCGACGATGTGACCGTCAACGCAAGCCCGGACATCACCTGTACGCTTTCCATCGAGAAGACAAAGGTGAAGCCTCTCTGGCCGGGTCAATACATGCCCGATCAGCTCGTAGTCAGATTCAAGGGGAGCTCATGAAGGGATCCGTATTTGTTCTTTTCCTTGTCATTTCTGCCGTGTCCTGTTTCGGCCAGGTGGGTTCCAATCCCTTCACGGCAAAGGATTCCGGGCCGCATTCTGAGGGCTTCCTGCACGAAATGACCTCAGGTGCTTCTGCCTTCTTCGTCAACGCGATGGCCCCGGTTCAGAAATCTCTCAATGAAAGCCTGGCTGCCATCACCCGTTCTCTCAAGGGTTCCCAATCACTTGCAGGGCTCCTTTTTGTCATGCTCGTTTCTCTTGTCTATGGCATGTTTCACGCAGCAGGGCCGGGCCATGGCAAAACAATTGTCTCATCGTTCTTTCTAGCGAACGACGCGAAAATTCGACACAGCATCATCGTCGGGTACCTCATTGCAGTGGTGCCGCGCTGGCAGCCCTTGCCGTGGTGCTCATACTGTACTATTTGATCAGGGGACTGTTTTCCGCCGGCATTGAGCAGGCCGACCACTACATCCAGCTTGTCACTTTCGGCATGATCGCGGTACTTGGCGCTTACATGCTCGTTGGTAGGATAAGGGGTTCTCATCATCACCACGATCTTCACGCTGAAAACAGAAGCGGGACCATGACGATAAAGAGCCTTCTCGGAATCGCGGTGCCCGCTGGGGTAATACCGTGCCCCGGGGCCGTCGCGGTGATCCTTTTCGCGCTTTCCCTGCACATGCTGGGAGTGAGCGTGCTTTCGGTAGTTTTCATCTCTCTTGGCATGGGGGTGACGATAAGCATGACGGGGCTCATTGTCATCCTCGCCAAGCGTGGAGTCGTGAGGGCTTTGGCGGGAGCTCACGAAGAACGGGGTTCCGTGCTGCGCAGGGTGATCGAGATCGGCGGCGCGGCAATTCTCTTTCTTTTCGGCCTGGTGCTTTTCCTCGCCCAGCTATAACGCCGGCGCGCCGGCAAGACCGCTGTCAGACTGTGCAGATCAGCCGCTTTTCGGGCGCTTAGCTTCCAGCACGCCTCTGTTCTCCCCAAGGAACTCCAGCAGGTACTGCTGGACATCGCCGAAATATCGCCTTTGCAGAAGCACTCCCGCTTTCGTGATGAAACGATAATGCCAGCTCTCGTATCGATAGCCAGTGATCCCTTCGTACCCTTTGGGATATGATAAAGAGAAGCCGTACTCCCAGGCGTGAGCGACCAGCCACATGCCTGCGCGTGTCTGGGCAAAGGCATCCGTGATGGAGCCGAAATCGATTGCCATCCCGAGCTGGTGCTGCGAGGCGCCCGGCCGCGCAGATTCGCGGTCTGCCATCTCCTGCCCGTAGGTCTTCACCTCCCGCGCGTAAACATACTTCTGGTACTCGAAGGATCTGTACCCGGAAGAATAGGTCAGGGTGATACCGTCCGCCTTTGCGGCGCTGGTCATCTCCATGACCGCAGGCAGGATCGCCCTGCGGAGGAAGATGTCTCCCCATGACACTTTGAGGGGGTAGGCTTTGAGGTTGACAAGATCGTCGGGCGCGAAATCTGCCGCGAGCGTATGCATTTTGTCCACGAGAACGAAAAAGCTCGCGGGCTCGTCCAAAGCCTTCGCGACCAGACGCAGGAAATCCTCCGGTGAGGCGAGGATGCCCGCTTGGATCCCCTCCGGGAGAGATTGCATCATGGCCTGCAGCTCCGACACGGAAAGAGCGAACTCCGCGCCGATGCGGGTACCGCCGGCCCGGGCAGCCTGCGGAAGCAGGACTTCCGCAGCGAGGAGCCCGCACGCAACGATGAGTCCAAACCCTTTCGACTGGAGTTTCATTCCTCGCGGCAAACCTTGCACAGACCGAACAACGTAATGGCATGATCCTCGATTGAAAAGCTCTGCTGGCGTCCGATCGTTGCAATCCGATCCTGATCGAGACAGAAATTCAGGTCGACTATCCGGTGGCATTTCGTACATGCCAGGTGATGATGATGGCTCTCAGTTCCGCATAAACGGAAATAGTTAGTCCCATCGGCAAAATCGATCCTGTCGAGTACTTTCATGCGCAGAAGCTTTTCGATGGATCGATAGACAGTA
>CAYTGX010000180.1:0-4110 GCA_964437385.1 uncultured Spirochaetaceae bacterium
GATGGGCGACGCCGGACTGGAAGTTCGTGAACTGGAGAAATATCTCGATCCCCGCGTACGCCAGCACCGCAATGGGCGCGCGTATCGGCAGGATGCCGAATATGAATATCCGCGCGTCAGGAAAGAATGCGGCGAACGCAAGAAGGAGCGCGAATATCGCACCCGAGGCGCCCACAACGGGAATCATGCCCTGACCGGTGGCGTTGTTGATGAAGACGGTCGCAATCCCGGCTCCGATGCCGCAGACGAAGTAATATAGAAGGAAGTCCGTGCTCCCCATCCGCTGTTCGAGCTGGATCCCGAAGAGAAAAAGAGCGAGCATGTTGAAGAAAATGTGGCCCCATCCTCCATGCACGAACATGTATGTCACGACCTGCCACCATCCGCCGTCCTGGAGCACATAGGCGGGGAACAGCCACAGGTAATGAAGCAATCCCTGCCGATCCAGGAACCCGAGGAGGAAGACGATCACGTTCACCACGATGAGGATGATCGTCGCGTTGAAATACCGGTACCGCACCTGGCGGCGCAGAATGCTTGGCATGGCATCAAGTTACGCCTCGTCCGTTGGGGCGTCAAGGCTTGCGTCCCCGTGCGCCCTCTGCTACCTTCAGCGCACGATGAAGGGGAAGGCCGACTACTACTGGAGGAAGTCCAAGGAGGAGGGATACCCGGCACGGTCCGTCTTCAAGCTCCAGGAAATCCAGGAGAAGTACAAGCCGCTCGGCCCGGGGAACAGGGTCCTCGACCTCGGCGCATCACCGGGGAGCTGGAGCCTCTACATCCTGGACATGCTGGCAGGCGCGGGGCGCGTCATTGGCGTGGATCTGAACCCGCCGGATGAAAAGCTTGCCGCGAAAAAGAACTACCGTTTCTTTCACGGAGATTTCACCACGGAGGAGATCGTCCGGCAGATCATGGCGGAAGGTCCTTTCGACGTGGTCGTGTCCGATGCAGCCCCTTCCACCACCGGCAACAGGACGCTGGACACGGCACGCTCGGCGGAGATCGCCCGAACCGTCCTGGACATCTGTGAAAAATGCCTGACGCCGGGTGGGAACTGCGTGCTCAAGATCTTTCAGGGCGGGGAGGAAAAGGAGATCCTGGACAGGATCCGCGGGCGCTTTGCCTCCGCGCGCGCGTTCAAGCCCAGGGCAAGCCGGTCTGAATCCATGGAAACCTATTTCCTCGGTCTGGGCTTCAAGGGGCCGCGCGTATAGACCCGCGGCCGCCTTACGGTGTATTTTCGCCTCACCCGGAGCCCTCAGATGAAGTTCCATACACAGTACCTCACGTTCACCACACGCAAGGAACGGGAGTACATCAACATCACCGACAAGGTCGAGGAGGCGGTCCATGCAAGCGGCTGCCGCGAAGGAATGGTCCTCGTGTCGGCAATGCACATCACCGCGGGCGTGTATGTGAACGACGCGGAGCAGGGCCTGATCCAGGACATCGACGAGTGGCTGGAGACCCTGGCCCCGCGCGGCCCTGACTACCGCCACCATCGCACAGGAGAGAGCAACGGCGACAGCCACTTGAAGAACCTCCTCATCGGCCACGAGGTTATTCTTCCCATCACCGCGGGAAAGCTCGACCTCGGCCCCTGGCAGCAGGTGTACTACGCGGAGTTCGACGGCAGACGCCCCAAGCGGGTGATCATCAAGGTCATGGGAGAGTAGAAAAAGTGAAAGTACTGAAGTTCGGCGGAAGCTCGGTGGCCGACGGAGGACGCATCAAGAGCGTCACGGACATCATATTCAAGGCAGGGCAGGAAGGCCGGGTCGCAGTGGTGCTCTCCGCAATGAAAGGCGTCACCGACCTCCTCATCACCGCGGCGCGCAAGGCAGAGGAAGGGTCGGACGATTTCAAGCTTGCCCTGGAGACGGTGCGCGCCCGGCACTTCGACGCAGTGCGCTTCCTGTTCGGCGCCGCGGACCACGCAACCGCTCTCACGCCCCTCGCGATCATGTGCAACGAGCTGGAAGAGATCCTGCACGGGGTGGAGCTGATCAAGGAGTGCTCGGCCCGGACCATGGACCTCGTCATGAGCTTCGGGGAAAGACTTTCCTGCCGGCTGGCCGTGGACTACATGAACACGCGCGGCATGAGCGCGGAGCTGGTGGATGCGCGGGATGTCATCCTCACCGATGACAGGTTCGGCGCGGCAGCGGTGAGCTTCGACACAAGCTACCCGCTCATCCGGAAGCGGGTGGCAGCGGCAGAGGGCATCCCGGTGATCCCGGGGTTCATCGGCGCCACCGCAAAAGGCGTCACGACCACGCTGGGCAGGAACGGGTCGGACTACACGGCATCGATCATCGGGGCGGGAGCCCAGGCGGACGTCATCGAGATCTGGACGGACGTGGATGGAGTCCTTTCCGCGGATCCCCGCATTGTGCCCGAGGCATTCGTCATTCCCGAGATCAGCTACGAGGAGGCCATGGAGCTGTCCTATTTCGGGGCAAAGGTCATCCACCCGTTCACCATGGTGCCTGCCGTGGAGAAGGACATTCCCCTTCTCATCAAGAACAGCCTCAATCCCGCCGCCCCCGGAACACTGATCGCCGCAGGAAACCTGATCCGTCGGCATGGGGACCGTCCCATCACGGGCATCGCTTCAATCGAGGGAATCTCCCTCGTCAATATCGAAGGCGGCGGCATGATGGGCATCCCCGGCTTCGCGGCAAGGGTGTTCTCCGTCCTGGCCCGGGAGGGGATCAATATCATCATGATCTCACAGGCCTCTTCCGAGCACACCATCTGCCTGGTGTTTCGCACGGAGGAGGGCGAACGCGCGCTGGTCTCACTGACGCATGAGCTCGCACCGGAGCTGGGGAGCAAGCGCATCGAACGGTTCGAGCTCCTTCGCGATCTGCTTGTCGTGTCGGTGATCGGGGAAAACATGCACGGCGTGCCGGGCATGGCCGGACGTCTCTTCAGCGCCCTGGGTCAGGCAGGCATCAACGTGCTCGTGATCGCGCAGGGCTCCTCGGAGAGGAACATCTCCTGCGTGATCGAGGAAAAAAACCACGCCCTCGCGTTGCGCACTATCCATGCGGCCTTCCTGGGCGGCCTGGCTCCCGCGGCCGGCGCCGCTGCCGCGCCGCCTGCGCGCTCCCGGCAGGGCTCATGAGCACATCCTCTGCCGCGCACGTGCCCACTTCTCCTTCCCGTATCCGCGTATTCGCCCCGGCCACGGTGGCGAACGTCGCGTCCGGCTTCGACGTGCTGGGATTCGCCCTGGAGAATCCGGGGGACGCAGTCACCCTTGCGCGAGTGCCCGGCCGAGCGGTATCGGTGGTGTCCATCACGGGAGACGGAGGCAAGCTCCCGCGGGATCCTCTGAAGAACACGGCCGCCGTCGCTGTGAGCGGATTCATGTCACGGATCGGATTCCCGTTCGGAGTGGATATTTCCCTCGAAAAAAGGATGCCGCTGAGCTCGGGTCTGGGCAGCTCCGCGGCAAGCGCTGTTGCCGCCGTATTCGCGGCAAATCTTCTTGCCGGCAGCCCGCTCTCCACGCGCGCGCTCCTGCCTTTTACCATGGAAGCTGAAAGGGCGGCATGCGGGTCGGCGCACGCGGACAATGTGGCGCCGTCGCTCCTGGGCGGCTTCGTGCTCATACGAAGCTACGATCCCCTGGACGTCGTTCAACTGCCGGTGCCCGCAGGTCTCTCCTGCGCCGTGGCACACCCGCATGCCGAGCTGCGCACCGAGGACGCGCGGCGGATAATGAAGAAAGATATCCGGCTGTCCGACGCCATCCGGCAGTGGGGAAATCTCGCGGCCCTTGTCGCGGCCCTCTACAGCGGTGACCTCGGCCTGCTCGGACGATCCCTTCAGGATGTCGTGGCAGAACCCGCACGCTCCATGCTCATCCCCGGATTCGCTGCCGTGAAAGCAGCGGCTCTGTCGGCAGGAGCGCTGGGCTGCTCCATTTCCGGCTCAGGCCCCTCGGTCTTCGCCCTGTGCGCTACGACCGAAGAATCTTCGCGGGCAGGGGAAGCCATGGTCGAGGCATTCAAGAAAGCCGGCCTGGCGAGCGACCTGTACATCTCGGCGGTAAATACGAAGGGACCCGTTGTGATCCCGCAGGGATCCGTTGTG
>CAYTGX010000181.1:0-4091 GCA_964437385.1 uncultured Spirochaetaceae bacterium
GGGCAAAAGGACGGCCTCATAACCCGGAGGTCGCAGGTTCAAATCCTGCCCCTGCCGGTGCGATCCGCATTCAACTGTAAGATGTTCCAGGGGGGGGTCTCGTACTTCCCTTTTGCCGCATCATTTATTGTCCTCCACGAGAGCGGGTGCAGCTTCGCTGCTTCCTTGCTCCTGCGGCTCTGGCTTCTTCACGACGGCGAAGATGGATTCCTGGACGTTTCGGACCGCCGCCAAGTCCTCGGGCAGGGCGTGCGTGTACATAAGGTTCGTTCTCTCGTTCGAGTGGCCCACGATTCTCATCAGCTTGCCGCCATCGATTTTTCCGCGCATCAGGCTATTGAACGTATGGCGTGTTGAGTGCCATACAAGGCCGCGCTCCTGCCGTGCCGTCTCGTCGATGCCGATCCCCCGTAAGGCTGCATAGAAGCTGTTCTGCAGAACGTGTTTATTGATAGGCAACTCGCGGCAGTACCCGGCGAAGATCAGGTCATCGGCTTCCCGATAGCGGCTCGCAATTATGACTGCCTCCAGTTCTTTAGCCACGCGGGAGGGATGGGCACCAACCGTTCAGAGTTCCACTTCGCGCCCTTGCGGCCGTGGAGCTCCTCCCAGGACCCACTGACTTTCACGAATTCCGGTTGAACGTCCTGGATGCGAAGCGCTCTCACCTCGCCCATGCGGAGCCCTGCAGCGATCCCGAGAAAGGCCGCGGCGAATGGCGGACGAGCTCCTGCCCAACGCGTTTCCAGGGCGTCAGGCCCGAAGAGAAGCCGGATCTCAATGGGCATGAGTATGCCTCTTGGATGAGGATGCTCGGCCAAGCGCTCCATCCCCGCGGCGGGATCCGTGCCGATGAACCCTCGGCGGGTTGCCTCTTTCATGATGACCTTGAGGTTATCAAGGCAGCGGTTGATCGTCGCCGGCTCGATTTCCTTTTCTCGGAAGAGCTTCATGTGCCAGGCTTCGATCTCCCCACGCGTGATCGCGTTCAGAGGCCGGTCCTTGAAGGTGGGCAGAATGAGACGCTTGAGCTGGGACGCGCGCAGCACCGCGAATGACTGGGAGAAGTGCCCGCCCCGGGCCAGTTTGCGGGTGATGTACTCCGCGTCGTAGTTCCAGAAACCTTCAGCCAAAGTGCTGAAGGTCACGCCACGCTTCCCGAGGGTGATGATCTTGCCCTTGGCCAACTCGGCATCTGCCCAGTTTGCAGCCGCTGCCCGGGAGGTCTGGTGGGAGGCAACCGCGGGGAGGTACCGGCTGTCCTCAGCGCGGAATCGGACGTAGAAGTAGTACTCGCTCTTCTTCTTTTTTGATCGTCGCTTGTAGATCGAATAGGGACGCTGCGACCGTTCCATAGCCTCCTCCTTGCCCCCTTGGAGGTGCCACTTCTCAGTGTGACACGTTGATGCTTTTGGAAGGTCCGTTTTCGGTCCCTTCGAAAATCCCTGTAAAAACAGGGTTTTTTCAGCGCCCGACGAGAGTCGAACTCGTAGCTCCAGCTTGGAAGGCTGGGGTATTACCGTTATACGACGGGCGCGTATGCGAAGGTAATTTATCAGCGGCGGGTTGAAACGTCAAGGCAATCGCCGGTGCACGAAGCTCGCCTGAGGAGCGTGCAGAGTGATGGCAAGCAAAAGACAGTCGGGCCCGCGCGTGGGGGCGCGCCTTCCGCTCCCTTCTGCTCCTGGCAGAGTTGGCGGAGTTGCGCACCTGCCGCCCTACGGATACCGCGTCGGCCTCTCGGCCATCCAACTCCGCGGAGTACCGCGGAAGGGCCTCGGCCGACCTCGCGGCTCTCGGCGTCTGCTTCGCAGCCGCCTGTCGCCCTCCGCGCGCGTTCCGCGCGCTACGCATTCCTGGCTACGCCTTCAGGCGGTGCGCGCCAGGTCATTGCGCGGGTCAGCCGGCCCGGCTATAGTCTGAGCGCGCGGGTATCCCATCTGGGCGGCGCATCGAACAGGAGGTGCGGTATGGGGACGCGGGGCGAGATCTTTTCTTCCAAGGCCAACACGGCAAAGCGAACATATTTCTTCAATGTGAAAGAAAATCGGACAGGTGACGTTTTCCTGAACATCGTGGAAAGCAAGAAGAGCGGAGAGGAAAGATTCGAGCGCAGATCGGTCATCGTTTTCAAGGAAGATCTTCCCGCATTCCTGGATGCGTTCAATGCCGCGGTGAAAGTGGTCAAGGGCAACTCACCCTGAACGTCCGCCGCTGGATCCGGGAAGGTCCCAATGTGAGCACAATCCTTCGATGCTCGGCCGTGGGATACCCTTTGTGCCTGTCGAACAAATACTCCGGCTCCTGGCGGGCGTACTCCTCCATCCATGCGTCGCGGGCAGTCTTGGCCAGTATGGATGCCGCCATGATCTCCGGCACTGACGCATCTCCCTTGACGATCGCGATGCCGGGTATGCCGCAGAAGGGACAATAGAGACCGTCCACCAGCAAACGTGCCGGCTTCACTGCCATGACCTCGACGGCACGTGCCATGGCGAGCAGGGTGGCGCGAAGGATGTTCAACTCATCGATTTCTTCGTGAGTCGCCCAGCCGATCCCCCAGGAAACCGCGGACTGCATGATGACAGACGCTGCATCCGTCCTCTGTGCCGCGGTGAGAGCTTTCGAGTCGTCGAGTATTTCGACGGTGAAACTGGAAGGCAGGATCACTGCCGCCGCGGTCACCGGGCCGGCGATCGGGCCTCTGCCTGCCTCGTCGATCCCGCAGACGAGCCCGTCGAAGACGACCCGCTTCCGCGCGGCCCTCAATGGCTGCATTCCATGCTCCCTGCGCCTCCCGATGACGTGTGCATTGGTCCGAAAACCCGTGTGCCTTGACCACCCCCATGTTTGGGTGTTTACTACAGCCTCGGTAAGTTCCGACATGATAATGCATTTCGACTGGGAGCGGAAGTGTTTCTAAAGACTCTCGAGATCTTCGGGTTCAAGTCCTTTGCAGACAAGGTCAAGATCGAGTTCACCGACGGTGTGGCGGCCCTCCTCGGCCCCAACGGCTGCGGGAAGAGCAATGTCGTAGACGCGATGAAATGGGTCCTCGGCGAACAGTCATCGAAATCCCTCCGCGCGGAGTCAATGCAGGACGTCATCTTTGCGGGTAGCGAGACGCGAAAAGCCCTCGGTGTGGCAGAGGTGAGCCTGCTTGTTTCCAATCAAGACGAGGTTCTTCCCCTCGACCTGCCGGAAGTTTCCATCAAGCGCCGGCTGTACCGCTCAGGGGAGAGCGAGTATTTCATCAACAACAATCCCGTGAAGCTCCGCGAGATCCGCGAGCTCTTTTTCGACACGGGCATCGGCAAGTCCGCCTACTCGATCATGGAGCAGGGCAAGATAGACCAGCTTCTCTCCACGAAACCCGAGGAACGCCGTTACGTCTTTGAAGAGGCCGCAGGGATTACGCGGTTCCGCGTCCGAGGACAGGAAGCCGAGAGAAAGCTCGACAAGACGCAGGAAAACATACGCCACGTCGAAGGAATACTGGAAGAGGTCCGCCGCAGCTACACCTCACTCAAGGCCCAGGCGGAGAAGGCGGAGACATACCGCACGCTCCGGGAACAGATCTTCGAGGTCGAGCTGGAGATTCAGCTCCTGAGACTCAAAGGGCTGCTGGAAGACAAGAAGAAAAGGGACGGCAGGCTCGAAGAAAAAATGAAGACGCGCCAGGACATTGCGCGCGCCATCGGCACGGTGAACGAATCCATCGCGCGGCAGGTGGACCTCGTGAACTCCATGGAATCCCGGCTCGTGGAGTCCCACAAAAAGATCTACCAGCTGGACATGGAAAAAACGACTCGGGAGAGCCAGGTGCGGATGTACGCGGAGCGCATTACCGAGCTGGAGCGGAACATCGAAGCGGACACGCTCCGGGAAAAGAACATACGCCGCAAGCTCGAGGACATGAATGTCGAGGCGGAAAAGCGGAAGTCCGGACTTGCGGACCTGGGCGCGCGCATCGGAGAGACCGAGGAAAACATCAAGGCATTTACAGCGGACATCGAAACCTGCAATGCCCGGGTCCGCGCGAATGAAGAAGAGATCCGCGCAAACGCGAAAAAGGCCCAGGCCCAGGAAGA
>CAYTGX010000182.1:0-4023 GCA_964437385.1 uncultured Spirochaetaceae bacterium
CGGTCCTGCCATTGACGCGCCGCCGGGGAGAACTCCTCTTCCAGGTACCACGCCAGGGTGACACTGGTGTCGATGACGAAAAGGCTCATCGCGAGTCACGATCCGACCGCACCAGGTCCCGTGAGTCCACGCCGAGCCTCACACCAGAAAGGCGTGCGCGGACCTTCTCGAGGCGTTCCCTGTAGGTGACGCGCCGACGCTCCTCCTCCTTGACGGCGACATACGTAGCCAGTGCCTCGTGGATCAGGCGGCGCTTCGTGCGGGCCGTCGAGTACTTTGCAGCCTGCGCAAGGAGGTCGTCATCCAGCTCGATGTTTGTCCTCATACACCTCATTATACACCTTGTGTATGATCTGTGTCAAAGTGGTGCACGGATACTACTTCCTTGCTCACGTCGTGACGGGCACGCCTCCCACGCTTGGAAAGGCGAGGAAAGACGCTATAACTCTTTGAATGGCCAGGACGTCATAAAAGCGATGAAGTCATCCAAGCTGTTGGAGTCTTGCGACGTCATCGTAAACAAGCCGAGAAACTATCGTACGCGCAAAATCGTAGGGGTTAAGCGAGTGGCATCGGCGTGGAAGGCATGTCGCATTCGGGGATGAAATGATGGCACTGTAGAAAGGAGGTGTAATGAACTAAAAGTATGTTCCGATAGTTCTAATTAGCTTTCAGATAGGCTTTAGGATTATCGTGCGACTAATTATCGGCTGTGTTAATAATGAGGTCAATGGAAATGGTAAAAAAGCACATTCTTATTTCTTGCGCGGCTATTCTTGTTTGCATTCTCACAGGCTGCGTATCCATCTATTATTTTAAAGATGAAAAGCTTGCAGAAGCAAATTATTCCATAGTCTATGGATATGTCGAATTCGTTGGGCTGGATGATAGGCGGGAGGGGAGGGCTCCGACATTTAACATTGAGGATGCGAAAGGGCAACCGGCAAATAGCGAGATTCCCGAGCTTCGAATATTGATGAATGCGGATGAAAAAGTAAAAGTGATTTATCTAAATGGTTATCGAAAAAACGCAAGCGGGGAAAGTGATCCAATTCTCCTTGCCAATGCTCCCGATTGGGGTGCCTACTACTCAGACGCCAAATATTTTAAAGGCTATGGGATAGTATTGGAGAACGTTCCACTAGGAGACTTTTCGATATCATCACTTACTTTTATTATTTCCTCCTATTCCCGGGCTATTTCCGATCGAAAGTCCCTTGTCACTACCACAAAAGGTACTTACAAGATTCCGAGTGTACACCTGGATATTAGAAAGCCCGGTGCATATTATGTCGGTTCTTACAGTATCAATATATTGGCGATTATTCCGACCGATCCGCCTGCGCTTAAAGTTGATATCTCCCAACTCGATCGACCAAAGGAACAGAAATTGCTCAGCAACTCTCTATTCTGGTATCGTGACTACTCGAAATACTACCAGACAATCATCCAGGACAAGCTTAATTTGCTTGATAAGAATTGATGATACTACTCTGATCGGCATGATTTCTGTGGGCCCTTGCGGTCCATGGCGTCCTCCTACGCAGCTGCTCTCATAGCAGGACATGCCGTACGTCTGAAATGAAATCAAGTTTCGACCTGCGGTCGCAAGCTACATGAGCCACGGCAGGACGATCCCTGGGATTCCAAGGCGTGTCACCGGCGTAACATATCCGAGGTACGAGTGCAGCCGCTGACGGTTGTAGAACACCTCGATGTACCCGAAGATCTCCCTCCGCGCCTGCTCACGTGTGGCAAAGATCCGATCCCCGATCGACTCCGTCTTCAAGGATCACCAGACCGTCCTGAGCCAGGGCAGGGCTCGCAGGGCGTCGTCCTTGGTCACCAGGGGAGCCTGGCGGCTCAGGGCAGTCGCCGCTATGAACCTGTCAGCGGGATCCGGGTGCATGTCCAAGGCATCCGCGCTGAGCGCCAGCTCCGGCGTGAGTGAGACGGCAGCCACGCGCGGGATGCCCAGGATGTCGTTCGCCCACTCCAACACGGGCTGGCCGCGTCTCAAGGCGAACCGGCCTCTCTGCACCAGCAGCGCGACCTCCCAGAAGCAGATGGATGGCACGAGGATCCGGTCGGCGCTGTCGATGGCCGTCGAGGAGGTGTCACTGAGCAGCCCTGGCTGCTGAGTCCACCAGAGAAGCGCGTGGGTATCCAGGACGATCATTCGTCCTTCCACCCCGCAAACAGTGACGTGGGCTGGAGGAGCTCTTTTTCGCTCACCAGCATACCTCCTTCTCCGCTGCGGAGGCGGGCAAGAACGTGGCGCTCGATTTCGTCATCTCCGGCAATCGGCACGATTTTCACCGTTGGTTTACCCCTCTTGCTGACGACAACAGGCTGATGCGTGGCCGCCACCTCGTCCATGATTGAAAGGCAGTGCTGCTTGAAGTAACCGGCGGGAACGCTTTTTTCCTTCATGTCCATGGACATAATCTATGGACATTGATTGATCTATGTCAAGCCGTAGGCAAAACCCCTCGGAGGAAGCGCCGCCAGCCGGGGTAACGGGAGACGCAGAGAGGTACGAGCATTGCTCCGCGACCCAGCCTCTTCCGAAGCGGTGTAAGCCGTTGGGCGTGCCCCGCCCGAGGGCAGGCACATCGGGTTCCTGCCAGCGCGGCCCGCGACAGCCCTCGGGCGGGTCGGCCTACTGCGGGGCTCTCGGCGTTTCGCCGCTTCGCGGCTCCAACGCCTGCCGCCCTATGGCTCCGCTTCGCTTCGGTCCTTCGGACTCTCGCCGTCTGCTTCGCAGCCGCGAATGCCACGGAATACCGTGGCCGCGCTGCCGCCCTACGGACCGCCCTTCGGGCGCCCTGCGCATCCCTCACGCTCTTGTAGGGTGGGCTCTGGTCGCGCATCGGCAACTTCACCCGCCCCCGGAGGACCATGGCGATAAAACGCTGCGGCCAAAAGCACACCGGCTCATGCGCCCGGGGTCTTGTGCGCTGCGCCAGCAGCGTTCTGCGCCGCTACTGGACCAAAGCGAGGATTCTCGCCTGGATCTCCTTCAACGACCTTCCCGGGAGGGTGCCAATTATCCGCGCATTCCGTGCCTTCCAATCCAGGCTTTTCAGCTGATCACACAAGACCACCCCTTCGACCTTCATGCCGGGCGGCAACTCGACCTCAAACGGGTACCCCTTTGCCTTGCTCGTGACTGGGCAGCACAGGCAGAGCCCTACTTTCTGGTTGTATTCCCGCGGTGAGATGATGACGGCGGGTCGCCTTCCTGACTGCTCATGTCCTGCCTGAGGCTCGAATTGCAGCCAGACAATCTCGCCCCGGGAAGGGGCGTAGGGCTCGCCTCTCACCAGGCCTCCCTGCCCTCGACCTTGCCGGTGGAGATCTCACCGTGAACATTCTCTTCAGTGACTTTGGAGAGGAGATGTCGAAGAGAAACGGCCTTCTGCATGACCGGTGAGATGACGATCGTGCCATCCCGCGTCGACAGGTCGACCTCGGAATCGGTCTCCAGGGCCACTTCCTGCGCGAGTACTTTGGGGATTCGAATCCCCAGACTGTTTCCCCATTTTTGGACTCTCGCCTTCATCGCAGCCGTACCATGTTTATACATAATATATACGTGATCCTCCTCTCGCGCAAGATCGGCTTGATAGGATGATCCTATAATAGAGGGAGCCTGCGTGAACCTCTTCGTGCAAGGACCCGCTTCGACGGGCGGACAGCCAATCCCGCAGTGAAGAGAATCCGTACAGGCCGCTTGCGGCCGTTCCGTGGGTCAGCCGACCCGCTCGAATCTCACCGGCAGGAGTTGGCTGAGGTCGAGGTTCCTCGAGGCAGGCATTCGCTGGGACCGGATCTCCTGAAGCCGGCACCCCATCGATCTCCTCCAGGCTTCTCCCTTGCTCCCGCGCGCGAAGAAGAGCCTGGTGGCTGAACCGCACCATCATGGCCGGAATTCTTTTGGACAAGATGATGAATTGCGCAACATGCAAAGGAATACGGATCCAAAGGCTATGACGCTTGCGCCGGGCACAAACTGATCCT
>CAYTGX010000183.1:0-3950 GCA_964437385.1 uncultured Spirochaetaceae bacterium
GCAAACGGGCGAGTGAAGGACTTTACCCGGCTATCGATCTGCTGCAATCCAACTCGAAAATGGCCACACCCGGCATCGTCGGCGAACGACATTATCTCCTGGCGCAGGAAATCAGGCGGACCCTTGCACAGTACGAAGACCTCAAGGACGTCATTGCCATGCTCGGCCTGGAGCAACTGGCGCCGGAAGATCGCAAGGTGGTCGCTCGCGCTCGCCGGTTGGAGCGATTCCTCACGCAGCCGTTTTTCGCCACTGAACAGTTCAGCGGCATCACGGGAAAGCTGGTAAGCCTTAAGGACTCGCTCGAGGGCTGCGAACGTATCCTGCACGATGAGTTCAAAGACTACCCGGAAAGCGCGCTCTACATGATTGGGGCCATCGACGAAGCGAAGAAGAAGTCTCCGCCGGACAAACCAGACGCCAAAGCTGAACCCGCGGCCAAGCCAGCGACAGCGGCGGATCCGAAGCCTGCCGCCGATTCCAAGCCACAACCGCAGCCGAAGCTCGAGCCGAAACCTAAGCCGGAGGTCGAAAATGTCGCAAGCGACAAACATGAATCTTAAGGTTCTTCTCCCGTTTGGAATCTTCGCGGAGAAAACCGGCGTTTCGCGCATCGTTGCGGAGACCCGCCAGGGTTCGTTCGGACTCTTGCCACACAGACTGGACTGCGTTGCGGCGCTTGCCCCCGGGATTTTGATATACGAAAGCGGAGCGGAGGGTGAGGTGTACGTGGCTGTCGATGAAGGAGTACTGGTCAAGACCGGTATGGACGTGCTCGTCTCCGTGCGCAACGCTATTGGCGGAACGGACCTCGGCCAACTGCGTGAGGCAGTGGAGCGGGAGTTTCTCAGCCTGAGCGACCGGGAAAAGAGCGTCCGTTCGGTGATGGCGAAAATGGAGAGCGGGTTCATCCGCAGCCTGGCGGAGTTTCATCATGGATGAAAAATCGGAAATCAAGGGCGTGAAAGACGGACCAGAGTTCAGTCGGCAGGTCGGCGCAAAGGCGGCACGCAAGCTCAAGGCCCGGCGCAACTCTTCGCCGGGTGTCTGGTTCGGCCTGGGCATGATGGGGATGATCGGCTGGTCGGTGGTGGTTCCGACACTGGTTGGCGCTGGGTGCGGTGTCTGGCTGGACAATCGCCATCCAGGAGGCCATTCCTGGGCGCTGATACTCCTGGTCATTGGCCTGGCCGTCGGCTGTCTGATTGCCTGGCATTGGGTATCCAAAGAAGGCAGGGAAATACAAGAGGACCAGGAGGATAATGATGAATGAAACTTTGAGTTTGATGCTGGCTGGGGTGGCGGGTGTCTTTTACGGCGTGTTGTTCTTCGGCGGTCTCTGGTGGACGGTTCAAAAGGGTAACACATCCAAATGGCCGGCGTCTTGGTTCTTCGGCAGCCTGTTGCTGCGAGCAAGCGTAGTTCTCGCTGGTTTCTACCTGATTGGGCGCGGCCATTGGGAGAGGCTGCTGCTATGCCTCCTTGGTTTTTTCATTGCGCGTCTCATCGTGACGCGGGTCACTCGAGCATCGGAAAAACCAAGCCGACCGGAACGGGAGGCCAGCCATGCGCCTTAGTCCCGATGAGATGATCTTCTGGCACCACGGGTTTCTGAAGCTCAACGCGACCATTGTGTTTACGTGGGTGTTGATGTTCGCGCTTGCGGTCAGTTCAAAGCTCATCACCCGCAAGCTCTCCCACGGCCTGAAGCGTTCCCGCTGGCAGAACCTTCTGGAAATGATCGTGACCGGCATCGAGAAACAGATTAAGGAGGTAGGACTGAGTCAACCGCAGAAATATCTCGGCTTTCTGGGAACTCTCTTTCTGTTCCTCGCCCTCGCAGGCGTGTGCACCATCATTCCCGGCTACGAGCCGCCGACTGCTTCGCTTTCGACCACGACCGCGCTCGCCCTGTGCGTGTTCGTGGCCGTGCCTTTCTTTGGCGTCGTGGAGCAGGGAGTCGGCAACTACCTCAAGTCCTATGTAAAACCGACATTCATCATGCTGCCTTTTAACATCATCAGCGAGTTTTCCCGCACGCTGGCGCTGGCTGTCCGTCTGTTCGGCAATATGATGAGCGGGGCGATGATTGTCGCAATCTTGCTCACCATTGTGCCGTTCATTTTCCCGATCATTATGACATTGCTCGGTCTGCTCACCGGCATGGTGCAAGCCTACATCTTCAGTATCCTTGCTGCGGTGTACATCGCAGCCGCCACGCGAATCCGCAAGCCCAAGCTTGAACCCGAGGCAAAACATTGAATCATGGATTTCGACCGTAAAAGGAGATTCTTATGGATAACATGACTCTTATTGCGATTGCATCAATCGTCATCGCCGGCATCACTACCGGTTTCGGCACGATGGGGCCCGCTCTAGCGGAAGGGAGGGCGGTCGCCACGGCGTTGAGCTCGCTGGCACAGCAGCCTGATGCCTCAGCGACGATCACGCGGACCTTGTTCGTGGGCTTGGCGATGATTGAGTCTACTGCAATTTACTGCTTTGTGGTTTCGATGATTCTCATCTTCGCCAACCCGTTCTGGAACCACGTCATTACCGCGGGGAAGTAGCCTATGCTCATCGATTGGTTCACCGTCGGCGCGCAGGCCCTCAACTTTCTGATCCTGGTGTGGTTGATGAAGCGCTTTCTATACAAACCGATCCTCCACGCCATCAGTGAACGGGAAAAACGGATCGCCGCAGAACTGGCGAACGCCGACACGAAAAAGGTCGAAGCCCAAAAGGAGAGCGACGAGTTCAAGCACAAGAATGAGGAGTTCGACCGGCAGCGCGCCGCGCTTTTCAGCACGGTGACAGGCGAGGCGAAAGCCGCGGGTCAGCGGCTCCTCGACGAGGCGCGGAAAGCCGCTGCGGCTCTGAGCTTGAAGCGTCACGAGGCGCTGAAGAACGAAGAACACAGCTTACACCAGGCGATCAGCCGCCGGACACAGCAGGAAGTATTTGCCATCGTACGAAAGGCGCTGACGGATCTTGCGACGACAGCTTTGGAAGAACGCCTTGGTGACGTATTCACTCGCCGCTTGAGAGAGATGGACGGTCTGGCCAAAACACACCTCGCTGAGGCTCTGAAGACAGCCTCTGGCCCGGCGCTCGTGCGAAGCGCGTTTGACCTGCCTGAGGAGCAGCGTTCGGTGATACAAAATGCGCTCAACGAAACCTTCTCCGCTGACATCCACGTCAAGTTCGAAACCGCGCCGGACCTCATCAGCGGCATTGAGCTTACAACGAACGGCCAAAAAGTTGCGTGGAGCATTGCGGATTATCTGGCATCGATGGAAAAAGATGTTGATGAGCTTCTGAAAGAAAAGGACAAACTCGAAGCAAAGTCCAAGTCGTCGTCCGATTTGACTCCGCAGATCGCCGCGCGCGCCTATGAACTGTATGAGCAGCGAGGCCACAAGAGCGATTCGTCAAGTCAGGACTGGAGTCAGGCAGAACGGGAGATTCGGAAAGCCGAAGCCAAAGCGGAGCCCAAGCCCGAAGTCAAGGCAGCGCCCAAGCCTGAAGTCAAAGCCGAGCCCAAGCCCGAAGTGGCGGAGCCGAAAGCCAAAGCGGAGCCCAAGCCTGAAGCCAAAGCGGAGCCCAAGGCAGAACCCAAAGCGGAGCCCAAGCCCGAAGTGGCGGAGGCCAAAGCCAAGGCGGAGCCCAAGCCTGAGGCCAAGGTGGAGGCCAAGCCCGAAGCCAAGGCGGAGCCCAAGCCCGAAGTCAAGGCAGAGCCTGAGCCTGGTACAGAGAGCTAAATGAACATGGAATCTGAGAGCCTCCAGAACATTTTCGACAGCGCGTTTGCCGAACTTGGCCAGGTACGGGAAGCATTCACGCCGCAGCTAATGCCACGGGAGGTAGGCACCATCACGAGTGTCGCAACTGGCATTGCCAAAGTGTCGGGTCTTCCTGGCGTGGGTTTTGAAGAGTTGGTGACGTTTCCT
>CAYTGX010000184.1:0-3924 GCA_964437385.1 uncultured Spirochaetaceae bacterium
TTTACTCGATCGCCGATCCGTCGATCTTCAAGCTGTGCGAGCTGGTGTGCGGCAGTTTGGAGAAGCAGTTCACGAAGCAGGCCGGCGCGTTTGCCGCGGGCGCCCATCGTTGAAAGGGGCGCGAACTTCCGGTTTAATTTGAGTTCCGGCCCATTTCCGGACTTTTTCCATTGATGGTAGCTAAGGCGCGACTTCTTGGGCGCGGTCGAGCTGAAGGAACGTTCGAGAATCGACCGCTTATCCAGAGGCTAATCGGGGAAAGAGAGGGCCGCTTGGAAGGTTCCCAAGGCAGATAGGCCATTTTGAGGTGACCCAGGGTGTCGAGAATGCCTTGGAAAACGATCAGCCGGGAGTTCTCCTTGTTGTCGGCGGGAACGCCATGCCAGGGAGCGTGGGGGCTGCTTTTCGCCGTCAGGCATTCCTCATAAGCCTTGGTGTAATCCTTCCGATATGCCCGCGTTCTGGAAGCCGGCGGGTGTTGCGCCAGAGAAAATCGTGCTCCATTTCGTCCGCGGTGGGCTGTGTGAAGCTGAAGACGTGACATCCCTGCGGATTGACCCCCGACATGACATGCTGGATGGCGCCATCCTTGCCGGCCGCGTCCATCCCCTGAAAGATTAACAGCGACGCGTAGCGGTTCGTCGCCCAGTGGGGCCGTTGGAGCTTGCTCAGGCGCGCCACGTGCTTTTCGAGAAGTTCTTGATAACGCTTGTGGGATTTGAAGAAGGGCTTAACCAAGGTGGGCCATTCCTGGAGTTTGACGGTTTGGCCGGGCCGGACGCGGAAATCCTTGGAATTGATTTTCATAGTTAAAGGTCTTTCCGGCTTCACGGTTCGAGGCCGATTATTTCTTGGGCTTGTCGTGTCGAATTTCTTGCGCCGCCTGATCCCAGTCCTGATCCGCTCCGCCGTCCTTGCGACCCCGCTTTTCGTAGAGCTCGTATGCGCGCTTGGCGATCTGCGGCGTCAGGTCGGTCGGTTGCTGGGCCACAGCATTGGGAATGCGCCACCTTATCATCAGGACCTTAATGGTGTCGTTTACGCCCAAGCAAGCGACCAGGGCAGAGACGAAGATCGCGAACACCTGCGAACCCGGCAAAGGCGTGAGCCCTGGGAGGCCAACTAAGGTCAGTACCGTGCCGACGAGCGCGTCCGCGATGAGGGCGGCCATGAATGTCTTGCTGGGCAGCGTCGTCCAAAACCAACGGCGTTCCCGCGCGGAGACGACCGAGAACACGGCGAAATAGAGCAGCATCAGAAAGCTAAACGTGTAGAGAGCGCTGCTGTGGGTCGCCAAGCCGAAGCGCGTCCAACCGATCCAGAGGAGGAGGAGGGTTTCCGCGACCATAGCCAGGCCCAGGACAACCGATACCGTGATGAAGCCCCCGATGTTCCACGTCTCCGGCTTCTTGGACGGCTGGACGTGGTCGGTGGCCAGCGAGATTTTCGCGAAGTCCGTCATAAAGGTCAGGAGCAGCATCGCAAAGGCGGAGACGACGAACTTGCCCGTGACGACATAGGCGACCGCCACGAAAGCCGCCTTCAGGATTGTCCGACTGATCTTGTTGATGATCCAGGTCAGGATGCGCTGATAGATCGTCCGACCCTGCTCAACAAGGGCCACGATGTTTGTGAGGCCCGGTTCGGTCAGGACGACGCTGGCCGCGCCTTTGGCCACATCGGTTGCCGAGCTGACGGCGATTCCCACTTCGGCTTGCCGGAGAGCGGGAGCATCGTTGACGCCGTCCCCCGTCATACCCGCAACGTGTCCCGCAGTCTGGAGGTGTTTGACCACGAGATACTTGTCTTCAGGGAAGATCTCGGCGAAGCCATCGGCTCCGGCCAGCAAATCCACTGCCTTATTACCGGGCTGGCCGTCGAGAGCCTTGAGATCCGACACGCGAAGGATGTTCGGCAGCCCGACTCCTTGTCCGATCTCCCGACCCACGGCCAGTGCGTCGCCAGTGAGCATTTTTACGGAAACGCCCAAGTCCCGGAGCTCGGCGATCAACTGCTTCGCATCCGGCCGGGGCGGATCATAGAGGGCCACGAGGCCGACCAAACTTTGGGCTCCGTTCTCGGGGCCCCGTGCAACAGCCAGGGTGCGGTAGCCCTTGGCGGCCGATTCACTGACCCGCGCTTCCAAAGCTGCGATCGCGGGAGGTTGGAGCCCGCAGGCCTCAGCAATCGTGCGTACAGCCCCTTTCATCACATGTATCCGCTTCCCATCCTGTTCAACCACGGCTTCCGTCCTTCTGTTCTTCGCATCGAACGGGTCAAAGGACACCGGCGTGACCCTGGAGAGGTGATCGAAGATATGGCGATCCTTCGCTGCCGCCAGGAATGCCAAGTCAATGGGATCGTGGTTGGCCTCTTGCGAGGCGAGCGCGCCAGCGACCAATACGTCCGCCTCTGTGGCGTTCTCCAGCGGGATCACGCCGGTGACGGTGAGTTGGTTCAACGTGATCGTGCCGGTCTTGTCCACGCATAGCGTGTCCATGGTGGCGGCGTCCTCCGCTGCGCTTAGCCGGGTGACCAGCACGCCCCGTTTGGCCAATTCCTTTGACCCGACCGCCATGCTGACCGTGAACATAACCGGGAGAGCCACCGGCACGGCGCTCATCAGCAGCACCAGCATAAGGGGGATCATTTCAATGAGCGACGCCCCGCGAATCAGCGAGAGGACGACCACGACCGCAATGAGCGCGCCGACGATGACGAAGAGCCAGCGGACGACTTTTGCTACCACGGCTTCGATTTGAAGCTTGGGGCGGGCTTCCTGGACAAGTTGGGTTGTCCTTCCGAAATAGGTTTTCGCTCCTGTCAGCATGACGACACCGTTGCCCTCCCCCCGGCGGACCACGGAGCCGGAGGAAAGGACTCCGCCAACAGCAATATCCACATCCCTCGATTCGCCCGTCAGGGCAGACTGATCGATGCTCAGGGTTCCCGTGAGCAGCTTGACATCGGCGGGGATGATATCGCCCGGGCGTACCCGAACAATATCGCCCGGAACCAATTCCCGGGCCGGAACCACCTGCCAGGTCGAAGCGCGCCGTACGCGCGCACTGACCTGAAGGCGGCGGCGCAGGGTCTCGACCACCCCGGCCGCTCGTTGCTCCTGCATGAAACTCAAGACGGCGTTGATCACCAGCAGGGCTCCTACGACAATCACATCCGAATATTTCCGGAGCACGATCGAGAGGATCATGATCAACTCCAGCATCCAGGCTGAGATCCCCCAGAACTTCTTTAGGAACTTGAGGACGGGGTGCCCCTTTTTCTCCGCGACCTCGTTGAAGCCGTTCTCCTTGCGCCGACTTTCCACCTCGGCGCCGGTCAGGCCGGTCTCCGGATTGACTTTGAGGGCGGCGAGTGTGTCGGGGACCGACGCTTTTGAAATATCAGGCGGCTTCGCGTCCGCTGGTTTCGTGGGCACCTTTGGAGATTCAGATTTGGTTGAGGTCGTTTCCATGGGCGAACGGGTTATCCTCGGCTGAGACGGCTCGTGCCGAGTCCTCGAGGTTTAATGCGCTTCAATTCATACCGTGTAAGGATTCGAAACGTCCTCTCAAATGGTTAGCATCTGCGGGCTGCGGTCGGGTCGAAAGGGAGTTTATCAAAGGGTATTTTTCATGCTACCCGTCGATCCTTTTAATGTGGCCGCCCATGGTAGCCCTGAGAATATACCGGCGGGAGGGTGGCTAGCCATGGGGTTTTACCCGACGGCGCGCGAGTAAGATCGGAGAATGCTCCCGTCAGGGCTCAACACTGCGGAGCGTGTGATTGGCCCTTTCTTTGGAGCCGGAATAGGCCGTTGGCGATTGCCAGGGGCGAAGAACATTCAATTCATCAGGCGATCGGACTGCTTTTGGCCGCCTGACCCATGGGCGTTGACCACACCGAAAGCTCACGGGAGCCTCT
>CAYTGX010000185.1:0-3915 GCA_964437385.1 uncultured Spirochaetaceae bacterium
GCTTTGATCCCACGTCGATGCCGTGCGTGGGATCGACGAAGATGAATATCTCGCCGTTGGTGTTGAACCACTTGGCCAGGACGACCTTCTGCTGATTGCCGCCGGACAGGTCCACCACGCGCGTGCGGGAGTCATTCGTCTTGATATTCAACGTCTTGACGTAGGTGTCTCCGGTCCGCATCTCATCGACCGGCAGGGCAATGAACTCGCGCGTGTTCACCAGATTCGCCACGGCAACGTTCTGCGCGATTGTCTGCGGCAGAAACAGCCCCGTGTTCTGGCGGTCTTCGGTGATGAAGCACATCCGGTTCCTGATGGACGTTTTCGGGCTCGAATGCTTGAGGACCCTCCCGTCAATGCGGATCTCGCCGCTGTCCAGGCGTGCGCTGCCGAACAGCACGTTCATCAGCTCTGAACGGCCCGAGCCTGCCATGCCCGCAATGCCCAGGATCTCGCCCCGCCTGAGGACAAAAGAGACGCCGGTAACGCCTTCTCCACTCACGTTGAGGGCCTCGAAAATGACCTCACCGATCTGGACCTTTTCCCTCTGGTAGAACGTTGAAGGGTCCCTGCCGACCATATCCTTGATCAGCCTGGTCTTTGTCAGCCCGTCAAAATCGTACATGCTGACCTTGCGGCCGTCCCTCAGGACAGTGATCCGGTCCCCTATCTTGAATACCTCGTCGAGATGGTGGGAAATGTAGATGATTCCCAGTCCGTTTTTCTTGATGGTCCGGATGATCTCGAGCAGCGTCTCGATCTCAGAGGAGGAAAAGGACGCGGTGGGCTCGTCAAGGATGATCACGCGGGTCTTGAAAACGAGCCCTTTTGCGATTTCCACGATCTTCTGCTGACCGCTGCTGAGCTCGCTCATTTTCATGTCCGGATCCAGATCGCTCTTGAGGTACTTCAGCACCTCGATGGTCTGCTTCCTCATCTCGGCTTTGTTGAGGAAGCCGCCGCGCGCGATCTCCGAGCCCGTGAAAATGTTCTCGATGATGTTCAGGTTGTCGAAGACGATATGTTCCTGGTAAATCGTCTGGATGCCCATGGCGATGGCCATGTGAGGATTGAGAGTCACTTTCTTCCCGTCAAAAATGATCTCTCCACCCTCGTCCGGCTGGTACGCACCGGACAGGATCTTTATCAGCGTGGATTTCCCGGCGCCGTTTTCCCCGCACAGGCAATGCACTTCGCCTTCTTTCAAGTCGAAGGTGATGTCCTGCAGGGCTTTGACGCCGGGGAAGGTCTTCGAAATATTCTTGAGCTGAAGGATTTCGCTCATCGGTGGATCGGCGGAACAGATCCGCGCGGTGCAGGCATTACCTCTTAATACCTACAGCCTTTTCGACGGCCTGTCAAGGCGTGAGACGTCGGACGCGGCGTGCGCATTTCGACATAGAGGCTTGACAACGCCCCACCGGGGAAGTGGTATAGGCAGATGAGTTTCCTCGGCATCGACGTGGGGACAACCGGGTGCAAAGCAACGGTGTTTTCAGAGACAGGGCAGCCGCTCTCATTCGCGTATGACGAGTACGACATCCGGCGTCCGCAGCCCGGCTGGTCGGAGCTGGATCCGGCGGAAGTCTGGGCACGGGTGCGGAAGTCCGTCCGCACCGCGGTGGGCAGCGCGGATGGGGACCCGGTCAAGGCCCTCTCCGTTTCCTCCATGGGCGAGGCAATGGTCCCGGTTTCCAGGGACAGGCGCATCCTCGGCCCTTCGCTTCTCATGATCGACAGCCGAGGAGAAGAGTACCTTCCCCTGCTGGAAACCGCGATCGGCGCCCGAAAACTCTATGCCATCAACGGAAACATACTGGGAACACAATACAGCCTGCCGAAGCTCATGTGGATCAGGGACAACGTGCCGCGCATATACGCCGAGACGTGGAAGTTCCTTCTGTGGAGCGGCTTCGTCTCCTTCATGCTCGGGGCAGAGCCGAAGGTGGATTATTCGCTGGCCAACCGGACCCTCCTCTTCGACATCGACGCGTGCGCCTGGTCGAAGGACGTGGCAGGTGCGGCAGGCATCGACCTGGACAAGCTTCCGGACCCGGTGCCGGCGGGCACGCGGATCGGCGGCGTTTCAGCCAGAATAGCGTCTGAGCTGGGCCTGGCGGAAGAAACGCCCATCATCGCCGGCACGCACGACCAGTGCGCCAACGCGCTTGGCTGCGGGGTCACGGAGGCGGGGTTTGGCATGATCGGCATGGGGACCTACATGACCATCATGCCGGTCTTCGCGGGGCGCAAGGCTCCGGAAGTGATGATGCGATGGGGGCTGAACACCGAGCACCACGCGGCTCCCGGTCGGTTCGCAAGTTTCATCTACAACCAGGGCGGCCTGCTTCTGAAGTGGTATCGTGACACTTTTGCCCGGGCGGACAGGGAAGAGGCCGGGAAAACAGGCCGGGATGTGTACGCCCAGCTCATCGCGGAGGTACCAGCCGCTCCGAGCAGCGTGCTCGTCCTGCCCCATTTCACGGTCACGGGTCCCCCCTCTTTCACCGCCGAGTCCTCGGGGGTGATCGTGGGATTGAAGCTGGACACCACGCGGGGGGACGTCCTGAAAGGGATCATGGAGGGGATCGTCTTTTACCACAAAGAGCTCGTGGATTCCATCGCGGAGACCGGCATTGCCATGCGGGAGCTGCGCGCGGTGGGGGGAGGCAGCAAGTCTGATGCATGGCTGCAGATCACGGCCGACATTCTGGGCAAGCCCGTGGTGCGCGCAAAGGTTTCGGAAGCAGGCTGTCTCGGCGCCGCCATCCTTGCCGGGGCGGGAATCGGAACGTTTGCATCCCTGGCGGAGGGAGTACGCGCCATGGTGAGCCTGGGAGAGAGGTTCGAGCCGGAACCGGGCAGCCAGCGTCTCTACGGGGAGAGGCACGGCCGCTACCGGCAGCTCTGGCCACTCATGAAAGACTATCTGAAAGGCGCACATGCGCGGAGTACCGCGCCGGCGTAAATGCGCGGAGTACCGCGCCGGCGTAAATGCGCGGAGTACCGCGCCGGGCTGAACGCGGATCAGTCGAGGATGCGCGCCCTGATGCCGGTCAGCCCGAACCAGTCCCTGATAAGAGACACCGTCCGCGTGTAGACCGCATCCTGGGCTGCCTTTATGCTGCCCCCGTCCTTCAGCCCCTGCTCGTACGCCTGGCGGATCTCGGTGCCCACGTTGACCTTGGCAATGCCCTTCTTCATGGAAGCCAGCATGTCCGCCCGCTTGATCCCGCTGCCGCCGTGAAGCACCAGCGGAATGCCCGTTATCCCGGCAAGGGTCTCCAGGTGGGGCAGGGAGAGCCTGGCCTCCGGCTTCTTCTGATCCTTTGTCGCTTCCCCGACCGCGCCATGGATGTTCCCGATTGCCACGGAGAGCCAGTCACAGCCCGATTCGCGCACGAATCGCGCCGCCTCTTCTTTGCGCGTAAAGCCGCGGCCGGACTTGAAAAGCTCCTCGTAGGGGGGCAGGGGCCCGTCCTCGTGGCCAAGCACGGCACCGAGTTCGGCCTCGACGGGAATATCGGATGCGTGCGCAAGGTCGGCGATTTCACGCGTCGTCCTGATATTCTCCTCCAGGGAGAGGCGCGAGGCGTCGATCATGACGGACTGGTAGCCGAGGGAGAGCGCCTCCTCGATGATCGCGCGATAGTCGACTTTCTCGTGGTCCTCGTCGATCACCGGTACGTGGTCCAGGTGGATGCGGACATGGCGGGGGTCGTCCCAGGCGCGGAACTCCTGCATGACGGCGGCAGGGCTTTTTGCGCCGAACTTGACCCAGTCGATCCGTGACACCTCCACGAGGGCGAACGAATCCTGGTCCCGCACCGCGCGGATGACCGGCTCTGTCATGGGCAGATGCGCAATATTGAACGCGGGCAGGCCCACACCGAGCGTGCGCGCCCTGATGATGAT
>CAYTGX010000186.1:0-3641 GCA_964437385.1 uncultured Spirochaetaceae bacterium
ATCGGGAATACGGCCAAGGTTGCATGGCTCGCCGGAGGGATCGGGACCCTGGCCGACGGCGTGAACGCGAGCAAGCAACTGACCGGCGTCTGGGAGGTCCAGGTCATCCCGAATGGCATCGTCGACAGCGATTCCAACAGGTTCCAGATCGGGGTCGGCTCCGGGACCCTGCGGCCCGTCATCGGCTATACGAACAACAATACCGGTGCGAAGGGCATCGAGTACCTGACGAGAACGGCGGACCTCGCGCAATGATGACCAGCGTACTTTTCTGCCGGAAGGGCCGAGCCATGGTTTCGACCCTTGCAATCCTCTCCGCAGCCCTGGTGACGGCGGGACTTTCCTCCTGCGCGGCGGGGGCCGAGCTCATCGTGTCCACTTCCTCTCCCCAGCTCAAACAGGAAATCGCCAGGCTGGCGGCGGAGTACCAGCGGACAAAGGGGTTTCGCATCACGCCGGTCGACAGGCTCTCGTCGACGCGCAGCACGGCCGTGACGATCGGCTGGAGCTTCGTCACCTCGAAGGACGATGGAAGACCATTCACGCTGTCGAAGGAGAAGGTACAGGCGGCAGGCTTCAGGACGGCCCTGGCTTTCGAGCGGTGGGCCCTGTCGGACACGGGCTGGAGGGAAGTGCCCATCCTGTGGGACGCGTGGGGGGTCGCTTCACCGCCGGGCAAGGTCGCCGCGCTCAACAGCCGCACGACCTTCGAGTGGAAGGATCGCGGCTCCCTCATCAAGGCGAGGCTGGTGTTGCTTTCCCCCGGCGGTGACTCGGGCGCCCGGCAGTCCCTTTTCTGGTTCGCCGACGCGGAGCTCCCTGGGGAGAGCGCGCTGAACGAAGCTCTGCTCGGCGGAGCCGAACGAACCCGGCCCGCGAGCCGCGCATATTTCAGGCCGTTCGCGGCAATCGGAACGGACCCGGTGTTCTCCCGCGGTTCTTTCAGCCTGATGAAACCGGACGTGGAAAATCTCGCGCGGAGCACCCGCGTGGACCTGCTGTTCGGGAACTACGCGTGGCTCCGGGGAATCCAGCGGCCAGGCGGCCGGGATTTCCGCTCCCTCGTCTACCCGCTCCCTCATGGCTATGCGATGCCGGTCTCGATCCTGGGCGGCGGTGTGACGGGATCGGGGAGCTCGGCCGCCAAGGCGCAGGACTTCCTGCTCTGGCTCCTTTCCCCCGAGAACCAGAAGGAGTTGAGCGGCCGGACCGGGTACCTGGCTTCCAACTTCAATGCCGTCAATCTCGATCTGAACGCCAAGGGAGCGCGTGATGCGGCGATCGCCGCCGTTCGCATTGTCACCATCGACCCGGAGCCCGTGAACGGGTCCGCCGCCGAATCCTGGGCTTCGCTCCTGGGCGGGATCCTCGCGAAGCCGACGGAGTGGGAACGAGTCGTCGCCGAACGGGAAAAGAAGTGAACATGACAGCATCAACCCGGACCGTCCTGCGTTCGCTCCTCTGCGTCGGCCTCGCGCTCGTCGCGACAGCGGCGTTTTGCCAGGGCTCTCCGTCCCTCACAAAGGCCGACGGTCTGGAGAACTGGGACCACGACTTCGATTTGTCGGGCCTTCCTGCAGGCACGTACAACATCATCGTGCAGGGGAAGGACAGCGCGGGCAACGTGCAGATCGCAGGCCCGATAAACGTTCGCATCGATCCCGCCTCTGCTCTGCCTGTTGTCACCATCATCAATCCAACGAGGTTGCAGCGGATCGGCGGTGACCTCATCGCCGTGGGCGCCTGTGTCGCGGAGGCCGGCGTGGCGCGCGTGGAGGTGAGCATAGACGGCGGGGAGTACCAGCCTGCCCAGGGCGGGGAGTTCTGGTCCCTGTCCATCCCGACCAGGGATATTTCCGAGGGGAAAAAGACGCTCGAAGTTCGCGGCGTCGACACAGCGGGCCTGGTCGGAAAGCCGGTGAAGGTCGTCTTCGATCTCGATCGCACCGAACCTGCGGCCACCGTGGTCTCGCCGCAGCCCGGGGCCCTCGTGGCGGGCAAGCTCCGCATCACAGGCACGGTGTTTTCCGCGAACGGCATCGCCTCCCTGGAGGCGTCGACGGACGGCGCAAGGACTTTCGACAAGGTTTCTCTCGCGCGGGGCAAGGAGCCCGACAAGGTCTCTTTCGCCTTCGATGCCGACACCAAGAAGTTCCCGGACGGCCCCCGCATAGTCTGGCTGCGCAGCGTCGACAGCATGGGATTGAAGGGCGCTTCGGCCTTCCTCATCTTTGTCTGCAATACGAAGCCCGTGGTCGAAGTGGGATGGCCTGCTCCCGGCGCGGTCCTCCACGGCCGTTTTTACGTTGCCGGCTCGGTGCGCTCCGCTATAGGCGTGTCCAGTCTCTCCTACGAACTTGAAGGCGGGAAGAAGACGGACATACAGCTTACGCCGGGCGATCCCTATTTCGCAGTAGAGCTCGACGCCCGCCAGATCAAGGCTGACAAGGCGAACATCGCCATCACTGCCCAGGACAGGATAGGCAACATCACCCGATATGCGATCTCGCCGAAGATCGATCATCAGGCGGAAAAACCGGTTGTCAAGGTGGCGTGGCCCGCCCCGGAGGCAAAGATCGGCCCCGGCCAGCTTGTATGGGGTTCCATCAAGGCGGATGACGGCGGGGCAGGGATCAGGGTAGTCGTTGACGGCGGCACGCCGCAGGAGTTTCCCGCCTCGGACGTCTTCTCCTTCCCGGTGGCCTCCGACCTGTCGTCCGGGAAGCACCTTCTCTCCATACAGGCCAAGGATGCCTACGGTACCTGGGGCAGCGCGGTGAGCCTTCCCGTGACCGCCATTGGCGGATCGCCCGGCGTCAGGTTCCTCAGGCTGGCCTCCGACAAGGGGAGCAAAGCAGCCGCGCGGGACTATGTCCCCGGCATGAGCTTCAGCACGGACGGCGGAAGCTGGCTCGAGGGCAGCCTCGTTTCGCCCAGCGCGCCGGCCAAGGTTTTCTATTTCCTTGCGGTGGCCGGCGGGGTTCAGCACAAGCTCGAGCTCGCGAAAGGGAACAGCGGCGGCAGCTTTGCGTTCCGGATCCCTCTCGACCGTTCCGTGCCCTATGGCTTCGTACCAATAGAGGTACGCGGCCAGGACATATACGGCCAGACTTTTTCCGGCAGGGCGCTGCTGTACTCCACTGATCTCTCGTCAGACCGCGAGGACACGGGGTTCCGCTTCGACGATCCGCGTATCGGAAGCGACGGGCGCATTGCCCTCGCGCCGGGAGATCCTCTGCTCGGCGCCTTCTATCGGGAGCAGATCGACTCGCTGCGTCTTGATCCGCCGACAGACCTCGTGAACCTCTCCTTTGAAGGCCGCGTAGTGCGCCTCGAGTCCGCCGGTGCAGGCCTCACCCCGCCCGAGCAGATCGTCGCACGCACGAAGAACGGCCATGAGTTCAGCTCGGGTCCCTTCATTTTCGATTGCGGCGATTCAGCTTCTTCGGCCGGCATGGCCCCGAAGATCTCCTCGGTCAACTGGGCAGCAGGCAAAGGGGCGACTCCCTGGACGCCAGGGGCGGTGATCACTCTCGCGTCCGGCATGAGCCTGACAGGCACCATCCGGGCCTCGACCGGCATCGTGTCCGTCGAGTACCGCATCAACGACGGACCGGCGCAGAAGGCTTCCACGGGGAAGC
>CAYTGX010000187.1:0-3568 GCA_964437385.1 uncultured Spirochaetaceae bacterium
TTCAACCCTTCCTCTTGTCCAGGGCGAATCGCTGCGCAAGGATCGCAATGAAGGTCACGACGCCCTTGATGGTGAACTGCCAGTCGGGCGACAGCAGGAGTCCAGTGGCCGCCGAGGTCACCACGGAAAGGATGACCGCTCCGACGAACATCCCCAGCACGGAGCCGAACCCGCCCGCGATGCTGACCCCTCCCAGCAGTGAGATCACCAGCGCGTCGAACTCGTATCCCATCGCGCGGCTGGCCCCTCCCGCTTTGAACTCGGAGGAAAGCAGTATGCCTGTGATTCCCGCCAGAAGGGAGCTGATGATGAACAGAGAAGTGAGGTGCCGTCTCACGTTGACGCCCGAGAGCCGCGCCGCCACGGAGTTGGCGCCGATGAGGTAGGTCCTCCGGCCGGCAACCGTCTTCTTTTCAAAAACGAACGCGGCAACGATAAGGACTGCCATGACGAGCACGGAGAGCTTGACGGACATGCCCGGGATGGTGAGGCCTCCCAGAACGCCGAACACGTCGGGCAGGCTGGTGTTCCGCTGCGCCCCTTGCGCAACGATCTGGGCAACGCCGCGCGCGATCATCATCGTCCCCAGAGTGATGATGATGGAGGGCACCTTCAGTCGCGCGATGAAGAATGCGTTGATCGCTCCGATGCCCATGGCGCAGAGCAGCGCCAGCGCAATGGCAACGCCATAGGGAAGCCCCAGGCCGACGGCAAGCGCGTTCTGGGACGCGGTGGCGTCCTGGCAGAACCAGACGGAGAGAACGCCCGTCATGGCGATCACGCCGCCCACCGACATGTCGAAGTTGCCCGTGATCAGGAGGAACGTGACGCCAATCCCCAGCATGATGATGTACCAGTTGTTCGTGAGCAGGTTGATCATGTTCCGGGGCAGGTAGAATCTGGGCACTATCACGCAGGAAACTCCGAACAGTACGACGAGAACCCCGATCATGAACAGGGTGATGAACGACTCATTGCTCATCCTGCCGCCGATCATCTTTTTTCGCTCGAGCCTGGTTTCCACGCCTATTCTCCGCCGTCACCGCTGCCGCGGTAGTCCGCGGCTGAGGTGACGTTTCCGCCCGTGACGATATGGAGGATCTTCTCGCTGTCGATGTCGCAGCCGTTCCTCAGTGTGGCTTTCATGCGGCCGTCATAGAGCAGGTAGATGGTGTCGCAGATATTCACCACTTCGGGCAGCTCCGAGGAGAAGATCATGATGGATTTCCCCTCCTTTGAAAGCTGGCGGATGATCCCATAGATCTCGCTCTTGGCGCCCACGTCGATGCCGCGCGTCGGCTCGTCCAGCATGAGCAGGTCCGCGTCCGCAAAGAGGCACTTGGCCAAGACCACCTTCTGCTGGTTGCCTCCGGAGAGTTTCGACGCTTCCTTCTCCATGCTGCTCGTGGAGATCCTGAGCTTGTCGATGTAGTCGAGGGTGACCTTTCTCTCCTGCCCCGCGTTGATGAAACCGTTGCGGGAGATTTTTCTCATGTTCATGACGGGCACATTGCCGCGGATGGTGAGGATGGTGAAAAGCCCCTGCGATCGTCGTTCTTCCGGCACCAGCGCGATCCCCGCAGCAATAACCTTGTCCGGGAAGGGCGGCAGCTTTTTCCCCCTGAAGAGGATCTCCCCCTCATAGGGGTCCACGCCGTAGATGGCGCGCGCGAGCTCGGTCTTTCCCGCGCCCACGAGGCCGTAGAATCCGATGATCTCCCCCTCGTGAACCTCGAAGGAAATGTCCCGCAGTTTGTGATTGGAGAGGTTGCAGACCTGCAGGATGGCGTCCTTGCATTCGCCCTCTTTGGGCGTGTACTGCTCAAAAACGGTCTTTCCGATCATCATCTTGACCAGCTCCGACCGGTCCTTGATCTCCGACACGGGCTTGGTGTCGATATGCTTTCCATCGCGCATGACCGTGACGTAGTCGCCCAGCTCGAAAATCTCGTCGAGTCTGTGAGAGATGTAAATGACGGTCACGTTCTTTTCCCGCAGGCTCTTGATGATGGCGAACAGTCTCTTGATTTCGCTTTCAGAGATCGCGGCAGTCGGTTCGTCCATGATGATGATATCGGACTCCGTGGCGACCGCCTTTGCGATCTCTACGATCTGCTTTTTGGCAACGCTCAAGGTCGAGACGAGCTGGCGCGGCGTGATGGATGGTTCCAGGCTTTTCATCACGTTCACCATTGTGTTGATCTTGTCTGTTTTCCTCAGAAACCCGAGTGTCGTGTCCTCCATCCCCAGGGTGAGGTTCTCTTCCACGGTGAGCTGATCCACCACGTTCAATTCCTGGAACAGGGTGCTGATGCCGTGCTGCTTCGCATCGCGCGTGCTGTGGGGGGTGTACGCCTCCCCGTTCAGGAGAATGCTGCCGCCCGACCGTGTCGTCGCGCCGGTGAGGATCTTGATCAAAGTTGATTTCCCCGCGCCGTTCTCCCCCACCAGGCAGTGCACGGTATTCCTCTTGATGTCGAAACTAACGCGATTCACGGCGCGGACACTGGGGAAATCCTTCACAAGGTCCCTGATTTCCAGCACGTTATCTGTCAGTTCCATGCGTCCGCTCCCCTGCTCTGATGGGGGGAGGCTTCCGCCTCCCCCTTACGATAGCGTGATTCTTTGTTTCCGTCCGATCGAACTACTGAACGCTGGTCCCGAACTGGCTGTTCAGCCACTTGACCGCGTTGGGCTGAGGCATCGTCCAGAAGGAGATATTGTACGCCTTGTAGAATTTCTCCACTGCGGGCTGCGAGGTCGGCTGCACCTTTCCGTTCTTGACGTCCATGATCAGGTCGATTCTTCCGCGTGCCGTTTCAATCGGGGGAAGCCCCATGGAAAGCTTCAGTGAGCTATTGGCATCGTAGACTTCCTTGACTTCGACCGGGTCGAAGTCGACACTGCAGACGATCTCGGTCAATGGCTTGCCGTTGTTGAACTTGCCCCTGCCGGCCTGGGTCAGTGCTGCCATCGTGCCCACGGTCAGGTTGCCCGCCTCGGAGTAGATCAGGTTGACTTCGGGGTGAGTGGTCATGAGATCAGTGACGATCTGCTTGGCGGCATCAGGTCCCTTGCTCGCATCCTGGCATCCGAGGTCTGTCGCCTTCGGGTCCACCGACAGCACGCCCTTCACGAACGGGTCGGTGCGTCCCGACTTCACCTGCGTATGGTTGGGCCATCCGAGCTGCACCATCACGATGGGCTTGTTGGGGAATGCGGCCTTCCACTGCTTTGCCATCTCGACGCCCATGGCGAAAGACACGCCGGCTTCGTCGCTGCGGGCCGTCGGAATGCCCGTGTCGGCCAGCGGGTTGAAGAACGACGTCATGATGATGCCCTTCTTGAGCGCGGCGAGGATCCCGGGTTTCGCGGCTTGGTCGTCCCAGATGTGCAGGGTGGCGGCGTCCATCCCCTGGGCGACGACCTGGTCGACGTTCTGGGTCATGGTGGCGGAGTCAGATTTGCCGTCAAACGCGTACACGTCGGCATTGTACTTTTCCTTCGCGTACTTTTTCGCCTCGGCGAACTGTGCCTGGTGGAACACGTTGGACAGGTCCGACACGAA
>CAYTGX010000188.1:0-3533 GCA_964437385.1 uncultured Spirochaetaceae bacterium
TTGTATGGTCGATAAACTTTGCGATGTCTGCTGGCCCCAGTGCGGGAAATGCCGCGGCCTGTGCGCCGGCCTGGGCGGCGCCTGCAGGCCGTGTGAGCGTCCCGCTCTGCATGCGCGCCACGACATCAGCAACGATCTTCTCAATCAGCTGGTTCTGTTCCATTGTCGTCCTCAGTACGCGAGTACGCGTTCTAATCACCTGGGCGGAGCACCGCCTGGCGTGATTAGTGCATCTCGCGGCCGCCGGTGACATTGAACGCCTGCCCGGTGCAGTAGTCGCCGTCAACAGTCAGGAACTTCACGAATGACACGACATCGTCAATCCTGCACAGCCTCCCGAGGGGGACTTTCGAGGTGAATTGCTTCACCACCGCGTCTTCCTCCATCTTGAGGTTTTCCACGTACCCTTTGCTGACCGAGCCCCACACGCCGGTGTTTTCCACGATACCCGGACAGAGGCAGTTCACCTTGATGTTGTCCTTTGCGAGCTCGAATGCCATGGCGTGGGTGACGGAGATGATTGCGCCCTTTGCGCCGGAGTAGGCGGCCATGATTGCCGAACCGGTCTTGCCCGACTTGGAGGCAAAATTGATGATCCGCCCGTCTTTCAAGCTCTTCATCGTCTGCAGGGCAGCCTGGGAGCACCAGATGGAGCCGTTGATGTTGATCCTGTTCATCTTGTCCAGCCGTTCAGGGGTGATCTCGGTGAATGCCTGCTGATCCACTGCTCCCGCGACGTTTGCCAGCGCAAAAACGTTGCCGAGGTTCTTCGTGATGTCCTCAAAGCATGCGAAGACTGCGCTTCTGTCGGTGATGTCCACCACGTAGCCCCTCACGGAGCGGCCCGTTTTCGCCATTCTCTCTGCCTGAGAGACGACCTCGGGATTGAGGTCTATCATCGCGACTTTTGCCCCCAGGGCGGCATACATCTCCGCCACGCCAAGACCGATGCTCTTTGCAGAGCCGGTCACGACACAGGTTTTTCCTTTCAAGTCGATGCCCATGGTTTATTCTCCTCTCGCCCTAGATCAGCATTCCGCCGGTGATGTCGATCACCGTGCCCATGATGTTGAACGACTTCTCCGAAGCCAGAAACGCGACGGTGTAGCCGATCTCCACCGGCTGGGCGAACCGGCCGGAGGGGATCCGCGCTTCGTAGGTCTTCTTCAATTCAGGATCGGTCCACTTGTCCTCGTTGATCGGTGTGCGCACCATCCCCGGGGCGATCGCGTTGGTGCGGATGCCGTGCGGGAGCAGCTCGCGGGCAAGGGTCTTGGTCATCATATTGATCGCGGCCTTTGCCGAGGCGTAATGCGCGTGGCCCGCCGTGTTGTACGTGATCCCGGATTTCGATGAGAGGTTGATGATGCTGCCCTTGATCTCCGATGAGACCATGTGCTGGGCCACGCGCTTGCAGAGCATGAAGGGACCGTTGAGGTTGATGGTGATGACCTTTTCCCAGTTGCGGTCCGGCATATCCAGGATGTTCTCCGTTGGCCAGATCCCGGCGTTGTTGACCAGTATGTCGATGTGCCCGTATGCCGCGATGACGTCCCTCACCATCGAATCCAGGTCTTCCGCCTTGGAGATGTCCGCGTAAAAGGGCCGGCAGTCTGTCCCGTACTTCCTGGACAGATCGGCAGCGAATGCATCGACTTCATCCTTCCCGACGATCCAGTTGACGGCGACGTTTACCCCTTCCTGTGCCAGGGCTTCGCAGATCCCTGCGCCTATCCCTGTTCCGCCTCCCGTCACTATCGCGGTTTTTCCTTTTAGTCCAAGATCCATGGTTTGCTCCTCCACTCTATATAGCGCTATATACAGTACTGGATCGATCTTGTCAACAGAAAATTTGTGTATTTCTTAGGAATTATATATTTACTTCATAAATAAGTAATTAATATATCGAGTGATCAGTGAATCAAAGTTAAGGATCTTTCCTGTTGACGAATCTATAGATAATGTATATAGCGATTGTGGGAAGGTGCAATGCGAAAATCTGCCGCCCTTGAGGGGCACGGCTTGAAACAACGAACACCTCGCCCTACAGTTGCTCAAGGCAGCAGGCGCGTGGAACCGGTCGACGTCAATCGATACCTGTATGAGAAGATCTACAGCGAGCTGAAGAACGAGATCCTCTCGGGAACGTACCGAAAGGGTGACTGGTTTCCACCCGAGCGGGTGCTGAAAGACCGATTCAACACCACGCACCTGACCGTCAGAAACGCACTTGCCAAGCTCGTCCTGGAAGGCTTCATCGAGCGCTACAGCGGCAAGGGGACCCTCGTCATATACTCCCGGGAGCCAACCGCGCCGCCGCGGTTATCCCTCAGGTTCCCGTATGCGCACCTCGTGTTTGCCCGCTTGGACGAGGCAAACGCGCGAATTCTCGAGACCCTCGAAGAGGAACTTCGCAAGGTGCCCCTCCCTGTGCGCTTCTCCTGCCATCGGGGCGACGTGCTGCTGGAACACAGCCTCTACCGCGAGGCAGAGGAGGCCGGCGCCCTGGTCATCATCGAGCCTGCCAGCTCCCGGGATTCCCTGGCGCACTCCGGCACCCCGCTGCGCAACACGATCGTTATCCGCTGCGCCGACTCGTCCGTCCAGTGTCCCCAGGTGGTCGTTGATGACGCGGAGGGCGCGCGAAAGGCAGTGCGCTACCTTCGTGACCTCGGGCATTCGAGGATCGCTCTGCTTGCCCCCGCGTTCTCTTCCGCAAGTCCCGGCATGCGGCAGGGATTCGAGGAGGAGCTGGCCGCCCAGGGCGCGCCGCCGGGAACCGGCACCATTGAAGGCTGTGCGCCCGGCATCGAGGGGGGAGTCATCGCGGTCCGGAGGATCCTGGAGCACGAATCCAGCTCTCCTGCGTTCCTCTGCGCCTCCGACGAGACAGCAGCGGGGGCTACGCGCAGCCTGCGGGAGGCCGGCCTTCTCCCTGGCAGGGACTGCTCGGTAATTGGCTGCGGCAACAGCCGTCTTGCCGAGGGACTGGGCATGACCACGATCGATCCCTGCCTGGACAGACTTGCAGAGCGCGTCATGACGACCGCCATGGAGGCGATGAGCCGCGGGGCCTTTGCCGATGACGTGTTCCGCATCAGCCCTGAGCTTCGCATTCGCGACACCTGTGCGCGGATGCAGACATCGGCGCAGGAGTAGGACAATGGCGCACACTATCATCATGCCGAAGACTGGAATGGCCATGGAAGAGGGAACCATCATCCGGTGGCTGAAAAAACCAGGAGACACGGTCTCCAAGGGTGAGGCCATAGCCGTGATAGAGACCGACAAGGTCACGATGGACCTCGAGGCGGACTACGAGGGCACGCTCTTGGCGGTCGTGCATGGTGATGGCGATGTGGTCGAGGCAACCCACACAATCGCCTGGATCGGCGCGCCGGGTGAGAAGGTCCCGACAGTCCCCGAAGTGGAATCAGCGCACCAGCCCCCTTTGCCGCAGTCCCAGGGTGCGGCGACAGGCCGACCGCCGGCCCTGGCCCAGCCGCCCGTGTCTGCAGCGAGCGGGAAGCCGC
>CAYTGX010000189.1:0-3481 GCA_964437385.1 uncultured Spirochaetaceae bacterium
TGGGGGGTGAGAAGGTGAATGTCACGAGCATTCTCTCGGACCCCAACGTGGATCCCCACGAATATGAGTCAAGTGTGAACGACGCAAGGGCCATCGCTTCGGCGGATCTCGTGATAGAAAACAGCGGAGGCTACGACGACTGGATGGATAAGCTGCTGTCGGCCTCTACGAGCTCCCGGCGAGTGCTTCTCAAGGGCTTTGATATAGCCCCGAACAAACTCCCCGATAATGAACACGTGTGGTACAATGTAGACAATGTCCAGGCGATCGCCCAAGCTGTGACGGACAGCCTGAAGAAGCTCGATTCGACTGACGCAGCGCTTTTCTCTAAGAATCTCCAGTCATTCAGTGAATCCCTCTCAAGAGTGCGCCAAAAGATTCTCCAGCTCAAGGCAAAGTGGAGCGGCACTCCCGTCGGGCTGACTGAAACGATTTTCCTCTACCAGGCGACGCCCATCGGACTCTCCGTCCTGACGCCGTTCGAGTTTCAGAAGGCGATTGCGGAAGGGAACGATCCGCCTGCTGACACGGTGGTGACCGCGGAGAGCCAGGTGAAAAGGAAGATGATCAAGGTGCTGATCTATAACGAGCAGACGGTGTCTTCCGTCACGACCAAGCTTCAGGAGGAGGCCAGGGCCGCAGGCATTCCGGTCGTGCCGGTCACGGAAACAATGCCGTCCGCGATGAATTATCAGAATTGGATGCTGAGCCAGCTCACAGCTCTCGAGCGGGCTTTGGGGAAATGAGACCTCATGGGAAGTGAGGTGCAGCTAAACGCTTCTCCTGTTGTGTCGCTCTCCAGCGTGCGGGTGAGTTTAGGCGGCAGGATCATCCAGGATGAGATGACCTTCACGATCCAGGACGGCGAATACATCGCCGTCCTGGGCCCAAACGGAGCCGGGAAAAGCACACTGCTGAAGCTCCTGCTCGGCCTCGTGCGACCCGAGTCAGGACGGGTCGAGGTGATGGGGGAATCACCGGGGAAGCGCAACGACCATATCGGGTATGTGCCCCAATTTCGCATGATCGAGTCAGATATGACACTTCGCGGCCGCGAGGTCGTCCGATTCGGACTTGACGGCAACAAGTGGGGGCCGGGATGGCCCAGCCGGGCGCGTCGCGACCGTATCGACCAGGTCCTCCAGGAGGTGGACGCTATTGAGCTGGCCGAACTGCCCATCGGACAGCTTTCCGGCGGGGAGCGGCAAAGGCTTCTGATTGCGCAGGCACTCCTGACCGACCCCCGGCTCCTTCTCCTCGATGAGCCCCTGGCGAACCTGGACATCTCGCGCGAAGGAGAAATCATTGCCCTGGTCAGGCGCATTTGCCGGTCGCGCAAAGTGGCGGTGATGTTCGTCACGCATGACATCAACCCGCTGCTCTCCGATGTGGACCGCGTGCTGTACCTGGCGGAAGCGCACAGCGCAATCGGGACGCCGCAGGCGGTCATCACGAGCGAGTGTCTCAGCGCGCTTTATGGATCTCAGGTTGAGGTCGTGAAGGCTTTGGGACGGGTGTTTGTCGTCGGAGCGCAGCTCTGACATGCTGGACGTCCTTCGGCTTCCATTCATTGTTCACGCCTTACTCACCGCTTCATTCGCGGCGGTTGTCGCTGCCGTGAGCGGATACTTTCTGGTTTCGCGCGGGCTGACGTTCGCCGGCCATGCCCTGCCGAACATCGGCTTTGCCGGCGCAGCAGGGGCAGTCCTGCTTGGTGTCGAGCCTGTCTATGGCCTGTTCGTCTTCTGCCTCGGGGCCGGAGTGGCGGTGGGCTTCATCGGGAGGGATGTTCGAGAGCGTGACGTCTCCATCGGAGTCGTGATGACCTTCGCCCTCGGCCTGGGGCTTCTGTTCCTGGCGTTGTATTCCGGGTACGCCGCGCGCGTGTATGGGATTCTTTTCGGAAACATCCTCGGGATCAGCGCGCAAGCCGTCAGGATGACCGCGGTCGCGAGCGGTCTTATTCTCGCGGTGGTCGTTTTCCTTTACAGGCCTTTGCTTTTCAGCACATTCGATCCGCCGGCCGCGGAGGCCCGGGGTGTGCCTGTGAAACTCCTCTCGGTCATTTTCATGGCAGTAATCGCCGTGACGGTGTCACTTTCCATCCAGGTCATGGGGGCGCTTCTCGTATTCACCCTCCTGGTGGGTCCTGCCGCTACTGCAACCCGGCTCGTGAAGAGTCCGTTCGCGGCGATTCTCGTCTCCGTCGGCCTCGGCCTGGGCTATGTCTGGCTGGGCATCTTCCTCGCCGCGGCCAGCGGCAGACTCCCCGTAAGCTTCTTCATCGCCTCGCTCTCCTTCCTTGTTTATCTTCCGGTACGACTTCTTTCCCCGATGGGACGAGAGGCCGCGTGATGTTCGATCTGCTCGTTTCGGATGTGTTCCAGAAGGCACTCCTGGGGGGCACCGCTGCTGCGGCGATGGCCGCCGTTGTCGGCTACTTCCTTGTTCTTCGGATGCAGGCGTTCGCCGCAGAAGCCTTCATGGACATCTGCTTTGCCGGGGCCACCGGCGCCACCCTGCTCGGTCAGTCGCCCCTCGTCGGGATGATCGCCTTCTCCCTTGTCTCGGCGCTGAGCCTGGGAGCCCTCGGCGAGCGCGCGCGGGGCCGCAGCGTGGAGATCGGCATGGTGCTCAGCTTTGCGCTCGGGCTGGGTGTCCTGTTTCTCAGCATTTACACCCGGTCCAGTGCGTCGCACGCGAACGCTGGCGTGTCGATCCTGTTCGGCTCGATTCTCAGCATACAACCGGCAGACATCTACCGGATGATTGCGTGCGGGTCAGCGGCTCTCGTGGCCTTGGCCGCCGTCTATCGTCCCCTCCTTTTTGCCTCGATTGATCCGACATCGGCCCGAGCCCGCGGCGTTCCGGTGCGCGCTCTTTCGGTCGTGTTTCTCCTGGTTCTCGCACTCGCGGCCGCTGCATGCACATTTGTTGTAGGGGTCCTGCTTGCTTCCGCTCTGTTGATCGCACCGGCCGCCGCTGCCGCGAGAATGACTCATCAGCCGCTGCATTCGCTCCTTCTTTCCCTGGGTTTCGGGATCTTCATCACGTGGGCAGGGCTGCTCGTCTCTTTCATCGGTCCCTGGCGGCATCCGCCGATCGGTTTTTCCATCTCGGCAATCGCCGCCATCGTATACGGTGCCGCGATCGTCTTGGGGCGCCGCGGCCATCCCCGCGTGGTCAAAGCCGCGGTCGATCTGGACAGAGAGGTGCGGAGCGATGGAGGAATGACATGAAACTGGCGCGTGCAGCCGGGAACATAGGCAAAGAAGGCGAATTGGGCTATGCTTCGGAGCCTCGCGAGAATCGTCACATGGACATCGAGAAAAGGATCACAGCCGCCTTCAAAGAGTTCAGCGAACGCAGCACGCGGTCGCGGCAAGTCATCGCAAAGAACCTGATTGGTCTCGGGAAGTCCGGCGCCGCGTTCTCCGCCGAAGATCTCATCAAGAGGCTGCACCGATCCAACCCTCGGATT
>CAYTGX010000190.1:0-3446 GCA_964437385.1 uncultured Spirochaetaceae bacterium
AGACCGGAAACCTTCAGCCATTCTGCCAGCGAGGCCGGCACTTCCTCTTCGAGTTTTTCCAGGGATTTCAGCTTGCCCGTGCGCAGCAGCTCGTCGATCTTGTCCGCGATAGTCTGTCCCACGCCCGGGATCTCGCGAAGCGTGCCTTCCTTCCAGTGCTCGTTGACGTCCCGCCCCAGGGTGGACAGGGTCTCCGCCGCCCTTCGATAGGCCAGCGTCTTGTAGACGATCTCGCCCTTGATTTCAGACAGGTCGGCGATCAGGGTGAAAACCTCGGCCAACTCGCGGTTGTTCATGGTGCCACCTGGGCAAAACGTAGCGGATTGGACGGCCGCGAACAAGTCACGCCGGGCGGGTCACGGGAGCTTTCGAAAGAGTCCGGATTCCACCGTCAGCCCGGGACCGAACGCGGTGGCGAAAACGGTGCCGGACCTGCTGTCCCCCAGTATGCGTTTGAGAACGAAGAAGATGGTTGCCGAGCTCATGTTCCCGTACTCGCGCAGGACCTCGTACGAATGAATCAACGCGGACTCGGGAATGTTCAACGCTGCTGCGGTTCGGTCCAGTATCGCCCGGCCGCCCGGGTGGATGGCCCAGATGTCGACGTCTCCACACACATCACCTGCGGCGCCCAGGAGATCTTCGACTATCGATCGAATATTCGTCTCGATAAGGCGAGGGACGTAGGCAGACAGACGCATGTCGAACGCGCGTTCGCCGATTTTCCAGGCCATGGCCTGCTCGCTTTCAGGGACGATCCGCGACGCGAATCCGTCCAGCAGGAGCTTTGCCTGCCGCCCGGCGCCCCCGCGCTGCGCCTGGCCGTCGTCCGACGCCGGTCCGACAAGGGCAGCCGCAGCGCCGTCCGCAAAGAGTGCATTGGCAATCATGAAATCAAGCTGCGGCTTCAGCTGGAAATGCAGGGTACACAGCTCCACGGCGACAATCAGAACGTGCGCACCGGGATTCGCGACACAGATGTCGCGGGCCAGCCTCATGGCGGGAAATCCCGCATAGCACCCCATGAAGGCGACATGGGTGCGGTGGATGTCCCGGCGAAGCCCCAGCGCCTTCACGAGATGAAAATCGAATCCGGGGGCCGAGAACCCGGTGCACGTGACCGTGATGAGGTCGGTGATGGCCTGTGGATCGAATTGCGGCAGGGTTGAAAAGAGGGATCGTGCCGCCTGCTCCGACAGGCGATCGGATTCCCGGATAAACACGTCGTTGCGCGCCTCCAGCCCCGGCTCTGGCAGCAGCTGATCGTTCTTCGGGTAGAAAGTGTAGGCGGACGGGTCCTTCCCGTAGTCGTCGATGACCGTGTGTCTTTTGTCTATTGCCGTGTTCTGGTACAGGCGCCGAAGAAATCGTCGCTCCTTGTCGGAGAAGGCAGAAAGCCTGCTCAGGAACTCCAGGGTAAACTGCTGCGTATAGGAGGCGGGAGGAACGCTGGTGCCTATCCCCAGGATTGCGGCTCCTGTTGTGTGTTCCGGCGTCACGACCGGTGAAAGCAATGTTGACGACATCCTGTTATGAACTTAGGCTATTGAAATGAATAAAGCAAACAAGTCTGCCGGTATTCCCCGAGCGGGTGCTCCCGTACGGGGTACTCCCCGAACAGGTGCTCCTGTACAGGATGATCTTCGATCCCGGTTCCGATATCGCCTGAAAGACTTCGACCTTTCGGCCCCGCCGAGCAAGCTCGACTACACACGCAAGGTCTTCTCTGTTGTCGCGGTCAGGTATGATGTCATCACGCGGCTCCTCTCCTTTGGGCGGGACGGACGGTGGAAGCATATCATGCTGGCGCGGCTTCCAGAAGACTCCGCGCCGGACACGGGTTCGACGCAGCGATCGTTCGCATGCCTCGACCTGGCGTGCGGCACCGGAGACATCAGCCGGCTTCTTGCCCACAAGTATGCATATGGCAGAATCGATGCGGTAGATTTGAATCCGGAGATGCTTCGCCGCGCGCGGCTGCGGACGGATTGTGCGAACATAAGGTTCCACCAGGCGGACATGAACAAGCTTCCCTTCGGCGACGCATCCTACGATATCGTGACCGGGGGGTATGCACTGCGAAACTCGCCCCACCTGGCGACCACGTTTCAGGAGATACTTCGCGTGCTGAAGCCGGGCGGTACGGCCGCCTTCCTGGAGTTTTCCACCTCGCCCGGTGCCCGCCTGCGAAGCATCCAGCTGAGGCTCCTGGGCTTCTGGGGCGGGTTCTGGGGGTGGCTGTTTCACGGGAACCCGGAAGTCTACAGCTACATTGCGAAAAGCCTTTCCTACTACCCGGATTTCGTCGAGCTGCCCCGGCTGATGACGCGCATCGGGTTTCGCCGTATCCGCCAGAAGAGACTGCTCGGCGGCATGCTTGCGCTGACATTCGCGCGAAAAGCCGCCTCGCATGAATCGAAGTCGTCGAAACAGCCCGCGCGGCGGGCCCGCGCGCAATGAAGGAGGAAACGGATGAAGATAGTCGTTTTCGGCGTATCAGGAAGGATCGGGAGCAGGATCGCTCAGGAGGCGCTCGCGCGCGGGCATGAGGTGACGGCTGTGGCAAGAGACCCGTCACGGGTAAAGCTCACCCATCCCAGGTTGCGCGTCACGAGCGGCGACGCAACCAAACCTGCGTCTGTGGCAGCGGTTGTGTCGGGTCATGACGTCGTGGTCACATCGATCGGGCCCGATCTTTCAAAAGGGGTCGGGACCGTGCTGACAGACGCCGCGAAAGCCCTTCTTGAGGGGCTGAAAAAGGCCAAAGTGAACCGCCTCATGGTCGTGGGAGGAGCGGGAAGTCTCATAGCGGCGCCAGGGGTCCTTCTCATGAATACGCCCCAGTTCCCCGCGGACTGGAAACCGATCGCGCACGCGCACGCGGACGCCCTGGCGCTCTACCGTGCCGAGAAGGCCCTGGACTGGTCATACCTCTCGCCGGCCGCGCTCATCGAGCCGGGGACGCGCACTGGCTCGTATCGAGTCGGCGGTGACACGCTCCTTACAGACGCCGCCGGCAACAGCCGCATCAGCATGGAGGATTACGCGGCAGCGATCCTGGACGAGGTGGAAAAGCCGAAGCATTCACGCGCGCGTTTCACCGTGGCCTACTGATCGCCCCGCAGGAGCGTCCTGCACGCCAGGCCGCAGGGGATGACCCGATAAGCCGCAGGGAGGCCCGCTGCCGGTGGTGCAAAGCCCGCGTTGCGGGTAGAATCATGGCGTCATGTCCCTCAGGGCCGTCATTCTCGGGAAGATTCTCCTTGTCCGGCAGCCGATTGCGCAGTCGCTGAACGCCCTGGGTTTCGAGACGTTCGAATTCTCGGATTTTGCGGAGGTCGTCTCCCACCTCGATCTTACCGCGCCCTCGCTCATCGTCATGGACGCGGACGGGATGTCCAGGGAATGGCGCATGTGTGCGGCCGGCCAGAACGCGAAGCGCGGGG
>CAYTGX010000191.1:0-1363 GCA_964437385.1 uncultured Spirochaetaceae bacterium
GCCGTGAGAACCTCATCGACATTCCCAAGCCGCCTCCATATGTGGAGGGGGTAATCAATCTTCGGGGGAACATCATTCCCGTGGTCAACCTCCGCGCCCGGCTTGAAATCGGGCATGGTGAGAAAGGGGAGCACCGGGAGCCCGACCCGCGAAAGAGGCGGATCATCATCACCCGGGTGGGAAGCCGATCCTATGGACTGGACGTCGACGAGGTGCGTGAAATCGTCGATATCGACGAATCGGGTATTACTCAGGATGCAACCTCCCTCTTTGGCGCGCGGGCGGATTTCATCCGCGGCATTGCGCGCAAGGACGAGAGTCTCTACCTGATGCTCGACCTGCCGCGCGTGTTCGCCGTGGGCAGGGACGTGCCGGGCGCGGTTGCGGGGCAGTCCTGATGGCAGTTGCCGGAATGCCGCTGGGAGCGGCCGCGGGCATCGACGAGGCGAAACTCCGGAGGGCATTTCTCGAGGAAGCTGATGAACTCTGCCAGAAGCTCGGGGATTCCCTGCTCGCCCTGGAAACGGACAGGCAGAATACGGATCTCGTCAACGAGGTCTTTCGCCTCACTCATTCGCTGAAATCCGAGTCTGCCCTCATGGGGTTTGGAGCGCTGTCCGAACTCGCGCACAGGATGGAGGATGTGCTGGGCAGCGTCAGGGAAGGGCGGCTCGCGCTCGAGAAGCCGGTCATGGACGGCATTTTTGCCGGCTCCGACATGATCGCGGAAATGATGGCCGCGATCTCGAAGGGCGGCAATGACGCTGATTTCGAGACCTCTTCAATCCTTCAGGAATTGTCCCGCGCGGCAGGTCGCGATGGGGGAGGTGTATCCAGGACCGCCGCCGCACCGGCACCCGAGAGTCCCGCGTCGTCCGACATGGAGCTGAGCGATTTCGAAAAGAGACAGCTCACCGAGGCGCGCGATCGCGGAGAGACGCTGTACAAGCTCACGGTCGGTGTTGATCCCGCGGAGCCCATGAAGTTTCCGCGTGCCTACCTCGTATTCTTCAATCTCGAGCTGATTTCGAACGTGGTCAAGGTGATTCCTTCCATGAAAGGCGAGCCCGCAGAAGACGCCCGCTATACAGCCACGACAATGCTCGTGACCACGGCGGGAGGCGAAGAGGGTTTGCGAGCGGCCGCCGCCGTGGACCAGATTGCCAGCCTGCGCATCGAGCGCTGCGATTACAATGGATATCTTGCGTCGGGCCCCGGGGCGCCGGGCATTCCAGGCGGCATTTCAGCCGCGTGGGTGCAGGCACACCCCGAATATGCCGGAATGCGGCGCATGGGACCTGAGGGCGAAGAAACGCCGTCCGGTACGGCCGCACGCGCCTCTGCCGGAATGCCGCCAGGAGCG
>CAYTGX010000191.1:1463-3444 GCA_964437385.1 uncultured Spirochaetaceae bacterium
GCCGCCGGAATGCCGCCAGGAGCGGCCGCCGGAATGCCGCCAGGAGCGGCCGCCGGAATGCCGCCAGGAGCGGCCGCCGTGGAAAAGACCTCCATCCGCGTGGACACGCGCAAACTGGATGACTTGTGGAGCCTCATTGCGGAGCTCGTTCTGCACAAGTCGCACATTGCGCGCCTCTCGGATGATCTTGCCCATGGCGCTGACATCCACACGGTCCGCGAGGAGCTGGTGGAATCTTTCGACTCCCTGGACAAGATCTCGAGCGGGATGCAGCAGGTGATGATGGACACGCGCATGATCCCGATCTCCGTCATCTTCAGCAAGTTCCCCCGGCTCGTGCGTGACCTGTCTCGGAAGCTTGGAAAGCCTGTCGAGCTTGTCATCTCTGGTGAAGAGACGGAGATCGACAGGAGCCTCGTGGAGGCGCTTTCCGATCCGCTGACCCACATCATCCGCAACTCGCTCGACCATGGCATCGAGTTTCCCGAAGAGCGGGTGAGGCGGGGCAAGAGCGAGAAGGGACGCGTGAGTGTTTCGGCGCGCAGGCAGGGCGGCAATATCGTCATTGAGCTCGCTGATGACGGCCGTGGGATGGACAGCGAGCAGATCCGCCGCAAGGCCGTTGAGATGGGAATTCCCGGCGCGGGACGCTTCAACGAGGCCCAGCTTCTGGAGCTGGTATTCCTTCCAGGTTTCAGCACCAAGGAGGTGGTGACGGATCTTTCCGGTCGGGGGGTCGGTATGGACGTGGTGGCTAATCGCATCCGCGGAGAGCTCAAAGGCGATGTCGTCCTGGGAACGCAGCCGGGCGGTGGCACGCGCGTCACGCTCCTTTTCCCGTTGACGCTCACCATCGTCAACGCGCTGCTCGTCCGCGGGGACTCGCAACTGTACGCCATCCCCCTCACAGACGTGGACAGCACCGCAAAGCTGCTGGCCACCGAGATCAGGGGAGAGGAAGGCCGTGAGTATTCTTCGTGGATGGATGACGCGATACCGGTATTCTCCCTCGGAGCTCTTTTCGGCAAGGGACGACACAAGACGGAAGAGTATTTCGCTGCGGTTCTGCGTCATGGCGACAGCAAGGCATTCCTCGTTGTCGATGAATTGATCGAGGAGCGCGACATCGTCATCAAGCCGGTGGATGACCTCCTCAACATGCAGAGGTTGTTCTCGGGGGTATCGGTGCTGGAGGATGGGAGACTTGTATTCATAGTTGACACGTCGTTCATCCGCGGGGAAAGAGTCTGACAGGAGGCTTTATGGGCGCGACGATTCTCATCGCGGATGATCTCTCTTTCATGCGCATGATCCAGAAGGAAATACTGACCGAGCGCGGTTATACGATCGTGGGAGAGGCAACGGACGGACGCGAAGCGGTGGAAAAATTCAAGACGCTGAAACCTGACCTGGTGCTGCTGGACATCACGATGCCCAACATGAACGGGCTGGAAGCGATGCGCAAGATCTTCGCGATGGAGCCGAGGGCAAAAGTCATCATGTGCTCAGCCCTCGGTCAGCAGAACCTGATCGTGGAGGCCATCAAGGCCGGCGTCAAGGATTTCATCGTCAAGCCTTTCAAACCCGAACGGATCCTTTCGGCCATTGAAAAGGCGCTCAAGGTCTCCTGAGGCCCGTACCGTGCTCGGTGTGTTCTGCCGACCCAAAAAAAAACGGTATGCCTGGACGTCAATAGCATACCGTGTTATGAAAAGAGGAAATGATCCTCACTAGAGAAGATCGGCGGTCCTGGGAGAACCCTTTAGGAGAAACGCCCGCTGCGGTCTTCTTTCGGCGCTCTCCTCAGAAGTGTCCTTTGCCATTGCGCGGACCCGGCGATTCCTTCGTACATGGCCGCGCTGCGGGCCACGATCTCTTCGGGTGTGGATGTGCGCTCTCCCTCTCCGGAAATCCCATGGATGATCGACTGGATAAGGAACCCTGCGATATTGCGCGCGGAGACCTCGAGGATACTGCTGTC
>CAYTGX010000192.1:0-3429 GCA_964437385.1 uncultured Spirochaetaceae bacterium
GGCTGGTGTGGTTTTGCAGGTTTGATTCGGCGGCGCAGCTCAACTCTATGTTATGTCTCAAAGAAATCTGCAATTTGCCACGTGACCGTGGCGTGGGTGTTGCCTGCCGGGAGGCGAGACGGGCTTCCTGACCTGTATACTCGATGGACCCACGGCATAGCGAGTCTTGCAACTCTTTTGGCTAATTTGCGTGCATATCGACCCCTGTATCAAAGTGAACCGTTTATGGTTACACTTGTTGCATCAAGAAGGAATCGAATGAAGCAAAATAGTACACGGTCACGAACTCTGCAGTTCAGAGTTTTTGTGAAGGATGTAAAGCCAGAGATCTGGAGAAAACTGCTGGTGTCATCAGACATTACACTTGAAAGGTTGCACGCTATCCTCCAAGTACTAATGGGATGGAGAGACAATCATCTTTATGCGTTTGTGATTGACAAAAAACGCTATTTTCCTCCAAGTGAACATGATACGAACATAGAAACGCAAAGTTCGATTCGCACAAAACTATCGAACGTATTTGCAAAAAACGTAGCAGTTATTACATATGAATATGATTTTGGTGACCGTTGGGAGATCGAGCTCTGCAACGAACCAAAGAATGATGGCTTTCAGCAAAAACAATCGACGGAATGCATTGAAGGTTCTCGGCATGGTCCAGTTGAAGATAGTGGCGGCCCGCGAGAGTACATGGAGAAAGTAAAAATCTACGACAACCCTAGACATAAAAGGTATCAGGAAATACGGGAATTCATTGGTCCGAAGTTTGATCCAGAAACCTTCGACCTAAGAAAAACGAATGAAATGCTGAAGGAATTTGGTTGAAGAAACAGAAGGTTGCTGAGAAAAAGCAATATCCCGAAGTGATGAGACATAACAAATCGTTGGAGTTGTCGCCTTAAGTGGCCTTCTTTTTCGTATAGATGCCGCCGCTGTGGTTCGCTTCGCGCCGGTGATTCGGCGGCGCAACTCAACTCAATGTTAGACGGCTCTGGCGGTAGTTGCTATCACAGAACGGCGCTCGTATTCGTGGAAATTGCCTGAGAGGATAAAGGGGGCAACAAGATGCGGAAAATTATCCTGCTATCTGTTTTTCTCTTACTTGCAATTTTTGCCTTCTCTGATGAGTATGTCATCTTCACTGGCACTGGTTTCGTTTACAACGACTTGCTTAAGACTTCAACCGATACAACCTTTGCGTTCAAATTTGATGACGAGCAGAAGGTCTTCTATCTCGTCACCGCAGACTTCCTAATTACTGGATGGATTATCTTAACCCCGGATGATCTTACAAAATTAAGGCCAAACCTTGACAAGTACATGGAATGGGAGAGGACTGCCGTAGTCAAAGGAGTGGAAATTGAGAAGGAACTGCCTAACTCGACAATCGCCACAAGAGTTATATGGAAATACGGCGACGACTGGCATAATTCCAACGATATTCAGCTTTCCTTTACATTCTTTTCGCAAAACAAATCGAGGCATCAATTGGTCATAGGTTCTAACAAGGTCACCTCGCCAAAAAACGAATACATAACCTATAAGCTGGACCAGCTCTATTTAGACAAAGATCAAGTTCAGGCATTCTCAAAAGGAATCTCCGCCCAACAGATAGAAATTGCCACTAAGGACCATGAACAGAAAAAGACTAATGAGGACTTGTTTCAATAGAGTCTCCGTCTGTGATAACGGATTCAATTCGAGCCGTCTAACAAATCGTTGCAGTAGTCGCCTTAGAGGCCGTCCTTTTTCGTAGGCCGCGGTTCCTATGTCGAATGGCGATGGGCGGATGCGGCGGCGCTACTGAACTCCATGTTATGTCTCATTAAGTCATAGAATCCACCGCTTGACATTGGTGTTACCAATGATAACGTATGGACATAAGAAAGGGTAGGCTTCAACAATGAAAAGAACTGAAAAGATGGTTCTCTACATTTCCTTGAGCGTTCTGCTGGCCTTGACGTACTTCTCATGTGCCTCCGCCCCGCCTAGATTCGACAAGTTCAAAGGACCCGTGAAGGTTCAAGTTGAAGGAGCGGTTGCCGAAGGAAAGCTCATGCTTTTGAATGATGGAACTGTGGATTCAACATATTTCGGCAGTTCAACAATCAACTATGAAAGCACCAATTTTGCCGAGCCCGGGAAGCATACATTCCAATTTGCATTTTCTGGAGCAAGCGCGAATACATATGACATATCTATAACTGTCACTGTATTCGAAAATGGCTTGTCTGCAAAAAAGATGACCTTTAGTAGGAAAAATACAAACAACTCAATTAGCGACAATACAACGTATCCTTATAGATTTGAAATATCGCAATAGTTGGGAGACAATATGAAAGTTGCAAGATTTCTTGTCCTGATAGGAATGCTTTGGGCTTCGCTTGAAGCGTGCACCACACTTGATAAGTACGACTTCACGCGAGATTCGATTCTGCCAAATGATGATAAATATGCGACTGTCAGGGGAGAAGTGTCCCAATTGGCAAATAGTCTTGATGGAACAATGCATAAATACAACAACTATATAGACGAGTACGAGAGAATTGGAAACGTCGATGTGGGCATTGATTTTAGCATCGCCCTGTATTTTCTCAGCGTCAACACAACTGCATCCTTGTTCACTTTTGGCGGTATGCGTTCTGAGGCACAGGGGCTTTTTGGGGTAGGGAATATTATGGGAACAGCGATGCTTTCCGTGCAAACCTTACTGAAGGCAACATTTTATGAACAGCGTAAAAAGGAGCTCGAACAAAAGCTCCTAAGGCTAAATGAGGCAATCACGACGGCAAGGTCTGGCTTCTTGAAGATTGATAGTTTTACAGACTCAGGCGAACAAATCCTCACTATCAACGCTACTCTTCAAGAAAGTCTCATATCAGATATACATCCAGCTTTTGCCTCGAAGTAGACAAACTTTTGCGAATGAGACATAACAAATCGTTGGAGTTGTCGCCTTGAGCTGGGGTTGGATCGGAGGGACTTTGGCCGCCGTGGTTCTTGCGGGTCTGATGCGGCGGCGCAACTCAACTCTATGTTATATTTCATCTTCCGTGCGGACATAAATGGTCAGTATTCATAGGAGCCTCTTGACGCAACGTACTTGGACCCAGGGCACTTTGGGAGGCGCTGGCTCTCTTGATATTGGTGACGATTAGGAAGATCTCAGGAATCGTGAGTCTACAAAAGGCTGTAGGTCCCAACGAGGCTGTGCCGGGGATGGCTATCCTCATGGGCAGCAACTTCTCCAAGATGCGTCCGCTTCGCATCGGACTGAAAGAGTTCTGAAATATAACAAGTCGTTGGAGCTGTCCCCCAAGTGCGGTGTGACGCTTTGGCCGTTGACCTGCAGAAGTTTCGCATGCGGTTCGGTTTCGGGGTGGCAGCTCAACTCTATGTTAGATGGCTTCTCATTTGCGGGTTGGCGCC
>CAYTGX010000193.1:0-3419 GCA_964437385.1 uncultured Spirochaetaceae bacterium
GCCGCCTCGTGCACGCGCGCGTTGATCTCCGCCTTGGGATACTTGCGGATCTTCAACCCGAAGGCCATGTTGTCATAGACGGTCATGTGGGGATAGAGGGCGTAATTCTGGAACACCATTGCGATGTCCCTGTCCTTCGGCGCCACGTCATTCATGAGCTTTCCATCGATGTACAGCTCACCGGTCGAGATTTCCTCGAGCCCCGCGACCATCCTGAGTGTCGTGGTCTTCCCGCAACCCGATGGACCTACCAGGACAACGAACTCCTTGTCGTTGATGGTCAGGTTCGCGTTGTCGACCGCTTTCACTCCGCCTTCATAGATCTTTGTGATGTTTCGCAACTCTACTGTCGCCATTGGCAACCTCCCGCGTGGATTATTCTATAACATAGGAGAATAGAATAGAAGCTTGGAGTTGTCAATTAAAATCTGGGGTACAGGGGCCTTCAGGCATGGAAGCCAGGGGCGAGCGGGTGCAGGGATGCGTAGGGCGGCAGGCGTTTGCAGAGCAAACGCCGAGAGCCTGCGAAAGCGAGCCCCCTCACTTTTTCTCGGCTTTTTGCCACTCGTCGAGGGTTTTGTCCAGCGGCTGGGTCTCCTTTCCTGAGGCTGTCTGGGCAATCCAAGGCACGACGACGCCGTCCCGGACCTTTACCCAGTTGTCCGGCAGGAGTCCTGGGAAGGTGAGGATGCTGTCCAGGGGAATATGCCCGAGCAGAACCGGGTACTTTTGCGCAAGGTCTCTCTCATTGATTGTTTTCAAGGCCGAAAATCCGTCTGTCACGCCGAATACTCCGATTCTCTTCAATTGGTTCACATTCAGAAGAGTCTGCTGGACCGTGGGGCTGCAAAACCACTGGAGGAACGCCCTGGCTTCTCCCTTGTTGCGGGACGAGCGCAGAACCCCGGCAAAGAGCACGTCGTCCATGACCGGGACCATGTTGTCCTTGGAAAGCCACCTGAAGTCGAAGTCATGCCTCTCCTCGACGGGAAGGGCAAAAAAGTCCCTGAATGAGGTGAGCGCGAACAGGGACTTTCCCGAAGAAAGAAGCTTGTACCACGGCTGAACGCGGTTCAGGGTGGAAAATGAGCCATCCGCGGCCGCTCCTCCGTTCACCTGGTTCAGCCACGTGCGAAGGAAATCCGTGGTTTTGCCCAGGCCGCTGTCGTCATAAGCGGGCAGTTCATTCCTGCCAGGGCGAAACCGGGCTCCAAACAGCAGGGCCGATGCAGTGAGAAAATCCACGTTCCAGTCCGCAAGTGGAGAAAAACCCATGGCGATGGGGAGACCGGCCTTGTTCGTTTTGTTGAAGACCTTGCTCATTGACTGCAGGTCATCCAGCGGCATGAACATCTTGTTCGGGAGGTCCGCGGAAGTACGCACGTAGACGATAGCCGGAAGTGTGAAGGAAATCGGGATCAGAAACGGGCGATTGTCCCGTGATCCCATGGCCAGCAGACCCGCGTAGAACCAGGCTGGATCCACCTTTCCAGGCTTTACGATGTCTCCGAGCGTGTCCAGGCGGTCCATGACAGCGGGCGTTGCCAGCCATTGACCGATCACGGCATCCCCCGAAACGCCTTCCAGCACCGCCTGGGCGGGGGCGTCCTGGTATGCTATCTCCACCTTGACGTCGGATTGGATGGCATTGTAGCGATCCACATATGCCGCCATCTCCGCCCGGTTCGTGACGAGGTGTACTACCGGCTCGAGACCGAAACCGCACCCGCTCAGGACCACGGCAGCAGCGGCCACCAGGACTGCGAGCGGTCGAAACGTTCTACTCATCGGGAGCACTGTAGGGAGGGACATTCTTGTTGTCAACATCGATGTTCTGCTACGATGCCCTCGGAAGCTCAATGAGCGAACCGCCCTGGCGTACTTATTCCCTCTACCTCCGTGAGCGTCACGGCTGTACCGTCTACCGCGTGGCAGTCGATGCCGGCTTCTCCTGTCCCAACCGGGCAGCAGGGAGATCCAGCCGCGGCTGCACGTACTGTGCGGAAGACGGAGCCCGGGCCCCGTATCTCGGGAGCCGGGAGAGTCTGAAGAACCAGGTGGAGAGCGCACTATCGTTCCTTCGCGCCCGCTACCACGCCGAGGCCTTCATCCTCTATTTTCAGGCCTTTTCGAACACGAACGCCGAGGTGGACGCGCTGCGCCGGATTTATGACAGCGGATTGGAGCTGGCCTCCTTTCGCGGTCTGAATGTTGCAACGAGACCCGACTGCGTGGACAAGGACAAGGCGGCGCTCCTGGCCTCATACAAGACGCGCGGCCTGGAAGTGTGGGTGGAGCTGGGGTTGCAGTCCGCATGTGAATCCACGCTGCGCCGCATTGAGAGAGGACACAGCAGGGACGATTTCATGCGCGCATACGCGCTGCTGAAGGAGAAGGGCCTGAAAGTGGCAGTGCATCTGATCTTCGGACTGCCCGGGGAGGGATTCGAGCCCATCATGGACACGATACACGCCGTGGCACAGCTGGATCCGGACGGCGTAAAGATCCATAATCTCCACGTTCCCGCAGGCACTGTTCTGGCAACCGAGCTCGCAAAGGGGGAGCTGACCGTTCCCTCCCCTCAGAGGCACCTCGAGTATGTGATTGCCGCCCTCGAACGGCTTCCTGCCCAGACGGTGATCATGCGTCTGACCTGCGACACGCCGGCTGAAAGGCTTGTTGCCCCGAGAGACTTCTGGCCGAAGGGAAAATTCACGGCCCGGTTGGCCGCTGAAATGAAGGCGCGCGGGGCACTGCAGGGCAGGCTTTTCGGCTCCGCGGTATAGCTGGTGTACCGCGGAAGGTCTACAGGCTCGCTGTAGGCCATCCCTGGCTTCGCTCGCCCTCGCCGTCCAACTCCGCGGAATACCGCGGAAGGGCTGCGCTTGACGGCCCAGGACCCATGGTTTAGTCTGACATCTAAGAGGCGCGGCGTGGCAATAAAAGACCCCGACATCTTCAGGATCATAGAAAAAGTCGGTGATCACTTTCTGAACAACGTGTCCAACCGGTTTATCCGCAAGGCGCTAGTGGTTCTCGACCTTCCGCAGGCGGAATGGGATCGCCTGGAGAACCTCACGAACAAGACGGAGTACTACAAGCAGAACGGCTTTTCATACGACGAGCTGTACGAGATGGTGCTCGCTGCTGCCCACTTCCTGTCTCAGGCGCGGCAGAAGATGGTTCCCAACATCAAGGGAATGCTTGCCCAGGCCGGCACCGAGAAAGACAAAGTGCTGCGTGAAATGGCCGCGCAGAACTTTCCTGTGAATCTCGCCATTCTCTCGGACCTGGTCAACGAGCTTTACATGAGGACAACCGAGATCGACAGAGCTGAACACGAGAAGAAACGTCCCGTTTATGAACGAATCCCTGAGCTGAAGGACATCGGCAAGCTCCTGGTGAACGAATAGATCCCC
>CAYTGX010000194.1:0-3371 GCA_964437385.1 uncultured Spirochaetaceae bacterium
ACGCATCTGGGCTGTCGGGGGGGACTCTCGGCAGCCCGCTTGTTGCTGGTGATAAGTGGCCTTCTGTCTATTACGACGTCCCCGACTTGTAGGGCTTGAGCTCACCGAGCCGGAGCCCTGTCGAAGCAAGGACGAGGTGCGCTGTGAACATCCGCCGGTCCCCCGCCCAAAGCTTTCCGATGGTCTTCTCTGCAAAAAGCTTCTTGACCTCGGGGTTCGTGAGGATGCCCCTCTCTGCCGGCTTCGCTTTGAACATCCCGACCGCCTCCGCCGGGTTTCGAGGCACAGGGTCCGCGTCTCGGGCTTCGCGAAGCATGAGCTTCAGTACGGCGAGGACGCTATTCACCGTTCCCGCAGCGAGTCCGTCGTCAAGGAGTTTCATCCTCCACTTCTCGACTCCCCGGCCGCGAGATCTCAGAGAGCTTCATCTTGCCAAAAGTGGGGATGATGAACTTTTCGATGTACTTGCGCCTGCCCTCGGCGTAGGTCCGCCCGATGCTCTTGCGTGGTCAGCTGCAGACCACGGTACTCCGATTTCACCGTCATCGTGGTGGGAGAGACGCTCGGCTATTGAGCGCCAATGCGACGTTCATCGGTAGAGGGTGGAGAATGTTTCCGAAAGAACCTCCTCAAGGTCGCCCCTATTGAGCGAACCCCTGGGACTGAATACACTCAGCACCTCTACACTAGATTGATGCAAAACTGGGAAAGAAGCTTCTACGCCATTTTCGCCGGCGAGATCCTCGCCATGATCGGCTTCACCGCCCCCATACCGATCATACCGTTCTTCATTCGTGACCTTGGGGTGAGCGATCCAGCCAGCCTGAACATCTGGGTGGGTGCCTGCGCCACCGTGCCGGCGATCACGATGTTTGTCTTCGCCCCTCTTTGGGGACAGCTTGCCGATTCCCGCGGCAAGCGCTTGATGCTTTTGCGTGCCCTGATCGGCGGCACGGTAGTAATTGCGCTTACAGGCGCCGCCAATAAACCATGGCAGCTTCTTGTGCTCCGCGGGATGCAGGGCGCCCTGACAGGTACGGTTTCGGCGGCTACAGTGCTGGTGGCCACGATTTCCCCCCGGGAGCGGCTCGGCTACACCCTGGGCATGCTCCAGACCGGCATCTATGTCGGGTCCTCCGTAGGTCCCGCCTTCGGCGGCCTTCTCTCAGACCTTTTCGGTCATCGGGTCGCGTTCCTCGTCCCCGCCGTCTTTCTCCTGGCTGCAGCAGTGATCGTCATGCGATACGTCAAGGAAGACCCGGTGGGAGCTGTCCCTGGCGGGTCTTTCGTGAAGTCAGTGATCCCTGACTTTTCGGCTCTGGCGCATTCTCCCGGGCTCATTGTGCTTTTGCTGGTTTCCGGGGGACTTCAGATCGCTACCAGCACCGTGGCACCCATCCTGCCGCTCTTCATACAGTCAATTTCCCCGCAGGCAACGAAGGTTGGTTCCATCACGGGGCTGATCCTAGGCGGAAGCGCCATCGCAGCGGCGCTTTCCTCTGCAGGCTTGGGGAGAGTGAGCTATAGGATCGGCTACGAAAGGCTCCTGGCGTTCTGCCTGTCAGGTGCTGTGCTCGTGTTTTTGCCCCAGGCGTTCGTTCGAAATCCCATTCAACTCCTTGTTCTGCGCGTTCTGGGAGGCGCAATGATCGGGGGCTCGGAGCCTTCGATCAACGCGATGATCGCCGTGCGTGCAGATAGAAATCGCCAAGGAATGATCTTTGGGTTGAACACAAGCATGAACTCTGCAGGGGCGGCCGTGGGACCCATGATCGGAGCAGTATCGTCCGCCGGCTTTGGCTATGCATCGGCTTTTTATGCAGGGACGGTGGTCCTTATTGCTTCAGCCATCGGAGCGTTCACTGTCAAAAAGATCGTGCCGTTCGCGGCTGAAACGGAGTCCCGCGGGACCGCATGACACCGTGCAAAAAGAGAGTATTCGCGACCGGACCGTGATCTGCGACTTCCTACCCCTCTGCATGATGCGCAACCCCGGACGTCATCCACCAGGCTGTCGTATCCCACCAGGTTGGAGACGATCTGCCCCACGGGTCTCCCGACGTCGCTGGCAACCAGGTTGATGATCCGGGTGGCCGCGGGGGTGAAACCTACGATCTGCAGTTGGTGGTCCACGAACAGTGTGCCGATCCCCGTCCCGGCAAGGAGCCATCGGCAGTATGCGGGACGTTGGCCTTCTGCGTCCCCTCGCGAGGCGGAACGACCGCCACGAGGACCAGGTACAAGACGCCATCGGGCGGTCCACCGCGGCGAACAGGTCTCCGAACTCACCCACGGTCTCGGAGGTGCCGAGGAAGAGGAAGCCGCCGGGGTTCAATGCATAGTGGAAGACCGGGATGACCCTCCTGTGCAGCGCCATGCCCATGTAGATGAGGAGGTTCCGGCAGGAGATCAGGTCGAGCCGGGATGGGATCGTGCTCTGTTCCTATCAATGGGGGCCTCGGCGTTGCCGGATTCAGATCTCCGCTCTTTTTCTCCGCGTTAGTTACTGAATGCCTGTCATCTCCATCTATACAGGCGTCTGGGGCTGAAAACGTCTGCGCTACAATCCAATGCTCTCACTCAAGGCGAGCCTTGTGTTTCCCCCTGTGCCGAATCCGTCTTGTTGAAATATGCACTTCATCTCAACTCCGTGGAACCGGATATCTCCTTCTATGACGAAAAGATTCAGCCTGGCTGCGACGTGAACGCTGAAGAAAGGGGAAAATCGCGATTCCAGCTCCACGCCGAACAGCTCCCAGGGTGACAGCAGGGAATTGAAGAGATGCCCGGTGTCGAAGCTGAGGGAGACGACAAAGAAATCGTTGAAAGCTCCCAGGTCTGGCTGAAACGCCAGCCTCTCGGAGAGATCCTTCAGTAAGGAGCCCAGAACGGACGTGTTAGAAATCTCATCGGATGAGGGTGAAAGTAGCCGGAAACTCTGAGGCTGGGAGAAAAGATATCCCTGGCTCATCGTTGGGGCAATCGAGATCGCGCGCGCACTGTCAGGTGTTGCAAATGTGAGGTCGGACCCCCACGCGAGTAGCAGAAGGGTGATAAGCCTTCTCATGGTTCGTCGGCGGGCGAGGTGGGCTTCCAAAAGCATGTCGTGCTAAGAGGGGATTTCAATTCTTCTCCCGTCTTGCAAGGTAAGGCCGATCCATACTTACTTCTGTGCGATAGAGCACAAGCAAAGGATGGCGCGTAGCGGAACCCGGGCTCAAAGGGACAAGGAGGGCTTTAAGACGACCGGAACCGGGGTCCTTGGCCCAAAGAAACGATAAGGCAATATGTACATGCGCCCAGATAATGGCAGGAGAGCCTGCCCCCACAAAAAGGGCCCGGTTGCGACGTAAATTGCAACCGGGCCTTTT
>CAYTGX010000195.1:0-3369 GCA_964437385.1 uncultured Spirochaetaceae bacterium
TCAGGTTGTAACCCCGCTCGGCGTAGTTTCGGAACGTCGATTCGTAGTCGCCCGCTTGGACGCTCTCGATGTACTCCATCTTCGTGCCGAGGACCTTGTTGCACTGGACAAGCCCAGCGTAGTTCGTCGCGTTCCAGCTTTGATCGTTGATGGGACCGGGCAGGATGAGGACTATTTTATAACTGCCCGCGTCCTTCCCTGCGGCACCCGCTGTGAACGTGAAAGCGGCGAAGAGAACGCACAAGAGAGTGGGAACCAGGACCTTTCGCATGGAATCCTCCTTTGAAGAGCTCACGATACCTTGCATGCAGCGCGAAGCGCAATACCGTGCCGGTTCTCAGGCGTAATAAGCACTCTGGTTCGGCCTCGACCATAGCGAGTTGAACCGGCTTTCCAACCGAGAGAATTCAAGGCGGCGCCAAGTCAGCGGTTAGCCTATATCTCTGGACAACCGGGCAGCTCCGAAGGCATGAATTAAACAGTGGCAACTCAGTCTGCAACAATGGCGGGTCAATTCAAGGCCCATTTATCCGCCGCGAAAGGCGTGATGTCCACCACTCGTCTCCGGCGTGCTATTCGGCGAACGCCCGGGCCAGGCGCGACCCGTACTCTTCGCATTGGCGGCGGCCTTCCTCGGTTGGGTTCCACTCGATCTTCAGGCCGTCGTCCACGACCGAGAATCCCGCCTCGCGCAGAGCCTTCGAGAGAAACGCGGTCGACTCTCCGCTCCAGCCGTAGGAACCGAAGACCGCGGCCTTCTTGGCCTTGAAACCCAGTCCGCGGACCTGCTCCAGTAGACCCGCGATGGAGGTGAGCACCCCCCGGTTCACCGTCGGTGAGCCGAACACCACGGCCTTGGACTTGAAGATTTCCGCGACCACGTCGTTCTTGTCCGTCCGGGAGCTGTTGTACAGCTTGACCGTCACTTCTGGGTCCGCGGACTCGATGCCGTGCGCGATGTGCTCCGCCATGGCCCGAGTCGCGTTCCACATCGTATCATACACCACGGTGACCTGGTTCTGTCGGAAATCCCGTGCCCACTGAAGGTACCTCTCCACGATCTGCGCGGGGTTGTCCCGCCAGACCACTCCGTGGCTCGTGCAGATGATGTCGAGCGGAAGCTTCAGGGAGAGGAACTCCTCGATTTTCTTCACGACCATGCGGCTGAACGGCGTGAGGATGTTTGCGTAGTACTTGAGGGCTTCCGCGAAAAGCTCGTCCTGGTCCACGAGGTCGTTGAAGAGACGGTCAGTCGCATAGTGCTGGCCGAAGCCGTCGTTGCTGAAAAGGATGTTGTCGCCCGTCAGGTAGCTGAACATGGTATCAGGCCAATGCAGCATGGGAGCCTCGACAAAGACCAAATCCTTGTTCCCCAGACTTAGATGGTCCCCGGTCCTCACCGGGTGGAAGTTCCAGTCTGCGTGGTGGTGCCCCCGAAGTGACTTGACGCCGTTGGCCGTGCAATAGACGGGCACACCCGGGATCCGACCGAGCAGGAGCGGCAGTGCACCGCTGTGGTCGCTTTCCGCATGGTTGGCCACGATGAAGTCAATACGTTTCAGGTCGATCTCCTCGGCAAGGTTGTCGACAAACTCCTCGGAATAGGGCGCCCACACGGTGTCGATCAGCGCGGTTTTCTCCTCCTGGACGAGGTAAGAATTGTAGGACGAGCCGCGGTGCGTCGAATACTCGTCTCCGTGGAACCGGCGCAGCTCCCAGTCCACTTTACCGACCCAGAACACATTGTTCTTGACGCGTACCTTCACGGTGTGGTTCTCCTTGCGAGGATATTCATCGATCATAGCCCAGCCGCCGCGACGCATCAACGGTAGGCGCTGAGGCGCACCAAGAGCCCCCAGGGGTGACGCCTCATCGGGTATGCTCCATTTCCAAGGGTTCGAGGAATGTCCTCATCTCGGAAAGAGCAGCCCTCTGCGGCTTCGGACCCGCTCGTACAGACGGCCAGCGTGGCGGTAAGGCCATCGGCGGTGGTTTCGCGAGATCGCGTTTGCTGCCTCGATAAATGCCCACTTTCGGCGGCAACATTGTTTGCATGGAACAACAGGCACGGACATTCGCCGCGACCGCTCCCGTGACGAGAGCACTCGAACGAGATGCGATACCGTTGACAGGGCCGGAGGTTGACGAGGAATGCGATCACGGAACGCTTTCCCGGGGTCGCTTCACGGTCAATCCTCCGAGTCAGACGGAACGCCGCGCAGGGGATGCCAATTGAGGCAGGCCTCAAGAATTGGCGTGTTTTGGCGGGCCGCATTGTCCTGACTTTGACTGAGGACCTTTGATGCGGCCTCGTCGGGAAGGACTTGATCTACGTCAAGGACAGTTTTCGTCGCCCGTGATATCCTTTCTCCATCATCTGCGGCGGGTTGGCGGCGTGGAAGTGGATACGCAAGACCGAACCATACGACGAGCAAATCAAATGGCCGTCCTCGTACCGCAGTGTGCCGACACAAAAAGCCGCGTGAGGGAGGGATTCCATGAGTAAGGCGATTGACGATCTCAGACATGATCATGAGGCTATTCTCTCTGCACTGAGAATCCTCGATCAAATCGCAAATGAGATCGATAAAGGTTCCAAGCCAGGCAAGCCGGATCTCGTCAATTTCATCGGTTTTTTAAAGGAGTTCGCAGATAAATGCCATCACGGAAAAGAGGAGGGCATTCTTTTCCCTGCAATGACGCAGGCTGGCATCCCGGAAAGGGGCGGACCTATAGGCGTCATGCTTTCGGAGCACGTATCAGGGCGGGACTTGATAAGAAGAATGGATGATGCTTTGGCAGGGCCGCTCGACTACAAGAAGTTTGCAGCTGCCGCAAAGGAATATTCTTCACTGCTTCAAAGCCATATCGAAAAGGAAAACAGCGTGCTGTTTCCTCTGGCGGAGAAGACACTTGATGCGGCTCGGCTTGAAAGTCTCTACGAATCATTTGAAGAGCACGAAGAGAAGGTCATCGGACATGGCCGGCATGAAGAACTGCATCAAATGCTGAAGGATTTGATGTCAAAATACCTTACGTAGAATCTGTCAGAGAACAAGGCAGGTCATCGAAAAACCTAAAACAAGACTATATATGACATATTGCCGGAACCGAAACACGGGGCCTCACATGAGGGTCAATGGAGAAGTATGGAAGGCACGAGACGAATAGCAAGAGAGAAGCTAACCGTTCAAACCATGATCGGAATATATTGCTCGGGCCATCACAAGCCGGGACGGCCCATGTGCGACGAGTGTCAGATGCTGTATGAGTATGCAACCCTCAAAATTAACAAATGCCCGTTCTATCACGCGAAGCCCGTCTGTACCAACTGTACGATCCACTGCTATCGGAATAGAGAACGGGACC
>CAYTGX010000196.1:0-3252 GCA_964437385.1 uncultured Spirochaetaceae bacterium
GAAAATGGGCGCAGCAGGAGCAACTTCGTGTTGCGAAGTAGAGAGTCCACCATTGCGCCCAGGGAACGCTGGTCACGGCCCGCGGATCGCGAAATGCTTTTCAGTCTTGTCTCGAACTTCCGGGAGAATTCGTCATTCCACTCCAGAAAGTCAAGGAGCATCCGCGCTCTGAGGTTCCCCATCTCTGAAGCTTTTCCGTCGTTATCGATCGATTGCCGAAGTGAACGCTCAACAGGCTGTACCTTTGCCCATTCACGTTTCCACTGTGACATATCGCGCGCCAAGTCCAGCAATTCGACAGAACGGTTCGTCGACCCCATCCTTAGAGGGACCAGTTCTTCGACTTGGAGGAGCACTCTATCCAGTTGGTCCGCCGGGACTCTGACTGTCTCGCCGGCAATTTTTTTTTCCGCTCCGTCAAACGGGAGGGGCACCACGACGTCTGCCTGCCCGGATTGCTGGACTACGGACGAGCCCAGGGAAATGGCCTCTATCGAGCCGAGCAGGTCACCGGTCTTTGGGGGATCCTCGAGACGTTCCCTGCGGCTGCCCGGCAGGAATCGTCCAATGGAATCCACCGCCTTGTGCATCACGTCCAGTGCGTCTGCAGTGAGCTCGATCTCTCTGCGCTTCGTTCGAGCGAGGACTCCTTCCAACGACTGGCATACAGTCTCAATTTCCTTCAGGTTGACCGCCCGAGCGGCGCCCTTCAGGCTGTGGGCTTCTCGAAAGATCTTCTCCACGATCGGAGCACGCTCCTCCAAACCCGGTGTGTTCTCCAGATCGATCAAACTGCTGGAGATTGCTCGTACGTGTTCCTCGGCTTCTTCCCTGAAGGTCGCCAGGAGCCGCTCCTGGAACTCCCTATCCGGCTCGGGCATCCGCGTGCTCCTCCAAACGGTAGGTGGCCACGAGTTGTTTCAGTTTTTCCCCCAGCGCATGCAGCTGTTTCGCCGCTGCCTCCGCCTGCTTGGTGCCGGTCAGGTTCTGCGCAGTGGCCACCTTGATGCTCTCCATCGCCTGCGCAACCTGATCCATGCCCATCACTTGCTGCTGGCTGGAGGCCACAATCTGCGTCGAGGATTGCGCTGCCTCGGCGATGCTCTCGCCCAGCTGCCTGATGGCTTCGCTGACCTCCGCCGACTGCTTCACTCCGGCCTCCACCACTTTGCTGCCCTGCTCGGTGGCCATTACTGCAGCGCTGGTCGCCTTCTGCACGTCCCCCAGTATCCCCCGCACCTGCACAGTGGCCTGCTTGGACTGCTCGGCTAGGCTCTTCACCTCCTGCGCCACCACCGCGAACCCCCTGCCCTGTTCACCGGCTTTCGCCGCCTCGATCGCCGCATTCACCGCCAGCAGATTCGACTGCTCGGCAAGGTCGTTCACCGTGCCGATGATCTCACCGATGGCCTGGCTCTGCTCACTCAGCCGTACAATGCTGCCCGCAATGAACTCCATCTGCTCGCGGATTCGGTTCATTCCCACCAGGGTCTCCTCCACTGATTTCCTTCCCACTTGAGAGAACTGCACCGAACGCTGTGCCCCCTCCAGCACCAACTTCGATTTCTGGCTGACAACCTGTGCCGTCTGCTTGACCTCTTCCACCGTTGTTGTCGTCTCGCTAACCCCTGTGGCGGTCTCTGCTGCGCCGCTGGCAATCTGCGTCGTGGTGGCCAGGATCTCACTGGCCGAGGTACCAAGCATCCCGATCCCTTCCTGCGTCTGACGCAAGAGCTCGCTCAAGTTCTTCGCCATGCGACTAAGGGACAGCTGCAATACCCCTATTTCGTCCTTCCGATTTGTATGTGGGACGTTAACGGTCAAATCCCCGGCAGCTACTCGATCCGAAAGTCCTGCCATGGTCCGAAGTGGGATTGAAATGTTGCGAATTAACATAACGGCGATCACGGCCAGGAGCACAAAGGCAAGCGGGGTGCCATAGAGGATGATCGAGATTGTCTGGGCGGCGTGCGCTTTTGACAGCGCTTCTCTCTCATTCAAGAGACCATTCTCCTCATCAGTCATTGCCGCAACCACCTGGCGGATATCGTCCATGCTCTTCTTACCTTGGCCGGATTGGACCATACCCAGCGCTGCTTTGAACCCATTCGTTCGGCGGACGTCAATTTCGGCCTTAGCGATATCTAACCGCGTTGTGACTAGCAGCTCCAGGTCGTCGAGTTTTTTTTGCAAGCTAGGAACTAGGATCAATTGCTGCAGATCCCTTAGGGAAGCACTTGCCCCCGCGACCGCCGTGTTGTATGGCTCGAGGTAGGCATCCTCACCGGTGATGATGTAGCCACGCTCGCCTGTCTCTGCATCGGTCATGACCTTGATAATCTGCGCGAGTTCTTCCAAGACCTTGTACGTGTGCTTAACATTTTCAGCCGAAGATAACAGTCCAGTCGTGTCCTGATAGGAGAGCACGCCAAGTACGACCAAGATCGCAAGTCCAAAGGCAAACGCACCGCCGATCTTTGCGCCGATTGACCACTTCATTTCATTTCTCCTTCCCCCTGTACATTCCTTCAATCCGAAGGGACGGTCTTAAGCTTCCTCTCGCACTATGATGTTCTCGTCGGAAAGCAACCGGGCCGCATCGATGATGGCCACCCGATCTCGAGTAATTCCCTTGAGCAATTCCCCACGATGGCCCGTCAGCGTGGGAAGCGATGGCTGCAGATTCTCAATGGGAACCTGAACCACACCGAGGATCGTGTTGCCCAAGATGCCGAACTCCATCTCGCCGTGGTGCAGGACAACGATCCTGTCCAGGTCCCCCACTCCCCTCTGAGGTAAATCGAAGAGCTTCCCGATGTCGATCACGGAGAGGACTCGACCACGTAGATTCACAATTCCCAGGACGAATGACGGAGCGCCGGGCAGGAGCGTCAGCTCGTTCATTGGACACACTTCGCGCACATAGTGTGTCTCAACGCCGTACTTCTCCTGCCCCAGCAGGAAGGCAACCACTTCCAGCGTATCCTGCGCGCGTGAGCCCTCATCATCGCTCATGCGTGCAAGCGCGTCCGCCCGCGCCTTGAGAATCGCCCGGGTCTTGTCGCGCAAGGCGTGATCATCATGCGCAATCGCGGCCTCGGCGGCCGACATCCGCTGATGAATCTCAGTCCAGTCGATCCTCTGAGCGCTCATGTTCTGCCAAGCTCCCCGTCCAAAGTCGATCGAAGCATTTCTGCAAGCCTGCCCGCAGTGAGCCCCGCGGATTCAGGCAGCGGAGCATCCGGTTCCAGC
>CAYTGX010000197.1:0-3187 GCA_964437385.1 uncultured Spirochaetaceae bacterium
TTCCTTCGGCGAACTTGCCGAGTTTTCCTTCGGCGAACTTGCCGAGTTTTCCTTCTTGTCGGCAACCGCCGCCAGCGTGCGCACGAGCTTGGACGCCACGCCGTTCATTGCGTACATCATGTTGCGGATCGGCGCATTCATGGTGCCCATCAGCATGGCCAGGAGATCCAACCGCCCGGGCAGCCTGGAAAGCGCCTCGATGTCCTTGGAGCTGAAGAGCTTGCCGTCGATCACGCCTCCCTTGATGGTGAGCGGGGCGGTCTTCATGAAATCGACCATGACCTTAGCCGCGGGGCTGGGATCCTTGCCGAGGAACGCGAGAGCCGTGGGCCCCTCCAGCCAGGTGGAGGCGTCCGGAAGGCCGGCCTCCTTCATGGCAATGCGCGCGAACGTATTGCGCACGACGCGGTAGGCGGTGCGCTTGTCCGTGAGCTTGGCCCGCAGGTCCGTCATCTGGGGGAACGTGAGCCCTCGAAAGTCCGAGAATATCAGGTCAGGGGCGGCGACGAGCTGCTCTTTCAGCTTCGTGACCGCGTCCACCTTGTACTGCTGTACCTTCTTTGCCGTTTGTGCCACTTGAGAATGCGCTCCTTACGCGACGAACGCCTTGTCCTTGGGGGACAAGCGTATGCCGGGGCCCATGGTGGAGGAGAGCACGATGGATTGCACGTAGTCTCCTTTAAGATCCGACGGCCTCTTGCGCACCACTTCCTGGATGAAAGCAGTGGCGTTGGCGGCGATCTGGTCCTTGCCCATGGAGAGCTTGGCGACCGCGAGGTGCACCACCCCGCCCTTGTCGGCCCTGAACTCCACGCGGCCCTTCTTCAGCTCATCAAGGGCTTCCTTGACGTTGAATGTCACCGTCTGGGTCTTTGGATTGGGCATGAGCCCGCGCCGGCCCAGGATCTGCCCGAGCTTGCCGACGTCCTTCATCATATCAGGGGTGGCCACGGCAATGTCGAAGTCCAGCCATCCGCCCTTGATCTTTTCTATCAGGTCCGCGTCTCCGACGTACGCGGCCCCCGCCTTGCGCGCCTCCTCGGCCTTGTCTCCCTTTGCGAACACGAGGATCCGCTTGTCCTTCCCGAACAGGTGCGGCAGCGCCATCACGTCACGGATGGTGTGCTTGCTCTTGATATTGAGCTTCATCGAGACTTCCACCGTCTCGTCGAACTTCGCATAGGCGAGATCCTTCACGAGCTCAACCGCTTTCTCCAGGGGGTACGTCTCGGCGCGGTCGAACTTCTCGGTCGATGCCCGGTATTTCTTTCCGTGCGCCATGGCCTAGCCCTCCACCGTCACGCCCATGCTCCGGGCGGTTCCCGCGATGATCTTCATTGCGGCCTCCACATCCTTCGCGGTGAGGTCCGGCATCTTCTGCTCGGCAATCGCCCTCAGCTTCTCCCTGGTGAGGACGCCCACCTTGGTCTTGTTCGGCTCTCCGCTGCCCTTCTCCAGGCCGAGGGCCTTCTTGATAAGGACCGCCGCGGGAGGAGTCTTGGTGACAAAGGTGAAGCTCTTGTCCGTGTAGATCGTGATGACCACCGGAATGAGCACGCCCTCTTCCTGCTTGCGCGTCCTCTCGTTGAACTGCTGGCAGAACTGGGCTGCCTGCACGCCGTGCGGCCCGAGCGCCGGTCCGACCGGGGGCGCCGGGGTCGCTTTGCCCGCAGGCACCTGGAGCTTGACCAGTGCCTTGACTGTCTTTTTCGCCATATCGCCTCTACCTCCGTGGTCCTATCGCTCTCCCACCAGGAGAGCTCCCATTTGAGCACCGCCGCGCTCCACGCGCAGTGGCCGTGCCCCATGAGGGTTCATATGTCAAATCTTCTCCACCTGGAGAAAATCCACCTCGACCGGTGTCGATCGGCCGAATATACCCACCATCACACGAAGCTTGCCCTTCTCCGTGTTCACCTCTTCGATGCTCCCTGTGAAGGAGTCGAATGGCCCGTCGATGATCCGCACCATCTCTCCCATGGAGAAGCTCTGCCGCGGCTTCAGAACACGGTCCGCCTTGATCTCACCCGCCTTCTGCAGTATCCCGCGCGCCTCATCCTGGGAGATTGGCTGGGGCTTCTGGTTGCGGTTGGATCCCACGAAACCGGTGACGCCGGGGATCTTGCGGATCTCCTGGCAGACCTCTTTCCACCCGGGGTCCGGGAGGTCCATCTCCACCATGATGTAGCCGGGAAGGAACTTCTTGGTGGACACCTTTTTGTGTCCGTCCTTGATCTCGACTACCTCTTCCGAGGGCACTTTCACGTCGAAAACGTGGTCTTTGAGCGTTCCCTTGTCGACGAGCATGCGCACATGCTTCTGGACCTTGTTCTCATACCCGGAATAGGTATGCACCACGTACCACGCTTTTGACATGCAGCCTCTTGCTAAAAGATCCAGTCAACAAGCTTGAACAGGATGAAATCCACCGCGCCGAGCATGAGCGCAATGAGGATCGTGGAAACCAGGACTACTCTCGTCGACGCGAGGGCTTCGTCACGGCTTGGCCATGTCACCTTTTTGAGCTCTGCGTAGCTTTCCTGAAAGAACGTGATAATTCTCTTCATGTCCTCCGTCCCCTCGGATGTCCCTTTCCTCGTTCAGGCCAGGCAGGACTCGAACCCGCAACATCCGGTTTTGGAGACCGGCGCTCTACCATTAGAGCTACTGGCCTATGAAACTCGCAATTCGTAGGCTCTCGCCGTCTGCGTACAGCCGGCTGCCGCCCTACGCATCCCTGTACTCGCTCGTTCTCGCCATCCATGGCTACGTTGCGAAAACCCCTACTTTACCTTCGCTTCTTTGTGCAGGGTGTGCTTCCTGTCCCACCGGCAGTACTTGGAAAACTCCAGCTTGCCCTGAGTATTCTTGCGATTCTTTGTCGTGGTGTAGTTCCGCCGATCGCACTCGCTGCACTGCAAGGCGACAAGCTCCTGATTCTTCGCTTTACCTTTGGCCATCGAGATCTCCCTGGAGTTAGTGCGGCCACGGCGCACGCGTCTTCCCGCGCGATTTTCGTGGCGCTCGTATGGAGCGCAAATTTATACAATGTGCCCCATTTGTGTCAAGTGGTTCGAGAACAAGTAGTTGTACGGACCCGCGCGGTCCCTTCGTGCGCGCAGGCCTGTTTCGAGCCCTCGACCGGATTTGAACCGGTGACCCCGTCCTTACCAAGGACGTGCTCTAC
>CAYTGX010000198.1:0-3076 GCA_964437385.1 uncultured Spirochaetaceae bacterium
CGGCCATCGACAACGCCCTGCGCGCGGCGCGGAGCGACTTGAAGCGTCCTTCGCTCATCCTCGTCCGCACCCACCTCGGCTACGGTTCTCCGAACAAGCAAGACACATTTGAAGCGCACGGGTCACCACTGGGTGTGGAAGAGGTTGCGCTGACCAAGCGGAACCTCGGTTGGCCTGTTGAGCCGCTCTTCCATGTTCCGCCCGCCGCGCGTGCGCATTTCCGCAAGGCCCTGGCGCGCGGTCAGTCTGCAGAGGCCGCGTGGCAGGCGCGTTTCTCAGACTATGCCCGAAAGTATCCGGCGCTGGCCCGGGACTATCTCCTGTTCATGCGCGGTGAATTGCCCGCCGGATGGGACGCGGACGTTCCCGTCTTCCCCGCGGACCCGAAAGGGATGAAGACACGCGTGGCGTCGGGAAAGGTCATGAGCGCCCTTGCGCCTCACCTCCCGTCACTTTTCGGCGGATCGGCGGACCTGGACCCCTCGACCCATACAGCGCTCAAAGACGCAGGCGATTTCGAGTCCCCGGATAGAGCGTCGGGCGACACCCAGGGATCCAGCGGCGGTGGCTGGAACCATGCCGGCCGCAACCTGCACTTTGGCATTCGCGAGCATGGGATGGGCGCCATTCTGAACGGATTGGCCCTGCATAAAGGCCTCATCCCTTTCGGTGCGACGTTCTTCGTTTTCTCGGACTATATGCGGCCCGCGATACGTCTCGCGGCGATGATGAAGCAGCGTGTCATCTACGTCTTCACCCACGACAGCATTGGAGTCGGGGAGGACGGGACGACGCATCAGCCCGTGGAACAGCTTGCCAACCTGCGCGCCGTACCAAGCTTGATCGTGATCCGGCCCGGTGATGCGAATGAGACCGCCTGTGCGTGGCGCGTGGCCATTGAAACACGGAACCGGCCGGTCGCGTTGATCCTGACCCGCCAGGACGTCGCGACGCTTGACCGCACTCTCTATGCGTCTGCAGACGGATTGCGACGCGGCGCCTACATCCTGTCCGAGGCGGCAAACGGCACGCCAGAGCTCATCCTTGTCGCGACGGGTTCCGAAGTAGACTTGATCGTCGAAGCGCAGAAACGGCTTCAGAAAGAGGGTATTCAAACGCGCCTCGTATCCGTGCCCAGCTGGGAATTGTTCGACATCCAGGCGGAAGATTACCGCCAAACGGTCTTTCCGCCGTCCGTTCGCCCGCGGCTGGCGGTCGAAGCGGGCGCGACGCAGGGGTGGCACCGCTACATCGGCGATCAGGGCGACGTGATCGGCCTCGATCATTTCGGTTCCTCGGCACCGGCTCCGACGTTGATGCGTGAGTTTGGGTTTACCGCAGAGAACGTCTGTCAACGGGCGCGGATCCTTCTTGAAAGGCAGGGCAGACTTTGACCAGAACGCAAACGCAGCACCATGAAATCGGCATGGTAGGCTTGGGCGTCATGGGCCGCAACATGGTGCTGAACATGGCTGATCGTGGTTTCTCGGTCGAGGGATATGACAAGGATGCGACCAAGGTCGAAGCCCTCCGCGGTGAGTCCGCACACGCACACGTCGGCGGCGTGGCCGACATCAAGGCGTTCATCGCCTCGCTCCAGAAGCCGCGTGCGGTGATGATGCTCGTTCCTGCCGGCCCTCCGGTGGATTCGGTGATCGGGGAGGTGCTCCCGCTTCTTGACAAAGGGGACCTCATCATTGATGCAGGCAATTCCCACTTCAAGGATACCGACGTGCGCGCTCGCAAGCTGGCGGCCAAAGGAGTTCACTTCCTTGGTGTGGGAGTGTCCGGCGGTGAAGAAGGCGCCCGCCACGGGCCGAGCATCATGCCGGGCGGGCCGAAGAAGGCCTACGAACGCGTGCAGCCAATATTCGAGGCCATTGCGGCCCACGTGAGCGGCGAACCCTGCGTGACATGGCTGGGTCCAGGCTCTGCGGGCCATTACGTCAAGATGGTCCACAACGGGATCGAATACGGCATCATGCAACTGATCGCCGAGGCTTACGACCTGATGAAACGCGGTTGTGGCATGAACGATGATGAACTGCATGGCGTGTTCACGACGTGGAATAGCGGTGAGCTGAATGGCTACCTGATGGAGATCACCGGCAAAATATTCAGCAAACAGGATGAGAGGACCGGCAAGCGGCTGATCGATGAAATCCTCGACGTTGCGCGACAGAAAGGCACGGGCATGTGGACCTCGCAAAGCGCGATGGAATTGCACGTGCAGCTCCCGACGATCGACATGGCGGTGGCGATGCGGGACTTGTCGGTGTTCGAAAAGCAACGGGAGCAGGCCAGCGCCCTTTATCAGCGGTCTCCCCAGAGCATTGGCGATGACCGCGACATATTCCTCGGGCATCTTGCCCGCGCGCTCTTTGCCGGCGTCATCCTCACCTACGCGCAAGGCATGGGACTTTTGGTGGTTGGGTCGGATGCATACGAGTATCACCTCGATTATGAAGCCGTGGCGCGGATCTGGCGAGGCGGGTGTATCATCCGGGCCGCGCTTCTTGAAGACATCCGTTCGGCGTTTCGATCGCGGCCCAAGCTGCCAAATCTGCTGCTGGATCCCGGCCTTTCGCGTACGCTCATGGAGCGTCAGGAAGATCTGCGTTCGGTCGTATGCGCCGCGGCGAAGTCAGGCGTGCCGACGCCGGGGTTGATGGCTTCCTTGAGCTACTTCGACGCGTATCGCAGCGCCTGGCTGCCGGCCAACCTCATCCAGGCCCAGCGTGACTATTTTGGATCTCATACCTATGAACGGATCGATGCCACGGGCGCGTTTCATACGGAGTGGGAGAAGAGTACAATCGAAAAGGAGTCCTTATGAATGCCACGAAACAACTTCACGAGCTCGGTCAAAGCCTGTGGCTCGATAATATTACGCGTGGACTGCTGGAAAGCGGCACCTTGAAACGCTACCTGCAGGACCTGGCTGTCACCGGACTCACGTCCAACCCGACGATCTTCGATCATGCCATTCGAAACACGCAGTTTTATGACAAGGCGATTGCCGAAAAGTCTTCCGGCGGAAAATCGGGCGAGGACCTGTTTTTCGACCTGGCGCTGG
>CAYTGX010000199.1:0-3028 GCA_964437385.1 uncultured Spirochaetaceae bacterium
CGACCTGCCGGTCGGCGCCCAGCAGAAAGTCGAAATCCTCAAGGCGCTTTTCCAGAATGCCAAGCTGCTCATCATGGATGAGCCGACGGCCGTTCTCACTCCCCAGGAGGCCGCAAGCCTTATGGACTTCGTCAGGCGCTACGCCGCCGCCGGCAATTCCGCAATTTTTATCACGCACAAGCTCAGGGAGGTCATGGAAGTCGCGGACCGGATCATCGTTATGCGCGACGGGGATGTCGTCGGCGACGTCCCACGGGCGGGCACGGACGAGAAGAGGCTGTCCACCATGATGATCGGACGCGAATTGCCGCCACTGCCGGAGGAGCCCGCAGTCCCGCCTCGTGCTGGGGAAATGCTCCGCCTGGAGCGCGTCGTGGTGCGGGACCGACACGGCGTCGTGCGGCTGAAGAATCTCTCTTTCTCTATCCGCGAGGGGGAAATCCTCGGGATCGCTGGGGTTTCCGGTAACGGCCAACAGGAGCTCTGCGAGGCCTTATGCGGCTCCCTCTCCCTGGCCTCCGGCCGGATAGTGCTCAACGGGCAGGACCTCGGAAACCTCGGCGTCCGCGAACGGATCCAGCTCGGCATCGGCTATGTTCCCGCCGACCGGCAGAAGGACGGCGTGGTGATGGAGATGACCGTGGCCGAGAACATGATGCTGAAATCAAGTTTCGATCCTCGATGGCGGAAGGGGATCTTCCTCGACCGCGTCCGCATCGCCGCGTACGCGAAAGAGAAAATCAGCGCGTATTCGATCAGGACGCCCGGACCCGAGGCGGTCGTGAAAGGGCTCTCCGGGGGTAACCAGCAAAAGCTGATCGTCGCGCGCGAGATGGACAACGGGAGCCGGCTCATCATCTTCGATCAGCCCACAAGGGGCCTCGACCTCGGCGCCATAGACTACGTGCATAAGGCGATTCTTGCGCAGAGACTGATGGGGAAATGCGTGCTCCTGGTTTCCACTGACTTGTCGGAGATTTTCGCGCTTTGCGACAGAATCGCGGTCATCTACCAGGGCGTCATCCAGGGGATATTTCTCAAGGCGGAATTGACGACGGAGAGAATCGGGCTCCTGATGGCGGGCTATCCCGACACCCCCCACGTGAACGATGCCTTCTCGGAGTGATGAAAGTGAACGCACGGTTTCGAGACATGCTGCTATGGATCCTGATCGCCGTGACACTGGGCCTGGCTGCGAGCGCCTCGCTCCTGCTCTTCCTCGGGAAGAATCCCATCGCCGCATACGGGCTGCTGGCGGCCTCCGTCATCCGCGACAGGTACACTTTTGCCGACATCTTCGTCAAGGCGACGCCTCTCATGCTGACCGGCCTGGCCTTCGCCTTCACCTACAAGGCCAATCTCTACAACATCGGAGCACAGGGACAGTTCTACATCGGGGCCATCGTCGCCACCGCGATGTCGCTATTCCTGGGCGCCCGATTGCCAGGTCCGCTGTCGCTTCCCATCGTCTTTGTCGCGACCATCGCCGCGGGCGGCCTCTGGGGCTCCTTCGTGGGCTTCGCCAAAGCCAGGTTCAAGTCCAATGAGTTCCTCATCAGCATGATGTCTACCTATGTTGCCCTGGCCGCGATGAATTACCTGCTGCGCACGGCGCTCATAGAAACCAAACACGAATACCCGCAAACGAATCCTTTCACGCCCGGGCTTTGGCTCCCGATTCTTGTCAACGGCACACGGCTCCATGCAGGCTTCATCCTCGCCGTGCTGATCGCGCTCCTTGTGTGGCTCCTGCTGTTTCGCACTCCACTGGGCTACCGCATTCGCGCGGTGGGATACAATGCCGATGCCGCACGCCTCGCAGGCATCGACTCCGGCAGGATCTCTATCGCCACTTTCTTCATCGCCGGGACCCTGGCGGCAGCCGCAGGTTTCACCGAGACCAACGGAGTCCAGCACATGCTGGTGCAGGGGTTCAACCCGAATATCGGGGCCGAGGGCATCGGCATCGCTATTCTGGCTAACGCAAATCCCGTCGGCATCATCTTCGCCTCCATCCTCATCGGAGCACTGAAGGTTGGCGGCGCAATCATGGGACAGAGGTCCGGCATCCCTGCCAGCATCATCGACATCATGGAAGGATTCGTCATGGTGTTCGTCATCCTGTCCTCATTCGTCCGCAGCGGCCTGGAAACCAGGCGCGCAAAGAGAATACTCCGCAGCAGGACGAAATGATAAACCTTCTGTCCCGCGCCTTGATGATGATGACACCGCTGCTGTTCGGCTCCATCGCCGAAGTATTCGCCGAGCGCGCTGGAGTCATGATCACCGCGATCGAAGGGATCTTCATCCTCGGGGCCCTGGGCGGTTTCGTCGGGGCCTACGTGAGCGGAAGCCTCGGCATCGGCATCGTCCTGGCGGTCCTGGCCGGGATGGCCCTCGCAGCCTTCTACGGCTGGATCACGGTGTATCTCAAGCAGCACCAGGTCGTGACGGGAGTTGCCATCAACATACTTGCCGCAGGGCTCAGCTCCTTTTTCATGCGCGTGTTCTTCGGCGTTCCCGTCGCTCCCCTGACCGTCGAACCCCTGCGGGCGATTCCCCTGCCCTTCCTGTCGCGAATCCCCCTGCTCGGCCCAATACTGTTCACCCAGAACATCCTGACCTATTGCGTGTACGCCATCGTACCGCTGTCCTGGTTCATCCTGTATCGAACTTCGATCGGGCTTACCATCCGATCTACCGGAGAGAACCCCGAGGCTGTCGACGTGGCAGGCATCAGTGTCGAGCGAATCAGGTTTTCCATGGTTGTCATCGCCGGCGCGATGGGCGGGGTTGCCGGGGCGTTCTATTCGATCGGTTACCTCGGCATGTTCACGACGAGCATCATCGGCGGCCGCGGCTGGATAGCGTTTGCAATCTGCTTTCTCGGCAACTGGAACCCACTGGGCGCGCTGGCCGGAACAGTTGTATTCGGAATCGCGGAGGCAATCGCCATCAGTATGCAATCCTCAGGCACTTTGACGATTCCGAACGAGCTCTTCATCGCCCTTCCCTATGTCCTCACGAT
>CAYTGX010000200.1:0-2868 GCA_964437385.1 uncultured Spirochaetaceae bacterium
GCACTTTGACGATTCCGAACGAGCTCTTCATCGCCCTTCCCTATGTCCTCACGATCGTGCTGACCATAGCGAGAAGGTCCTTCAACGTCCCCGGGAAGCTCGGCGTCCCGTACAAGAAGGAGAACTGACGGCGGCTACCCGGACTATAGAGACGCGTCCTCCCGCCGGGCGGGAATCAGGTCGCGCGCCTCGGCAGGCATCACTGTCTCATTGCGCCAGTGATCAGCTTCGCTCCCTCGCCTGCCGATAGGTCAAAAGCATGGCGGCACCCGACCGTTCCGCCGACACCAGCTCCAGGTTGATCGGGGCAATACCTGCAGGGAAGAGCCGCCGTCCCTCCCCGATCACTGTGGGAAAAACCAGCAATCTATACTCGTCAACCTGATGATGGTCCATCAGGGTCCGGACTACGCTGCTGCTGCCGGCGACCACTATGTCTTGTATGCCCTTCAGTCTCGACACCTCATCCACCAAGGAATCTTGCAGCAACCTGGAATTGCTCCAGCGGGTGACGTCCTTCAGGGTGCGAGAGATAACCAGTTTGGGCATCCGGTTCATCTTGACAGAGAATTCGCCACTCCGGCTCGGCCAGATTTGAGAAAAGAGTTCCCATGTAACACGCCCCAGAAGAAGGACTCCTGTGTCCAGCACTTCACCAAGCTTAAACTTGTCGCCAGCTACCGACTCCGGGCCATAGCGGAAAGCCCAGCCTCCCCATTTCGCTCTTCCGGATCCATCAGGATCCTCAACAATCCCGTCGAGGGTCCCGCGCGTTGAATCGCTCGACATAGCGGGCGATCAGCTCCCGGTCCTGCTCATTGATGACGATGTGGCTCTCCCGGGTCACGTCTGCGGAGAGCTGCCGCAGGCGTGCCCGCCCGCGGTGGAGCGCTGTCTTGATCTCAGGGACGCTTGAATCGAGGAGCTTCGAGATCTCGGCGAGCGAGTTGTCCATCATATCCTTCAAAACAACGCAGCTCCACTGCTTCGGCGTGAGCTTGAGGAAGAGTGAAACCGCATAGGTCAGGATCTTCTGCTTCTCAAGCGGCTTGTCCGGTTCGTCGGTTACCGGGAACTCGTCGGCGTATTCCACCTGCTGCCTCCCCTCTCGCCTGAGGAAGTCGCGGTGGTGCTCTATCTGAGTCACGAAGAATACTCGGCTACGATCCCCTCGCCACGCCTCACCTTCTCCATCACTTCCTTACTGATCTGGCGATTGTCTTTCCTTATGAGCTCGACGAGGCGGGTGATTCCTCTTGCCGCTGATCGACTGTCGTACTTGGCACTCCACAACGTCATTTCAAAAAGCAAGGGAATCAGGTACAGACCCTTCTCTGTGAGGGAATAGGTGTCTTTCCTTCCATCTGTTTCATGGGCCTCGCGCTCAAGTATACCCGCCTCAATGAGGTGGACAAGGCGTGAGGCCAGGATGTTGGTGGCAAACCCCTCCTCCGATCTCAGGAACTCGCCGTACGTCCGCTTGCCTCGAAACACGATGTCTCGAAGGATCAGTAGCGCCCAACGGTCACCAAAGGCCTCCAGGCCATAGTTGATGGGGCAGTGCGATCGAAGCTTGCTCCTTCTCTTTTCCATGAACCCAACATAGCGATTTTACTTGCAATTTGCAAGTGACATTACTACATTCGTTTTCGGCACTGACGCCAAGGAGGGAATGATGAAAGATCGAGGGTTCACCACTGCCTTTACGGTAGACCAGACTCCGCAGGAGGTATTTGCCGCCATCAATAACGTTCGTGGTTGGTGGACGGGAAAGCCGGGTGCTGAAGGAAGCACGGACAAGCTCGATGACGAGTTCACGTACCGATACGACGACGTCCATTACAGCAAGCAGAAGGTAACGGAGCTGGTCCCCGGCAAGAAAGTTGTCTGGCGCATAGTAGACGCCCGACTCAGTTTCACGAAGGACCAAACTGAGTGGAAGGGCACGGAGGTCATCTTTGAAATCGCAAAGAAAGGCGGCAGGACGGAGGTCTGCTTTACCCACGCAGGCCTGGTTCCTGCGTTTGAGTGCTTCGATGCATGTTCAAACGCATGGGGCTCCTATGTCAACAACAGTCTGTTCAGCTTGATCACCAGGGGGCCTCGAGTGGAGAGGCGCATGAACGGCCAGAGCTTCGCCGCTGCCTTCACGGTAGACCAGACTCCGGAAGAGGTCATCGCTGCCGTCACGAATGTTCGGGGGTGGTGGTCAGAAGAGATTGAAGGCAGCACTGACACGCGCGGTGATGAGTTTACCTATCACTATGAAGACGTCCATCGGTGCAAGATGCGGGTAACGGAGTTGATTCCCGGCAAGAAAGTCGTCTGGCTCGTTCTGGACAACTACTTCAATTTCACCAGGGACAAAAGCGAATGGAAGGGCACGGAGATCACGTTTGAAGTGTCCCATAAAGGCGGTAAGACTGAGCTCCGCTTCACTCACCTGGGCCTGGTTCCCGAATACGAGTGTTTCGATGTCTGCTCGAACGCCTGGGGCTCCTATATCAAGGGCAGCCTGCGGAGTTTGATCACTACCGGCAAGGGGAAGCCGAACCAGAAAAAGGGGTAGATGTTGGAGGCGAGTAGGAGCGTGCCCCGCCCCTACGGCTGCCGGCTCCAGCTCGCCTCCCGGGCTCTTCACTGACCTCAACGAGCACTAGGAGTTGGGGATGAAGGCCGCGTTTCTCTCAAAGCTCGACGCTGACGCGCTGGTGAAATAGATGGGCGCGCCCAGACGACACCTGGTGGCAGGCGGTTGGATCCCTCTATTCCGTGCCCTTCATTGGCGGGGAGCACGCATAGAATATTCTCGATGATGGAAGCCGCAAGGTAAAGTGCAACGGCTCGAAAGTACTCCTTCTGGCGGCC
>CAYTGX010000201.1:0-2865 GCA_964437385.1 uncultured Spirochaetaceae bacterium
TTCAAGGAGCGGTTGCGCAACTTCATGGAGGAGCGGGATTGGAAGCAGTTTCACAATCCGAAGGATCTCGCCATCGCCCTGTCCCTGGAAGCTTCAGAGCTGCTCGAGCACTTTCTATGGAAGAACGGCGAAGAAGTAAGCTCCCGGGTCGCCTCCCATGGAGAGGACATTCGTGATGAGGCCGCCGACATAGGCATCTACCTGATGGAGCTCTGCGACGTCCTGGGCGTCGACCTGGTCGAGGCCATGTCTACCAAGCTGGACAAGGCCGGACTCAAGTATCCCGTAGACAAGGCGAAAGGGACGAGCCGCAAGTACACGGAGCTCGACCACAAATGAGGCTCTACTCGGGGTCCGCTACGGCGTTTGTCAGTGACACGCTGCACAACCGGGTTGCGGACATGCTGCGGGAGGCCTACCGTTACGAGTACCGCAGAGAACCCGGAGCCTCAGAGGTCAACTCCTGGCGAAACTCGCTGAGAGCCATCTCGGGGATCTTTGACGCGGCCTCCCTCAACGACAACGGCGTGATCCTGGAGTACGAGCTGCCTCTGAGCTCCAAGAGGCTGGACTGCATGGTCCTGGGAAGAGACGCCGCAGCGAGGGACAACGGCGTCATTGTCGAGCTGAAACAGTGGGATGAGTGCCGTGAGGGCTACGGGGACAAGGTGGTCACGCGAACGGGAGGCGCGATGCGGGACGTCCTACACCCCTCCGTGCAGGTCGGTCAGTACAAGATGTACCTGCAGGACTCCCACACAGCATTCTACGAAGGGGCGTCTCCTGTAGAGCTCTCCGCCTGCGCGTACCTCCACAACTACGGGTTCAGGCCGGGCGACGTCCTGTTTTCTGAGAAATACCGACCGTATTTCCAGGCGAATCCCCTCTTCATGGCTGATCACACTCTCCCGCTCATCGACTACCTGAAGGGTAGGGTCGGAGCGGGCGGCGGGATGCAGGTCCTACAGAGAGTTGAGGAGAGCAGCTACAGACCGAGTAAGAAGCTGCTGGAGCATGTTGGAGCCATTCTGCAAGGTCGCGACGAGTACGTCCTTCTGGACGAGCAACTGATTGCCTTTGAGCGAGTGCTGGCTGCTGCCTACGAAGGACTTCACTCCCGGACGAAATCGGTGATCCTCGTCCGCGGGGGGCCGGGGACGGGCAAGTCCGTCATCGCGCTGAACCTCCTGGCCAGGCTTTCGGCAAAGGAGTTCAACACCCATTACGTCACGGGGTCAAAATCGTTTACCGAAACCCTTCGACAGATTGTTGGCCGGCGGGGAGCCCAGCAGTGCCGCCAGTTCAGCAGCTACACAGGTGCGGAAGCCAACGAGCTGGACGTCATGGTCTGCGATGAAGCACATCGCATGTGGGCCAAGAGCAAGAACAGGTTCATCAAACGTGAGAAGCGTACCGACGAGCCCCTCATTTCCGAATTGATGCACGCTACGCGTGTGGCTGCCTTCTTCGTTGATGACCACCAGCCGGTTCGACCAGACGAGATCGGCAGCTCGAAGTACATCCTGGACTTCGCGAAGTCAAAGGGATACAAGGTCTTTGACTATACGCTGGACGCACAGTTCCGATGCCTGGGATCGGATGCCTTTATCAGGTGGGTATCCACGACGCTGGGTGTGGAGCTAGACGACGGCACTAAGTGGAACGTAAACAGCGCGTTTGACTTCAAGATTCTGGATTCCGCGGACGCGTTGGATGTGGCGATCCAGACGCGCATCAGCGAGGGCTACAAGGCGCGAATGACCGCGGGTTTCTGCTGGAAGTGGTCTGCTCCCAGGGAAGACGGGACCTTGGTGGACGATGTGATGCTGCCGGGGTTCTCGCGTCCGTGGAACGCCAAGCCTGATGCTGGTCACCTGAGCGACAGGGTTCCTCCCGCCTCCATCTGGGCCTACGATGAGCGAGGAGCCGGCCAGATCGGGTGCGTCTACACCGCCCAGGGGTTTGAGTTCGACTACGTGGGTGTGGTGTTCGGGCCGGACCTGGTTTACCGCTCGGGGCAAGGCTGGGTGGGAGACAGGACCAAGTCCTTTGACACGGTGGTTAGGCGTTCAGGCGAGAAGTTCGTTGAGCTTGTGCAGAACACCTACCGAGTACTCCTTACTCGCGGATTGAAGGGTTGCTACGTGTACTTCATGGACAAGGAAACGGAGTCCCATTTCCGGGACCGCCTCACGATGGAAGGGACGCCGGTGCCGCCTGAGGGGACATAGGCGCCCGGGTCGCTTCCAGGATTTGCCCAGCAGGGCACATATCGCCGTCTATGGTAACTGTTGCCGCAGCGCACGGTGGAGCGACGGAATCTCCTCGGACGCCGTTCTCCAAACCACGTTGGCGTCGATGTCGAAGTATCCGTGGATGAGCCTGTTCCTCATCCCGATGATGGACGCCCACGGAATGGATGGCATAGCCGCCTGGGTTTCGTCCGTGACCTTGCTGGCGGCCTCACCGATCACCTCAATCGCGCGGAGCACCGCGAAGAGCAGCAACCGGTCCACGTCGAGGTCTTCACGCTTCTTTCCGCGAATGAACTGTTCCACCGCCTGGGCGGCGTCGATCATGTGCAGGATTCGGATGCGATCGTCATCGTGCATATTGAACTTGCGAGGATCGAATCACTTCTTCCCTGAAATAGCGGCTGAGGTCGGCAGGGGTTCGAAGGTCAACGGGCTGCCCTCCAAGGATGGCAGACAATTCGCGCTCCATCGCGGCCATGGCGATGAGGCCTGGTTCCTTGCCCGGATCAAACTCCACGATAAGGTCAATATCGCTTTCTTGTCCGGCGTCGCCGGTCAGCCGGGAGCCGAAGAGCGAGAGCCGCCTGATGTTGTGCTTTCGGCAATACGC
>CAYTGX010000202.1:0-2750 GCA_964437385.1 uncultured Spirochaetaceae bacterium
TATCTCCCCCAGGAACCGTCCGTGTTCCGCAAGCTCTCCGTGGAAGACAACGTCGCTGCGATCATCGAGACGCGCAAAGGCCTCACCGCCAAGGAAAGACAGCTGGTGCTCGACCGGCTCCTCGATGATCTGGGCATCTCGCACCTGAGAAAACAAAAGGCATACACCCTTTCAGGCGGGGAAAGGCGGCGCACGGAGATTGCCCGCTCACTTGCAATCGAGCCCAAGTTCCTGCTCCTGGACGAGCCGTTCGCAGGCATCGACCCCATCACCGTTTCCGAGCTCAAGGGCATCGTCCAGGGACTTTCCACCCGTGGCATCGGCGTGCTCATTACCGACCACAACGTGCGGGATACCCTCCAGATCACCCATCGCTCGCACATCATCAACCTCGGCGAAATCCTGGTAAGCGGTTCGCGCGACGAGCTCCTGGCAAGCGAGCTCGCCCGCAGGATCTATCTCGGCCACGAGTTCCAGATCTAGGCCGCACCGCCCGAAGGGCGGTATCCGTAGGGCGGCAGGCGCGTTTACGCGCCGGGAGCCCACGTGCGGGTCCAGCTGTCTTTTGCTTGCCATCGCCTTACACGCTCCTAGGCCTTCCGCGGTATTCCGCGAAGTTGGGCGGCAGCGCGGTCGCTCCTTCCGCTCCCTTCTGCTCCTGGCAGAGTTGGCGGAGTTGGTGACATTCCGTTGGAGCGCCACGGGCGCGAAACGGCGGAAGCCCTGGGGATGACATCAAAGTTGACAAAGCCCTCGGCCCCGGCTCACAATCACCCTGGAGGTTCCGTGCAGTCCCAGAGACCCGTCCTCAGGCAGGTCCAGAAGCTCAAGATGACCCCTCAGCTCTACCAGGCGGTGCGGCTCATGGCCCTGCCCCTGCAGGACCTGAAGACCACCATCGAAGAGGAGCTGGAGAAGAACCCTGCACTCCAGGTGGAGGAGGACAGGTCTACCGTGTCCCTGGATTCTCTGCCCGCTCGGGAAGGCGGTGAAGGAGACGGGGATTGGTTCGACCATTCCTCCGACACGGGGTACTCGCGGGCGGACGCCGAGGCGGCAAGCGACGCGCGGCGGCAGTTCATCGAGGGTGCTCTTTCTCAGCCGGAGAGCCTCCAGGAGCACCTCCTGGCGCAGCTCGTTCTGCAGCCCATTCCCGAGGAGTGGCTGCGAATCGGCGAGCTTCTCATTCACAATCTTGACGAAAACGGTTTCCACCAGGAGCCCCCGGAGATCCTGGTGTCGGAGGACGGGGAGAAAGAGCTGCTTCCGAAAGTCCTCGCTCTCGTGCAGGGCTTCGACCCGGTGGGAGTGTGCGTGAAGGACGTGCGCGAAAGCCTCCTGGTGCAGATCAATCTTCATCCCGAGCCCCATCCGCGCGCGGTGGAGGTGGTAGAGCGCTGGTTCGAACAGCTGGAGAACCAGAAACTGCGGGAGATTGAAAAGGGAATGCGGATCTCCGAGGCGAAGCTGCGGGAGGTCATCGCGTTCCTGCGGACCCTCGACCCTCTTCCCGGCCGCAGTTTTTCCCGGGATGTGACGGGCTATGTTCTCCCCGACGTGCAGGTCACCCTTCACGAAGGGGAGTTCGTGATCATTTTGAATGACGAGATGATCCCGGTCCTCGGCATCAATCCCATTTTCGAGGAAATGACGCGCAAGAAAGGGAAGGACACCAAGACGCGCCAGTTCATCACGCAGAATCTCCAGGACGCGCGCTGGTTCATCCGCACGATCGGTCAGCGCAACGAAACACTCCTGAAGGTCTGCCGCGCCATAGTGGACTACCAGCGGGAGTTCTTCCTCAAGGGTCCGAAGTACATGAGACCCCTGACGCTGAAAGACATTGCCGGGGAAATCGGGGTACATGAAGCAACCGTTTCGCGCATTACCTCGTCGAAGTACATGCAGACGGAATGGGGTATCTTCAGGTTGAAGCATTTTTTCTCCAACTCGGTCGCGGGCACCGGCAGCGCCGGTCCGCGCTTCTCCAAGGAGGGTGTGAAAGAGGTCATCAGGGAGATCATCGGGCAGGAAGGCGCGGACGCCGCCGGGGCTCCCGGTGCAGCGGTGTCCGGGGCGCGCGCGGGGGGCCTTTCGGACCAGAGGATCGTTGAGATCCTGGCCGCGCGGGGCATCTCCCTTGCCCGCAGGACAGTCGCCAAATACCGCGGCGAGCTGGCCATAGAATCGTCGTACTCGAGGAGGCGCACATGAACGTCGAAATCAAGGGAATCCATCTTGAAATCACCAAAAATATACAGGACTACCTCGATGCCAAGATGCCGCGCCTGGATTTTGCCCAGGATCTTATCGTGGATTTCATGCTGAACCTCACCCGGGAGAAGAATCTCTTCAAGGTGGAGGCGACCGTCAATTTCAGATGGGGTGCGACCACGCACCTCGGGGTGGAAAGTTTCGATCTCAACCAGGGCATTGACGAGTTCTTCGACAAGCTGGAAGCAAAGATAGAAAAGGAGAAATCCAAGATCAAAGAACATCACAAGAAGAAAGAAATCGTGAAAGAAGAAGAGTAGGCGGCACCATGGCCCCCAGTTCATCCAAGGAAAAATTCAGAGTCCTGGACCTGCTCCAGCTCGATCTGCGGGAGAACGACGCGCTGGACCTCACGTGCATCGGGGGAAGACCAGGTCTTATAAGGGAAATCGCAGTCACGGACATCAACCGCCCGGGCCTCGAGCTGGGCGGCTTCTATGAGAACTTTGCCTTCCAGCGCATACAGATATTCGGAA
>CAYTGX010000203.1:0-2710 GCA_964437385.1 uncultured Spirochaetaceae bacterium
GGCCGTCGAAATCGGTTATCCACCGACAACGTTGAAGGTCGATCCCTCCCTGGCTGATTTTATCCGGTATGTCCGCAAGACCCTTGTCGCAGACGGTTTCAAGCCGGGGGATGACGTCTTTGGCTTCTTCAATCTTCCGGGTATCATCTTTGCGATTGGAGCCAAGGAGCCCGGAGCCCCATGGTACTTCGGCACGTGGTATCACCAGGATGACACTGATGGGGGCAAGCTGAGGCGAGTGCCACTCGAACGCCGCAAGAGAGCTTGGATCATCACCCAAGCCGACGTCGTCCCCTACAGGAAACAATTCCTCGAATCCGGTATCGATTTTCCCGACGGTTACAGGAAGATAGGCTCGACTATAAACCCGACCACCGGACTTGAAATCGGAATCTGGAAGCCCGCCGACCGGCATTGACCCTGGTCCCAATTGGAGGGGCGAAGCCGCGCGCTGGCTCATCATCCTTGGCGCTTCAATCTGGCTCTCGGGTCCCTATTTCTCGCCGCGGCTCATCGGCACGCCGGATGCCCTCTGGTACCACCATCTACTTGCGGACGCGGTGACTCAGTTCAGGGCGGGAGTATTCCCAGTTTACGTGGGGCAGTCGGACTATTCGTTCAACGGTGCGGTTTACCCTCTTAGGGCCGCGCCCTACTATCAGTACCTAGGTGGCTTAGTCGATTTCCTGAGCGGCCACAGAATGGGGTTCTTTGCACTGCAGCACGCTACCGTGGTCATCAGCTTTGTCGCGGGAGCATTTGCGGCCTATTGGGCGCTTCTCTGGATCGCTCCGGGACGCCGATGGATCGCACTGTTCCTGTCTCTCCTGTACGTGACGTGCCCGGGAGTGGCCGGCCTCTTCTACGCGCAGGATCTCTACATGAGTGGGATGACGCTCCCGTGGGTGCCGTTGGCCTTCGCAGCGCTTGTGCGAACATTTGATGATGATGGCCCGGGTCCCCTGGCCGTCCTAGCGTCAAGCCTTGCCGCGCTCTGGTGGGCTCACTCCCCCATCGCCCTTTGGGCGACGCTTATCGCAGCGATAGGCCAGATTGTCCTGCTTGCGGGCCGACGCCCAGGGCGAGCCGTCGTCACAAGGTCTGGCCTTGCGGCTGGAGTATTCTGCGCCCTCGCCTGCTATCCTATCATCTCCGTGTTTCTTCTCAGGACCCGGGGTGAGGCCATTGTTCCCTACGTGATGGACCGGGAGCTCCTCCTAAAGTGGGTCGGTGACTCATTCCCCTCCTCGATAGAACCCCTTGATCCCACGCAACCGGGAATCAGACACCTGCAGCTGGGGTACGGCCTCTGGCTCGTGCTCCTGGCATGCGTGCCGGCATGGTTCATCCGCGGGCGGCCCGCGTCAGTCGGTGTCCTCATCGCGGCCGCGGGATTCCTCCTTGTCCTCGTTTTCCCTGTACCTGGCCTGACGCGCGGCCTGTGGTTCAGCTTTCCCGAAACACTGGTCGGTATGACGCTCTATTGGCCCATGCAGCGCCTCTACATCCTTATCGCCGCAGCCTCGGTTGTCTGCGCCCAGCGCCTCCTTTCGGGAAGGACCGCGGTCGCTGCGACCTGGATTTCGGCGGTCCATACGGCTCTTTTCCTTGGTGTCCTTTGGAGCGCCCACGAAGCTTCGAAACTCACGGACCTCGCAAGGCAACAAAGCGGCACCGTCGCGGAGTCGGGTCTCTATTCGCTCACCGAGAATGTCGCCATCCAGCGCCACACCTACGGGCTCTTCCCGGGTAGGCCGGCGTATTTTACGCACGGGGTCGTCGACCCGAGGATGGAAGGCCGCCTCATTGATCCCGCTTCAGGCGCGATCGTCGCGTCCGACTACGATATGGAGCGACGCGGGCCTCCCCAGGTGAAGCTGCACGGAACGATTGACGCCAATCCTGGAATCCTCGACCTCGATCCCCCGCTTACGCTTGAGCCCGGGGTGCGCTATCTCCTGACGTTCGATTTTGAACAGGCGGACACGACCGGCATCCTCCAGATGGCGGGCGACCATTTCATCCGCGAATACGCCCTGCCGCAGTCAGGCGAAAAGGCGGCCTTTGGAAGCGGACCCAGCAACGAGAAGTCCATCACGGTATGGACGAGCCTGCCGTCCCAGGAATCGGTGCGCATGCGATTCATCCCCAATGACGGCAAGCGCCGGCCCGAGGACTATGCCCCCCTTGCGAAGATCCGGCTGCAGCCGATCGATGCGGGCGCATTGCCGATCCGCGTGGAATCCCTGATCCCCTTCCGGGCCACCGTACGGAGCCCTCAAGCGGCCCTTCTGGAAACGCCCCGGATGTATGTCCCCGGCTATGAGGCGACGGTCAACGGAGCCCCTGTTCCCGTCGCCAAGACCCGGGAGGGTCTCGTCGCGTTTCCCGTACCCTCGGGTGAGAGCCGGGTTGTTCTCCAATTCACCGGGCCCATCCTTCTTCGCGTCGCATTCTGGCTGAGCCTTTTGGGTTGGGTCGCAGTTCTGGCAAGCTTTGTAGCCAGGCTATTTGGCTCCCGCCGGCGAAGCGCTTAGGAATTCGAGTTCGGTTGACTCCAACCGCTTGTCGGTGCGTTTGTTAACGCCAACTTCCATGAAAAAAGTCCTCGTCACGGGTGGTGCAGGCTACAAGGGCTGCGTCCTTGTCCCCAAGCTCCTGGAGGCCGGTTATGAGGTCGTCGTATTCGACCTGATGCTTTTCGGCTCCG
>CAYTGX010000204.1:0-2679 GCA_964437385.1 uncultured Spirochaetaceae bacterium
GCGACGCGTCTGTGGATCTCTGGATCGACGCGGACAATGATAGTCCCGTTGTACGACTTCTCGGGCTGCTTTCCTGCCGCCTTGCAGTCCGCCAGGTACGTGTCAACTACGTTCCTGAATGATCTCCGGAGCTCGGCAACGGTCTTCCCCTCAAACGCCATCAGAACGTTTGCGTTCACAACGGTGCCGCCGAACACCTGTGCATCTGCGTCAAAATCTACCTGGCCGGCATAGCCCTTGTACGTTATCACCCTCCTCCTCCTTTCGGAACTCAGTGCCTGAAGGGCCTGTCAGGTTCGATGCCTGCTTCTTCGAGGAGCCGCAGCGCTGTCTCGATATGCCACCTCCTGGCCTTGTCGCCGGGATGTGGCCGATGAAAGTACGCGGTGGTCCCATTCAAGGTCACGCTGATTGCTGAGCCTTTCCCTTCTCTCACTACGGCACCCAGATGCACCAGCAGGTTCTCGACGTCCGCCCAGCGCAGGTTGGAAGGCAGAGGGCGCCTTCTCATGGCGTTGAGCGTTCGTTCGTGCCGGCTCAACTTGATATGATAGCGTTTTTTGCTATCAATTTCAACGCCATCTGAAAGGTTCTGACTGCGGGGAGGCGGCCCTTGCAGCCAACTTGAGGCCATGTCATGCCCCAAGAACAGGTAGAAATGTCATGCCGCTTGACTCAAGCTGACCTGTCATTCCGCAAAGGGACTGGAGTGGCCGGTCTGCATCTGCTGTGAGACCACCAAGCCGATAAAGGACCAAGCCTGGGGCCTCAGCGTCAGCAAGGCGAAGGGGTTCTCCATCCAGGAGCCGCTGGCCGGCCGCTGGATACGGTTCTGGCCCTGGCCTTTCGGCAGCCTGAGGAAGGTCGATGACGTCGATCTCGAAGGGAACGAGGGAGTTGTTGATCTGGGAAGAGAAGCTGACGAAGAGGCGCGCAAGCTGCTCTATGTCGGCCTCACGCCAGCTCGGGACCTCCTCATCCAGGCCCTTCCGCAAAAGACCCCGGACGGCGGCCTCCTGGAAAGCCTTGGCCCTGACGCAGCCGCGCTGCTCATGCCAGCCGTCCCAGGCACGACAAGCCTGAGTCTCCCTTCCGGCGTCTCCGTCCCCTACACCTGCCAGACACTGAAACCCGAAGCGCAGGCCGCCCCATCCAAGCAACATGAACGCGGGCTGTCATGGTTCAGGTCAGGGGATGCAAGGAGAGACGCACTGCCCGCCATCATCACCCCTTCAGAGGCTCCAACGGCAACAGCCGCAGCCGGTGAGGTTTCATGGAAGGCCGAAGACTACTGCAGCAGCCAGATCCTCGTGAGCGGCGGTGATCCGAAAGAGCTCGGCTCGATCTACCACGCCATGATTGCCTGGGCCTGCTCAAACCCGGGGATCCTCGACAACGAACGGGCCATAGCGGACTTTCTTTCCCGACAGGCTTCTCCACTTTCTTTCGACGCGGAGGCCCTCCGTGTTTCGCTCAAGGCTCTCTTTTCGTGGATCTCTTCCACGTTGCCCTGCAGCGATCTCTGCGCCGAATACCCCGTCTCCGCGAGGCTGGACAATGGCCAGCGGGTTGTCGGAAGGATTGACCTCCTCATCCGCACGGCCGACGGCCTGGTGTAAGTCGTAGGGCGTGCCCCGCCCGAGGACTTGGGGGGCGGCGACGGCCGTTCGTTGACCGCGGGATCAGTTCCGTACGGCGGGCGGGTCGGGCTGCTGCGGGGCTCTCGGCGTTTCGCCGCTTCGCTGCTCCAACGCCTGCCGCCCTATGGCTCCGCTTCGCTTCGGTCCTTCGGACTCTCGCCGTCTGCTTCGCAGCCGGCTGCCGCCCTAGGGACCGCCCTTCGGGCGCCCTTCGCATCCCTCACGCGGAGGGTGCGGTCGGGCAGTCTGCACGCTATTCACCACAGCTGCTTACAGGATTGCAGCAATCTGATCTTTGTCCAAATGCTTGTGCAATGCGACGGCGCGCAGAATAGCGCTCAGAGTACCCAACCGGAGGCTCTTGTGATCTGGAATAGCGATTCTTTGGTGCGACGGTGTTTCGGTTTCCAGGACGATGTGACCTCCCTTTTCATGAACGACCCGGTACTCCAACTTTCGAACAAGGGCATCAACGACCTTGCGACCGCTGAGGTCCTTGGGCAGCTTCATGACACGGTGAAGACTTCGTCCCGAACGAGGTGGAGTCGAATCCGTTCAGGAGGGGAACCATCAAAAAAGAAGGCCGAAACTGCCTCCTTGACGTTCGCTCTGAGCTCCTGCCAGGTGTCAGCTTCAGTAACGATGCTTTCGCTCAGGCATTCCGCGACAAAGCCTCCGTCCTGATCCTGGATCACGTCGAACACGAGCTCGGCAATTCCGGACTGCATGTGTTTAATCTTACTGGGCAATCCCGTTGTTTTCAAGATAAGTCTGCCTTCCTGCCCATCGACTCCGCGCCGCCGTAATGGTTTTCCCGCCGTACAATCATGGAAGGGTGTACATCAGCCCTTCAACCTTATTCACTTCTGAATGTTCCTGGCGCTTGAGCGTCGGCAGATGGCCGCGGCGAGTTGCGCATGTGCCGGTGTGCTTTTAGCGCGCAAGCTGCTCTATGTCGGCCTTACGCGAGCCCGGGACCTCCTTATCCAGGCCCTTCCGGAAAAGACCCCGGACGGCGGCCTCCTGGAAAGCCTCGGCC
>CAYTGX010000205.1:0-2679 GCA_964437385.1 uncultured Spirochaetaceae bacterium
AGGCTTGGACGGCTGGGTCTCCCTCGAAGTGTCGCCCCTGCTGGCGAATGACGCGGCGGGCACGGTTCGCGAGGCCCTGCGACTGCATGCACGCGCGAGGCGGCCGAATCTCTTCATCAAGATTCCCGGCACGTCTGCAGGCCTCACAGCAATAGAAGAATCGATCTTCGCCGGCGTGCCGGTCAATGTGACGCTGCTGTTCTCTCGCGAGCAATACCGCGCCGCGGCTGCCGCGTACATGCGTGGTATTGAGCGGCGCATCGCCGCTCGGCTTGATCCCAAGGTCGGTTCGGTGGCCTCGATTTTTGTCAGCCGCTGGGACGTAGCGGTGAAAGACGAGGTTCCCAAGGCACTTGCCAATCAGCTTGGCATCGCCGTTGCCGGGCGTGCCTACCAGGCCTATCGCGAACTATTGGCCTCGGCGCGCTGGCGCACGCTGGAACAGGCGGGCGCTCAGCCGCAACGACTGTTGTGGGCCAGCACGGGCACGAAAGACCCAGCCGCACGCGATACGCTCTATCTGGAGGCGCTCGCGGCACCTGACACCATCAACACCATTCCCGAAAAGACTCTCCTTGCTTTCGCCGCTCATGGCGCGGTGAACAGCACCATGGCAGAGGATGGCGCGGAGGCTGAGAAGGTACTCGCCCTCTTTGCGCAGGCCGGCATCGACGAGAGCGCCCTGGCCGCCCGGTTGCAGCGCGAGGGCGCCGAATCTTTCAGCAAGTCCTGGAGCGATCTGATGACGGTCATTTCAGCGAAGAGCACAATAGTTGCGAAAGAGAAACCGGGCAAAAGTGCACGATCATGAAGGGGATGAGCTGGAGAATCTTCAACACCAATCATTCAGCTACTTTCTGCATGAAACAAATCGAGATAACGGACTTGTGATAGACAAGACAGCATCTGATTGGCCAGCCAGCATCGCAGCCACCGGATTTGCGTTAGCGGCCTACCCGGTGGCCGTCGAGCGCGGATTTGTGCCGCGCGCCGCGGCGGCAGAATTGACGCTGACCACGTTGCGCTTTTTCTGGAACAGCGCGCAAGGCCCCGAAGCTGACGCAACCGGCTATCGAGGTTTTTATTATCACTTTCTGGATATGCAGACAGGCCGGCGCGCCTGGCATTGCGAACTTTCAACAATAGACAGCGCCTTTCTTCTTGCAGGCGCATTGACAGCAGGAGTGTATTTCAGCGCGGAGACGGCCGATGAGCGGGAGATTCGCTCCCTTTCCGATTCCCTCTATCGGCGCGCAGATTGGCAATGGGCCCAAAACGGTGGCCAGACGGTAACGCACGGCTGGAGACCAGAAAGCGGATTTCTTGCATATCGTTGGGAGGGCTACGATGAAGCGATGCTGCTGTATGTTCTAGGGCTGGGCTCGCCCTCCCATCCGCTTGCCGAAAGCAGCTACACTGCCTGGACCTCGACGTACCGATGGGAACGGTGCTATGGATATGAATACCTCTACGCGGGACCGCTGTTCACGCACCAGCTCTCGCACATTTGGATTGATTTTCGCGGCATTCAGGACCTGTTCATGCGAGCCAGGGGAATTGATTATTTCGAGAACAGCCGTCGCGCGACCTATGTGCAACAAAAGTATGCAGTAGAGAACCCGCTGAAGTTCTCCGGCTATGGCGTCCGCTGTTGGGGAATTACCGCCAGCGACGGTCCCGGTCCTGTCACTGTCAAGGTGCGCGGCATCGCGCGCCGATTTTCCGACTACGTCGGACGCGGCGTACCGTATGGTCCGGACGATGGAACCATCGCGCCCTGGGCCGTCGTGACATCGTTGCCGTTCGCGCCTGAGATCGTGCTGCCTGCAATTGACTATTATGTCAACCAGCTCAAATTGACGGAGTTCAACCCCTACGGTTTCAAGGCGACCTTTAACCCGACGTTTCCCGTAAAAACCAGCAATCCGCCTGGCTGGGTATCGCCGTGGCATTACGGGCTCAACCAGGGACCGATCATTCTGATGATTGAAAACTATCGCACAGGCTTGATATGGAGCCTGATGCGGGACAGCTCGTACATATCCAGCGGTCTGCGGCGCGCCGGCTTCAGCGGAGGCTGGTTGTGAACATTACAGGATAAGTGAGGTGTTATGGCTATTCCCCCGACCATCATCATGATTTTCGGCGGCGCCGGTGATTTGACCTGGCGCAAGTTGATTCCGTCCTTGTTCGACCTTCACCGGGGCGGACGGATGCCGAAAAAGTTTGCGATAATCGCGGTGGACCGCGTGCACATGAGCGATGCGGAGCTGCGCAAGCGTTTCCTCGATGGTGCGAAGCGTTTTTCGCGGAACGGAAATGCCATCGGATCCGACTGGAACGTGTTTGCCAGGCACGTCACCTATCATCAGGGAGATTTCAAGGACCCTGCATCGTACGCGACACTGAAGGACAAATGCTCGAAACTGGATGGGCTGTGGAAGCAGAAGGCCAGTCACATTTTCCACATGGCTGTTCCACCGGTGATGGTAGGGATCATCCCGAGGCTCGTGGCCGCCGGGGGACTGAACCGGAGCCCTGTACATGATCGCATTGTGGTGGAAAAGCCGATCGGTCATGACCTGGAATCAGCGCGTGAAATGAACCGCACGTTGAGAGAGAGTTTCCGGGAATCGCAGATCTTCCGCATCGACCATTACCTGGGCAAAGAGACCGTGC
>CAYTGX010000206.1:0-2678 GCA_964437385.1 uncultured Spirochaetaceae bacterium
TGCACTCGGCCGAAGAGAACAGCTCCACGGAAATGGCCCGGGTGATGCGAAGATTTCGGCTCTTATCAAACATGGCGACAGTGCTGCTCATTCATCACTCGGGCAAGGCTGAGCAGGATCCGCGCCGCCTGTCACGTGGCAGCGGCGACATTGTGGCGGCCGTCGATCAGGAGCTCGTACTCACCCGGGACGGGGAAGAGCTCGTCCTTCAGAGCGCGAAGACTCGCGGTGTCCCCCTGGCGCCGGTCCGCTTGAAGATCATTTCCGAGAACGAAGAGCTTGGCGTCCGCTACCTCGGCCAGGTGGATCGGGAGCGGGATCAGGTAGTTGCCGCGGTTCGCAAGGCGATCACCGGGCGCGCTCTCGGGGTAATGGAGATTGTAGCGGAGCTGGCCAAAGAGGGCATCGACAAGAGCCGGCAGGTAGTTCTGACCGCCCTGGGCAAGATGAAAGGGGAAATCACGATCGGGGTGGTCCCAGGCGGGAAGGGCAAGAAACTGTATTCCTGTCCAGGTGTCCAAGAGGTGTCCAAATGATCCGGATACCATCGGGCAATGGCAGGCTGCTGCTGTCCATCCATCCCCCCATTGGGGGGGATGGACAGCTGGACACCAGCCGTCACCTGGCCACAGTCCCGGCTGTCTATGAGGAATTCCGCCGGACAGCATTCACGGGAGGCAAAACGTGAGCCTTCCGGTCCTCCAGTTCATGACCTATGCGGAATACCTCCAGACCGATCACTGGCGGGAGACGCGAGCTGCCGCGCTCGAGTGCGCGGGCGGGCGCTGCGCGCTCTGCGATCGAACCGGGCTTCCCCTGGACGTCCATCACCGCACATACCAGCGGCTCGGGGAGGAGCTGCCGGAGGATCTCGCCGTGCTGCATAACGACTGCCACGAGGCCTATGAGCTCGGCTGCCAGATCCGGGGGGGAGTATGAGCAACGCGAACGCCTTAAAAAGGCTGCCTGAGTACAAAAGGCGACATTCTGGGCCCGACACCGCCCGGCTGACCCTCCGGGAGCGGCGCTTCCTATTCGCCTATCTCCTCAGCGGGAATGCGACACAAGCGTACATGGCAGTGATCTTGCAAGTCGGGAGCAAGGCGGAACGCGCTCACCAATCGGCGTACCGTATCCTTTCAGGCATCAAACGTAAAATTTCCTGGCCCGCGCTGCTCGAGCGGATCGACCTTGCCGAGCTGCGCCTTGTGCGCGAGCTCGAGGCGGATCTGACATCCCGCCGGACTTCCGAGGGCGACGGTGCTGCCGTGCTCCTGGCCGAGCTTCTCCGCGGTCGTGCGAATCGGGCCGATCTTGCATCAAATAGCGCGCAAATTGAAACGAAAAGAGCCGAATCTGAATCGAAACGCGACGAATCTGAAGCGATTTTGCAGACAGTGCAAAAGGGGATCCAGTGTGAAGCCCGCCAATGATCGACGGCGACAGGCAAGGGGCGAGCTCGCGAAGCAGCTGCGCCCGGTGCGGGCCGCCGTGCTCATGGCAGGGCTCGCGCGTGCATATCTCGGCGCGGCGTGGACAGAAAGCGAGTCGGCCCAGGCTGCGAATCTCGTGCTCGTGTATGGCGTCGACGCACTCGAAGGCTACTTCTGCAAGGCAGGCAGGAACTGAAAGCAAGATAATTGGAGACTTATTGCCGCCGTCGGCGGCTTGTGCGACGAATGAGGGAGGGGAAAGACAATGAAACGATTCGGCTTTTTCGCGGGGATCCTGGCGCTCATGCTCGGAGATCGCTCCTGGCTCTCCACGCTCCTGGGCTTCTCCGGAGTGGTCGGAGGAGTATCGTCTCCGCAGGAATACCCGGGCACGCCAGGCGCTGGCACCTCGGCAATCCAGACTCTGACGATCAACGGATCGCCGGACGCGGGCACGTTCCGCCTGATGTTCCAGGGAATCACGAGCGTAGCTCTCGGAAACAACCCCGTGAACACAGACGTCCAGGCGGCGCTTGTTGCGCTGCCGGGCATCGGAGCGGGAGGCGTGGTTGTCACGGGCGCGCAGGGCGGACCGTTCACGATCACGTGGCAGGCTCCCGCGGCCACGCCGGCACTCGTGGTATCAACGTCGACGCTGACCAATGGCGGCAACCCGGTTGCGGCGCCTGGGATCGTCAACGGGACGCCTGGCGTAGCGCCGACACCCGCGGGAGTGAAGAAGGGCGGCCTGGTACAGGACACCACGAACGGCTTCCTGTACATCAACACCGGCACCGTGTCTGTTCCGACCTGGACGAAGGTCGGGACGCAGTCGTAAGGGGGTACCGCGATGGATCGCGAGCAGAGGGCTCGCCAGGACCTGGATGATCTCGTCGAAGGCGAGCATGGAAGCACCCGCGAGCTGGCCTTCGGCAGGAGGCTCCTGGCCGGCCAGGCACTCCTGGCCGTGAAGGATTCGTGTGGGTACTACGGATCCAATCGGCGCGGCCGACAGGTCGACCAAGTCGCAGTCGAGACAGCGGCGCTCCCGGATGCGGCCGTACATTCGAATTTTGGGACTGGCGAGAAATTCCATTACACGCTCATGGGAGCGGGCGCAGTTCCTTCCGAGCTGCGTCAGGCTGCGTGCTGGGCGCTGGAGACAGCGCGCCAGGACCTGCAGATCTCGAGGCCCGTCCAGCTCTTCTGGATCTCCGAGCTGGACGAGAAGGGGGAGACCCACCT
>CAYTGX010000207.1:0-2665 GCA_964437385.1 uncultured Spirochaetaceae bacterium
CCATGTCGCGATCGGCCATGGAGCGCGTGTTCTCGTTGATGTGATCGGTGAGCATCTCCTTGCGCGCAAAGACGCTCATCGTGTTGGTCATCTTGGGCCCGTTGATGCAGCCTTCGCAGAAAAGCACGTCCAGCACCCGGGTCTTGCTCTTGCCTTCGGCAAGCTCCTTCAGCGCCGGGAGGACCCTGTCCTTGCCTTCCGTCACGAGCACGCTGTTCTGCAGAATGTCCGCGTCGAAACCTGCGGCGCGCAGCAGCCCGCCCGAGATGGGAAGAGACCGACCGAGGTTCGCCGCAGGACCGTCGAAGGCGCTGGGCGCCTCAGCCTCCGGCCGGATACCCGCCGCGTCGAACATGGCAAGCAGCTCCTCGTAGGTCAGCACCGCATCCACTGTTCCCTGCACGAACGGGTCCTTGATCTCCGCTTTCTTGGCGATGCACGGGCCGATGAAAACGACCCTGACCCCTGACCCGTGCCTGTGCCGGATGGCCCGGGCCACCGCGATCATCGGTGAGACAACAGGCGCCAGGCCATCGTACAACGCCGGCATGTACTTCCGCACATAAGAGACGATTGCCGGGCAGGGCGTGCTCACCACGGCCTGTCCATTCCTGATGGCCCCCTGTGCCAGCTGTGTGTATTCCTTGCTGATGAGCTCAGCGCCGAAAGCCACCTCCCACACCTGGGCAAAGCCCAGGCGGCGGAGCGCGGACACAATCCGGCCCGGGCTCACCTGTGGGAAAGCCACGGGGAATGAGGGGGCAATGCAGGCAAATACCGCGCCGACGTACCCGGCGGATTTGGCGCCGACGTACCCGGCGGATTTGGCGCCGACGTACTCGACGGATTTAGCGCCGACGTACGGGGTACTCCCGTACCCGGGGGATTTGTGCTCACCCCTTTCCAGCATCCGCGCAACGAGCATGGTCGCATCCTCGATGCGCTTGGCCTTCTGCGTGCAGACCTTCACGCAATTGCCGCATGCAATGCACTGCTCGGCAATGACGGTGGCCTGCCCCGCGATGACCTTGATTGCCTTCACGGGGCATTCACGCACGCACGCGTAGCAGCGCCGGCATTTCTCGGGAATCGTCGAGACGATGCCCATGGGCTCTTCCGCGCCCTTTCCCCGTCCCTCCTACACCCGCTCTCGCGCGGTGTAGCGGGTATGCAGGAGATGATGCGACTTCTCGCCAAGAGGCTTCGTGAGGTACTCCTTGTAGATGGCCGCCACTTCAGGATTGTTGTGGGACTTGCGGATCGGCTTGCCCTCGTCCTCCCTGTAGATGGCAGCGATGCGGGCAAGGCGGATCTCATCGGTGGTGAGGCGCGGCTGGCCGCCGCCGCCAATGCAGCCGCCCGGGCAGGTCATCACCTCCACGAAGTGGTAGTGTTCGCCCGCCTTGATCCGCTCGATAAGAAGGCGCGCATTTCCCAGTCCGTGAGCCACCGCCACCTTGACCGTCACCCCTTCCAGGAACGACCAGTCCGATACGGTGCCTTCGATCTTCAGCGCTGCTTCCTTTACGCCGGCAAGCCCTTCAATTGGTGCGATGTGGAGGTTCTCGAACGGAAGCTCGCGCCCTGTGACGATCTCGTACACGGTGCGCAGTGCGGCTTCCATGACCCCGCCGGTGTTGGCAAAAATATCCGCCGCCCCCGAGGACGCCCCGAGGATGCTGTCCATCTGTCCGTCAGGAAGCGCAGTGAAGTCGATGCCCGCCTGCCGGATCATCCGGCCCAGCTCACGGGTGGTAAGCACCACGTCAACATCACGGGCGCCGCTTGAGTACATCTCGGGTCTCTGTGACTCGTACTTCTTGGCCGTGCAGGGCATGACGGAAACCACGAACATGTCTTCAGGCTTCTTTCCGATCTTCTCGGCGAAGTAGGTCTTTGCAACTGCACCGAACATCTGCTGGGGAGACTTGCAGGTGGAGACATTCGGCAGCATGTCCGGCCAGAAATGTTCCGCGTAGCGGATCCAGCCGGGGGAGCAGCTTGTGAACATGGGAAGCGCAACCTGCTGCTTTTCTACAATCGCTTTCTTCAGCCGGGTCAGGAGCTCCGTGCCCTCTTCGAGGATTGTGAGGTCCGCGGCGAAGTTCGTGTCGAACACACGGTCGAACCCCATCTGGCGCAGCGCGCTCACCATCTTGCCCGTAACCAGGGTGCCCGGCGCATAGCCGAAGCATTCCCCGAGGGCCGCCCTGATTGCGGGCGCGGTCTGCACGACCACGGTCTTCTTCGGATCGTCGAGCGCTTCCCATACCTTTGCGATCTCATCGCGCTCGCTGATGGCGCCCACGGGGCACACGGCGGCGCACTGCCCGCATTGCACGCATACCACGTCGGAGAGCTGGCTGGCGAACGCGGGGCCGATCACGGATGCAAAACCGCGGCCCTGCGGGAATATGGCGGCCACGCCCTGGGTCTGCCCGCACACCGTGACGCAGCGGCGGCAGGACACGCACTTCGCCGTGTCCCGCACCAGGGCAGGGGTGCTCGCGTCAGTCATGCGCTTGCTCTTCGTTCCCGCATAGGTCACCTGGCGGATGCCGAGGTCACTGGCGATGGCCTGGAGCTCGCAGTCCACGTTGCGGTCGCAGGTCTGGCAGTCACCCTCGTGGTCGGAGAGGATCAGCTCCACCATGGTGCGCCGCGC
>CAYTGX010000208.1:0-2605 GCA_964437385.1 uncultured Spirochaetaceae bacterium
GTGCGGCGACAGGCCGACCGCCGGCCCTGGCCGAGCCGCCCGTGTCTGCAGCGAGCGGGAAGCCGCTCACAACACCAGCCGCGCGCGCATATGCCTCCCAGGCTGGAATTGCACTTTCCTCAGTTGCCGGCACCGGCCCTGGCGGCGCAATTCGCCTGCGGGATGTCACGGCCCTGACAGAATCGCCTGCGCCCGCGCGGTCCGGCCAGGGGCACTACATCCCGATGTCAGGCATGAGGCGTGTGATAGCAGAGAAAATGCTTCGCAGTCATCAACAGATACCACCGGTCACGCTGATCACCCGTGCGGACGTCACCGAGCTTGCGGCACTCCGCGCGCGCCTGAACGCTGCCGGGGCCCTGAAAGTCTCCTACACTGATTTCATCCTGCGGGCGGTTGCCCTGGCGATCCGGGAGCACCCGTTCCTGAACTCCGTCATCGAAGGAGACAGGATCGTCATCCAGAACGAGATCAACATCGGCATCGCAGTGGCTTTGGAGACAGGGCTCATCGTGCCCGTCATCAGGGGGGCGAATGCACTCGGGGTCCGTCAGATTGCCGCAGCCACCCGGGAGCTGACAGACCGCGCGCGGTCAGGCACACTTGGTCCCGGCGATTGCACGGGGGGCACATTCACGATCAGCAACCTCGGCATGTACGGAGTCACGGAGTTTACCCCGCTGATCAATATCCCCGAAAGCACGATCCTCGGCGTGGGAGCAATCGAGGAGGCCTTGCGAACCTCCGCGGCCGGGGGGATCGAATCCCGGAAGCTCATGAGCCTGTGCCTCACGCACGACCACCGGCACATCGACGGGGCGCCGGCCGCCATCTTCCTGGGCAGGATCAAAGCCCTCCTGGAGAACTGCTGGTCCCTTATCGTCTGAGCTACTGGTACACCCTCACCCAGTCGATCGACATGCTCTGAGGGAATACCGTCTTTTCGTCAGGATATCCCGGCCATCCACCGCCGACAGCGAGGTTGAAGAGTATGTAGAAGTCGCCGTCATCGAATGGCCACGCGCCGGGGACCTTTCCTTTCGCTGCCTGGTGGTACAGTTGTCCGTCGACATACCACTCTATTTTTCCCTCTGTCCACCTGATCTCGAAGACATGGTAGGCATCGCTGAAGTTCTGTTTCGGAAGACTGCAGCTTCCCTGGATCCCCCTAGCGCCGGAGTAACCCGGGCCGTGGAGCGTCCCGTACGCCTTGTTATCCCGCCCCCCGCCGCCGCCGATCAGCTCCATGATGTCGATCTCACCGGCGTTGGGCCATGTACCGTTTTCGGGGAGCATCCAGAAAGCAGGCCAGATCCCCCGGCCGTAGGGGAGCTTCATCCTGGCGGCAACGACACCGTGCGTCCAGTGATGTTTCCCCTTTGTGACCATGCGGGCCGCCGTATATCCGCCGTCGCCGCCGGTTGTTTTCAGGGCCTTGATGACAAGGCTGCCGTCTTCGATAACGGCGTTCGGACCGCCGGTGCCATTGTCAGTGTAGCGCTGCCACTCTTTGTTCCAGGAAGGGCTCCATCCTGTCTGGACCGTCTCGTATCCCCAGTCAGAGGTGTTGATCCCGGTTCCATTGAACTCATCCTGCCAGACACGCGACATGCCTGCCGGTTCTTTCCAGTCCGCTCCCGAAGCGGAGTCCGCCAGGACCTTGTTTTCACTCATACCGATGATTGCGCTCCCGCTCAGGAGTATAACAAGAAAGACCGGCCTGAGAAGGAAAGGCTGCTTCATGCTGAAAACCTCCGGAGAACGGGCTTCGACACCGCCTTAGAAGATACACAAAACAGCGGCACGTGAATCGAAGGTTTTCTTGAAACGGCTTTCGCCGTCACTATACTAGTTTGTGAGATGTTCGACGCAAAGAAGATGCTCCGCGTAATCCCTGTCTTCCGGTATGACGGCACGGCAAAGGTCGTCTACAACGCCTTCCTCATCTTTGCCGCCCTTGCCGGAACGATCATCACCTCCTATCGGCTCACCTTTCGCTACCTGCAGCTCGACGCGTTGTACTGGCTGATCACGGCGGTCTACCTGCTGGACATTCCGTACACGTTCAACCAGGCGGTCAAGAAAGGCCTGGTCGTGTACGTGGACAGGCCGAGCATAGCGCGGCAGTACCTGCGCGGCTGGTTCGCCGTCGATGTCATTGCAGCCATTCCTTTCACCGCGCTCTTTGTCCTGTTCTTCGGCTCCGTGACAGCCCCCCAGACTCCCGGCTTCGTCCTCCTGGACGTCATCGTATTCACCAAGGTCCTGAAGATGGCCAAGATCAGCAAGGTAAGCGCCATCTTCCGGGACATCCGCGAGAGCCTGAGCGTGAACCCCGCTCTCATGCGCCTGGTGACATTCGCCTTCTGGTTCGTCACCGTCGTTCATCTCATGGCATGCGGCTGGGTTCTCATCGGGGCAAGCGAAACAGCCAGACCGGCGTTCGACCAGTATCTGCGCGGCCTGTACTGGTGCGTCACGACCATCGCCACAATCGGCTACGGAGACTACACGCCCAACCACGACAGCAACTCGCAGATCGTCTACACGATCGTGGTGATGATCTTCGGAGTGGGCATGTACGGGTACATCATCGGTAACGTGG
>CAYTGX010000209.1:0-2572 GCA_964437385.1 uncultured Spirochaetaceae bacterium
TTGGGTGTGCAATTTTCACCCGCCAGAAATGTGCAGTTTTCGTCCGCCGTTGACAAAAAGTCAGCAAATCCGAGTGTGACCGATAGTTCACAGCCCAATACACTGAAGGCTTCGCCGAATAGCGAATTAGTTCCAGCAGAATCGGACGTCGCTGTTGAATCAAGAGCGACAAAGGAATATCAGAAGTGGCTTCTCTAACGGGAATGCCCATAAACACTATCTATAAACTAACAGCAAGTGGAAAGATTCCTCACAGCAAGAAAGGTCAGCGACTCTATTTCAAACGTTCCAAGATAGTTGAGTGGCTTAGGAAGCATGAACGAAGCTTGCCATCGCGCACAGCGAGCTCAAGCTATTGTGTGGCAACTTGCTGTCTTCATGAAACATCCAGAGGTCTCGTTCCAGAAACGGACGTGCCATATCTCGCTTGTAGAGATTATAGGGCAGGTGCTTCGTCGTCATACGGCTTCCTCCTCTGCGACGATTCATGCGACGCAGGCCGTTGAGAGGAGAACACCAACCCAACGCTTGGCTCTTAACTCCTTACGTTGTTGACATATAGTGTAATGCGTCCAGCCTGACTCGAACAGGCGACCCACAGCTTAGAAGGCTGTTGCTCTATCCAACTGAGCTATGGACGCGCATCGGGATGGTCGGATTCGAACCAACGATCTCCTGCTCCCAAAGCAGGCGCCTTAGCCGCTAGGCTACATCCCGTAGCATGGTACTCCACGCGAAGCCCGGCAGGCGTTTCGTAGAAACGCCGGGAGGGCGTGCAGCGCAGCCGTTCCACCAGGAAAGGCGGAAGGGCGTTGGGACCGGCCGCAAAAATACGTCATTCAATCCCCACGGTCAAGGAGCCGCCCGTTTGCACGTGGCGCGGCCGCCGTATCGGCGCGGACCGGGCGTAAGCGGCGCGTATCGAGTGCAGGTAGTGTCCACCCCATATCCGCGACGTCGAGCGGTGCGCGGCCTCCGGGTTGGTACTGCCCGCGCCGCTATCCACCGACCCCGCCATTACTCTTCCCCCGTGAGCGCCTTGAGGAACTTCGCCCGGTCCGACCCTTCCCTGAGCACGACGAGCAGGGTATCATCCCCGCCCACGGTGCCTATGACGTCCTGGATCTTCAGCTGGTCGATTCCGTACGCGATCCCCGGTGCATGCCCCATCTTGGTTTTCACGACAGCAAGGTTGCCCGAGAATTGAATGTTCACGATTTCCCGCCGCAGATCATCCCGGATAAACGGGTCCTGCGCCGGCTCCTTGGGCGCGTCAACTGTATAGACATATTCTCCATCGCGATCGGGAACCCTGGATACGCTCAAGAATTTCAAATCACGGGAAAGAGTGGCCTGCGTCACGTCGACTCCTTCCTTTTCCAAGCGCTTGAGGAGCTCCTCCTGGCTGTGAATCTTCTCCGCGTGCAGTATCCCGTGGATCATCCTCCGTCGCGATTCCTGGCTCTTCAGATCGGACCTCCCGCCACCGTATTCGGTGGATTTATTTTTCGTCCACTCACCTGGCGATGGAGCCTGCGACGAGCCCGGACGGAACGATACGTGGATTGTCCATGCAGCCCTGCTGTAAGTTTATTAATATATCGGATCAAAATGCACACTGGCCGCCTTTGTCAAGGGGGCTTTCAGTACACGAGGCTGCCCCCGAAAAAGCCCAGGGCGGTCACGATGCAGGCGCACACCGCATAGAGCACGAGGGCCGCGGTGGCGCGAGGGCTTCTCCACGGCCGGCCAGCGGCTTCATTTTTCTCGTTGGGGCGTTCCCTGCCCAGGAGCAGGCCCGCCAGCAGGCACACGAACAGTGCACCCGCGAGGATCATCTTGATGATGATCGGCGTCAGCCACTCACCGTTGAGCTTTTCCTTCCAGTCCATCAAGCCGAGGAGCACCGTCGGAACGACGCTCACGATGGCCAGGACCGCGCAGTGCCACGCGGTGAGCTTCAGGCGGACACGGCGAAAGATCAACGACACTATGGCGAATACAAGGGTGGCGAGGGTGAGCCCGACCGTGAGGTGCGTCACCATGGGATGGAGAGGGTGAGTGTACCCAAGCCGTCCGAGGAATTGATAAAACGCGTGAAGCATGCTTCAGATATACGCACGGCGCAGCCGGAAGTAAAGTGCTGGGGAAATCTTCACTCGACTTTTCCACGGCCCCGGCGTACTGTTTCAATCGCCACGGACAATCGCGGCATTGATTGAGGGAGGTGATCGATGCGTGGTTCTCGGAAAGAAAAAAAACCTGAGACGCCCGCCGCCCCTTCAGAAGATCCGCGGAAGAAAACGGCACGGGCAAAAAGGATCGCCCGTCTTCTTATTGCCGAATACCCTGATGCGCATTGCATGCTGGATCACAGGAACCCCTTCGAGCTCCTGGTTGCCACGATACTTGCTGCGCAGTGCACCGACGAGCGGGTCAACATGGTCACGCCGGCCCTGTTTACCCAATTTCCGGATCCAAAGGCCATGGCGCAGGCCGAAATAAGCGACCTGGAGACCCTCATCCGATCCACAGGCTTTTTTCACAACAAGGCAAAGAGCATCCAGGGAGC
>CAYTGX010000210.1:0-2566 GCA_964437385.1 uncultured Spirochaetaceae bacterium
AGTTCGCTGTAGGCATGTTGAAGGAGCGTCCGGAGCTGCACTTCGCAAGGTAGGCCTGGACTGATGGACTGGCTGCCTAGAACCATGGCCAGCCTTGGGCGAATCACATAGTGTACAGACTGATAGGCAAAGATGGTCGGATTCTTGCGACGTTCCTCCTCAAAGTCTCTGTCCAGGGACTTGTCGAATTGAGCGAGTTCCTCCACAACGCGCTTTAGCAGACGCACTTGATCAACCGTGAGCACCACGAACCGAACGCCAACCTTATCCGTTATGTCCTCATAAGGGTTCGCATATTGCTTCTCTCGATAAAATGCCTTTTGCAATATTGATTCTTCCGACTTGGTACGTGACCGAGGAGGCAGCAAAAAGAAACTCGCAGAGGGACTTCCCAACTGCGCACTGTTCGAAATGGCATCAACTACGACTTTCCCAAGGGCTTCCAGCATCGGCTTGTCCGTCCGATAGAGCTGAAGTAGTTGACTTTCGGTCATGTCGACTGGTCCTCTAGGCGGCCTGTGATGACCACGGTAGTCTGGTTGTCATTCGATTCGGTGACCCTTACCACCTCATTAAGAAGTCCATTTCTACGGATTAGGCTAACGCCGGTTGAAAATCGCATTATCCTGCGCTTCAACTTGTTCTGAATGAGGCTAATATCCTTCACAATGGAAATCTCAGGGAATCCGGAGTTGCGCATGTGCGCGACAAACCTGTCTTGGTGCTCGGGCAGCAGATAGCCGGACGCAAACTCGCCAACGCTTATCAAAGAGTTATTCTCGTTCCGGAGATACGTATACATTGCATCCTGATAGTTCATCTTCTGCGAAACGTCCGCATCGATATCGTTAAAAAACTCTCTTGCATAAAGGAAGAAGCTTTGCGTTTGCGCGCTGCTGCTATCAGCTATCCGACAGCCAAGAAAGGTTTCGTAGAAATACTTAGCGGCCTGCCCCGTTTCAGCTCTTGTCATATTGTGGTCATAAACATATACTTTGAAGTCATTTCCACTTCGGAGAAAGATACCTATCTTATAGAGTTTTTGTTGTGGCGTAAGGAACAGGTCTGCGAGATACTCAGCTGAAACCTGGTTTTTCTGAGATCTCTTATGGAATCCCGCGTGAACCTCTGCCTTGATGATTGCGCAAAACTCAACCTGAGGATTCCCCGTCTGCCCGTCCATGACCACGACGATTCCCCCTGGGATATGTCGAGACACCTGCGCCTGGGAAAGTTTCTCAGGAAGCCTGCGTGATGCGGTTCGGAATGCTGCGTCCTTGGAAGTTAGCAGGCGCTTTGCGATTCCACACAGGCTACTTCGAGATCGATCAGAGATCTCCATCTCTACGCAATAGGACTTGCTGCCTAGCGCATCGACCATCCTTTTGACCAGAGTATCTCTTGCGTCAGGCTTGAGCTTTAGTAGACCTGACCCAAAAGCGACGTCTCCAGGCACGTTCGAATCCTGGCGTTGCCCCACTTCGTGCACAATTAGGCGTCTAATGCTCAGGTTCTGGAACACGGATAGAACTCCTTTCTATATCATTGTCGGATGAACGGTTCTTAACAAGGAAATCGCGGCTTGTTGCTCAGACAAAGAGGATGCATACCATATAGAAAATCAGCCATAATCACCTCCGGGTACGGATCATTTGGCGGTCGCCAACATTAAAACCGTCGTGCCGTCCTTGTCCCTTGCGCCGATGTCCTTGATGTCTGCGCCGGTCGCAAAGAGAATAGTGACGATGTAGGCGTTTTGGTTGCTTGTTGCGGCATACATTAGTCGATTGTGAAGTGCTCTGGCAGAAAAGCTACCACACGAGCAATGACTTCCGGATTGCTCTTTCGTCGTGAAAGCCACCTCTCGCGCCAAAACTCGACCAACGAAGACATGGGGTAGTCAAAGTAATTCAACCGCGTGTGCACGCCTTGCAAGAATGGCCTGAAGTTACGTGCCAACGGAATGGCGTAGATGTTCCGCTGGAAGGAGTGGCGGAGAAGGAAATCTGGATCGATTCGAAGCATTTCACAAGCCGTACGAATCACGCGCATCCGCCAGACCGGACCGTCACCAAAACGGTTGGGGACGAGGATGTTACGGGCGTTTATCAACTCACGCATCGCATAGAAGGTCTCATTCGTCAGATGGAGAGTGCCATATCCTTTGGTTCTTCCAATCGGCACGTACAGTAACCGACCATCGAACTTGATCCTGTTGTACTGTGAGCTCTTGCCGTACAGGCTGGTCGTGAAAATGCACGCGAGCCTGTTTGCCTTGCGCTTGGATATGTTGGTGACCTTGTTCTTGTATTTGGCGCTATAGATCTCTCTAACCTCATTGGACGCAAGCATGTAGGACACAAGTTTCCCACCCAGCAAGTGGTTGTAGGGGGGCAGCGCTCCAAGCACATAGGCATCCATCGTATAGACGAGGTTTTCGGTGCGCGCCCGGATATCCCATCCGATCCACGCATCTCGTTCGGGAATGTGAACGATTGAGCTACCGAGCGCCGCAATGCCTATCAACGGACGATTGTGGAGGGCAGAGTCCCGAACCAGGAGCTTG
>CAYTGX010000211.1:0-2512 GCA_964437385.1 uncultured Spirochaetaceae bacterium
CAGCTCCATATGTCTTGCCTCAAGCTACTTCATCCGCGTTGGGTGGAGTGATTGTAGGCTCTGGTATCAATGTGTCAAGCGGCACAATTTCAGTCACACCCTATTCTCTTCCTGCCTCGACTGCTTCAGTTCTTGGTGGCGTCAAGATTGGAGCCAATGTCAATGTCGCTGGAGATGGCACAATCTCTGTTGCTGCCTCTTCTCCAAGCTTGGGCTCTTATATCAATTCGACATTTGAAATAGACACATCAACTTGGGCAAGCTCAAATGCCGCCCTCACTTACATAAGAAACACAACCAACCCGCTCGCTGGTCTGGGTGATATGGCCCTCGCTAAAGATGCAGCCAACCGTCAAAACCAATATTGGTATTATGCCATCACTCTTGACAATGTAGATGCGGGTGGATTGCTTTCTATCAGCTTCGACTATCGAGCATCAGGAACGTATGCAGCAGCAGGAGACTTTACAGTCACTCTGTATGACGTGACAAACAGTGTGACGCTCATTCCTACAGTTGCAGCCCTTCCTATTGGAGTGGGCAAGTTCTACAGTGTTGTTTCGAGCAATTCGACGAGCACTTCTTATCAGCTTCGAATCAATGTTGCCGTTTCAACCGCTACGGCTGAAACATACAACATCGACAACGTGGTTGTTCAAGGCCACACATCAACTCAAGGTTCGGCAATTAGCGGATGGACAGCCTACACACCGACATTCTCTTCGGGAACTCCTGGCACCAATACTCTCAAAGCCCAATGGCGACGTGTTGGAAATATGATGGACATTGATTTTATTTACAATCAGACAGGAACGGGAACAACAGGCGGAGCTAACTACTATGTCAGCATTCCAACGGGATACACCATTGATACTACTAACCTAACGCTTGATGATGGATCAACGCAGAATGGTACGGTCCTTGGCTATGGATCGGGCAAATGGTCCGGTCAAAATGGAGCACGAGCGGTCGTCACGCCATATTCCACGACACAACTTGCCCTTATTCTCTTGCTGTCACTCACAAGCAATAATGGTGCTTATCTCACCTATTGGGGTTACCTCGGGGGTGGATTTGGGGCAACGCAAACCGTTCAATTTACTTGCTCCATTCCTATTGCTCAATGGACGACTGCGATAAATCTTGTCACCGACTTCACTGAGTATGCCTTCAACACTTCCACTACTGCCACGGGAAATGACACAACGTCGTTTGGATATGGTAGTCAGGGTAATAGTTTTGGAGCAATTACAGGAGCTCTGTCACGAAGAGTAAGATTTGTAAATCCAATCCAAGCAACAGATTTGATTACGGTCGAATGTTCAGCTGATGGTTTGGGGTGGGTACCAGCAGCTTCAGGCATAACGGATAGTTCGAGTTATTTCATTTCATCTTACAACGTTCAGGGAAGCCCATCTTTTGGCTTTGGACTATACAAGAAGATCAACTCTACTGACATTGATGTCACTTTTGGACAGTATTCAGGAAACTCTGGTGGTGCTTTTGGTTCGGCGGGTTTTGCCTGGTCAATTGCCAATACCGCTGGATGCAAATGGAGAGTAAGAAAGACATCCAAGGGCAACTTTGCCGAAGCACAAAACCCACCTCCTGGTGTCGTATGGGAATATGGTGGGACTGTCGCCCCTTATGGTTTTTTGATGTGTGATGGGACATCCTACCTTAGGACCGACTACCCAGCACTTTTCAACGCAATAGGGACTGCGTTTGGCTCTGTTGATGGCACGCATTTCAATGTGCCCGACCATAGAGAAGCGGCGGGCGTAGGCATTGGAACAAGGGCAAGTGGCGTCGCCTCTCACGACATCTATACTCTTGGACAATTCAATGACGATCAGTTGCAAGACCACACTCAATCTGTGGGGTCCAACATGTACGGGTACCAAATGGGTGGTTTTAATGTGAATGTTCCAGCAGGAAGCAATGCTGGTATCGTTTCCCTCTCGGCAACTACCATCACAACTGGACGACACGGCACAACCACTCACGGCAAGAGACTTGGTATGAACTACATTATCAAGATATAGATGCTTATTCTCGCGACCTCTTGTTGAAATCAAGACGGATGGAAGGTATCCATCGTAAGCGTCCGATGAACCCCACCTGAGCGCTGTCAGTTTTCGTGTCTTGGGCGTTGCCAGCGTATCACACCGATAATGACAATTGGGGAGATAACTTCTGCTGAAAGAACTTGAAGTTCATACAGTTTGCGGGCAGGGTCCCAAAGCAACTCCTTCACATACTCAGCATAGTAGGACTCGTGATCGTATTCTTTGAGCTTTTGAAGGAAGTAAGCACTCCTCTCGATGAAGTCAGACATCTTTAGGATCGTTTCATCGTTGCCCGCATAAGCTTCTCGCTCTTGTTGTTCCTTCTTCATTGCAATGTCATATTCATTATTGAAGAAAGGGAGCAGTGACTGGACTTCGTGCAAGAAGTTACTAAGGACATTCTGGAGTTCGATGATGTGAGCTTGCGTCTGCGACACCGCCAA
>CAYTGX010000212.1:0-2500 GCA_964437385.1 uncultured Spirochaetaceae bacterium
GGAATTCCTCTCCTACCAGACGGTGCGCAACAACGCCATCAAGCTGGCGCACCGGGTCCACAATGAGGGTTTCATCCCCGACGTGATCTACGTCTCCCTCCGCGGCGGTGCTGCAATGGGCAATGTCATGAGCGAGTACTTCAAGCTGAAGCGCAGGGACCGGCGGCCTATCCTTTACGCGGCCGTCGTCGCGCGCTCCTACAGGGACGTCGGGCTCCAGGACCGGGTGCGCGTGGACGGATGGACGTACAACCCCGAGTACCTGCGAAGCGGTGACAAGGTCCTCCTGGTTGACGACATTTTCGACTCAGGACGGACGGTCAACCACCTCGTGGAGATCATCATGGACAAGGGAATTCCGCGGGAAGACGTGCGGGTGGCCGTTCACGACTACAAGATTCGCCGCTACCTTGCCAAGCAGCTCCCCGTGCAGCCGGATTACTGGTGCAGCTTTCATGAGCTCGCCACGCCGGAAGACGATTTCTGGATCCACTACATGAGCCACGAGCTCGTGGGCCTGAGTGAGGCGGAAAAAAAGGCGCACTATTACGACGAGGACTCGGAGCTTTCAGGAGTAATCTGAGGAGATCCAGCCCGTCCTATTCGTGGATCCAGCTCGCTCCCGGTTGGATCTCTCCAGTGGCGCCATCAAAGGTCGTGCGCCAGAGTCCGGTTCCCGAAGTGCCCAGGAATACAGTCGGGATGCCGCTGACTACGTCAACCAACGTTCTTCGCACCGCACCCGCATACAGGCCGGTCACTGTCACATCTGAGAACCGGGTCAGGGTGCCGCTGCCTGATATGTTGAGAAAGTAAAAGCCTGCCCCGTCAGCTCCCGCGAGAAATACAACGCCGGCACCTGCGGTGTCGACGTGCGTGGAAACCGTGAGAAAGATTATCGAGCGGCTGTTGAGCGAGTCATTGCTGACTGCCCTGCTCCAGGCCGCTCCAGTGGTGGAGTAATACACCACCCCATTGCTTGAGGGTATGAGGATGTGGCCGCTATCGACAGTCACGCCGTTCAACACCTCTCCCGCAGCGAGCGTGAAGCCTGCGATGCCGGTAGCGCTCAGGGAACCGAGAGAGGCCCCCGAATACAAGGTCGACCCTGCCGTCACAAAGTAGTTGCCGCTGATGAAGCCCACGCCGGTGATCTGTGTTGTCAAGCCGGTCAGGCCTGTGAGGAAATTTGTTCCGTCAGTCGAATAGTCGAGCTCATACGTGAAACCGGTGGTGCCAGTGCCCGGCGTGGCAACCACGGCGCACAGATTGCTGTTCGCCACCTGGAGAAGTGTAATCTGCTTGTTCGCCATGGCGGCAACTGAGGTTGCGCCACCCGCCACCGAGAAGGAGTAGCCCGGGCCCGCGACTGACTTGTACAGGCCCTGTGTCGTGCCGTTCGACGTGAAGAAGGCACCAAAAAGACCTGAGTTTACAGGCAGGGCAGCAGTAAAATACGTCAATGCCGTGCACAAAGCTCCGCCGACAGGGGGTGCGACGGGAATGGGGCTCCCGCCCACATTCGGCCAGCCGATGTTATTGTTCGCATCGCCAAAAGTTCCCTTGAAAACGGCGCCTGCGGCGACGAGATACGGAAACTGAAGGTCCGCCGTCTTTACGATGTCAAGGACCGTCAGCGTCTGGTCGAGGGTTGCAACGTACGTTTTTTGTGCGGTCTCAATTATTGCGTAGATCGAACCGCCCTGCGCGGTGCAGGAGAAGAGGGCGGCAACAAGTGCAAGTGCGACCGTGAACCGGAAAACGGGACGTAATTTCATCTCAATTGACCCCTAGTAGTGGTAAAGCGCGCTGAGGGATGTTTCCAGGAAATTCCCCGTGCGGGATTGACCCGCCGTCGAAGAAAACTGCATGTCGATCCAGTAGTTGAGGTTCATGCCGAATGACCATGATGAGTTAAATATATAGTAGAGAGCGGCTCCCGGCCTGACCACGAAATCGATATAGTGCTGGTCTACGTACGAGATGATGTTCATGCCCGTCGCGAGCGTGACAGGTATCTCGAACGGGTATATGGAAAACACGTACGTGGCCTTGACCAGGATGGGGAGCATGAGAAGGGCGTTCAGATTCGGATCGAACGTGAATGTTCCTCCTATCTCCGCGCCGATTCGTATCTGGGGGGCCACATACGCGGCCCAGGACAGCGACCCGATGCCCCCAAGTGAAAGATGCGGAGGACTTCCCGCAAGCAGCACCGTGCCAGTCGGGAGGAGGAAAAGGGGGATGAAAAGCCCCGCGTTGATCGACATCGTCTGATCACCCAGCGTGTATTGGGACGCGGCAGTGCCTGAATCCGCGGCGAAAAGCGGGGTGCATGCGAAAAGAACCACGATGGCGCACACGAGACTGCAGAGTCGTTTCACTATTCTTCTCCCGGTGTAGTGGAATCGTAGCACGCTGCGATCACTTCATCAAGTTGCCGCGTGAGCTCAGCCGTCCAGGATGGCGTCTTCCACATCGAGCACGAGATTGTGGATGG
>CAYTGX010000213.1:0-2455 GCA_964437385.1 uncultured Spirochaetaceae bacterium
GACGCGGAGGCCCTCCGTGTTTCGCTCAAGGCTCTCTTTTCGTGGATCTCTTCCATGTGGCCCGGCAGCGAGCTCTGCGCCGAATACCCCGTCTCCGCGAGGCTGGACAATGGCCAGCGAGTTGTCGGGAGGATCGACCTCCTCATCCGCACGGTCGACGGCCTGGTGTAAGCCGTAGGGCGTGCCCCGCCCGAGGGCAGACACGCCGGGTTCCCGTGAGCGCGGCCCGCGACAGCCCTCGGGCGGGTCGGGCTGCTGCGGGGCTCTCGGCGTTTCGCCGCTTCGCTGCTCCAACGCCTGCCGCCCTATGGCTTCGCTTCGCTTCGGTCCTTCGGACCCCTTCGGGCGCCCTTCGCATCCCTCACGCTCTGGTAACAGAGAGTGCGCGCGTGGCACCTTCGTGTTGGCCGCACTCGCGTGGCTCCGCCGTCCCTCACCTCGAACCCTTATTCGAGCTCCCGAAGGAGACGGTCGCAGTCAGCTTTCGGCAAACGTGGGTTTCCCTCGAGCAATAGCAGGAGTGCGCGTCTTGCCCGTTCAGCCGTAACAATTGTCTTCTGTACGAGCTGCCTGATGATCCACAGGGTCCCGTGACAGGTCAGGCGCCTGCGCTCGGAGGCCTTCCGCATCCGGGAATCATTGGTGAGTATCAACGCCTTATGGCGCTCTGCAAGAATCACGACGGAGCAATCTGCAAATGAGAGTGCTGGGTGGTCCTGGAGCAACGCTTCGATGAGCCGAAGGTCATCACCCGAAGCTGTGAGGACTGAGAGCTTCTTTGTAGCGACCAGCCTGTCTACGATCTCTCTTTGCTCATCTCTGGTGATCTCCCTGACCACAAAGTCGGGCACCACGAACCGGTATGGTAGCTTGGTGAGAGGCCCCAGGAGGTTGCTGTCTGCCATGTCTATAAGGACGCTTGCGTCGCTAATCGCGAGCAGCATCGTCTCCCCTCAGACGCCTCCTCAGCTCATCGAGTGAGACAAGAGAGAGCGAGGCTGCTTTGCTCATGCTTATCGCATCTTCGGCGATGGCCCGGAACAACAAGCGCTCAAATCGTAGAGGCCTCTCTGTGCCAGGTAGAGACCCGGGCTCGTCTTTGCGCCACCCTCGTGCACCGAATTCGCGCAGAATGGCACGATACCCGCTATCCGTTAGGATACCTGCCGCGTTCGCCCGGAACAGAATGGCCTGCATGGAAATCCCGAACTTCTCCTTCAGTTGCAGCAGCTCTGGGATTGCTATCGAATGGCGGACGCGTTCTGAAAGTTCCCTGCGCAGGACCCCTTCGGGAAGAAGGAACTCCGAAGCGAAAGCATGACAGGCCTTCTCATTGTGCCCAAGTCGTTCTTGATTTTTGCGCCAACCCAGGACGTTCGTAAGCTCGTGCAGCAGCGTGAAGCGGATCCTGTCATTCGGCAGGTCCGAAGCAATAGCCACAAAAGGACTGCCCGCGTAGTTGCCTGCCATTCCGTCGAATCCAGGTACTCGTTCGAGCCCGACAAGTCGAAGACCTTTGTCCTCGCATAGCCGAGTCACGCTGGGAACGGGCTGCTCTGAGCCGACGCCCCAGCTCTGGCGGACGGCCCGGGCCGACGCCTGCGCGCCGTCAGGGGTGTTAAGGTCGAGCTTGCCGCTGGGAATCTCGAACCTCGAATGAGCTCCCAGCAACTCTTCGAGCTCTTGATATCGCTCTAGCCTGTCTCGCACCTTTTCAATAAGAGCGTTCTTGGCTTTTGCACCTACGCGGGCACGCTTCCGGTAGTACAACTCCAGAGGTTCCCGTGACACTGTCCGAAAGAAATAGTCGACGGGGACCGCCAGCGCGTCCGACAGAGCGGTGAGCGTGGTGCTCGCCTCCGGCATCATCAAGCCCTTTTCGTACTTGCTGATCGCCTGTTTGGTTACTTTGCCGCCCATGCGTGCAGACAGCTCCTCCTGGGACAAGCCCGCCATGGCGCGAGCAGCCCGCAGCCTCTCACCAAAGGTCATCTCGGCCCCCTTGTTGACAAACATACATTTATTGTCTGTTTTGTCAACCAAGGAGATTCCCATGGCAACCAATCCTCCCAAAGGTGGCAATCACAGAAACGGAGCGCTCAGAGATCGTTCGCAAGTAGCGCGCCCGATACTCTGCACCCCTCTGTGAGCCAAAACACGTTCGAAATAAGTAACGTGCGGACGAGTCTCGCCGCTTGAGGCTCCAACGGCACCGGCCAGGTTCTCATCAGCGGCGGTGACCCGAAAGAGCTCGGCTCGATCTACCACGCCATGATCGCCTGGGCCGGCTCAAACCCGGGGATCCTCGACAACGAACGGGCCATAGCGGACTTTCTTTCCCGACAGGCTTCTCCACTTTCTTTCGACGCGGAGGCCCTCCGCGTTTCACTCAAGGCTCTGTTTTCGTGGATCTCTTCCACGTTGCCCTGCAGCGATCTCTGCGCCGAATACCCCG
>CAYTGX010000214.1:0-2409 GCA_964437385.1 uncultured Spirochaetaceae bacterium
GAGCACTAGCTCGACACGCTAGGGGTCACAAGTTCAACTCTTGTGCCGCCCATTTAAGGGTTTACAGAGTAAGGAATTGAAGAAGGGACCGAAAACGGACCTTCCGAAAAGCATCAACTGTACCCGTGAGTGTAGCATTCCTACCCACGGCCGGAGGTGTTTGATGGAACGTTCGCAACGGCCCTACTCCCTGTTCAAACGACACGCTATACGATCTCGCCACATCTACTATTGCCGGTTCCGAGGCCAGGACGGCCGTTACCTTGCTCCCGTATCCAACGGACTGACAAGCAAGGCCGCTGTAGCAAACTGGGCCGATCAGGAAATCACAAATGGACATCGCATCCCCGTTGGGGCGATGCTGGTTGATCTCTCCGAGCATCAGATAGACACGAGCACTGAGGTATTTGAAGAGGGTTCATCGTGACCAATCTTAACCGTCCGGCAAAGGGCGTGGTGCGGTTCTACAACTATCGGGGAACGGCGGAACAGATGATCAAAGAAGGCAAGAACGCGGTGAAGTGGACGCGGCTGTCCTGCCATGACTTCGTCGACAACCAGGTCCGCTTGCAGATCTTCGCCCTCGCGTACAACCTGGGCAACTTTTTCCGCTAGGCAGGGTTGCCCAAGAGCGTGCGGCAGTGGACGATAACGACACCGCGGGACAAGGTGATCAAGATCGGTGCGAAGGTGGTCTCCCACGCTCGCTACTTCATCTTCCAGATGGCCGAGGTGGGCGGTGGGCCGACAACTTTCGCAAACATTTCTAGCTTGACAAGTTCAATCGCTTAATATATTAAATCAATTAATACATCACTCAATTGAAGTATTCTGCGAGAAAGGGAAGATGTTTGCGGTGAAGCAAAAACGGGGCATGAACCTCGAGGATGTGCAAGAGCTAAACCGTGCTCTCGTCATCCGGCTACTCCGCCGCGAGAAAGTATGCTCAAGGGCCGATCTTGCAACTATCACGGGACTAAAGCAAGCAACGATCACAAACATAATCAATGATTTAATTGAATGGGGACTTGTTAAGGAAACAGGCATTATCGAAGGTAGAAAGGGCCGGAGGTCGATCGGGATTGCGCTGAACTCAGATTCATTCGGGGTCTTGGGTGTCCGCCTGACTAGAACCAATTTCACCGTTGGGTTGTTCGACCTCTTCGGGACGGAGCTGAAGCTGCTTCGAGAGCCCGTTGACATTGGGGCAGGCGCTGAGGTCGTGCTAAAGAAAATCAACACGGCCATGAAAACCGTTCTTGAGGAATCTCTGCAACACACCATTCTTGGCGCTGGCGTTGCAATCCCCGGTCCTTATGTGAGGACAGAGCATAAAATGTCTTTAATGACAGAACACCCTGGATGGGAAGGAATCTCCATCGAAAAAGAGCTTGCGTCCTCCTTCCCATTGCCGGTGTATCTCGAACACGATGCAAAAGCCGGAGCGCTCGCGGAATGGTGGCTATCTCCTCGAAAGTTGGAACATGAGACTATGGTATACGTGGCAGCCGGGCAAGGAATAGGGGCAGGCATCGTCATAGAAGGCAGACTTCTCCGCGGGCCACTTGGAATTGCGGGGGAAATCGGACATATAAGCATCAACTTCGCGGGACCGAGATGCGCCTGCGGAAACCTTGGTTGCCTGGAACATTACTGCTCCTCAATCGCATTAGTCCGTGAAATCAAAGAAGCAGGTATCGACTATCCCGAAAGTCCATTGACAAGGGATTTCTCGTTTCCGTCAATAGTGAAAGCCTTGCATGCCGGCGATGATCTTGCACTGTTTGCGGTTAGGAAGGTCGCGTGGTATTTGGGCTTTGGCCTTGTTATTGCTGTCAATGCTTTCAATCCGCACATCATCATCATTGGGGACGAGATGGCGCAGCTTGGGGAGGTCTTCTTGGCGATAGTCCGCGACACGGCGAAGAGCCATCTGCTGCCAAGCGTCTATCAAAGCCTTCGCATTGAGCTGAGTACATTCGAAGGCGACCCAGTGGTTGTTGGGGTTAGTACGATCGCGGTCGAGCAGATTCTTCACAGGCCGTCGGCCATCCGGCAGTTGTCCGCAAGCTCATGAGGGTCTTCAGGGAAGGAGGTTAGTATAGGCATCGAGGAGGAAAGGAGTCACTTCTGGTATGGCTATAGGAAGAGGAGGGGGACTGGCCAAAACTAACAGATCATTTGCGGTCTCAACAGTGCGATGTTAGAACATTAGAAGGTAAGGAGGACAATTGGAATATGCGCAAAACTATTGTAGCGATACTTGTTGTCTTGATGGCTCCCTTAATGCTTTTTTCTGCGGACAAGAAGATCGAACTCGAGGCTTTGGTTTGGAAACAGGATGCCGTTCCAACGTTCCAAGCGTGGTCGAAAGAGTTTAATAAGATCCATCCAAATGTAACTGTTACG
>CAYTGX010000215.1:0-2241 GCA_964437385.1 uncultured Spirochaetaceae bacterium
TTCGCTTCGGTCCTTCGGACTCTCGCCGTCTGCTTCGCAGCCGGCTGCCGCCCTACGGACCGCCCTTCGGGCGCCCTGCGCATCCCTCACGCGTCGATGAGCCGAGATCCGGTCGCGCATCGGCAACTGTCGGCGGGGAGCAGGTGAACGTCACCTTCGCGCAAACGCAACTCGCGCTTGCGCGCTCGGCGCGTTCGATGTGGAAAGACGGAGGAGGACGTTGCCTGCCCGAACTTGAAGTCCGCATCGCTGCTTTTGCTCTCGATCCATGTTTCAATCACCAGTAGCCTGGCTGTCGCCTGTGAGGCGACGAAACACCGTTGCAGCGTCCGTCGGATGGGCAATCCCCTGGTAGCAGGGAGAGGTTGGATCGGCGAGCTCGGGATGGCGCTTGAGCCATCGACGTTCGCTTTTCGACAGCGCGGCGGCCAGCGGATCCGGATCTTCAACGAGAGAAAGCAGGAAGGCGACGTCGGCCCGCTGCGCTTGTGGCACGTCATCCACCTCGATCGCCCTGACCTTCACCAGGATCGCTCCAAGAATGTCCGGAACGGGAATCACGCCGGAGGACTTGCCAACGCGAATCTCCACCATCCCCGTACGCCTGAGGGCCTGCGAGCCTCCAGGCACCTCCACAGTGCGCGCCCCGTGTACCTTCTGGAGGCTGATGCGCGACCCAACGCCGTCCGGTCCGAGGACGTCAAGACGAACGTTCCCTTTGACAAACCGATGGCCGATCCCCTCCGGTGAGACGCCGTCCAGGGAAAAGCCTCGAGACAACAGGATCTCGCTGACTCTCCGCGTTCCCCCGCCTACGACGCGGGCATTTACCAGGATGTCGGCGTCTTTGCTCGCCCGAGGTTGTTTTTGACCGGCCTTCCAGCCATGCAGCGCAACCATGTGGGCTCCTTCAGTGTCCACGGTGCTGGAGCCTGTTTCGTAAGGAGCAGCAATTCCCACCACATTTCCAGGAAGTCCTCGCCGAGATCGGGGATATCAATCATGGACAAGCCTCCTCAGAGCTTCCCTGCCCACGCGGACGGACCTTGCATCGGGGCTCAAGAGGAGATCCGCGGAAATGACCGCCAGCGGGGCCCGGGAGAACGCGAGGATCCACGGCTGGTTCGGCACCCGCAGCGTCAGGTTGGGCTGATCTGGTTCTTTTGCGGGCTGGAACTGCCGCTCAATCGTGCGGATCACATTACTAGTAACATATGCGTCGACTTCCCCATTTGAAGGCACCAGGTCGATCTCCCTCGTGGTCGCGGAGAGGCCTGTCAGCACGAGGCCACGCTTCGTGAGAATCTTGGGAATATCCGCAGGCAGCACGCGCCAGCGGACAACCGTTGCTCGTGCCTCGCCGTATTGCAGAGACCGAAGGACCCATTCGAGGTCCCGCAGCCGCCGCTTCAGCCGTGACAAAGCCGAGGGGTGAACCCAGTCTGGTCGAGCGCCGCTCAGCAACGCGAGGATGGCCCAGGCGATCGCCGCCGAGACGGGCCGCCCCGCAGGGGGCTCCCGGGCGGCGGAAACCGGTTCAAGGATCCAGCGGCTGCCGACTTTGTACGCCTTCAGCCTGCCGGCGCCGGCCAGTGCCCGGACCCGCCGGGGGCTGAGGCCGAGCCTACGGGCTGCATCCTGTGAGGACCAGAGATCCATAACATAATTATTCCTACTTAGGAATAGTTTTGTCAATTCCTTCGGTATTCGGGCACGCCGGCCTTCAGGCCGCCGCTTGCGGCCGTTCCGTGCGTCAGCCGACCTGCTCGAATCTGACCCGTAGCAGTTGGCTGAAGGTCGAGGTTCCTCGAGACACGGATTGCATCCAGTACGTTGGACTTTCCTGACGCATTTGGCCCGACAATGAACATCCGCGACCGCAGTGGGATATCGGCGGACCGAAAGTTCCGCCAGTTGGAGAGTATCAGCCTCGAGATGTACAGCATTGCTCCGTGACCCAGCCTCTTGAGAAGAATCATCGCGCAGAGAGTCTCGGCGCTTGAACGCGTCCAGAGGGTTCAAGAAGCTCAACGCTATCCGAAAGGTGCCGGCTGATGAGGGGCGGCCCTGACGGCCAACTGGGCCCGCTCTCCAAGGAGCGTTCCTATTCCAGCAAGGAAGCGACTCTCTCCACAGTCAATCCTGTCTCCCGGATGATTGCCCTCAGAGTCCCCTTGGCGAGCTCCTTGTGATTCGGCACCGTGACTCGGCGATAGGGGGGTGAGCGATGGCGCAAGATCA
>CAYTGX010000216.1:0-2201 GCA_964437385.1 uncultured Spirochaetaceae bacterium
CTGGGTGGACTGGTGCGGGGTGGTGTGCTCGACGCGCGCGCCGTCGAACTCGATTATTCCGCTGTCTTTCTGGTAGACACCGGACAGGATCTTCATCAGCGTGGACTTGCCCGCGCCGTTCTCTCCAACGATGCCATGCACCGTGCCGCGGCGGAAGTCGATGGAGACCCCGTCCAGGGCCTTTACTCCGGGGAAGGACTTGCTCACGTCCCTGATGGACAGGATGATTTCAGAGCCGCCTTCTGCCATGGCCCATCCTTTCGTGCAGGTTATGAGAAAAGGGCTCGTCCCGCCAGAGGCAGAACGAGCCTTGCAGACTATGTGGATCCCTGCGCGGTACCCCGCGCATTTCTTTCTACCACTCGGGCGGATCGAAACTCGCGATGGAGTTCTTATCGACCGCGAAGAGCGGAACGAAGTTGATGGGCTTGACCTTCTTGCCGGCGAGGACGTCCCGTGCGAGCCCGAGGTCCGTCTTGGTCATGAGCACGAAGTCCTGGGCGATGCTGACGGCCTGGTCGCCGCTCTGGACCTGGTAGTAGCCGGCGCGGTTGCCATCGACTCCGATGATGTATAGGCCCGTGATGCCCGCGGCCTTGGCCGCCTGGATCACGCCGGTTGCACCGTTGTCCCAGTGGACGAAGACGCCCTGGATGTCGGACCCGTACTTCACGATGTCATCTTCCATGATTGCCTGCGCCTGGTCGGTGGCCCACTGCTGGCAGGCCTTGTAGTCGAGGACCTGGATGTTCGAACCCATGATCCCCTGGGCGCCGTTGAATCCATCGTGCCGCTTGATCTGGGCGTCGTGGCCTGCCTGACCGCCGATCTCGACGATCTTGGCGCCGTTCGGGAAGGCTTTCTTGAAGGCCTGGGCAGCCTGCTGGCCGGCCATTGTATCGTTGACCCCCGCGTAGAAGTCACGGTACTTCTGGTTCTCGGCAGCGAGGTCCGAGGAGAACATCCCGACGATCATGCCAGCCGCCTTTGCCTTGATGATGCTCGGGACAATGGCGCTGATGTCGTTCGGGTTCAGGAAAATGACCTTGAACTTCTGTGCGATGCAGTTCGTGACGATCTGTGACTCGGCCTGTGTGTCGCCCTTCGCGTCGAAGGTGTACATGTCGAAGCCGTACTGCGACCCGAACTTCAGGAACTGCTTCGACGAGAAGGCCTGGGATTCGTTGGCGGCGTTCGAGATGACGAACGCGGCCTTCACCAGCTTGGCCTGGGCGCTGACGCCGAAGGCGATCGCGACCAGAAGGATGAGTCCGATTACCAAAACTCTCTTCATTCCCTACCTCCTTCAGAATCGTATGAAACATAAAAGTGTTTCATCCGTAACCGGAACGATTATACATAAACCAATCCAGATGTCAACAAAATTCCATTTGAGTCTGGCACTCACTTTCAGACAGGATACCGGGTTGTGGGCCGTGGCGACAGCGTTCGAAATGTGCGCGCTCACAATGGGCGAATATAGAGACACCGGCTCGCTTCCGTCAACGTTTTTTTTCCGGCCCTCTGTGCGGGGTTCGATACAGCTTTTCTGGAAGCGGCGATCACCCGTATACTCAAATGGTCAAGAAGGGAACCTATGGCAACGCAGCAGGATGTGGCGCGAAGGGCCCGCGTCTCGTATATGACAGTTTCACGGGTCGTGAACAACCAGCCCAATGTCCGCCAGGGAACCCGGGAACGCGTTCTCAAGGCCATCCACGAACTTTCCTACCATCCCAACGCTGCGGCGCGGGCTCTTTCTGCCGGGCAGACAAAGAACATCGGGATGATCTTCCCTCCGGAGGAGTACATCCTTGCCCGGGCCTATTTCACCGAGCTCTCCGTGAAGCTGGAGCAGAACCTCAGCAGCCGGGGATACCACTTGTTTCTCGGATCGATCAGGAGCGGATCCGAGGACCCCGGACTGCATCGCCTCATTGCCGAACGGAAAGTGGACGGGCTCATCATCTTCGCACCCGCCGTCGACGATGCCGGTGTGCGCCTGCTCGCCGCGGAGAATGTTCCGTTTGTCGCCGTTCACGGGAGGTCGCGGGGCGCCCAGTACTCGTACGTCGACACGGATAACGGTGCCGGTATGAGGCTTGTCCTTGACCACGTGACGGGGCTGGGACACCGGCGGATCGCCTTTGTCTGCGGCCGGCTGCAGGAGATCAACGCGCGGGAACGGCTCGTCACCTACC
>CAYTGX010000217.1:0-2068 GCA_964437385.1 uncultured Spirochaetaceae bacterium
CGCATTCGCGGCGTCGGTACTCCGCGCATTCGCGGCGTCGGTACTCCGCGCATTCAGTCTGTAGACCACGTCTCCGCTTCGAAAGTCGAGTTCCTGAATATCCTTCACAATGCCCTGCTTCGACAAGAGGTCGAGGACCATGAGGGTGTATTTCAGCAGGCTCTCGTCGATCGCGCCCCGGGCTCGCACGGGAACCGGAGAATTGGTCAGATAGAGGAGCATGTCGAAACTTGCCGAGTCAGACGATGCCGAGTCGGTCGAGGGCAGGATCCGCACCTCGGACACCAGCCGGTACAGAGAAGGCGCGCGTTCGCGCAGCCCCTTCAGATCGGCGAGCAGCGAGGCATATGCGTGGGGAAGCTGGGCACCCAGGCCGGTCTCTCCCATGTCGAGCCCGCTGATGACCGGGAGGTCGACCTCTTCGCTGGTCGTGCAGATCTTGAATACCACTCCGTCCCCGTCGACCAGGACGGGAAGGCTGCGCCCGGCCGATGCGGCCAGGACGAGCGCGGCAGGCTGTCGTCCCCACACGCTCATGCGCACCGTGTCGGGGAATATCCTCTGCACGTCCGCCCGACGGATCAGGGGATTCGCCTCCAGGCGCTTTTGTATGTCCGCCGTGGCGATCGAATACCAGTGCTCATCCCCGTGGATTCCCGAGATCGCCAAAACCTGCTCATCCGTCAGGGGCATGTCGCTGTGCACCACCACGTGGCGGATCTCCATGAGCGGCACGACTGCGAATCGCGCGAGCAGCGCGAGAGCGCACAGCGAGGAGAGGATGATCAACAGCGGACGTGCCCATCGAGAAAACGGCCTCTCCTCGCGCCTGCCGGTCCTGTCCCGAAGCGCGAAGACATTAGACATGCGAAACCCTCCGCGACACATTCACGAGCAGCCCGCACATGACGAGCGTGGAGAACAGAGATGAACCCCCGGCGGAAAAGAACGGAAGCGTGACTCCGGTCGTGGGAACCAGGCCCACAGCCACCCCCATATTCAGCAGCGCCTGCAGGCCAAGCGAGGCAGTGACGCCGAATGCGATGAGATAGGAAAAGTGATCGTCGGCGCGAAAGGCAATCTGAAAACCCCGCCACACCAGCAAGGCAAAGAGTGCCAGAACAAAGAGCGCTCCCAGGAGACCAGTCTCCTCGCCGATGATCGCATAGATGAAGTCCGAATGCGCCATGGGAAGCGATCCGAGCTTTGCCGTGCTGCGCCCCAGGCCCTTGCCCCAAAGGCCCCCGCTCACCAGAGCGGCCTTTGCGTTGACGATCTGGTAGCCGGATCCTGAACGATACGTGGACATATCGAGGAATGCGAGGATGCGCTGCACCCTGTGCTCGCGGGTAAAAAGGAGAAGAAAGCCCAGCGGCACCGTGAACAGCGCGACGACCAGAAGATGCATGGCGCGCACGCGGGTGATGTAGAGCATCGCGAGCCCGATCACAAGCACGAAGATCGCCGTGGAGTAGTCGTTCTGCAGCAGGATGATCGCTGCGAAAACGCAGATGACGATGAACGGAGGAATAAGCGAGTTCAGCGACATTGCTTCCCCGCCCTCCCGGTGTGCGAAATAGGAGGCCAGGTAGAGAATCAGGGTGATTTTCACGAGCTCGGAGGGCTGGAAAGAAAGACCGAACAGGGTGATCCAGCGCCGGGATCCGAGCACCGACGTGCCCAGGACCGGTATGAACGGCAGGAGCGCCACCGCCAGCGTGCCGAGCAGGACAAGGGGCATGGACCGTCGAAACACTTCCAACGGAGTCAGCGAGAGCACGAATGCAGCCGCTGCTCCGAGCCCTGCCCAGAGAAGCTGGCGTTTCACAAGATAGAGGGGATCGTTGTAGGCCCGGTTCGCGAACGGATAGGAGCTGGAGAACAGGAGTGCGACGCCGACTCCCAGAACAGCGACCACCAGCATCACGAAGAGCATATCGCTGCGTTCTTTTTCGACGCGTTCCATCCCCTTGCTCCGCCTACTGGATCTTCAACGTGGACAGGCCCAGGATCGCGAAGAGCCCGCCGAGAATCCACAGCCGCGTCACAACCTTGCTCTCGGGCCACC
>CAYTGX010000218.1:0-2053 GCA_964437385.1 uncultured Spirochaetaceae bacterium
GGAGTGGCGGGGTACGGGGTGGACCAGGGGACGCGGGAGAAGTTCACCGGCAAAGTGCGGGACGTGGAGAGCGGGCTGGACTACTTCGGGGCGCGATACCTGTCGGGGGCGCAGGGGAGATTCACCAGCCCGGACCTCATCAATCTGACAAATGAACGACTACTGAAGCCTTCTAGCACGCTCAACAAGTACACCTACGCCCAGAACAATCCCTTGTTGTTTGTTGATCCCGACGGCCAGGATGCGGTGCTTTACTACGACGCGAGTGGCCTCACTGGGCACGTTATGATGCTTGCGTATAACCAGCAGACGGGGGATTCCGCCATCAAGGATTACGGGCCAGCAGGTGGCCCGCAACCGAGTAACGAGCTGATTCAGTTTGTCGGCGGGCCGGTCGATGGGGTTGACGATTACAATCTGCCGCGCTCCCTCGACGATCTTAGGCAGAACTACGCCTCGCTTACCGTTCAGACTACGCCGGAAGCCGCTCAGGGTATGATTGACGCAATCCGATCGACATACGGGAACGAACCCAAACAGTTCAATGCGATCTGGGGAACGAATTGCGCCACTTCGTGTTCAGATGTATTCAAAGACTTGGGTATTGGCCGTCCTCGAACTCCAGCGGGACTGTGGACAGCGATTTTCAAGAAGTACGGGCGGGCCAAACGGTCTTCATGGTCGCTACCGTTCATGAACATTGGCAATTGGACGAATGCGCCTCACAATCCAGGGACAGACTACGGCAATCGCAGGAACGGCTTCGATCCCTTCCAACTACTGGACATTCTCTTGCACCCGCCGAAAGCGTGTGTCACGACTACCGATTCCGCGACTGGCACGACGACGACTACCTGCGAATAGTGAGATGACTATGCGTGCACTCTCCATCTTGTCCTTCCTGGTCGGAACGGCAGCGCTATACATGTGTTGTGGATTCGGGCTCTTTTTTGGGCGCTGGTCCCTTGCGGTGGCGTTGATGTTGGCTGCCTTTGGGTTGTTCGGCACCGCCGGCTGGATGTGGCATCGCGCGAAGTTGGCCGATGCTGTGCTGAGCGCAACGACCGACGCGCCAGAATTCACTGGGGGACTCTGGCGTGAGCGAATGCGCCTCATGCTGATCTTCCTTGTTTCAGGTGCGTTTATCGTGGGGGTGATCTTTACGATTGCCTTGAACCGGTGATGCAATTCGGAACTGCGATTTCACACATGCCGCTGGAGGCATCCTAGAGACCGCCGCACGCCGATCTTTAGGTGACGGAAAGCCGATTCGATGGAATTCAGCAGGGAGCGAATAGTAGGAGCTGTCCGCGGCCTCACCCCGCCGCGACGCGTGGCACTGTGCGCAAGTTGCTCAGAACGGCTGATCCCATTTTTCGAGGAGTATTGGGCAGGTCGCTCAGGTGGCCCGTCGTTCTTTCGCCTAGCCCTCAACACCACTTGGGAATATCTTGAAGGCGCGCCTTTCGACGATACTCAGGTCGCGGAGTTGCGAAGGCAGGCCGAAGATAACGTTCCCGACGAGGACGATGTTGCAGAGCAGATTTACGCTCAAGACGCAGCGATAGCTGTGACTCATACTCTGGAAACCTGGCTGACAGGCGCCGAGGAAAGCGTTGCCCGCTGCTTTGAGCAATGCTACAACGTTGTGGATAACTACGCCTTGAATCAGATGGTTCCAAGCGGCGGCGTGATCAGCGAGTGGACCGAGTCACAGGCACCACAGCACCCAGCGGTCCAAGCTGAGCTTGCGAGGCAGCAAAGAGACCTCGAATCGTGTCGTCGGACTACGGAAGCGGACTGGGTCGCCACGGTGACGCAGTTAAGAACTGAGGCTGTCGCGGCGCGGATCATCCCCGAAGCCCGGCCTGAGATGGAGGAATGAGCGCTTCAACAGCCGGCAGCATTTACGATAGGGCACGATACGCCTCGCGCCGGCGGTCTGTACGCCTCGGCCATGACCTATGCGCCGCAGGGGGCGCTCGGGCACATCACGGTGGGCTCGGGCTCGGGGGCGCTGAGCGAGGACTGGAGCTACAACAACCGGCGGCAG
>CAYTGX010000219.1:0-2031 GCA_964437385.1 uncultured Spirochaetaceae bacterium
CGCGGGTCCGCTCTATTTCCCCAGGCTTCGCCTGTGAATGAGAGCGCGACATGCGGAAGTTTCGTGTCGGATTGCTGACCTTCTCGGATGGAAGGGAATATCTTCACAAAGCCCACCTTGCAACGAACCTCCGGCACCAGAATCGGGAGAAGACAGAGATCGAGGCGACCGGGGAAGCGCAGGTCATCGACGGGCAGGCCGTCGTCTGGGACTCCGCGACGGCGCGCCAGGAGGTGGAGCGCCTCCAACAGGCCGGCGTGGACCTCGTCATCTTCAACTATGCGATCTGGTGCTACCCGCACCTGTCCGCCATCGCGGCGACACTGCTTCATAGGCCGATCCTCCTGTTCTCAAATCTCCACCCCTCGGAGCCCGGCATGGTGGCCATGCTTGCACGGAAGGAAGGACGGTACTGGCTTGCAATCGTGCCGGGACGGATCGTCGAGTTCGACCGGGAAAGCGCTCTCGCGCGTGGATGGACGGTGACCCCGCAGTGGCCGATCGCCTTCACGAAGCTCGACTGCGGCGCGGATGAGTTTCTCTCCCGTTTCCCCTGCAACCACATCCACGGCGTTGACGGAGACTGCACGAAAGAGTCGCTCGCGGCAGGGAAAATCCTGGGCATCGAGACTCACATCTTCGGCTCGATTGCGGAGGACGCCGAATGAGTAACAAGGTGGGAATCTATTACGCGTACTGGGAGCACGATTGGAACGTGGACGTCCTGCCCTACCTCTCACGCGTGAAAGGGCTGGGCTTCGACGTGCTTGAGATCAATGCCGGCACCCTCGCGGGCCTGGGCGCATCGGAAAGGCAGCGGCTTCGCGCCGCTTCCCTGGAGACGGGGGTCCCCATGAGCTGCTGTATCGGGCTGCCGCCGTCTTCGGACCTGGCCTCTTCCGACCAGAGGGTAAGGAAGGCGGGCATTGCGCACCTCGGCCGGATCGCCGATGCCATGGTGGATTGCGGGATAGATCGCCTTACCGGCATCATCTACTCCTGCTGGCCGGCGGCGCTCGAGGGACGGCAGGCGGGCAAGCAGCAGGCCATCCAGTGGAGCATCGCCGCCATGAAGGAGGCGACGAAGAAGGCGGAAGACCTCGGGCTCACATACAACGTGGAAGTGGTGAATCGATTCGAGCAGTTCCTCTTGAATACCGCGGAAGAGGCAGTCGCATACGTGCAACAGGTGGGAAGCCCTAACCTCAGGATACTTTTGGATACCTACCACATGAACATAGAAGAGGACAGCTTTCAGGGGGCGATCAGGACCGCGGGAAAGCTCCTCGGACATCTGCACACGGGTGAAAACAACCGAAAGCCGCCCGGCCTGGGTCATATCCCGTGGCAGGAGATCGGGGCTGCGCTGAAGGAGATCTCGTTTCACGGGTGGGTAGTGATGGAACCGTTCCTGACGCCCGGCGGCGAGATCGGTCGCGACATCCGGGTCAATAGAGAATTGATGCCAGGGGTCGATCTTGACGCCGAGGCGCGCAGGGCGTGCGCCTTTACGAAGAAACTGCTGGCGTGAGGCGTCACCCGGTGGAGTCCCTGGAGGAAAGGTGACCATGGCTATCGACAGGAAACCGATTAAGGAGAGACTCAGAGAGCAGGAGATCGGAACTCCCACTTGGGGATACGGCGATTCCGGAACGAGGTTCCACGTTACGCGTCGGGCGAGTTCCCCCCGAAACCTGGAGGAACGGCTCGAGGACGCGGCTGCCGTCAACCGGTTCACCGGTGTCTGCCCGACCGTGGACCTGCACACTGCATGGGACCGGAGCGACGACTGGGGGAAGGTCAGGCGGTACGCGGCGGACCTCGGCCTTCGGGTTGGAGCAATCAATCCGCTCAGGGGCGAGATGGGGCTGGATCCTGATCCGCTCGCTGCTCTCCGCAAGAGCGGATATATGGAGAAGATCACTCTGGCAAGGAATAGCTGAGTCTCACCAGTGGTCGCTGCATACCGGAAGGCCCCATGAAGCTTTTGCAGGGAAGGGTAGCCATCGTAACCGGGTCCTCTCGTGGAAT
>CAYTGX010000220.1:0-1956 GCA_964437385.1 uncultured Spirochaetaceae bacterium
TCGGCCGCGCGCTGGGACAGATCAATAACCCTGTCTCTGGCGATGCGGTAGCGACTGGAACAGTCAGCCCACAGGCAATGTGGAACACCATGATCATTACCCACACTTCTACAACCGTAGGAGTGACAACTGATGAGCATACGACTTGGGGCGACATCATAGCCAAAATCACAGCAGCCATATCTGGCACAACAGCTTCAATTTCTTCTGGCAACGTGCTGCTCACAAGCAACCTTTATGGAACTCAGTCACAGATTGTATTGAGCAGCCCATTCTTTATGTCTTCCTCAGGGATAAACCTCTGGAGAGGTGCTTCTGGTGGTCAAATGAATCAGGCTTGGAGTGGCTTTGGTGGCTCAATCGTCGGGACCTTGTCATTTCCAGCTTCTACAAACTATTACTGCTACTATGACAGAAGCAGCGGCCACGATCCTGCACTTGCTGGTAAGACTGCAATAAAAGTTTCATATGCTACCAATGACACGGCAATCACTTTGGCTACAAACACCGTCACTGCTCTTCAAGCTGTCTTTCCAGCACAGGTTCTGACGGTCACTCGCAACACTAACGTCATCACTCTGACTAATGATTTGCAGGGGCCACTTGTTGATCCAGGAAACAACACAACATCTCCCGCATTCACCATCACTGTCACTCAGCAAGGAAACATTGGGACATTCCATTCGCTCGTAGATATTGCATCTGGCACAACTGCTCCTGTCCAATATCCTTCTTGGCCCACCGCTATCGACACAAACGACATGGGACAGTTTGTTCCTTTGATGGTCAGGCAATATGACTCTACTCACTATATGGGGCTTATTACTAATGTTTCTGGATATTCAGCAGCAAGCTATTGGACATGGAATCCTGCAACGCAGACATTTGCTCGAAATGCAACAACCCCCGCATATCCATCTTCGGGAGCTGCTTCCTGGACATATTCTCCAGGGACTTGGTCTGATACTCAACCTGTTGATTCTACTCACCAAATAGTGATTGGGACAAGCAACACTGGTGTTGCAAGCCTTGCCACGTTTACTCTCAGTTGGGCCACTCCATCAGTCACATACAGCACAAGCCTTTCTTCTGTTTTTACTTGGACTTCCAACTATTCTCTCGCCCAGTCTGAAGCTCGGCTTGTGCCAATTGCTGGAACAGCAGTGCCAACGTATTTGTTGGTTTGGAACATTTATCATGGTGTCTCTCCATACGACAATACTCTGAGAGCGGCGATGATTACTGTTGATCCTAACACTTACGCAATCACAGCAGGAACACCATATCAAATCGACACATTCAACTATACGCAAAACAGCTCTGGCTATCTCGGTTTGATGGGCAAGATGATGAAGCTTAATGGTTCAATTGCCAAGATTGCTATTTATACTGCCGCCAGAAATCCCGCTACAACTGGTGGTGGTCTAATCGGCGTCAATCTCAACACGGCTACAGGGGTTGTGACATATGGGACTTGGACAGCTACAGGTGGAATATACAACCTCAATATGCTTGGAATAAACAGCAACTATTCGCCAATGGATGTCTATGGCGGATCTACTGTCATTTCAACAGGCATTTTATCTACCAGCCCATATACAAACGACGTGCGGCTTTGCTCCATAAGCGATGCTCTTGCAGTGACACCAGTTGGCGGCCAAACTCTCTTTACGGGCAGCGCAAACCATCAATATGCTGGCCACACGGTATTGATCACGTCTGCCACAACGTATCTCCTTTTTAGCGTTGATAGTTCGACCTATAGCTATTTGCTGAATGGAACCTATGTGATGGCAACGTCAATAGCAATCAATACAACGGAAGTTGAGATTGATTGGACACTTGCTACTTCAAATACGGCTTGGCACAACATGTATGGAACAGGTGTAGGCATTCCATCGTTTAATGGTGGATGGACGCAAGCTTTCCCTTATGGCAGCGGATATATCCTACATA
>CAYTGX010000221.1:0-1953 GCA_964437385.1 uncultured Spirochaetaceae bacterium
ACGCACGTTCCGATCCAGACGGCCTCTAAGGCGACTACTGCAACGATTTGTTAGGCATTTCCGAATTGGTCCTTGTCCATGTACTCGATGGAAGCAAATTCGGCTTTGTTCTGCAGGTTTATGTCCCCGGTTACCAAGAATACTTCTGCATTCGGCAATTCAGATGAAACCTGAAGGACGCTAGCGATGATGCGATCGTCATAGTTTTCTTTATCTAGCCATGATGGGAAAAAGCTTGCCTTTGGCTCTGTCGCGACAGACCGTACCGTTATCGTTTTGTTGGCGGTGATTCCGGCCAGTAGCGATCCCTGGTTCCTCCATCCTTTTATGGTCCGTATTGCGGCATTTGCCTTGTCACGAACAGATTCATTCCTATGATTCGTTTTGAGAGCATCCAATTCGGCTAGCACGGTTGGCAACAGCAGGATAGTGAATCTCTCCTGTCTGGAGATTCTATCATAGTCCGCTGGCTGCACATGCTCTAGAAGTATGTTTGTATCGGGAATGAGTATGGTCTCATGATCTAACGCCGAATCAAACACCTTAATCAGGCTATTGAATTCATTGAAGGCATTGCGAAACTCAACATCATTGGCATCCCTATCCAGTGAGATCGACCAATTGGAATCGAACTGAAGCCACTTTTTTAGTTCAGAGTCGGCCTCTTGGATCTCTTTTTGTATGTCTGGAGGGGATCCTGAAAACAGCAGCTGCACTATTTCAAGCATACGGTCATACCGCTTGATAAAGCCAATTTGCCGGTTCTTTTGTTCAGGAGTCAAATCACCGTAGTAGTAGTCTGGAGCCACAAAAAGTATTCCGCTGGCGCGCCGCAACACCTCGATCGGAACTTCTTTCAGCAGTGGAGAGAATTCGTCCTCGATACTTTGCAGTTGTACTTTGATCTTTGAGGCCATTGTGCTCACACGAACCTCCACCGGACCTGCCATACGCAATTCTAGAAATGCCTAACATAGAGTTGAGCAGCGCCGCCGACCAACGCCCGCATATCAAGGTTCCTTACGGGATTGCACCCGAGGTTCAAGACGGCCCCTGAGGCGACTGCTCCGACGATTTGTTTGGCAGTTCCTATTTTAGTGATTGATCACTAATCATCATTGTTTCAATAACAAGCCTTCCTAGTTCAGTAGGCCTGTGTTCATTGGAGTTGTTGTACTCGATGATCGAACGGTTCAGCTCTTGAATTTGCTTCTTCATATATTCTAAGTCATTCCTGTTGTAGGAGCCCGAAATGCCGTGGTCAGGCAGCGTTGGTATTCGTTTCCCATTTTCTATCAATCCAAGCCTAAGTAGTTTGGTAACGTTTAGCCGTTCTTTGTTTTGAAGGAGCGTACGTTTCTCATGGTCCGTTATGAATTCGTTGTGTAGCTTGAAGACTTCCGGAAACCTCGCCTCGAACTTACCTTTTTCAACAATAGACTGGTCGTAGTAAACTGCAAAATAGTATAGCAAAATGATCTGCTCACGATTGAGTTCCTCCACGATAGATATCAGGCCTTCAGCTATTGAAACTTCTACCTCATCGGAGATGCCCCTAACTACAATGTTTCCAATCCATTCACATTTCTCCTCGAAATTTGCGCTTGTTGATGCCTTCAAGCCAGTTTCGATCAGGTCCACCTTGCCTATGTTCTTTTGAACCGCATCAGCCAATTCCTCGACTCGCTTGCTGATTGTGTTGAGGAACTTGATGGCCCTGTTTAGTCTCTGATTGGGGATTAGCGCGCATATGATTTCGCTAATCGCCGGACCGGCATATGGGATGGCGCCAACCAATGCGCGGTTCAAAGCCGCCAGCTTGTCTTGGAGATTCATTTCATCTTTCATGCCTACCTCTTGGACCACAGTTGGCGATCCAATTCCCTTCGCACGTGGCGGCCCCAAAGATCTGCCTAACATAGAGTTCACTTGCCGCCCCGAATCAGTTGATCA
>CAYTGX010000222.1:0-1929 GCA_964437385.1 uncultured Spirochaetaceae bacterium
TCTCGGGCTCGGAGTTCGTTGAAATGTTCGTGGGTGTTGGAGCCGCGCGGGTTCGCGACCTGTTCTCTCAGGCTTCCGCAAAGTCCCCCTGCATCGTTTTCATTGACGAGCTGGACGCCCTCGGCAAGGCCCGCGGCTACAGCCCGATTGGCGGGTACGACGAGCGCGAGCAGACTCTGAACCAGCTCCTCACGGAAATGGACGGGTTTCACAGCCGCAAAGGGGTGATAATCATGGGCGCCACCAACCGGCCAGAGATCCTGGATCCCGCCCTCTTGCGGCCCGGACGCTTTGACAGGCAGGTCGTGGTCGACAGGCCTGACCTTGCAGGCCGTGAAGGCATCCTGAAGGTTCACGCCAAAGGAGTGAAGCTCAGCGCCTCTGTTGACCTCCACCTGATTGCCCAGCGCACCCCGGGATTCGTGGGGGCGGACCTTGCCAACATCGTCAACGAAGCGGCACTGCTCGCGGCTCGACGGGAAAAGACCGAGGTGACCCTGGACGAGTTCAGCGAGGCGATCGACCGCGTGGTAGCCGGCTTGGAGAAGAAGAAACGTCTCATTAATCCACGGGAGAGAAAAATCGTGGCATACCACGAGTCAGGGCACGCGGTAGTCGGGCACAGCTTTGGGAGCGCGGACGCTGTACAAAAGATTTCAATAGTTCCCCGCGGCATCGCCGCGCTGGGCTACACCATTCAACTTCCCACTGAAGACCGTTACCTGTTCACGAAGAAGGAACTCGAGGAAAAGCTCGCTTCGCTTCTCGGCGGAAGGGTGGCGGAAGAGTTTTTCTTCAATGATGTGTCCACGGGCTCGCAGAATGACCTGTCCAAGGCGACGGATATCGCGCGCGCCATGGTCAAGGAGTACGGGATGAGCTCACATATGGGGCTCACTTCCTACGAGCGACCCCGCAATCCCTTCCTCAAGGGAGACTCGTACATGCCGACGGAGAGGGACTACTCGGAAAAGATCGCGGCGGAAATCGACGAGGAAGTGAAGCTGATCCTCGAGCAGGCCCAAGCCACCGCGCGCAAGATCATTCAAGAAAGGAGCGCGACGGTGGAAGCTGTTGCCGCGCGCCTCCTGGAGAAGGACGTCATTGATCGGGAGGAGTTCCTGCTGCTGGCGGAGCCAGAAGCGCTGCCTCACTCCAGCGAGACATAATAAATCTGCACGGAAAAGATCGGGCAGTTGACATCCGCAACGCACTGCGCAAGCACCATGGAATCCATGACCGAGTCGAGCTTCATGACCTTGGGGCGGCGTGGCCGCGGCAACCAAGGGTGCTGGGAGGCAACGGCTTCTTCCGTATCACGGCAGCGGTCAGGGGCGGACGCGTCGCGCCTGCCACCGAAGGCGCGCCAGAAGAAGGGCCGTGCGGTCCTGGCCGCGAAGCGCCGTCTCTCGTCGTCCGCGTGGGAGCTGCGCTGGACCTTGGATGAGCTGCTGTCTTTTGCCCCGGGGCCAGTTCGCTCGGTTCCGGGTTGCCGAGCACGAGTGGCGCGACTACTCGATCGCCGCCGCGGACGGTCGAGAGCTGACGCTCCTTGTGAGCACCCGGACCGGCGCCTGCGGCTCCCAGTTCGCGGAGAGGGTGGCCGTGGGGCAGGAAACGCTCATGGAGCTTCCCCTCGGGGAGTTCCGACTCGTGGGCAGCAGCAGGCGCCGCGTGTTCGTGGCCACAGGGACCGGGCTCGCTCCTCTCCTACCCATGATGGCGGAGCTTCGGCGCCCGTACGCGAAGCTCGAGCTCCTGCTCTGCGGCAAAGGCATGCAGTGCGTGTATTGCCGGCTCTTCCGCCGAATACGGGCCCCCGTGCATGACCTGCACGCACAGCACCTGCCCGATGCTCGGACCTACCTGGCATGCCGTTACGGGCTGTACTCCTCGCGATCCCGTGAAACACATGGATTTGCACACCTT
>CAYTGX010000223.1:0-1919 GCA_964437385.1 uncultured Spirochaetaceae bacterium
AACTCAGATAATCCAAACCGTCTCTCAAGACTCCAGATTGTCTGTTTGTCAGCTTTTCCCGTTAGTATCATTCCGATCTCTACATACGCGTCATAGACGTCTTTTTCGAGTCTTGCGATCTGGGACTGCCCTCCAACCGCCATAATCTCGGTTGCCTTAATCGACGCTTCTAAGCCGGCCTCCGGGTTGACCTTCCTCAGATAGAAATTCGCAGCGGTTGCATTCAACCGCATCCCCTCATCCGTTGGCGGTAATCCGAATTCGAGCAACTCTTTGATTTCAGCTTCGGACTCTTTGAATTTGCCAAAAAAGCAAAGAACTAAGGATCGCGTATATGCTTTTTTCAATTCGGATGGTGATGACAGCTTCGTAGTTCTTCTGTAGTATTTGAGAATGTCGTCGATCTTGCCGCGCTGAAACAGCCGCTCTATTTTCTTAGGCAAAGCGTAGCGAACGAGCATGAATAGACCTATTGCTCCAATCACGACTAGCAAGCTCTCAGGATGCGTCATGCCATTGATGTTTCCGTGTGGGTAGGCAGTTGTGAAGGTGACTGCAATCACGATTGCCACCAGCAAGTGCAATTCTGTTGTCCACCTATTCTTCGTGCCAACGGGTAGTTTCATGGCTCTTCCTATCAAAATTCTGGCAATTCGACTAGGTACACCGAGGTTTCCGTAAAGTTGGCAACACTGACGTGCCGTTCCTAAATGGACCTAACATAGAGTTGAGTTGCGCCGCCGAATCACCAACGCGAAGCGAACCACAGCGACGACATTTTTTCGAACCGGTAGACCACCTTAGGCGACAACTCCAACGATTTGTTATGCGCATATCCTTTAACTACTAGCACCTACTTCAGGCGAGCCTTCGATCTTTCGTTTTCGTTTTAGGTACTCTGCTATATCCTTCAACACAGCCGGATCCCTACAATAGACCTCTTCCTGGGCTTTGGTACCGGCCAGGCGCGCGAGGTACATGGCTTGGCTCATATTTCGTTGCTTGATCAGCTTGATGTCGTTTCCAAACTCAGCGAAACGAACCATTACGCTGCTGTCCAAAGCGAAAAGCACCGTTGTCGAATCATATGCTAAGCCCGGCGGTCTTGATTCATCGTACATCATGACCGGCGTGTCAGAAGTGGCAAGTGAGATCCTGGTTCGTGGAAAGAACTCCACATCGAGTGTCCTACGCATTAGGGCTTCAACAATGTTCGTCCCTGGGGATTGCCCCATTCGGATCATTGTTTCGAAGAGCCAGCACTTGCGCGTCATTCTCATCAATGAGCATGCCATGGCGCGCAGCAACCTCAGCTTGGAAATTTGCAGCCTGGCGCTTAATCTCGTCAAACATGCTCGGCACGCGTATCATGTGGATGTACACGTACTCCGCGAGAAGACGTCGATATCTAGGATCAAGGTCACTCGCGGTTCCCCGTAAGTTGATCTCTTCAATGTGATCCCGGATGTGTTGACGGATTTTGAGAAACTCGTTCTCAACAGGATGGAACCACTTCTCTATGAGCGGGTTCATCCCACCGCTCTTGTCTCTGAAGGAGTAGTAGTAGCTGCGGGACGCAGTCTTTTCAGTTGACCTTAGACGGATTACACCTGATTTCTTGTGTAACACCCAAGTTGCTGGGACGCTTTTCCACTTGGCGGGTAGACTGCTTGCTGCAAAACCGTCCAAATAGGCTCGCTGCACGAAATGCTGATTCTTGAAGTCCGCCACTATCGTTCCTCGCTCACACTTGTAAGAGCCTATCTGACCGTAGCCTATATGCGCATAACATAGAGTTGAGCTGCCACCCCGAAACCGAACCGCATATGTCCCTTCTATGGTCTACACCACAAGCGCCACACCCCACTTGGGGGACAGCTCCAACGACTTGTTATGCCCATTCCGGAATTCGAAGAAAA
>CAYTGX010000224.1:0-1907 GCA_964437385.1 uncultured Spirochaetaceae bacterium
TAGCGCGTTCGGTTCGGGACCGAAAGGCCGGCGGTTCAAACCCGCCCAGCCCGAATAAAAAGCCCGTAAAAGAGGCCGTTTCTGGTCTCGCGGGCTCGGCATCCTGAACGGTGTGACCTGTTCTGTGACCTGATCGATCCCTGGGGAGGGGAAGATCGATGCGGCACGATCCCAAAGATTTCCAAGTCTTTCCTCGCACAATCGCGCGGTCTCGAGGGCGCAAGCCTATCACCAAATTCTACTACCGACTGTGGAAGGACGATCTCCGCACCTCGGCGCGAAGCACGCATCAGGAAACCAAGTCAGCAGCGAAAAGATGGGTGCGGAAGCAATTGGAGGCGGGAACGCTCACGCCAAGAGAGGATTCGCAAGATCCGACCTTTAAGGAATATACCGCCTGCTGGTGGAAATGGGGCGAGTGCGAATATGTACTTGGACGTCTGGAGCGCAAGAAGAAGCTCGGCCGGACGTACGTCGATATCTGCCGGGGCTACTTGGTGCAGCACGTCTGGCCAGTCCTGGGAGATCTCCGAATGTAGGAGGTAACGCCTCAGCACTTCGAACGATTGGCCATGCAGCTCAGGAAGAAGAGGTCCCGGCGAGGAGCTGTGCTGTCCGCTATAACGGTCAACCAGGTCCTTGCCAGTTTGAATGTCATCTTCTCTTGGCAGGTGAAACACAAGAAGCTGGCATCGAATCCAGTAGAGCCTTTCGAACCGCTTGCAGAGACTCCGCGGGAGCGTTCCTTCCTCTCGCCCGCCGAAGTGCGGAAGCTCTTCAACGCTCGACGGATCGGGACCGTGTGGGGCGGAGATCGCCGGCACTACGCGTTGAACCTTCTTGCCGCGAGCACCGGGATGCGCCTCGGAGAGATCCAGGCTCTGCAGAATCAATTCGTTTTCCGCGGCTACCTCCAGGTAGAGCACGGCTGGACTCGGTTCGGCCTGGGGGATCCGAAAACGCGACGGTCAAAGCGAGTGATCCCGCTGCCTTCGAAGACGCAAGCTCGCCTGCGTGAGCTGATGGAGATCTCGCCTTATCAGGATCCGGAGGACCTGGTCTTCTGGGGATCTGGGCCCCGCACGCCGGTACCTCAGACCACCGTGCTCGAGCAGCTCTATCGTGCGTTCGGAAAGATCGGGGTAACGGAGAAGAACCGCACGCAGCGGAATGTCTCCTTCCACAGCTGGAGGCACTTCTTCAATACCTTCCTTCGCGCTGCGCACATTCCGGACTCGAAGCTCCAGGCGATCACCGGACACAGCACGGTCGAAATGACCGAGCGATATACACATTTCCAGCCCGAGGACTTCAAGGACGTGCTCGCGATTCAGGAGCAGATTGTATGAGCGCACAGCGTCCGCAAGATAACGTGAAAAATGTGACCCCGTCCCCGCAGAAGCAAAAGCACGAGTGGAAGAGCTCATATCAGGAAAAGGACATCGTCGTTTTTCACGGCGTGGACGTGCATCTCTTTGGAAGGCTGAAGTTTAGAGACGTCGACCACGCGACGGAATACTTGGACGAAGCCGATAGGTGCATCGCTGCGCACCCGCGAAGAAAGTTATCTGCGGCCATCAGGATGCGCACTATCGCCGCACGAAAGGCTTTGGCATCAGGAAGTCTTGCCGCAGCGCTGCCGATATTGTCCGAGTTGCCTCATTTGCTGGCGCCTTACGAGCGCGCGAGCAAGGGCGGGAAAACGAGCTCCAGTACTCGATGGGCAGGAAACGAAGCGAAGTACACGAAGCTACGAAGCTGGTTCGAGCACCATGCCCGTCATTCGACGGAGTGGTACGGCCAGATCGTGAGCATCGCGGTCGGGAAATTCCCAACGCTTTCGCGCAACACAATACTGAAGCACACTAAGGACCTGACTCCCCTCTGTGCTCCTAAGCCTCAGAATC
>CAYTGX010000225.1:0-1840 GCA_964437385.1 uncultured Spirochaetaceae bacterium
CGATCACACGGATGGTGCATTTCACAAAGGAGGTGCTCATTCTCCGGAAAGGTCAACTTCGCATAGATTTCTACACGAACGAGGGACAGTACCTCGAGAGCCGCATATTGAACGCAGGCGACGTAGTACTGCTCAGCGAGGGCGGCCACGGTTTTCGGGTGATCGAGGACGTCGAGATGTTCGAGGTGAAGCAGGGACCGTACGCAGGTGACCAGGACAAGGAATATATTGACGCCGTGAGTGAGAATCGAATTGCGGTTCGAGAGGAGAGAGCGGATGCATGATGCGGGAGCCATAGGTGATGAACATTTCTGTTTGTGAGCCGTTCCTCAACGGGCGCGAGGCAGAGTACGTGATGGATGCCGTGCGAACAGGCTGGATCTCGTCCTCGGGAAAGTACGTCAATGCCTTCGAAGCGGCGTTCGCGGAGTATTGCGGCGTCAAGCACGCCGTGGCGGTCTGCAACGGGACTGTGGCCTTGCACCTGGCCCTCAAGTCAATCGGGATTGGGCCGGGCGACGAAGTGATCGTACCCAATTTTACCATGATCGCCTCAGCATTTGCAGTCTGCTACACAGGGGCCCGCCCGGTGTTTGTCGAGGCCGACCGGGAGACCTGGAATATGGATGTAGGGCTCCTTCAGGAAAAGATCACCTCGCGAACCAGGGCAATCATGGCGGTTCACCTGTACGGCTTGACCTGTGACATGGACGCCCTTCGCCGCATCGCAGGTCATAAGGATATTACGCTTATTGAAGATGCCGCGGAGGCACATGGGGCCTCGTACAAAGGCCGAAAGGCGGGATCTCTTTCGTCAATTGCCGCATTCAGCTTCTACTCGAACAAGAATTTGACCACCGGCGAGGGCGGCATGGTCGTCACCGATGATGAAGAGCTCTGGAAGCGCGCGAAGTACTTCAAGAACCTGTGCTTTCCGCTGGACGCCCCGAGGACATACGTTCATGCCGATATCGGATTCAACTACCGTATGTCAAACGTGCACGCCGCCATCGGCCTCGCGCAGGTGGAAAAAGCCGACGAATATGTTGCGCTCCGCAGGCGAAATGCCGAGAGATATCGAGAACTCCTTTCAGGAGTGCCAGGGCTGGCTTTTCAAAAGGTGCCCCAGGGTCCAGAAGGACATTACATCCATGCGCATTGGATGAACTGCCTCGTCGTGGAACCAGAGCAGTACGGAAGAACCCGGGATGATCTCTCCGTTTATCTCGCGTCAAAGGGGGTAGAAACAAGGCTGCTTTTCGTCGGAATGCACCGACAGCCGGCGCTCAGAGAGTATGTGTCGCCCAATGATGCCTTTCCGGTGAGTGACTGGCTCAGCAATAACGGACTCTATCTGCCTTCCGCGAGCTCCCTTACTGAGGAACAAATTCGCTACGTAGCCGACTGCATTCGAGGGTTCACAAAGAGATGACCACCGCTGTTTTCGGGGATTACGCGGCCTACTATAACCTCCTTTACAAGGACAAGGACTACAAGGGCGAAGTAGACTACGTTGAGACGCTTATTCGGCAGGCGCGTCCGGTTCTGGACAAATGCAGAATCCTTGACGTCGGCTGTGGAACCGGCAGGCATTCTGCTGTTCTGGCCGGGCGAGGGCACGCAGTGACGGGTATCGATGCCTCGGAGGAGATGGTTCGACTCGCGCGGTTGGGAGGGGGGGGGACGACCCGGTACCTGGTTGCCGATGCGCGGCGATTCCGCCTGGAGGAATCATTCGATGTTGCGATTTCTCTGTTTCATGTCGCGAGCTACCAAACCAGCAATGCAGACCTCCTGGGGTACTTCAGATCAGTTGCCGACCATCTTCACCCAGCCGGTC
>CAYTGX010000226.1:0-1813 GCA_964437385.1 uncultured Spirochaetaceae bacterium
TGGAGCAGGGAACCCATGCCGGGCTCCTGGGGAGCGGCGGCAGGTATTCGCAGCTTAACGCTTCCCAGAAGGGGGCGCTGGAAGCGCTTCTCTGGTAGCGGTCGGCTGCTCCTCTCTCTGTAGTGGGCCTGCCCCGCCCGAGGAAGACGTGGGCGTGCCCCCCGCGAATACGCGCTCCCTCATCGGTCGCGCGTCGGGGGTCGGGCTGCTGCGGGCTCCGCTTCGCTTCGGTCCTTCGGACCGCCCTTTCGGGCGCCCTGCGCATCCCTCACGCTGTGGTTACTGATGCATTTGCCGGAAAGAACAACCGCCGCTCGTGGTGAAGGACTCTTGTTTCTATGTCGCACCAACTGGCTCGGTGCAGCCGGGTGGGCGCCAACTCGCTCCCGATGCGTTTCAAGCAGAAGTCGTCCAGCAAGACGACCGCGCCGGGCGGCGCCCTGCCTGAATTCTTAAGATTCGATCGCGGCCACCGCTGGGCTATCCGCCTCTCTCAGCAACGACAACACAGCGGCTTTCTGCGGCCTGGGAAGCTCCTGGAATCGAGGCGCGATCGACGCTCGCCACACGGGTATCCCTGACAAGAGTGCCGCCAACTCGAAAGCGGTGGTGCGATCCTTCTCACGTTTGTCTCCCTGGGTGCGCCTCTTGCTGATCAAGAGCTTGTGGAAGACGAACCGGATCGGATCGGGCACTCTGACCAAGTGTCGACCGTACCGGACCGCAATCGTATCGACTGTCAGCATGTCCAGATGTCGCAGGCTTTGAGCGCCAATGGACAGTTCCCGGATTCTGTATGGTCCGCTATCTCCCCGTCCTCTGTCCGGAATCAGGAACTCGACTTCTGCCTCCCGGGAGGTGAACTTGGTACTGCCGTCTCCTGCAATTTCCCTCTCGAATCCGGCAGCCTGCAGAGCCTCATCAATGCTTCCCGTCGGTCGAATGCCCGGTGGTCGTCGGAAGAGTATGTCGATGTCTACTGTGCGCATCGCCGATAGTTCCGGTGGATCCTGGAAATACCGGCGATAGAGGTGCTGAGCCCACCCGCCAATTATCACGACCTCAGTGAGTATCCCGACGTCCTCCAGCGCCTGGAGCACGGAGGTAAAGACTGCTACGTCCTCATCTGGCATTGATCATTCTTTGCAGGCGTGCCGAGTCAGCTTCAATAGCCCTGATATCCTTCAGGATCTTCCGACGTTTCTGCTGAAGTGCAACCGCGCGGCTGACTCTCTGCGACGCCTCCGGGCCGACATAGTCCGTGACTACTCTGGTTCCCTTGCGGTACGCCCGGTATGCATACCTGTGCCCGCTCTTCAGTTTCATCACGACTGATCCCCTTGGGATCTTTGCAAGCTCAGAAGCGTAGCGCGCCCGAAGTGCATTGAGCCTCTGGAGTTCTTCCCTCAGAACAGAATCAAAGACTGCCAAACATGCCCCCCTTACCCAACAATTGTAAGTATACGGTGAATTGTTGGGTAATTCAAGACCACAGTTGGCGTAGTGCCTGAGCGGCCAAGACAAGTCGTCTGGCTTCCAAGCAGATGCGGTCCCTCATTCTTCCTCCCTACACCGAGAGCGGGATGGCGTGGCACTCCCGGCACTCGGCTCAAAGGCGTAATCTACGGCTCCCACCTCTCGGCGCCGCGCATCGTGGCAGTGTACTCAATCGCCTCGACGAGTCCTGCCAGGAGCGGCCGCTCCCAATCCGCGCCCGGGTCACCCCCAAGCAGGCCCACGGCGTCTCGCATGAACCGTTGCGGGAACTCACGTGACACAAGCCTCCAGCAGCCAACAATCGCCTCTTCGCGTC
>CAYTGX010000227.1:0-1782 GCA_964437385.1 uncultured Spirochaetaceae bacterium
CAGGCGGACAAGTGCAACGATTTGTTAAGCCGCCCCTGTCAGCTACTACAACAATCTGGTAGCCGAGCCTTTACGTATCCGTTCAATCACTCCTCGGCTCCCTAAACGCGGAACTCCGTTTTGCCAACATTCCTGAGCAAGTTTCCGAAATGCAGGCAAGTCAGTTCATGCTTGCCAGACATATATAGCTTCTCCAGTTCGTGCGGGGGAAGGCTCTCATACTCGCGTTCATCTACGAGCGGCGGCTGAACTAGCGTAATGTTCTCGGTGAAGTCAGCCAGGTAGTCCAATATCCAGTCCGAAGGTGGCAGCGTCGTTGAATCTTCGAACCTGTACACGTGGTCGATTTCCGCATCTGCCCAATCTGGATCTACCAACGCGGCATCAATCCGTCTATCGAGCGAGTCAATTCTCACATCGAATATGTCAGCGCGTATGAACGTTATGTTCCCCCGAACTCCCGCCAGAGCCGCATTCCGTTTTGCGTCAAATAGTCTTTCAGAGTCGATTTCCACTGAGAAGACGCGCTCTGCTTGCCTTGCCAACGCGATGGTTGTGAATCCACCACCGGCGCAGGTTTCAAGAACGACACGCCCTTTAAGTCGATCTGCAAGATGATTTGCAAAACGTACGTCCAGCCCCATTCGGTAGGTACTGTCGTTGGCGGAGTAGTCAGCGCCAAATTTGCTTCGTATTGCTTCTCTATTCATTATGGCAGTGCTCCCATCCAACAATAGCGTATCGCGCAAAACGAAGCCATCCCGGGCGGCTTAACATAGAGTTGAGTAGCCGCCCCGAATCAGAGTCAAGGTTTACGGTTCATTCGGGACTGAACAAGCAGCCCCGCACGGCCTTCCGGCGGACTACTCCAACGATTTGTTATGTTTTTTGTGTTTCGCCCCGAGCAAAAGGATTACAGCCAGTTTGACAAGGTGCCTTCTCACGTAGACTTCCCCTATTACCTTCGACGCCATATTAGATGAGAAGTTTGCTCCTTGCCTTCGACAAAGAAAGGAGAAGTACTGAGAGTTAAGCGGTCTCCGTCAATCTGACAAAATCGAACGAGATCAACGGAAATCCAGTTCGGGAATAAGCTGATCTCAACATGGTGGGTAACTTTGTTCTCTGCCGTTTCATACGAACCGCAGTACGACAAATACCCACTGACCGCTTCTACCTTTTCGTCAATTGTTCCGCCGCGACTATCGTTAGATTCGTATAGCTTACGACCTGGCTTCATGATTGCAACAGACATGAATCCGTCCTCGGTATAACTAAGATACCCTTTTGCATCCCTACCCATTGGAAATGTCCTATCCCCACTAGCAGAACGCAATTCCAGCGATTCCAATCGCCACACACCAACAAAATCTGATTTGTGCATAGCCGCCTCCTATCCGCTTAAATATATGCTTCAATGACATTCTGCTCATTGCGGCTGCAGCATGCCCAACCCAGCGCAAGCAGACCGCCCTTGCCTATCGCAGTCCTCGATTCTCACGCGGAAACATCGGCGACGAACTTGAAATCCATTCAAACGATCACGACTTCCCAAATCAACGCGACTCGTAGCCGCGGGTGGCGTTGCACGAAACTATTGCGCACAGCAGTGATCATCACGCCGATGTATTACCCATCACCAAAAAATATAACATGGAGTTGAGCAGCGCCGCCGACCACGCCAATAGGTGCAAGTTCATTACGGGTAGAGACCCTCGGTTCCAACAGGAATCCAAGGCGACTGCTCCAACGATTTGTTATGTCCATGGGCTTTCAAATTGC
>CAYTGX010000228.1:0-1678 GCA_964437385.1 uncultured Spirochaetaceae bacterium
GTACTCCCTTCCACGCCGCAGGAGATCGGAGACAGCCAGGATCGACACCAGGGAGGAGTCCTTCAGCAGCGCGATGAACTCGTTGCCCAGCGGGGGAAGCACGACCCGCACAGTCTGGGGAAGGATGATCCTGCGCAGGGCCTGCCCGCGCGAAAGCCCCAGGGCGATGGCCGCTTCCATCTGACCTTTGTGGATGGACTGGATGCCGGCGCGGAATATTTCTCCCAGGTAGGCCCCGTAGCAGACGGTCATAGCGATGACTGCAGCAAAGATGTCCGGGACCTGGACGATTTTCCCCATCGCGTAGTAGATGTAGAAAATCTGGACCAGCAGGGGGATGCCTCTGACCACCTCGACATAGATGGTTGCGATCCTGTTGACGAAAACGATCCGGGAGATCCGCCCTACACCGGTGAGGAGCCCCACGACCAGCGCGCAGGCGATGGACATGAGGGTCACTTCGAAGGTCTTCAGAATCCCGTCCGGCAGGAAGAGCATGATGTCCCGGTAGGGATGGGGTTTCGCGAAAAAGAGAATCACAAGAAGGGCGAGAGCCCCGAAAAAGGAGATCCGCCAGGCTGAGAAAGTCGACTTCTCTCCCCGTCCGGGGATGAGCGCCCCGTCAGTGACCTCGATCCGAGTCTCCCGCATTTCCCGGCGGGGGGACTGCGGCGCTCCTTTCGAAACGCCGCTGGCCCTTTCGGCGCCCTGCACCCCCGGTATTCCTATTTCAGCCACTTGTCCTCAATCGCCTTGTTGGCGCCCGAATCCAGGACCTTCCTGAGGCCGGCATTGATGACGTCAAGGACTTTTGCGTTGCCCTTCTTGACCGCCACGCCGTAGAATTCCTGGGTGAAGCGATCCCCCACGATTTTCAGCTTGCCCTTGTACGTGTCATTCTGCAAGGCGTACTGGGCGGCAGTCGGATTGTCGCATACAACTCCGGCAATTCTTCCGTTGGCAAGATCAGCGAACGCAAGCCCGATCTCGTCGTAGGTTTTTTCCGTGATCTTGTCCGCCGACTTGACCTTGTCGATTTCGAAAGCGCCGGTCGTGCCGATCTGCGCCCCGACGGTCTTTCCCTTCAAGTCGTCGAGCTTCGTGACGCCCTCTGTCTCGGTTTTCACCACGAGGATCTGTCCCGCGTTGATATAGGGAAGGGAGAAGTCCATCGTGTTCTTCCGCTCATCCGTGATTGTCACGGACGACATGACCGCGTCGTACTTGCCGTTCTCGAGGCCGGCGAAAATCCCGTCCCATGCGGTGTTCTTGAACTCGACCGCGAATCCGCCTGCCTTGGCCGCTGCGTTCATCAGGTCGATGTCGAATCCGACGATGTTCTTGGTGGTGTCTACCATTTCCATGGGCGGCCAGGTGGCGTCCGTGGCGATGGTGATTTTTGCAGGCTCTTTCTTCGCACACGACATCACGCCGAGGACGAGAATAGCCAGCATGAGAGCGGTGATGACCTTTCTGAGCATAAATAACCTCCTGTTCGTATTTTTATTCGTTATTCACGGAATGAGCGCAAATGTCAAGGGCGAGCCATGATCAAAGCTTCGAGATGGAGCAGGATTGGGCGGGTGCGCTTGACAATCGCGGTTGATCATTCTATATTTCGTGACACGACGCAGGGTAGAGCAGTTGGCAGCTCGTCGGGCTCATAACCCGGAGGTCG
>CAYTGX010000229.1:0-1677 GCA_964437385.1 uncultured Spirochaetaceae bacterium
GGGTCAGTGTCGGCGTGCCTCCAGCCACTGTTACCATTTTGCTGAAGCTCACCTGTACTGTCACTACATCGCCCAATTTGAACAGCCCGTTGGCGTTGCTTGCGCTCACTCCCGTGACCACTGCCACTACGCCGTCCACGTCCAGGTTCTTGTTCGCTGCAAGAGAGCCCGCAGCGCCAGGGGCAGCAAGCGTCAGCGTAGCGTCATTCAGGTGATTGTCCCTGATCGTGGCCCCGTTGGCGGACAAGGATCCCGCGGCCACGTAGTCCAGGTCTGCATTCAGGTCCCCTGCCCCTACCGTGTAGCTGAACACGAGCGTGCTGGTCCCGCTGCCGCTGCTGTAGTTTACCGTGCGGTCAACGGCTCCAGTCTCAAGCGTCAGTGTCGGCGTGCCTCCAGCCACCGTCACCACCTTGCTGAAGCTCACCTGTACTGTCACTGCATCGCCCAATTTGAACAGGCCATCCGCATTGCTCGCGCTTACGCCCGTGACCACTGCCACTACGCCATCCACGTCAAGGTTCTTGTTCGCAGCAAGAGAGCCCGCTGCCCCAGGGGCGGCAAGCGTCAGGGTGGCGTCATTCAGGTGGCTGTCCCTGATCGTAGCCCCGTTGGCAGACAAAGACCCCGCGGCAACGTAGTCCAGGTCCGCGTTCACATCTCCTGCCCCAACCGTGTAGCTGAACACGAGCGTGCTGGTCCCGCTGCCGCCGGTGTAGTTTACCGTGCGGTCAACGGCTCCGGTTTCCAAGGTCAGTGTCGGGGTCCCTCCGGCCACTGTCACCACCTTGCTGAAGCTCACCTGCACCGTCACTACGTCGCCCAATTTGAAAAGTCCGTTGGCGTTCGAAGCGCTCACGCCCGTGACCACTGCCACCACGCCGTCCACGTCAAGGTTCTTGTTCGCGGCAAGGGAACCCGCTGCCCCGGGGGTGGCAAGCGTCAGGGTGGCGTCATTCAGGTGGCTGTCCCTTATCGTGGCTCCGTTGGCAGACAAGGAACCCGTGGCCACGTAGTCCAGATCCGCATTCACGTCCCCTGCACCCACCGTGTAGCTGAACACGAGCGTGCTTGTCCCGCTGCCGCTTGTGTAGTTCACCGTACGGTCAACGGCTCCTGTCTCCAGCGTCAGTGACGGGGTGCCACCGGCTACTGTCACCACCTTGCTGAAGCTCACCTGCACTGTCAGCATGTCTCCCAGCTTGAAAAGCCCGTTGGCGTTCGAGGCACTCACGCTTGTGACCACTGCCACTACGCCGTCCACGTCAAGGTTCTTGTTCGCTGCAAGAGAGCCCGCCGCCCCGGGGGCGGCAAGCGTCAAGGTTGCATCATTCAGGTGGCTGTCCCTGATCGTAGCCCCGTTGGCAGACAAGGACCCCGCGGCAACGTAGTCCAGGTCCGCGTTCACATCTCCGGCACCAACCGTGTAGCTGAAGACGAGCGTGCTGGTCCCGCTGCCGCCGGTGTAGTTTACCGTGCGGTCAACGGCTCCGGTCTCAAGGGTCAGTGTCGGCGTGCCTCCGGCCACTGTCACCACCTTGCTGAAGCTCACCTGCACAGTCAGCACGTCACCGAGCTTGAAAAGCCCGTTGGCGTTCGAAGCACTCACGCCCGTGACCACTGCCACCGCGCCGTCCACGTCAAGATTCTTGTTCGCGGCAAGGGAGCCCGCCGACC
>CAYTGX010000230.1:0-1675 GCA_964437385.1 uncultured Spirochaetaceae bacterium
CAGTAAGGTCTCCCGCACGAAGCAAAAAACAATACGCCGATAGCCTTCTGCTGGGAATCGAACCTTTGGGTCGTTTCGCTCCGAGCTGGGTCACGATGGGACAACTCGTCATTTGACGCAACGCAAGTCTCGTGCCGCTTTTTTATGGTACGCCCGTTGGTACGCTTTTGGTTGAAGTGTCTGACGGATAACACCGCTTTTGGTGCTTTTGACACGGATTTCTGGCGGAAAACTGCTTATCTGGGGCTAACGGAAGAGTAATCGAGTCGCCCTAGGGACTAAGACTAAAGGACCTTCGCAGTTGCAGACAAGAAGCCCTCAGACGAAAGGTTCACACCCCGCACAATTTTGCTTTTTTGCTTACCGCGAAAGCGTCTTCTTACATCTCTCACTCATTTTCCATGGACGGAGGTTTCTGAGTACCTACTCAACAATAACTTACGTGCACGCAAAGGCGGTAGCCCGCGATTTCCGGAAGCTATGATGCCTTTGTCAGCACCCTGCTAATAAAGTTCAGTTGCCGCGCCGAACCAGACCCGCAATAACCAGTGCATCAGAGCCCCATCTATTCAGGACAGGCCCTGGGCGACAACGGCAACGACTTGTCATACCATTTCCGAACACGACTAGCGTACAACTTCATCGAGGATTGAAATAAGCTTCTTTGCTTCCTCGTAGTATCTAATGGTGTCGCGCAGCGTTATTGTTGGGTTTCCGCCGTGAGCAAACTCATTTCTAGCATCCACCAGTGAACCTATGCTTGACATTATCGATGAATGGTCAACATGGCTCTTGAGCTTTCTTTTGAAGTCATTATTCCATGTCGTGTCGAAGCTCTTCAAGAGTTTGCATATGTTCTGGTAGCTTGGATTTGCTGAGTTCTCCCTAATTCTCTCGTTTATGTAGTTCTTGATCTGCTTCTTGCTTCTTTTATCGATAAAATCCGCAATGATTGTTTTGAAAGACACCTCGATAGATCCACAAGCTCTTATTATGCAATACTTATTCAAATAGGGCACAATATTCGAGGTGGTGCCAATGGTCGACAGGATCGCGCTGGCATTCGACAGGTCGGTGCTGCATTCATTAAGAAGAGCGTCAACGTCGACGTTGTACATATCAGCCCTTAAGCAGGTACCGCTTAGCCAGGTTGACTCTTCTGACTATATGATCAACGTTTGTCGTCCGAATTTTAATACTTTCTTGATAGCTCTTATCGGCAAGAAGCTTCATCCGTTTTTCGTTTAGGTCCTTTCCTTTCACCAGAGCAGCGCCAGTCATCGCGAGCATTATTGAGTCAAAAATTGTTGGGTTGAACTTCGGGACCAGACTCAATTTCGTTGTTGGAGACACGTTTTGGAATGCAGATGGTCCAAGCGAGGAGTAAACCTTTTCAATGGTGTCCGCGAACAGCGCTTTGCTCTTTGATATCTCAGCAGCTGTGTTGTTGTGCTTGTTTCCCATGAACAGGTTGAGTTCACGCTTGAGAGATATGGACTTTCTTTTCATTTTGCCAAAATCAATACTATGCATGGTCAGGAAGCGAAGGATGAATTCCATATCTCTCATTCGCATTTCTGGGTCTATGGTGCCAAACATTTTGCGCCAAGAAGGGTTTTTGTTTAGGTCAATAAGGATTGTGTTGTCTTTACATTGTTATTGGGAGTTCGTTATT
>CAYTGX010000231.1:0-1652 GCA_964437385.1 uncultured Spirochaetaceae bacterium
GACTTTCTTTCCCGACAGGCTTCTCCACTTTCTTTCGACGCGGAGGCCCTCCGCGCTATCGGCATCGATCCCGACAGCGCGGGTGCTGTCTGCGTCTTGGTAGACACAACGCTTTCCCGGGTGCTCGTCCGCGAGTACTCCATCACCGGTGACGCGCTGGGGCAGTTTGTCCGATGGATTAAGGAACAAGCTGACACTGTGGTCGCGCTGGAGGGTCGCAACGGCCACGGCAGGCCTTTCGAGCGTGCTCTGCTCGGCGCAGGTGTCCCATTCTATTCGTTCACCGCCTACGAGGTGGCAAAGTTTCGCAGTGCCGTGCTGGGCCAAAACAAGAACAACGAGCGAGACGCCGAGGCGGTAGCGCGATACGCGCTGGCTCTTGAAAGTCAGAATCGGCTGGAGCTCTCCCGACGCGTGTGGGTGGTCGATGAAGAACTGCAGACCGTCACACGACTCTATTCCCAGAAGCGAGCCGAGTTCACACGAGAGACCAATCGACTGTGGAAGGCGCTCCGCAAGGCCTCGGGGGACCTCTATCTGGCGTTCCGTGGCTCGCACCCCGAGTTCCCGTTCGCCCAAAGCTTGTTGAAGCTGAAGAGTGTGGTGCAGTTGCTGGCCGTCAGCCCTGACGTCAGCTCCTGGCATCTTGTCCCCAGACAAGAACTTATGAGGCTCGCCGGCGGCCCGCGCCGAGGGCGCGAACTCCTGCTCGACGCACTCCAGCGTTTGTCTGCAAAGCTCCCGTCGTTCTCAACGACCACCCAGCTTTTGATTCAGTCCTCGGCGGCCGTGATGATGGTGCTCCAGGCGACCCTGGAAAAGCTGGAAAAACAGATGCAAGAGCTCAGCGCCGAAAACGAGTCAATCCAATACCTCTGCGGGCATCGCGGCATCGCAGTGCTTACCGCCGCCACGATGATGGCGGAGATCGTCGACATCCGTCGTTTCCCCACCAACAATCATCTGGCAAGCTATGCGGGCCTCGCCCGTCACGAGCACAAGACCGGGCAATCCGGCACCGAGATTGCCACGGCCCTCCACAACCATCGGCTGAAGAACGCCTTCTTCTCCGCGGCCAAGAACATCACACTCCACAACCCCGACTCTCACCTGGCCGCGTACTACCGATCCCTGCTGAAGCGGGGCATGTCGATCACCGAAGCTCTCAAAGAGTCGGGCGCGCCCTGGCGCGCAGAATCTACCGCGAGCTGAAGGCAGTGAGCGAGCAGCATCCACACATGTCTGCAATCGTTCCCCCGGAAGAAACGGAAGGCGTCACGGCAACGGGTTCAGACCGGGAGGCAAAACGAAGCGCCCCAAGCGACGTGACGCCTTCCGACACGCAGTATACCCCAAGGCCTCACAACCACCGGCAGCCTGCACCAAGGAAGACCCCGGCCTACCCCACAACGGACCTGACCGAAAGGAGTCACCAAGATTTTACTTGACAACGCTAAAACAATCTCACGCTCTGTTAACCGAGGGCCCTACTCCGGCTCCCATCTCTCCGCGCTCCGCACGGAAGCGGTGTACTCGACAGCTTCGACAAAGCCTGAGAGCAACGGCTTCTCCCAGTCGCCGGCTCCGCGAGTTTGGGCGTGCTCCGCCCTCGGTTCCCTCGGGCGGGTCTCCGGGGTCGTACCCCGCTCCCT
>CAYTGX010000232.1:0-1643 GCA_964437385.1 uncultured Spirochaetaceae bacterium
ATGAGGGTGCAGAATGATCTGGACCGTTTTCATCTTGTACAGGACGTGGTCGATCGCCTCCCGCAGTTGGGCGCGAAGGGGGCCTACCTGAAGCAGATGGTCCAGGACAAGCTGATCGAGCATAAGCAGTACATCGACACACATGGAGAGGACCTGCCGGAAATCCGGAACTGGAAATGGAACGGCCCTCGATGAATGCGAAAGAGCTCATAGACACCACAAGGGCCCTGGTGGCAGGCGACAAGGGCTTGCTTGCGATGGATGAAAGTAATTCAACCTGCAACAAACGATTTGCCAGGTTGGGGATTTCCCAGACCGAGCAGGTCCGGCGCGCATATCGGGAGTTGATTGTGACCACGCGCGGGCTCGGTGAGTGCATCAGCGGCGCGATCCTCTACGACGAGACGATCCGCCAGCAGAAGAAAGATGGTACTCCCTTTGCGAAAGTCATCATCGATGCCGGAATAATTCCCGGCATCAAAGTCGACACCGGCGCAAAGGACATGGCAGGTCATCCCGGAGAGAGAATAACCGAAGGTCTGGACGGATTGCGCGACCGCCTGGGCGAATACTTTCGCATGGGCGCCCGTTTTGCCAAGTGGCGTGCAGTGATTGCCGTGGGGGATAACGTTCCCAGCCGGGGTTGTATCGAGGCGAACGCACAGGCGTTGGCCCGCTATGCCGCGTTGTGCCAGGAGGCCGGACTGGTCCCCGTGGTCGAGCCGGAAGTCCTCATGGACGGAGAACATACCCTAGAGCGGTGCGATGAAATCACCGAGGAAGTTCTGCGCACGGTTTTCAGCCAGCTTTACGCACAACGGGTGACGCTGGAGGGCATGATCCTGAAGCCCAACATGGTGCTTCCGGGATTGACCTGCTCCACGCAGGCAACGGTGGACGAGGTTGCCGACGCCACGGTGCGGTGTCTCCTGCGAGCCGTCCCCGCTGCCGTTCCTGGGATTGCGTTCTTGTCGGGCGGCCAGTCCGCTGAACTTGCTTCCGCCCGTTTGAATGCCATGAATGTGAGGTTCAAATCGCGGCTGCCTTGGGCGCTGGCGTTTTCTTTTGGCCGCGCGATCCAGCAACCGGCACTGGAAGCCTGGAAAGGCGACGAAGCCCATGTGTCTTCGGCACAGAAAGCTCTGCTTCATCGCGCTCAATGCAACCGGGCTGCGCGCCGCGGCGAATACAGTGCCGCAATGGAAAGGACATGAACACGACCGGTTCTCCAAACCTCGGCGTTGTAGTATCGGTGCGCGGCAGTGTCGTCGACATACGGTTCGATGCACATCTGCCGCCCATCTACTCGTTGCTGCATACGAAAGAAGGGAAAATAGCCATCGAGGTCCTGGCTCAGCTCGACGCGCATCGCGTACGGGGGATCGCTCTTACCCCTACTCAAGGGCTGGCGCGCGGCACAGCGGTAGAAGACACGGGCGGACCGTTGAAGGCACCTGTCGGCAAGGGAACTCTCTCGCGAATGTTCGACGTTTTCGGCAACGCCATCGACCGCCAGGCGCCGCCGACAGATGTCCAATGGCGCTCAGTCCATCAGGCCCCGCCGGCGCTCGCCCGGCGTTCAACCAAGTCCGAGATCTTCGAGACGGGGATAAAAGTCATCGATGTGCTGGTGCCGCTCGAGC
>CAYTGX010000233.1:0-1641 GCA_964437385.1 uncultured Spirochaetaceae bacterium
GGGTTTGTCAGCATGACGGTACGCCAACTCAACTCAGAATTGTGAAACATAACATGGAGTTCAGTTGCCCCGCCGCATCAGCCGCACCTTGTTGAATTGACAGAACCGCATCAACTATTCCAGACGGCCCCTGAGGGGACAACTGCAACGATTCGTTAGATGGCTTTCTTTTCCAAACAAGCTAAGTGATTCCTCAGCAAGGCGAACCCAAAACCGTCCTGCCACAACTCCGTGTCACGCTCCTAAATAGCAGCGGCACTTCCAGTACGGAGCCAATCCTCTTTCCCCCAATATCTTTCGCCTATCGAGCATCCTACCCGCCAACGAAAGGCCATCTAACATAGAGTTCAGTTGCCCCGCCGCATCAACACAGCACTTGCCGGAATTGCGAGACTGAAGGCGCAGTTCCAGGCGGCCCCTAAGGGGACAACTGCAACGACACGTTAGATGGCTCTTTGCCCCAAACAAGCGTGGCAATTCTTCAGCAAGGCGAACCGAGAACGGTCCAGACGCAATTCCATCTCACCGTCATTAATAGCAGCGGTACTTCCAGTACAGAGCTAATCTTCTTCCCCCGATATCTTTCGCCTATCGAGCATCCTACCCGCCAATGAGAAGCCATCTAACATAGAGTTGAGTTGCGCCGCCGTATCAGACCCAAAGAATCACAGCAGGAAAAGTGCCTACAAGACGGACAAAGCCTAAGGCGACAACTCCAACGACTTGTTATGCGCATATGCTGTCAACATCATTTGACAATCGAGAACTGTTTGAACATGACGCTCTTGATCTTTCCGGTCTTCATGATCGTGTTTATAAGGTGCACTAGCTCAGCTTGGATTTCGGCACGATGAGACGGCGACAACTCGGCGGCGGTTTTCTGCGAGATATCTTTGAGTATTAGGTCTTGAATCTCCCGATTCCGGTTCCCAATCTCCGCACTTATTTCCTTATCAGTGGGGTCATAGCCAAGGCTTACTTGAAGCAGGAACACCGCTGGTATATCGTCCGCAGTTTGACCTCTGATCTGTTCAATATTGTCATATGATGCAAGCGACGCTGACTCTGCCGCGTACGCTGGTGAAAGAGCCTCAAGGCCTGCCTGCGTGTTACCGTGGTTAATTGCTCGAAACGTGAGAGTCGTGGCTGCTACAATAAGGATGGTCGCGAGAACTCCGATCAGAGGACTCACGAATGTTCCGACAATGCCAAGCACCATGCCCGACTGCGTAAGGCCCTTTTCTTTTCTATCGATCGTTCCGGCACGGATCTTCTTTAGGTCCCTTTTGCCCATTACCCATGCCGGAATACCCAGCACAAATCCGAGTAGCACAATACTAAGGATACCGAGTGTCAGGATGCGGCCACCCCTTCCGGCCTCAGGCGCAGTTGCGGCTGATTGCTCAGCAGCGTCGGCCGGTGCGTCGGTAAGGGATGTTAGCTGTTTGCCACAGCTTGAACAGAACCTTGCGTTCTCGGCATTCTGCTGGCCGCAATGGGAACAATACATGGTGTCCTCCTATTGTTACGACACAGGAATCACGACTCGACATGCATTGAGCGCGAATTCACGGATGGCTATATGCGCATAACATAGAGTTCAGTTGCCCCGCCGCATTAACACGGAACTAAATGGAATCG
>CAYTGX010000234.1:0-1584 GCA_964437385.1 uncultured Spirochaetaceae bacterium
CTAAAGGTCCTTGGCGGATCTCACCGCGCATCAGCTCCCGCAACGGCAGAAGCCGTTCAAATACCGCGACGCTCCAGTTGGCCATGTCCTGACGGCTCAAATCCAATCCGATGCGCGCGAACTGCTTCTCCTGACGGTAGAACGGCAGGGAATCGCAGAACTTGCCCACCACGATGTAGGCCACCAGGGCGGGGGAGGCGATGCTCTTGGGGAGAAGCTGTACGGGAGGAGGGGCAATGCGAACCGCGGCTCTACTTTCGTCCCCCGAGCCTTCGCAGGCGTGGCAGGCATACTTGGGCCGCACGTGTCGGCGCACCCGAATGCGAGCAGGGATCACTTCCAGCTTTTCGCAGGACTCCTCTCCAATTCGGCGCATCTGCTGCCCGCAGGCGCAGCGTTTCTCCTCTTCGCTGATGTCGTGAATCGTCTCGACCCGAGGGATCTCGGGCGGAAGGGATTTGCGTCCACGCTTTCGTCGGCTATGGGCGCGAATCTCTACGGTCTGCTCTTCCGGCTGCTGGATGCTCTGAGCAAGGAGGATCTCCTCAGCCTCGTTAAACAACAGATGCTGACGGCGGTCATCCTCGCTGAGCTTCTCCGCCCGACGACCGAAGATCCGTCGCCGCAGAAGCTGAATCTCCTCGAAGTGTTTCAGCGCCTCGTGCTGGTACCCGATCTTCTCGGCACGTTCCTTCTCCAAGCTGGCCTCGAGTTGCTGAATCAGAACCTGTAATTCCTCTATGCTCTGCGGCGGTGCTCCCAGTTTGTCGCTCACCTGCGCACCTTACCATGAGAGCCGGGATCGCCGGTAGTCCCGCTCTATATGACGCTACGATAGTTCAGCTTCTCATGAGCGTTCCAGAAATCAATCCCGCTCAACAACATGCGCAGCTGCTCCACGCTGATCTCGCGTGCCGCCTCCTGTGTGCGTGGCCAGGGGAACTTGTCCCGCTCCAGGCGCTTCTGCCACAGGCAGAAGCCGTTACGATCCCAGTACAGTGCCTTCAACAGACGCCGGTCTTGGTTGCTGAACAGATACAGGTGCCCCGAGAGAGGATCCCCAGCCATGATGCTTTGTGTCAGGGCGGCCAGACCGTTGATCTGCTTTCTCAAGTCGGTGGCACCGGGGCGCACGAACACCTTCACTCGATCCCACTCAAGAAACATCAACGGCTTCCCGCACCACGCGCAACACTCCCCGAAGCAACTCTTCGCTGAACTCCCCGATGAGCTCCACATCGCCGCACGCAAAAATGCGAAGATGCATAGAGACGGACTTTGGTGCAACGGGAAGTGCCCCCTCGATCTGGACGAATGAAACCTCTGCCTCCGTTCCTCGGAGCCGTTTCGTCCATCGCCTCAGAGATTCCTTGCCCACGTGATTCTCGCGGCACCAAAGTTCACGCGCCTTGCCGCTTTGTTTCCAGGCGCTCACCACGGCGCGCCATTCCTCCGCCGATCGATGTCGCTGTTTCGTTTTCACGGGAACCTCATCCATACATGACCTCCTGAGATTGGCGAATCGTGGGCTCAGGATTTCTTGTATCAGGATTCACGACAAGGTGGGGTTGATTTGACGTTTAC
>CAYTGX010000235.1:0-1510 GCA_964437385.1 uncultured Spirochaetaceae bacterium
ATCCTCGCGTTCTGTCTTGCCGCAGGGGGGCTCCTGGCCCTTGCCGTAAGGAGATTCATCAGGCTCCGGAAGTCCGCCCGCGACCCGCGCAAGCCGCGGCGCACCATTCTTTCCGTGGTCCTTGCGATCCTGCTCACGATCGTCGCGGCAGCGGGCGGATATGTGGCCGCCGTGCTGCTCTACAGGGGCCTGTGGATCCTCGCCGCCCCCGCGCTCGTCATATGGGCAGGGCTGCTCTGGGCCCTTGCCTACGCGCGCCGCGCCTCCAACAGACATAAGGAGCGGCAGAATCCTGCCGAAAATGTCAGTGAGTGAAACCTACGATTTGCATCACAGGCCTGTTCGTCTGCCTCCTGACAGCTCACGCCGCCGCCGCCGCCAGGGTGTACCCGGGAATTCGCTCGCTGAGCAGCGACGACGCCCTTTTTGTCCAGCAGCAGTCGGCGCTGGAGGAGTTTCGCAAGCTTTCCCAGATCAAAGGCGGCGTGGTTTTCCCGCCGGTAGATATTTTCGAATACCCGAAAAGGGCCGCGGATGACCTGTTCTCCCTCAATGCGCGAATAGGGATGCGCTATGACACTCTTGCGACCCTGAACGGGACTGCGGAAAAAGCAGCGTTCGGCGCCAAGTCCCGAATCTTGATTCCCAGCCAGGAAGGTCTTTTTGTCAACTACCCTCCGCGCGGCGACCTGGAAAGCATGATGCTTGCGACGCGGATTGCGGACGGGAAGAAGCCGCAGACGCTCGTCGTGGTGCGGGACGGCCGTGCGGACGCGGTGTATTTCTTCCCGGGAGAAGAGTTTACTCCCATGGAGCGATCCTATTTCCTGGGAATACTCTTCCGGCTTCCCATAGACAAACCGAGGATCACCTCCTTCTATGGATGGCGCAAAGACCCGTTCACGGGAAGCCAGGAGTTTCACGGGGGCATAGATTTTGGAGCTCCTGAAGGCACCGAAGTGCACGCTGCGCGCGACGGAACAGTGGATGAAGTGGGGGAAAACGACGTGCTGGGCAATTTCGTGGTGATTTCCCATCCCGGGGGCTACGAGACTGTCTATGGACACCTTTCCTCGATTTGTGTTACAATGAATAAGAAGGTAACCACCGGAGCGATCATAGGATCCGTGGGCCGGACTGGGCGTGCAACGGGTCCCCATTTGCACTTCGAAATGCGGACAAAAGCGGGATCACGGGATCCCTACCAGCTGCTCGCCATGAAAAAGAATTAAAGTTGGCGGGAACTTAATGACGATAAGAAAGGTGTTGGTGTCCTAGATGTAGTTCCCCTCCCAGTTTACTATGTCGAAAGGCACCACATCGGGCAGGCCGGCTCCCTCGGGAGTCGGCCTCTTTTTTTGGCCGGGGCTCGATGCGCCCCCGGTTGACATGCCCCCCCCATGCTTCTTATTCTTTTTATGTGCATTTGAAGCCGAATTTGTACGCGGTCTTCGAGACCTTGCTGATCGTGGCGGGCGCCGTCGCCGTCCGAGTGGGGGTGGCGCTGGGC
>CAYTGX010000236.1:0-1475 GCA_964437385.1 uncultured Spirochaetaceae bacterium
ATTCCGGCAGCCGAGGTGTTCATGTTTGGAAAGATGGTGCTGGCCAAACGCCACGCCTGGGCGGTGTTCGCGGCGATGTTCTTCGTCTTCCTGCTCGGCGTCGCCGTCAACCTCCCGGCCGAGCAGCACGGCTCTTCCGTCCTCCGCGCCTCTGGCGTGAACATCACGCAGGGCCACGGCCAGTCGGGCGGGAACATGTCCGACAAGGAGGTTCGGTTCGGACAGGCGAACTCGACCATCTGGACCGTCGCGACAAGCGACGCCTCCAACGGGTCTGTGAACAACGGCTTCGACGCGCAGACGCCTCTCGGCGGAGCTGTGCCCCTCGTCAACCTCTTCCTCGGCGAGGTGATCTTCGGCGGCGTCGGCTCGGGGCTCTACGGGATGTTCTTCTACATCCTGATTGCCGTGTTCGTCGCGGGCCTGATGGTCGGTCGAACGCCGGAATGGCTCGGAAAGAAGATCGAGGCGCGTGAGATGAAGATCGCTGCGCTCGGCGCCCTGTTCGTGCCGACGATGGTGCTGACGCTCACGGCCATCTCGATCGTCACGCACTCCGGCCTCGCGTCGATCTACAACAGCGGCGTCCACGGCTTCACCGAGACGCTGTACGCGTATGACTCGCAGTCGAACAACAACGGCAGCGCGTTCGCCGGCTTCGGCGCGACCAGCTTCTCGGCCGAGGTCGGCACGGTTGCGATGCTCCTCGGCCGCTTCGTCCCGCTGATCGCCGCACTCGCGCTCGGTGGTTCGCTGGCCAAGAAGAAGATCGTCCCCGCGTCCGCAGGCACGTTCCGGACCGACGGTCCGACCTTCGTCGTGCTGCTCGTCGGCGTGATCGCGCTGACCGCCGGGCTGATGATCTTCCCCGCGCTCACCCTCGGCCCGATCGTGGAAGGACTGATGCACTGATGCGGTCACTGGTGCGTTCACTGATCGTGATTGTTCTCGCGACGGTGGTCTTCGGCTTCGTCTACCCGCTCGTGATCACAGGCTTCGCGCAGGTCGCCTTCAAGAACAAGGCGAACGGCAGCCTGATCACGCGCAACGGCGTCGTGGTCGGCTCGAAGCTCGCCGCGCAGGCGTTCACGAGCCCGAAGTACTTCCAGTCCCGCCCGTCCGCGACGGCTCCGGCCTACAACGCAGGCGCGACCACGTTCGCCAACCTCGGGCCGACGAGCCCCGACCTCGCGAAGAACGTCAAGGCTGCGGCGGCCGCGATCCTCAAGCTCGAAGGGCCGTACAACCCTGGGCTGACGATCGGCGACATCCCCGTCGACGCCGTGACCACGTCGGCATCGGGCATCGATCCCGACATCTCGCCCGCGAACGCAGCGCTCCAGTCGCGACGTGTTGCCGCCGTGCGGCACCTGCCGCTCGCGACGGTGCAGAAGCTGATCCGTCAGAACACCGACGGCCGGAGTTTCGGGTTCCTCGGCGAGCCCGGCGTCAACGTCCTGGAGCTGAATCTCGCT
>CAYTGX010000237.1:0-1449 GCA_964437385.1 uncultured Spirochaetaceae bacterium
AGTCGAGCACGGCCCGCAGCACGTTCGCAAGCCGCTCGAGGTCCACGTTCTGCGTTCCGAGATCGCGCCGCTGGCGGGCCAGCGACTGCGCCATCTCGTTGAACGAGCGGGCGAGCTGGCCGACCTCGCCGGCGCCCTGCTCGGGCACCTCCACCTCGAGGTCGCCGGCCGCGATCCGCCTCGTCGCGGTCGCGACGCGGCGGATCGGCGCAACAGCGAACCGCAGCAGGTAGGCGATGATCAGGCAGACGGCGAACACGCGCACGAGGATCCCGGTGGCGCCGATCTTCAGCCCGGAGTTGACAGCGTGGGAGACCGTCGAGCGATCGTGCTCGGCGAGTGCCGTCTGCTGTTGCACGAACGGGTCGATCTCCGCGCGCATCTGGTCGACGCGCCGCTTGCCCTCTCCGACGGAGCTCGCCGAACGGGCCCGCTGCGGTGACCGCGCCGCCAGGTCGATCAGCGGGGCGGCGTAGTCGTCGACGTACGAACGCCACTGCCGGTCGAGCCTGCTCGACAGCGGCGCGGGGGCGACCTGCTCGAGCGCCTTCGCCTGCGCCGGCAAGGCCTGGCGCGCGGCGAGGTAGGGCTGCAGGAAGCGCCTGTTGCCGGTGATCACGTACCCACGCGTGCCGGTCTCGAGATCGAGGACGAGGTTCTCGAGCCGGATCGCCGCGACTACCGACGCGCTGGCACGCTGTTCGTCCCGCGTGTTGTGGCGGACCGACTTGAAGGTGCCGACGGTGAGCAGGAACTGGACCAGGAAGAAGAAGGCGACGATGCCGCCGGCGATCAGGATCCGGGATGTCAGTCCAAGGCGCATGTTCGAGAGATAGGTTCAGGCTATGTCAGTTGTCATCGCTTCGTCGCTCCGCAAGGAGTTCTCGGGCAGCGTGCTCTTCGATGGAGTGTCGTTCAAGGTCGAGCGGCGCGACCGGCTCGCGCTCGCCGGCCCGAACGGCGCCGGCAAGACGACGCTGCTCCGTGCCCTCGCGGGCGAGGTGACGCTCGAGGGCGGCGACCTCGCGCTTTCCAAGGGCACGCGGATCGCGCTGCACGACCAGCGGCCTCCGGCGCTGAGCGGCCGGCCGTTGCGCGAGTACGTGCTCGCCGGGACGGCCGACCTCGCCGCGGTGGAGCAGGAGCTGCGCGCGCTCGAGCAGTCGATGGCGTCCGGCACGCACGATCCCGCGACGATGCGCCGCTACTCCGAGGCGCAGGCGAAGCTCGAGCACGCAGGCGGCTACGACTGGCGCGACCGTGCAGCGTCGTTCGTGCGCGGGCTCGGCTTCACCGACGCCGACCTCGACCGACCACTCTCGACCTTCTCGGGCGGCGAGCTGACACGAGCGTCGCTGGCGCGCGCGCTCGCGTCGCAGCCCGACCTGCTGCTGCTCGACGAGCCGACGAACCACCTCGACATCGAGTCGCTCGAGTGGCTCGAGAAGC
>CAYTGX010000238.1:0-1360 GCA_964437385.1 uncultured Spirochaetaceae bacterium
CCTTGTTTCAGACAAGCTTGGATTTCTGGATCGACATCGCAGACGCCAGGACGTACTTATCCCCGAGTAGGGGCCTTTTGGGAACGATCGGATTCGCCGGTACTCAGCAGTTCAGGTGGTAGGCCCGCTGCAGATTGTCCAGAACGGATCGGAACAAGTCTTGGTCAGGGTATCCACTGGCCATACTGAAGACGACTCGACGCACGCTTACTCTGACGTGCGCCCCGATCTTCAACAGCTTCAGCCGTATGCTTTGACACGTTGCTTCTGCCATACGCGTTCTGCGAAGTCCAACACTTCGCAGCTCGTTGAGAATCACATAGGCCAGCGAGGAAAACCACAGACGTAGCTGATTCGCCTTCATGGTCGCCGAGCTGGTCCTGTCGGCGAACAGGTACAGTTGCTGCTCCTTGATGCGGTTTTCCATTTCCCCGCGAGCGCAGTACAGCTTCTCATAGAGTTGGCTGGGTTCATATTCCCAGGAGGTGAGGTTGGTGACTACGAAGCGCGGGTTGGGTCCCTTTTCCATGTATTCCGCCTTGGCTACAACCCGTCGAGGGCACGACCAGCTGCTTCTGGTGCGATAGGACAGCTGGATATAGCGTCGAGCCGCGCGGCCCGAGCACGCCCAGTCGCGCTTTGCCTTTTTCATGGTGTGGGTGATGCGCTTCAAAAGGCGCTTGTTTTTGGCCAATCCAAAGAGAAACTTCACTCCGTTGGCCTCGCACCAGCTCATGATCGCCTCTCGGCAGAAGCCACTGTCGGCCCGCATCAGAATATTTGCCAAAGGCCACTTGTGACGGATCAGCTTCACAAGGCGCTGCAGGACTTGCAGAGCTCCGTCACTGGCGTCGATGTCGGCCTTTCTCAGTTGCGCCCACAGAAGCTGATCCCCGCAGAAGACATACAACGGTAGATAGCAGTAGCAGTCGTAGTAGCCGTGGAAGAACCGTCCCTCCTGCTTGCCGTGCAGCGGATCGTCGGTGGCGTCAAAGTCCAGAATCAACAGCTCAGGAGGCTTCTTGGTGGTTCGGAGAAAGGACTGCACAAAGTACTCTTCCAGTGCCGCCGTCTCTGCGATGATCTTCTTGTACCGCGGTCGATTGGCATCGCCGGCAGTTTCCAGGCGATTGAGCGTGCTCTTGCCCGCCAAGGCCTTCCCGCGATCACGCACATTCCTTCGAGCCTTTCCCTCCAGATCCTTCTTCCCACACAGCAGTGCCAGAAGCGGATCGGAGCGCAGCTGATCATGGTCGTTGAGGTCTTCGTTTCCAAAACACAGCCCGTAGGTTCGCTGAGAGACCAGTTGGTAGACGCTGTGCTCAACGAAGCGGGCGTCACGCAGATCCTTGAAGCATTG
>CAYTGX010000239.1:0-1339 GCA_964437385.1 uncultured Spirochaetaceae bacterium
GCGGGCGATGATCTCAGCGGCCGGCGTGGTCGGGGAGATGTTCTCTTCCAGCGCCTGGTGAAGTGTGACGTCAAATGCTCGCTTCTGGGAGTACTCCTGGACGATCCGCGCGTAATATTCGACGTTCGCGCTCGTGGGGATCCCCGACGTCAGCCGCGAGACGTAGGCCGCGCCCCCGCAGCGCTCGAGGGCACCGCGGGATCGGAGCTCCTCGGTGAGCGTGATCAGGTCAGGCGATTCTCCACGCTCAGAAAGTGCGACTGCTGCTTCGAGGATCCGCTGGTGAGCCGCCAGGTAGAAGTCTGCAGGCCGAACGATCGCGAGGACCAGGCGGAGCGCTTGCGGGTCCTGGAGGACGGCGCCGAGCGTGGCGATCTCCGCCTCTTCGTTGTGAAGAGTCAGCGGTTCGCTGCGCGGCGCTTCTTCGATCGTCGGCCGTGTAAAGTCCTGGTGGTTATCACGGTCCCCCTGGCCGTTGCCTCCCGCGTGCTTCGACTGCTCTGCCGCCTCTTCGATGATCTCAGCCGTCGAAGTGGCGGCCTCCGCGGGTGTCGGCGCTTCCGGGAAATCATCGTCGAAGTCGTCGGGCGGTGGATCCGCCGCGCCTGGCTGAGGTTCCGGCGCGGCGCTGGCAATGTCCGCCGTGACGCTGTTCGCAAGAGCGAGCAGGTGTTCGATCTCTCTCGTGTCGGCCTCACGCAAGGCCTGCCCCCTCGGCCTGGCGCAGGAGCTGCTCCCGGCGAAGTTCTCTTCGGCGGAGGACCTCGACGTCCTCGACGAACGGGCTGAATCCTTTCGCGTCAGGGTGACAGAGGAAGCGAGCTGCGGCGATCGGCAGCCGGATGCAATAGCTCTTGATCCGCGGCTCGCGCGCGCCAGCGCCAAAGTCGACGTTGAAACGGACTTCGCGGAACCCGCTCACACCCGGGCCCTCCCGCTCGCCGCCGCGGCGGTCGGCTCGACGGAATGATCGTCAATCCATTTCCGGAGCCGGTCCTCGTCGAATAAAAGCTTCCCTCCCAGCTTCGTAAACGGGACTTCTCTCCTGCATACCTTGGAGTAGAGTGTCTTCACGGAGAGCCGCGTGATCCCAGATGCTTCGGCGATCGTGAGGAGTTTCATGCCCGCCTCAGCTGTCCTGCTTGAACTGCTCGAGGTACTTCTCAACTATGTCGCAGGTTCTCAGCGTATCGATGATGAAGTCCTGCATTGACATGCCCTCATGCGCGGCAGCCGCCTTCACTTCACGGTGAAGATCCTCCGGCACATTCCGAAGCAAGATTGATTTCATGAACTTGATTATCAAGTACGATTTCGAGATATAAGTAGTTATCTGACA
>CAYTGX010000240.1:0-1336 GCA_964437385.1 uncultured Spirochaetaceae bacterium
ACGAGCCTCAGCGGGGCTCTAACGAGCCTCAGCGGGGCTCTCACGAGCCTCAAGGCGCCTCCAGCGAGCTGACCACGCGCTTCAGGTTCCCTCATCCGAGCAGCAGCGACGAGGACGGTTTCCTGGCCGTCGGCGGAGACCTGAAGCCGGGAACGCTCCTTCTCGCATACGGCAACGGCATATTCCCGTGGACTACTCATCCCATCACCTGGTGGTCTCCCGACCCCCGGGCCATCATACCAATCGGGAGCCTGCACGTTTCCCACAGCCTGCGCAAAGTGATCCGATCGCCCCTCTTTTCAATCAGCTTCGATCAGGCGTTCCGGCGTGTCATGGAGGGCTGCGCCGCACCGCGCCCTCATCGCAAGGAGACCTGGATCAGCCGCCAGTTTATCACCGCCTACACTCGCCTGCACGAGCTGGGACATGCCCACTCGGTGGAGGTCTGGAGAGAGGAGCGCCTCGTGGGAGGTCTGTACGGGGTCTCCATGGGCGGGTTCTTTGCAGGGGAGTCAATGTACTCCGAGGAAAAGAACGCATCGAAGGTAGCCTTGTTCGCCATGGAGAAGAAGCTGAAGGAGAGCGGGTTCACGCTGTTCGACGTGCAGATGATGACGCCGCACCTCCGCGCCATGGGCGCGGTGGAAATCCCCCGCACGGAGTACCTCCAATGCCTGAGGGAAGCGGTGAACACAGGCTCCCGGTTCGAGGCCACCCCGATCTGAGTCATATCTTCTCGTACTGTCGATGCCATTCCCTTTCCAGGCCGATGAGCCCTCCAGGAATGAAGCTCAGGATGAGACGCTCAGCACCACCTCGTCTCCCTCGATATCAGCTTTTGCCCGGCCGCCGCCGGTGAGCCGGCCGAAGAGGATCTCATCCACGAAAAAGTCCTTCAACTTCGTGGAGACCAGCCGCGCAATCTCGCGTGCGCCGAACTCAGTCGAGTACCCCTTGCGGGCAAGCCATTCCATGCAGGCAGGGGTGACCTCGAGGGTGACCTTCTTCAATTCAAGCTCGTCCTGGAACTCACGGACCACTTTCCCGACCACCTGCAGCACGACCGCGGGATCCAGCCCATTGAACTTGACCACTGCGTCCAGCCGGTTTCTGAACTCGGGAGAAAAGGCCTTCTCCACGGCGTCGAACACCGCGTCGTCCCGGACCGACCTGTCCCCGAAGCCCACAAGGGGCTTGCCCAGCTCCCTGGCGCCGGCGTTGGAGGTCATGATGAGAATCACGTTGCGGAAGTCTGCCTTCTTTCCGTTGTTGTCCGTCAGCGTGGCATAGTCCATGATCTGCAGGAGCATGTTGTAGATGTCCTGGTGGGCTTTCT
>CAYTGX010000241.1:0-1303 GCA_964437385.1 uncultured Spirochaetaceae bacterium
GCTGCCACTTTTCACGGTGACAGCGGTTGTCGCAACGAGAGAATCTAAGGATATGGCGGCGTAGCCCCGCATCTGCTTATCAGCTTTATTTTGGTAGACGGTGATCTGAACGCTCATGTCCCTACCCCGCCAGGCTTGCTGTCGAGACGAAGATCTCAGCGCTGCCGCGCCGAGCCTTGAGCGAGACCGCCCTTCCGTCAGGATCGATGCAGTGGAGCTCCACCTCTTCCTCTGCGGGGCGGATCACCCGGGAGACAATCAGAACCTGGCCGTCCCGCTTGACTGCGCCGGCTGTGAAGGCTTCTTCGCCCATGGCGAGACCGGATCCCTCGAAAAACGCGGCCTCTGTGATCGGCTCATTCGTGTGCACTCTCATTGCTCTTCCTCTCCTGTCAGATAAGGCTCGAAAAATGATACGGGCTCCCGCGGGGAGCCCGCCATCACTTCTGCTCGCTGTCGGCTGCAGGCGGATTCAAGAATGCCGCCAAGCGCCGAGCCTGAACCTGTCGAATCTCCGCAACGCGGCCCGGATCCGCGGGCCGTATGCCCTCTGCCATCCACGCGAGCGTGCGCCGCCATCCGTGTCGATTGCACGCCGACCGATATTTCATGTAGGCCGCTTCCGCGTTCTCGCGCGCTGAGTTGTACGCGTTCTCGGCGAACGGGAATAAGGCATTGCACTGCCACTGAATCTCGATGTTCGCCGGCGTTGAATCCATTCCGAATGAGGTCATGAAGGAAAAGCCGGACGCGGCCTTTGAGCGTTTTTGGAGCGCCACCAGGTCGGCCGCGGCCTTTGACTGTGCCAGTCGTGCGAGGTCGAGCTCGGCCAGCAGGAGCGTCTCCTCGGCGAGCTCGGCAGTGCGGATTTTATCCTCCTCTGCTGAGAGATCGACCTTCGGAGTCGGCACCAGGTCCCGGAGCATGTCCTGCCGAGTCATCAACACGACTTTCGGACTCCGATTCCGATAGTCCCGGCGATCCGCCTCGAGCTCGGCGATAGGCGCCGCTGATTTGCTCATAGATAGACTCTCCTTTCCTGGAATAGCTGCCCGAAGAACGCCACGAGAAAGAACTTCGCGAAGAGCTTCGCGTCGTGCTCGCTCGCCTCACTGTCTCGCCGCAGCTCGGGCGGCTGCTGTAGGTGCGCCACCTCATGGACGACCGTATCGATGATCTCCAACGGATCGCACTTCCTTGCCGTGATGAAGATCTTGTCCTGGCCGACCGCGAGACCGAACACGCGCTCACGGAGCTCGAACACCTCGAGCTCTTGCCGATCGGCGGGGTATTGCTTCAGGTG
>CAYTGX010000242.1:0-1186 GCA_964437385.1 uncultured Spirochaetaceae bacterium
CAGCCACGATTGGCGCGCAAACGTCGCGGAGTTCCAAAATTCTAGGCGTTCTAACATAGAGTTGAGCAGCGCCGCCGACCACGCCCAAGGGCTGCGGTTCCTTATGGGAAGCGACTCGCAGTTCCAACCGACCCCCAAGGCGACTGCTCCAACGATTTGTTATGCGGGCTTCCTTCTGAAATCAATAAAATACTCATGGAATCTTCGATATATACTCATTGTAGACTGCTACAAATTTGCCATGGTCGACTTGCAGAAACGGTCTTTCTGAGCCTGCATTCCCAGAGGTGAAAGCCTCTAGAATTCGGTTGAAGAATCTTTCAATTATGTCCGATTCAACGGACATCAATCTAATCTTAGTGGTAGAAATACCCTGGCTATGGACATATCTATCACCCACGCGTAGCAAAATGGGCAGGGGTCTGTGTCCACCAATAAAGACTGCATCAACGCTCGATTTCACCCTGATTGTGCACTCAAGTTCAAGCTTCTGGCCAAGGTCTGCATGCACTTTAGAAAGCATAGGCAAAATATAAAACAACATCTCTTCCGCAATTTCTGGTGAATGGTAGTATGGGCTTGCGGTTTTGTATTCAATAAATGAGTAGCGACATTGTGAGAAAGCAATAAGGAACCGGTCATAGTTAATCACATTTGTGGTATTCCCGTAATGGTCTCCGGACTCGTATACTATCTCCGGATGATTCCTTTTCAGATAGAAGGGGCTCAAGATCAAAGGTTCAGCCCGAGTATACATTCCAGAAGATTCAAAAGTAGTGTGTCTCTTTAGAGCCGTAAACACCTCGGCGATAGAATTCTCAGCCAAACTTGGAAGCCCAACAATGATATCCCAGTAGCAATAGTCAACTAACGATTTGTTCTTGCCTAACGTCGCGACATCGAATGGATCGCTATCTGGAAGTGCAGTCGAAATGTTTCGAATGGGGCCGAGTTCTGGCTTCTGAAGGGACTGGCCCGTCAGCGCAGCATAAAGTTCTTCGTATTCCTTTTCGTATGAAAAGAGGTTTGTAATCCGGATTGACTTCACGCCTTTTAGAAGTGGAATAACCTCCGGGTAGTCTACCTGAACGAGAATTGGAATGAACTTCCGGTGGTTCTGCGAAACCACGATCTCACCGCTCGCGAGATCAATTTCAAAACCAACTCCGCCTTTGCGGTCCTTGGC
>CAYTGX010000243.1:0-1155 GCA_964437385.1 uncultured Spirochaetaceae bacterium
GGTATCGGCTTGACGTGACGGCGTACGCGGCGGGAGGGACGCGGGCGGGCAGCGCTACGGCCAACTTCCAGGTGACGCGTGGCGGGCCCGCAGGACTTTACATTTACGTAACAAACTCCGCTGATGCCGTTGTGTCGGGTTACGCCATCGACTCGGCCGGCATGCTCTCACCCTTAGGCACTCCAACTTTTGCCGCCGGATCGGCCCCTTACCGGCTCGCGATTACTCCCAACGGCTCGTTTCTTTATGTGACAAACTTCAGCAGCAGCACGGTGTCCGCGTACAGCATTGGAGCCGGCGGTCTGCTTACCGCATTAAGCACTCCCGCGTTTGCCACAGGATCCAATCCCTATGGAATCGCCGTGACACCCAATGGCTCTTTTCTCTATACCGCGAGCCAGGGCGCCAACACATTGTCAGGATACACGATTGGCTCCAATGGCCTGCTTACCCCGCTGAGCACTCCAACATTCGCGACCGGATTCGCTCCGATTGGGATCGCGGTGACTCCCAACGGTTGCTTTCTCTACACGGCGAACAGCTTCAGCGGAACGGTGTCGGGGTACGCCATCGGCGCGACCGGCATGCTCAGCCCTTTGACCCCGCGTGATTTCGCCGCAGGTAACGGACCCCGCAGTCTGGCAGTTACACCCAACGGCTCCTTCCTCTACGTTACAAACCAGGACAGCAGCACCATATCAGCCTATGCCATTGGACCTGACGGGGTGCTCACACCATTGAGCACAGGTACTTTCGTCACTGGATCAAACCCCAGAGGAATCGCGGTAACGCCAAACAATTCTTTCCTCTATGTGACAAATAACGGCCTCAATACGGTATCGGCCTACGCCATCGGCCCGGGCGGCTTGCTCACGCCTTTGAGCACCCCCGCCCTTGCTACCGGATCGGCGCCCCAGCAAATATCTGTGACGCCGGACGGCGCCTTTCTTTATGTGACGAACGCGGGCGGCGGCAGTATATCCGCGTACGCGATAAGCTTCGACGGTCTGCTGACCCCATTGAGCACCCCTGTTTTTCCTTCCCGAGCCGGCCCCTTTGGAATCGCCATCAGGCCGGAAAAGTGATGTGCTGAGCAAAAAAGGAGAAACCATGAAAACCAAACTATATGCAGTGTCCTGGCTCGTCTTGTCGAGT
>CAYTGX010000244.1:0-1121 GCA_964437385.1 uncultured Spirochaetaceae bacterium
AGTACGGCCACAGTAGTTCCTCAGAACGTAGTCCCCACTTTGCTAACGTAGTCTTAGGGGACAACTGCAGCGATTTGTTAGACGTGCCTGACGCAAATGAGCTAGCACTGCCGAAACCGAACTAAATCCACTTGTAGAAATGATCTTCATTTCTGCCCTGCGACAGCGCATGCACATACTTTGCGATAAACGTCTGCAAACGACGCTGCTCAGAAGGCAATCCATAGTAGGTCCGCTCAGCGGCTTTGATCAGCACCCATTTCGAAAAGATAACAGGACTGAGCGGCACTGATTTCAGTGTGCATTTCAAATAGATGTTTGCCATAGCGCTACCGAGTTGCTTTTGCACTGCATGCATGAACAAGCCTATGCCAGGAACGCGAGGCACCACCTTCATTAGGATATACGTATGCGCGACATCGGCTGCAATGTCGCCTCTGGAAGCCCGAGTCCAGTCAATTATGTAGTCTCTGCCATCACTGTACAGGATATTTCCCGGGTGAAAATCTCCGTGGCATAGACTTTTCCCTGCGGGCAGATGCTCCAAAATGTTAAGAATCACGTTTTTCATGGGTTCTGTGAGGCATAGGGATGCTTCGATACAGAATTTCGCCTGATCCTTTCCATCCTTTATGGAGGCATCTGGACTCAGTTTTAGCAAGGCAAGATGCATTTCGGCCAGGTGAATCGCTTCCTTTCGAAAGAGAAACGGCCTGTTCTTTATCTGGTCCATCATCGATATGCCAACTATCCGTTGCATAACTATTGACGGCGCATTGTCCACTTCTACGAGTCCATACACCGCAGGGGCAGCGACGTCTGAACCGGGCAACGACAAGTAGACACTGTATTCATAACGAATGCGGTCGTAATCCTGAGGTCGCCTGGGAACTCGGATCACCTTTCCGTTGCCATAGTCATAAATGTCAGCTTGACCACCTCTTGCGATCAGGTGAAGAGTCTTTACTTCATCCAGTTTCACAAGGCCTCACTGTTTTGCGGATGCGATTTCAAAATCCAAGGCACGTCTAACATAGAGCTCAGTTGCCCCGCCGCATCAGCACAGCAGCAACGGTTTGAAAGAGCGTAGTTCGTTGTGACATAGCGTAGTCTAAGGGGAC
>CAYTGX010000245.1:0-1086 GCA_964437385.1 uncultured Spirochaetaceae bacterium
CTTCGGCACCGGCAAAGGCGGTGACGCGATCGGAAGCGGCCTGGAAGTCACCTGGACCACGACCCCAACGAAGTGGAGCAACAATTTCTTCCAGACCCTGTTCGGCTACGAGTGGGAACTGACGAAGAGCCCAGCCGGTGCGCATCAGTGGCAAGCGAAAAAAGGCGCAGGCGCCGGTACGGTGCCGGATGCCCACGATCCGTCCAGGCATCACGCGCCTTCCATGCTGACCACGGACCTTGCTCTGCGGCTCGACCCTGCCTATGAAAAGATCTCACGTCGTTTCATGGAGAATCCGGATCAGCTCGCGGAGGCGTTCTCCCGGGCGTGGTTCAAGCTGACGCACCGGGACATGGGACCTCGCGCGCGCTATCTGGGCCCGGAGGTTCCTGCCGAAGAGCTCATCTGGCAAGACCCCATTCCCGCCGTCAATCACAAACTGATTGATGCAGAGGACATCGCCTCCCTGAAGACCAAAATTCTCGCTTCCGGGCTTTCCATCTCCCGACTGGTCCTGACGGCATGGGCGGCAGCGGCAACGTTCCGCGGTGGCGACAAGCGCGGCGGAGCTAACGGTGGGCGCATTCGCCTCAGCCCACAGAAGGACTGGGAAGTGAACCAGCCGGCCGAACTGGCGAAGGCCCTGCAGAAGCTGGAAGCGATCCAGAAGGAGTTCAACGGCGCGGGGTCCGGTGGGAAGAAGGTCTCGCGTGCCGACTTGATCGTTCTTGGCGGCTGCGCGGCCGTCGAGGAAGCTGCGAAAAAGGCAGGGCAAAACGTGAAGGTTCCCTTTGCACCGGGACGCATGGATGCTTCACAGGAGCAAACAGACGTGGTCTCGTTCGCTGTGCTTGAACCGGCCGCGGACGGCTTCCGCAACTACCAGCGGAAGGGAGTGCAACTACCGGCAGAGGAGCTGCTGGTGGATCGGGCGCAGCTGCTGACGCTGACTGCTCCTGAGATGACGGTTCTGATCGGCGGCATGCGCGCCCTGAATGCAAACGTCGGGCAGTCCAGGCATGGCGTCTTTACCAGGCGGCCCGAGACGCTGACCAACGACTTCTTCGTGAACCTGCTCGACATGGG
>CAYTGX010000246.1:0-1048 GCA_964437385.1 uncultured Spirochaetaceae bacterium
CCTCGGGGGGAGGCGGGGTGTCGGTGAAGGGGACTGTGAACTTCACGGGAGGCACCTACACCAAAGGGACGGGCACCTTCACCTTCAACGGCGGAGGGCCCCAGAACCTCACCTCGGCCCTCAACAACCTTGGAGCAGTCAGCGTACAGACTCTCTCCACAACCGTCACCCTTCTTGACCCCCTGACGGTGGATTCTCTCAGCATTTCTGCAAACGGGACCATGAGCACTGTCGCCAATGCCGTCACGGTCACAGGGGACGTCTCGATCAGCAGCACTGGCACGCTCACATCCGGGAGCACCGTCCTGAGCGTCGGGGGCAACTGGAGCAACTCCGGCTTGTTCAATGCGGGATCCGGCACGGTAAGCTTCACAGGCACAGCCACGGCAACCATTTCCGGAACGACTTCTTTCAACAATTTCACCTCGATCCCGGGGGCGGGGAACAGCAAGACAATCCTGTTTGACAGCGGGAAAACGCAGAGCGTAGGCGGCACGCTGAATATTCAGGGCACTGCTGGAGACCTCGTCAGCCTCCTGAGCCTGGCTCCTCCAACCCAGTGGACTCTCTCCGTCGGCGGCCCTCAGACTGTGAGCTTTGTCCTGGTCCAGTACGGAAACGTAGTCGGGAACGCAATCACGGCCAACTCGAGCAGCGACGGCGGCAATAATACACTCTCCCCCGGTTCCCCCACCCCTGGCTGGTTCTTCCCGTCCACTGCCCAGTCATGGACCGGCCTTGTCGACAATGATTGGGGCCACTCGGGCAACTGGACCCTGGGCTATGTTCCCAACGCGAAGGATACAGTCACAATCGCGGGCGGGTCACACCTGCCCGCTACCCTTGTCGCTGCAGATGCGACGATCGGCTCTGTCACTGTGAGCAATCCGGGTTCTCTGGCAACGAGCACGCACACTTTAACAATCACCGGGTCTCTTACCTCTGCAGGAAACACGAGCACGGCCGGGGGTGGAACAATCCGGGTAGGCGGCGCAGTAGACTTCACCGGAGGCACCTACACAGTTGGGGGCACCTTCACCTTCAACGG
>CAYTGX010000247.1:0-1024 GCA_964437385.1 uncultured Spirochaetaceae bacterium
TTCGCCAATCGTGGCGCCAACCCGCCAATGAGAAGCCATCTAACATAGAGTTGAGTTGCGCCGCCGAATCACCAGCGCGAAGCGAACCACAGCAACGACATTTGTACGAAAAAGAAGACAACCCAAGGCGACAACTCCAACGATTTGTTATGTTCACCTCTGACGCAGGTTGCCTCGAGCTGCACTTGCTCATTTCCAGCTTTCTATCCCTGAAGGTTCTACGGATAGATCTTCTCGTTGCGCTCAAGCATCTCGATAAACTTCTCCATGCGCCTTACCCTTGTCTCTGGCTTTTTGGCGCTGTGAATTCTGAAATTGATGGCATAGCTATTCTGGCGGTTGAGGGTTTCGTAGAAAACTTTTGCTTTGGGCCGCACTGCAAGGAGCCTTATAAAATCCTCTGGGGCTTCTATAGTACGTTGTCCTTCGTAGGCTTTTTCCCACTCTCCGTTTGCTTTTGCCCGCTCCACAGCAGCAAGACCCGCAGGCTTCATGCGTCCCTCTTCCATAAGCCGCTCAGCCCTTGCACAGTTGATCTTTGACCAGATGCTCCGTGGCCCGCGCGGTGTGAAACGCTGTAGCCATGATGCATCATCAAGTGACTTCTTCTGTCCATCTATCCATCCGTAGCAGAGAGCCGCCTCAAGCGCTTGATCATAAGTAACGGACCGAAGGGAAGAGCCTTTCTTCGCTATCCGTAGCCACAGCCCTTTTGAACGGGCGGCGTTTTTCGTGAGCCAGGTTTTCCAGGGACCTACTGACTTGAAAAGCAACACAGGTAGTTCTGGTTGAGCGGTCTTTTTCGAACCCATACGCCCTCTTCCGCGGGAGTTTATGCTCTAGCCCTTATCAAATTCAAGGCGAACGTGACTGTAAGCCCCGATCAGGTGAACATAACATAGAGTTCAGTTGCCCCGCCGCATCAGCACGGCACTCCGTGGAATTGCCAGGCTGCATTCACCGTTCCAGGCGGCCTTCTAGGGGACAACTGCAACGTCAGGTTATGACTACAATCCGCGTGATG
>CAYTGX010000248.1:0-1020 GCA_964437385.1 uncultured Spirochaetaceae bacterium
TTGCTCCACTTCTTCCTCCTCTCGAGTCGAGATGGACCTTTAAGCGCCATAACATGGAGTTCAGTTGCCCCGCCGCATCAACCCAGAACCTGACGGAATTGCAAAGCTGCATTCCCATTTTCAGGCGGCCTCTAAGGGGGCAACTGCAACAATTTGTTATGCCTCTCCCGAATTCCTACCTAAACAGGATGTTTTCCAACGGCTTTTTGTCTGCTCTTCGATAGATATTAAAGTCACTATCAATTGAAATGACTTGTTTTATGCCTAATTTCTCCGAAGTGATTATCAAACTGGCATCCGCTAGATCCATTGGACGATCACGATATTTCTTTGTTAAGGCGATGATTCTCTCGAAATCGCTTCCGCTTAATTCGTGTATATGAAGTCCACCTTGGGATGCCCATTCCAAAAAATCAAGTTGAGCATCTACGCTGAAATCAAGCATGTGGCAGGTTTCTGTAATCACAGGCCAAGTCGTAACTAAAGCCGTCTGAGTGTGAGATAGGGCGTCGAGTACGGTTTTATGGTACCTATCATCCTTGTCAAAAAGTGCGATCAGCGGGCCTGCATCAATGAGTGTATTTCGCACGAATTCGTTCTTTCACTTTGCCTTTGTAACTGACTGAAAGATCACCGCGCCCAGACCCATGCCTTCCAAATAGACCCTTTCCAAGGTCATAGGAGGATCCTACCTTGCCCTTCGACTCGACGTACACTTCCAAAGCAGCTCGAACAATCTCCGTCTTGGTACGTCTTTCTGCAGTTGCGATTTGCTTTACTCTCTTTTCTAGTTCCTCTGGCAATCTTACTGAAAGCATATATCGTTCCTCGTACTACAGAACGTATTACATCTTTTCAAATTTGTCAAGTTGGCTTACCCCCATAGCAGGATGGTTGATGCGTAATCGCAGTTATCGAGTTTCAAAATAGAGCTGCGCTCACTCTTGAATACAGCCATGTAAGCATCGCGATGATGCCGTCTAGGAACTGCATACTTGGAGAGGCATAACATAGAGTTCA
>CAYTGX010000249.1:0-1006 GCA_964437385.1 uncultured Spirochaetaceae bacterium
AACTCTATGTTATGTTCATTCAAGGCTGCTTGTGGTCTGGCGAAGACTATTAACTGCGTCTACGAAGGTTGGCAAAAACAAAGCCATTTAGGCCCAAATCCCGCGCGGCAAAGACGAAAAAAGGCTACTAGAGGACGGTTATGAAAAAGATTTGGTTGCTAACCGTGTGTGCTCTGATCTGGGTCTCGATTGCGAGCGGATTCGGGCAAGAAATCGTTGGCCACTATTGGGGCATGTATGACGATGGAACGATAGCTGGTTATGCAAGCATTACAATCGATGATACGAAGATAATAGTAGACGTTAGGTCAGACACGTATACTGGCAAGGCAGTTCATTCAGAAATTCCCTATCGCGATATTACCGATACGCCGCTTGAGTTTATTGAGATGGGAAATACAAAGTGGCTTCTCCTTTTCTGGCCGGACGGCATCTATCTTTCTGACGGTAGTGGTCTCTATTCCTTCCTTTCGAGAAAGGAAGGATTGCGGACGGAGCCTGTCGATCCAAGTTGGACAATTACAGCGTCAAGTTTTCTGACTAAAGAGGCTACGCAATATGTGCCTGGCAACTTGATACATGTGAGCAGGCTGCCATGGGTGAGCGGAAACGGGTATGGCATTGGTGATAAGCTCACGATCGACCTCGACCTATGGCCGATTTCTATGCTTTCTTTGAATGGCTACGTTGACCGCGATAGACCATACTTATACTATCAAAATTCTAGAGTCAGGAAAATGAAAATAACGGATTCCACGTCAGGCAGAAGCAAGATCGTTGAGGTCTTTGACAAACCAGCATTCCAGCGGATTGATCTTCATGACATTATGGATGACAGAAGCAAGAATGGTGTTCTTTCGATTGAAATTCTTGACGTCTACAAGGGCAATAAATACAAGGACCTTTGCATCCAGACAATTCTTCCAGACTTCTCGGAAGTAAAATGATGTTTTAGGCATTCGGTCGGCTGTGTATCGTTGCCTGAAAGTGCTCTTGCAGAAGAAGA